>NZ_JACHCY010000004.1:0-269893 GCF_014200835.1 Pseudomonas sp. JAI115
GTTGCCGACGCAACGGGCGAGTGAGATCGACCAACTGCTGCCGCATCAGTGGGTATCTGTCTGACTTACGCAACGTGAGTTGGGCAGACGCTTACCACGTGAAGCGACGATCTGTTCGCGGAGCTCTTCGGGGTCGATGGACATGCCGCCCTCTGGTGTCACCTTGAGGGTCTTCAAGGAGTTGGCCGCCTGGATGAACTCGCGCTCACGCTTCTGCTCCCAATCGGGACGGCGGTCGGGAAACAGCCTGGAGATTAAGCGATGGAGGTTGATCATGTGAGGCTCCAGTGACTCGGGTGGTAGCTAAGACACTCCGGTAAGCTATCACCCTTAGCCTCCCTGCTCGAAACGATGGCATCTGAACAGCCGCTGGTATCGAGCACCGCTGACTCACAGCAAGCAGTCGACTGGAGATGCCCCCGCCAAGCAAGCGGAGCGCGCCGGCCCTCAGGGCCAAAGGCGTGAGGAAGGAAGCCCGAAGGGCCGAGACCTCGCGGAGCCAGGGCTTGGTACACGACAGCCGCTACCCGCAGGGGCACGCCCTAACTGAAAGCCCAGGATCATCAGCCCCCAGAAAACATTATGTCGTACCACATTTCCTCATCCACAGAAAAGAAAAAACCGGCCCTGAGACCGGTCTTGTCACTTGATGCCGCTGAGGATCAAATCGATACAGGCGCCGCGATATGCGGATGCGGATCGTAGCCCACAACCTCGAAATCTTCGAACTTGTAGTCGTAGATGGAAGCAGGCTTACGAAGCAGCTTCAGCTCAGGCAACTGACGTGGCTCACGAGCGATTTGAGTCTTTACCTGCTCCATGTGGTTGGAGTAGATGTGGACATCGCTGAGCGAGATCACGATCTCACCCACGTCGAGATCACATTGCTGGGCGAGCATGTGAGTCAGGCACGCCAGGGATGCCGTGTTGTATGGGAGCCCCAAGAAGGTGTCGGACGACCTGATGAAGAGGTGCGCCGACAGCTTGTTGTCCACAACGTAGAACTGGTACAGCAGGTGACACGGAGGCAGCGCCATCTTGCCTTGACGGGCATTTTCCTGAGGGCTCACCTTCTCGTCCGGCAGATACTCTACGTTCCAACCATGGAACAGGATTCGCCGGCTGTTGGGATTGGTCTTCAGCGCGTTAACGACGTAGTCAATCTGGTTGATTGTGCCGCCATCCTTGGTTGGCCAGGCAGTCCACTGCTTACCGTACACAGGCCCGAGGTCACCGTCTTCGGTAGCCCACTCGTTCCAAATCTTGACGCCATTCTCATTAAGCCACTTAACGTTGGTATCACCGCCAAGAAACCAAATGAGCTCATTAACTATGCTTTTGAAGTGCAACTTTTTTGTTGTGAGCAAAGGAAAGCCTTTTGACAGGTCATGACGGAACTGCCTGCCAAATACACTTATTGTGCCCGTACCAGTACGATCACCTTTCTGAGCACCATTTTCGAGAACATCACCTAGTAGATCCAGATAGCTTTTCATGAACTTTTCTCCACCTGGGCAGCTTCCAGGATGCTGATAACTTGCTTAAGTTTATCAATTTCTTTCTGAGACTCCAACAGTCGTTTATTGGCATCCGCCAAAAGACTCATATAGGTATCTCTCGAACTTACCATACTTTGATACTTATTTTCGTTGGTCTGAGCAACGTCATCCGCTAATTTAGCCTCAGTAAACCAATGAAGCACTTCAATCCGAGCTGACTCTAACTTCTCAGTCAAAACCACCATAGGATCAACTGGCTTCTTATTAGAAACCTGCTTACGCAAAACTTCGATACGGCGATTTTCCTTGATAGTCTCAAGGCGCTCTAAAGGCCAAACACGTTGCCGGATGGTATTTCGATGCATACCGGTAATGCGGCTAAGTTCGGCAACAGTTGCCTTCAGAGATTCGTTCGCACCGATATCAAAGAGTGCCCGAGTCAACAACTCTGTGTACTGATCAAAATCTTCCTTGTTCTTCTGATCGAATGCACGTGGATCACTCATTTCAGAGCTCCTCTTCCAACAGCTGAAGGACGCCGTAAGCTTCCTCCATCGCCGCTTTGTTCTGCGCATGGCTGTGTGCGTACGCCGGGTTACCAAGCATCGCCTTGTTTTGGAAATACACGTCTCGCCAAGCCGGAGCGTTGGCTTTGCTGACGATGGCATTCTGGCAACGGTTGGGGTTGCAGCGCAGCCCTCCAATGCATGGCAGCGAACTGTCAAACTCATCAACACCTCCACCGTAACAGAAGCCAGAGCCCACGTTGATAACCGCAATGTGCTGGTCGAGCATGGCCTCGAAAATGTCCTCCTTGGTATGCCCAGAGGCCATGTAACCCCGGAAAACCTTCCTGAGACTCTCCTTGTGGGCCTCGGCGTTCACACCTGCATAGCTACCGTCAGGGTCGAACCGCTGATGAATGCTCTCAAGCTCCGCTTCCTGACGAAGCGACCTCCCTTCCGCCTTCCGGGCACCAGCACCCTTGGAAATCCTGTCGGCGATTTCGCCGTACAGCAGGGTGGTCTTGCTAAACCCACGATCAGAATGTCCCACACCCACAATCTCACCAAAGTGCTTTAGCTGGTGAGAGATAAACGGCAGCCCCAAGTCGGCACGATGCAGTTGGTAGGCCAAGGTATGACGCATCATGTAGGCGTGAAAGTCCAAATTCTCAAACGTCTCGGGCGGCAAGACACGCTCGAAAAATTTCTCCAGCGTGGCTTTGGTTGAACCGGCAGCAAATGGTTTCCCTTGCTCTCCAAAAGCAACGGTATCAACGTTCGAAAAGATATAGTCGTTATTCTTGTATTTGCTGATGAGCTGGCACACCCGAACAGCATCGCGAACAATGGGAATCGCGAGCCAGAAATCATCAAACAACTCAACAAGGTTGTCTTGATGTTTGCTCACATTACTCGCCAAAACCCAGTAGCGGCCATCAGGTCGGAGGCTCGAGCTTGCGAGCAGCTCTGCATATTCTGAAGGACGCATCCCGGTATATTGACCAATAATGTAGAGACATGAGTAGTTAACAAAGTTCAGGTAAAGCCTGAATTGATCATCGAGAGCCGACCCGGTGTCTTTCGCATATTGCTTAACAGCCCAGGGCGCTATTACAGAGAACAGCCTGCTAGAGTTCATGACATCGCTGCCCAGAACTTTAGCGACCTCATCAAAAGAGAAACCCTTGTTAGAAAGCCGCTTGTACACATACAAGTTGAATTTGAGCGGATTCAACCCACTCTGTTGCGAAGGAAAGTATTCCTTAGCGTTACGACGCTTGAGGCTAGCAACATCGATAACCTCTTCTCCCATCGCATCCAAAAAATCGACAATCGACAGCGAGGCCATCTGGGAAGAAATTTCGAAGACGCTATTTGGTAAAATTTGCGACTTTTTCTCAGCATCCTTTACAGGCCGATTTTTACCACCCAGGACTTTCCATTTCAGCTTGGAAAAGTCGACGAATGGCAGGCTCGCACCGAACACGTTCGCTTGCAGGTAGCCAGACTTGAGGTGCTTGAACAGCTTCTCAGTGTATTCGTCGTATACGTAGTCGTAATCTTCGGCAGCTGCTGCATAGAAATGCGCAGGCAAGCATTGAATTGAGATCAGCTCACGATCCACGTGTTCCTTTCCCAGCTCAATAGCCGCGACGGCATAAACCTTATCCAAAAACCGAAGCCCGTTTTCATAGTCACTGATCAGCGAATTGGGCTTAAGCGGTTTCTTGCTGACTCTGGTGGATTTCCCATCCGCTGGAATCCCGCTCAGGGCCTTGAGGATGATCATGAATGCAGCTTTGAGCTCGAGAATCGCCAGCTCTGGAATGTTGGAATACTTCGTGAAATCGATGCGAAGTTTAGCCCCACGAATGTAGCGCGAGGCATTTGGGTAATCCTTATTGAAGTCCCAAACCCAGTCGACGAATGCAGAGCTCTGAGATACCTGCAAGGTACTGAGGTAGGACAGGAAAGCCAAAGCCTCCTGCTGTTCGCTTCCTGCTTCAAGAGCGGAAGCCTGGCCCTGCAGCAGTGAAAGGCTCGAGCGAAACTTCGAGAACGTTAACAGGGTAGAAAAATCAATCTGCTCCATCATCACATCGCCACCCCATCCACCAGCACAGTCGTATCGACGAACTCCGAAAGACGACGGCCCTCGGTCAACTCTTCAGGCGTGAAATCAGATTTTGAGTGCAGAATGCCAGCCAGCAACGCCAAGTTTTCGCGTACTACGCGTCCATACGGCGTATCCATGATGCGAGAAACCTCCTTGAGCGTGAGGTAGTCCCGCTCCATCGCGAACAGCTCTGGCAGGTTCGACGCAGTGAGCAAAACGTTCTCGCATCCCAGGCACATGTTGTACAACGCACAAGGGCTGCCGGGCACGTAGGAGCTCAGCTTCTTGATGAACTCCGGTGGGTTGAAAATGTTACGGCAGCTCGCTAGAGGAGTTTTGAAAACAACCTGTGGCCCATCGAGCTTAACGACATCAATGAGGTTGGTTTCAGCCTCGCTGTTCGAGAGGCTATCAGCCAACTCGGCTGCTGACTCATGAAGCTCCCTGAGAGCCACATCCAGCTTGGAGCGTGCGATGTAGTTGAAGTCCATACGATCCAGGTAGGCCAGTGTGGTTTCAATATGCTTGTGGCCCAAAATCAACTGAATCTCACGGACGGGGACGTCACGCTCCACAAGCTCGCTGATGAAGCTGGGGCGCAACCTGGCAGGAGTGAGGTTCAAGGGCTGGCCATTGCTGTCCACGAAGCCTTTACGCTTACCGTAAGCAGCAAAGGCAACCCCTAGTGCGCCGTCCTTCCCAGTGGCGAAGGACTTGATTTCCATGAAGCTTTTCCGAGCACTGGATTGCCACATGAATAGCTTATCGCGCATGACTGGGGGAGCAGAGTCACGAAACGAGGCTGTCAGTGCCTTGATGTCCTCAAAAATCTGAGCAACAGCATAAGATTGAGACGTGGTGAGCCAGGTAATGTCAGCCTCAAAGATATCAAGATGCATCAACTTCTCACCGTCAGAACGCTCTTTCCAGTACCGAAGGCACGGACGCCCAGTGAGCGGATGCTTAGGCTCATAGTCATCCACATCAAGCAGCTCGAGTGAGTCAGCGTTCAGTCCGGTGACTTGGGCCAGCTTGATCGCATAAGGCGTAATCACTTGGACGTCGACAAGATAGTGAACGCCCCAACCCTCTACAATTTCCCGCAGCCCAGTATCTGAACGGCGTACGATGCTGAGAAAAGCCCTGATGTATAGATCCTCGCTGTCCTTTTGATCGTGACCAACGTGAGAACATCCCAGTTTGTTCTCAAAAATCCAACGTGCATTATCGAGGGTTTTGAAGCCTGGTTTGATGCTCCCTTTCTCGTTGAGAGGATCCTTACCAATGCCGCTCCTCTGGTAAGGCTGTGCAAGGGTGTTGTAGTGCTCGATATCCTCGTTCACGCTCGCAGAGATTCGATCACGCTCAGCACTCGAGTAGGGACGGTACGCATCAGTGACACGGTCAGCATCAAACCCCTGACAGTTGATGAAATCTGATCCTGTGTAGCCCTTGATGTTTTTGATGGTCGTCAGGGTGCTACGGACGGCACTCACCAAGGTAGTCGCGGTAATCGGAGAAAGGGTGCCCTCAACAATATGGCGCTCGAGATACGAACGGAACAACGGGAGGCTGAACGGATCGAGAACCTCAGACAGCGGCTCCATGCCACTGAAGCCTTGCCCAGTAAGGAGCCTCGTGAACCATTTGAACCCCTCATGATAATTGCTCGCTCCAGAGTCGCTGGTAGTACCTAGCGAAGCGGTCGCAAACGCATGTTTCAAGTCGTTGAATGGCCTACCTTCAGATGATTTTTCGAGACCGTCCAGGGCAGCAAAATCAAGCATCTGTAGTCGTTTGAAATCCACAAGAGCATTCTCCTGCGGCACAAACTCCCCCTTGGATTCAATCCGCTCCTTGACGGTCATATAGCTCGCAGAAGCGGCTCCAAGAGACTGAAGATCGGCATTGATGTCATCGTAGGCAAGACGAACGCTTTCGTATCGGCTATAGCCGGATTTAATCGCTTCCTTTACAAAAGCCGGCACTACTGATTTGGAGAGCTTTAGTTTGTTGCCAAAAATCGGGAGCGCGAGCTTCTCTTCCTGAGATAGCGACTTATACCAGCCCAAAAGCTTCAAACGCCAATTACAACCTGCAGCAGTTTCTCCCTGATGTATAACGCCATCAATAAGCATATTCAGGATGAGCTTTTGCTCTGCAAGCTCAAACATCTTGATTGATGGGTCGAGATCCTTGCCTGCAACGTACGACTCGCTGAGCATCAGCGGAGCATAAGTACCACTGGAGTTATCGCTGAGCTCGACTTGGTAGTATTGGAGTGGATTTTCTTCCAGCTCCTTCAGCCACCTGAAAATCTTGCCACTCTCGACTGCACGTTCTGAAACATTCATTTCTTATCTCCCAACCTGATTTTCAGCGTCGTCTGAGCAGCAAGATCCGCCATGCTTTTTGCTTTGGTCGCAACCTCTCCAGTGTTCGGGCAAACCAGGTGGAAGATTTCCTGTGGCAACTTGGTATAAGTTCCTGTCGTGGATGTATCTGAGTGGCCGAGTGACTTCTGGGCCATCAGGAGTTTGTTGAGATAGTCATCGCCGAAGTCAGGGCTAGTCAAAATCGCATATGCGTGACCATGACGAAGCTTATGGGGCGAAATCATGCGTTCAACCCGCTTACTCCTGACAGCGCGCTTAGAGAGCCGCTCAAGCAGTTTGCTAACCGCATCTGGATTAAAGGGCTGTCCCTCCGAATTGAAGAAGCACGGCGTTACATCAGCAGTCTCATAACGGCGAGCGTGCTTCTTATATAAGGGAGATGCGTGATAACGCTTGATACGTTCGAGCACAGCTCGACTCACGATTGAGTATCGTGGCTTGAGCTCATTCCCACGTCCTTTACTGCCGTCAATGTAAAGAGGGCAGTAATCAGGATGCACCCAATCAAGGTCATCATCCGGAACAAAGTTAGCTTGAGCAAACCCCAAAGCTTTATTCACAGCGCCCAAGGTAACCCTGCCAACTTCACTTCGGCGCAAACCCACATCAAAAATAGCTTGGATCAGGCATCGCTCCCTCTCGCTGCTCGCAGACTCAATAAGCGCTTTGAGTTCCTGCAATGAACAGGGATAAACCAAATCCTTCTTTGGAGCAGGGGAAAGAAAACCACCAGCATAAGGATTGTCCTCACGTGCTGGGCCTTTGTGCTTTCCGCCAACGCACAGGAAGTCATTGAACAGGGCCATATAACAAGCATCCCTGTTACGGATGGTAGTTGAGGTCAAACCATCCACTTCACGCAGGTGGGTAAAGTACCGTTGGATGCCGTGTTTAGTTACGGAAAGAAGGATTTCGTCATAAGACGAGCTTTTGAAAGTTGGCGTGCCTTTCAGGTGTTCGAGCAAGTAACCAATGTTACGCCCATATGTCTCGGCTGACAGGGCCGCTAGGTTGGCGCTGCGAACTGCGAAGGTCAGGTACTCGCTTACAAGGGGTACAAGCCTCTCTTCTGAATCGAACAGCCCCACCGCCGTCACAGACACCCGGTTTGCCACTGTGGGCCCATCTTCGTTGAGCATCGACCCACCTAGGTCGAGCAACTGCTTCTCTTCGACTACAACCTTCACCGACTACCCCTTTTTGAAGGCCGCCCATCCTATGCAGAATGTGCAGCTTGTCAAGGTCAAGATGAAGTAGCACGAAAGACAAATTTTTTAGGCTAGGAGTGCGTACTGTGCGCTTTTTCCTACGTCCGATAAAAGACCCAGGTCGTTGGAGCGGATGTACAGGGTCAGGGAGATCTCTCTGGTCTCGACGTTCGGGTGGAACTGGTACAGCAGATGGCACGGCGGCAGGGCCATTTCATCCAGCTGGGCGACGTTCCAGCCGTGGAACAGTATGCGGCGGCTGCCTGGATCGTTGATGATCGTGTCGACGCACTGGCGCACCTGATCGATGGCTTTGTACAGCACCACGTAGGCTTGACCATCTTCTTCGCCCTGGGCGATCTGCTTGTAGCCGTTGCTCAGGGTTTGTTCGATGGCGGCGGTGTTGCTCAGCGGGATCTGCTTGTACGCCGGCCATTTGCGCCATTGCACGCCGTAGATTTCGCCGAGGTCGTCTTCGCCCTGACGGAACGGGTTGGCCAGCCATTGCGCATTTTCGTTGGCGTTCTGGTCCCAGACCTTGCAGCCCAGCGCACGGAATTCAGCAGCGTTGTTCACGCCACGCAGAAAACCGCACATCTCGCCGATGGCCGACTTGAAGGCCATCTTGCGGGTGGTGATCGCCGGAAAGCCTTCCTGCAGATCGAAACGCAGCATCGCACCCGGAAAGCTGATGGTGTTGATGCCGGTGCGGTTGGCCTGTTTGGTGCCGTTCTGGATGACGTGCGAGACCAGTTCGAGATATTGCTTCATGAGTTACCTGTGTCCTTTGAGCCCCGGCGTCGCGCGCCGGGGTTCGTAGTTTAAGCGGTCGGCGCGAGCGGCGCTGCCGGCGCACGACGATAGGCCAGCCAGATCAGGAACAGTCCGCCGACGATCATCGGTACGCACAGCACCTGACCCATGGTCAGCCAGTTCCAGGCCAGGTAGCCCAGTTGCGCGTCCGGTACGCGGACGAACTCGACGATGAAACGGAAGATGCCATAGAACAGCGCGAACATGCCCGATACGGCCATGGTCGGACGCGGCTTGCGCGAGAACAACCACAGGATCAGGAACAGCGCCACGCCTTCGAGCGCGAACTGATACAGCTGCGACGGGTGACGCGGCAACTGCGCCGGATCGCTGAACGGCGGGAAGATCATCGCCCACGGCACGTCGGTCGGCTTGCCCCACAGCTCGGCGTTGATGAAGTTGCCGATACGCCCGGCGCCCAGACCGATCGGCACCATCGGCGCAACGAAGTCCATCAGCTGGAAGAAGGTCTTGCCGTTACGCTTGCCGAACCACAGCGCGGCGAGCATCACCCCGATGAATCCGCCGTGGAACGACATGCCGCCCTTCCACACTTCGAAAATCAGCGTCGGGTTGGCCAGATAAGCGCTCAGGTCATAGAACAGCACGTAACCCAGACGTCCGCCGACGATTACGCCCATCGACAGCCAGAACACCAGATCGGAGAGCTTCTCCTTGGTCCAGGTCGGGTCGAAACGGTTGAGCCGGCTCGACGCCAGCAGCCATGCGCCGCCGATGCCGACGAGGTACATCAGGCCGTACCAGTGGATTTTCAGCGGACCGATGGCCAGGGCCACCGGGTCGATCTGCGGGTAAGGCAGCATTGCGACTCCTCGTTAGAGTGAAACCAAAATTCCCGGGCGACGCTGCCACCTCAGGATTAAGCCAGGATTGCGGCCTGCTCTGACCCAGTGGGTCAGAGCAGGAAATTCAGGCCCACGCAGAACAGCAAAGCGGCGAACAGCCGTTTCAGCAAGCGCGGCGACAATCTGTGTGCCAGGCGCGCGCCGAGACGGGCGAACACCATGCTGGTCAGGGCAATGCCCAGCAGCGCCGGCAAATAGACAAAACCGAGACTATGCGGTGGCAACAGCGGATCATGCCAGCCAAGAATCATGAAACTTGATGCACTCGCCACAGCAATCGGCAAGCCACAGGCCGACGACGTGGCCACCGCCTGCTGCATCGGCACGCTGCGCCAGGTCAGGAACGGCACGGTCAGCGAGCCGCCGCCGATTCCGAAAATCGCCGAGGCCCAGCCGATCACACTGCCGGCCACGGTCAGACCGAGTTTACCCGGCACCGTTCGACTGGCCTTGGGCTTGACCTCCAGCGCCAGTTGCACGGCAATCACCAAAGCGAACACGCCGATGATCTTCTGCAGGTTCGGCCCGGAAATCGCCTCGGCCGTCAGCGCCCCAAAACCGGCGCCGAGCAGAATGCCCACGGTCATCCACATGAAGATCGGCCAGCGCACCGCACCACGTCGATGGTGTTCACGCACGGCATTGACCGAAGTGAAAATGATCGTCGCCAGCGATGTCCCTACCGCCAGGTGCGTGAGGATCGACTGATCGAATCCCTGCAAGGTAAAACTGAACACCAGCACCGGGACAATAATGATCCCGCCGCCCACCCCGAACAGCCCGGCCAGCACGCCCGCACAGGCGCCCAACGCCAGATAGAGCAGAAATTCCATGACCGTCTCCCAGACGCATCCCCAAAACCGGAGCGGCATGGTAACGGATGCATGCCCTTTGGCTCCACTGACGATGGATGCACGGACGCCGACTGCGTAGAGTGAGCAGAAAACACACAAGGACCACCTTATGTGCCTGATCGTTTTCGCCTGGCGCCCGGGCCATGCCCAGCCGCTGATCGTCGCGGCCAACCGTGACGAGTTCTACGCCCGCCCGAGCCTGCCGCTGGCGCCATGGACCGACGCGCCGCACGTACATGCCGGGCGCGATCTTGAGGCGGGCGGCACCTGGCTGGGGATCGGCGCCAACGGGCGCTTTGCCGCGCTGACCAATATCCGCGATCCGCACCAGCCGCCGGCGCGCAAGTCGCGGGGAGAGCTGGTGGCGCGGTTTCTCACGGGTGATGCTTCGATTGATGATTATTTGCGCGATGTGGCCGGTCGCGCGCCGGAGTACGCCGGGTTCAACCTGCTGCTGGGCAATGCCCACGAGCTGTGGCACTTCAATGCGCGGACGTCTGAGCCGGTGATGCTCCAACCCGGGGTTTACGGGCTGTCAAATGCCGGGCTGGATACGCCGTGGCCGAAGTTGCTCAAGGCCAAGGCTGCACTGAGTGCGGTGCTGGATGATCCGCAGCCTGCGCGGTTGCTGGAACTGCTGGGCGATGCTCAGGCCGCGCCGTTTAACGAATTGCCGGACACCGGGGTCGGGCTGGCCACTGAATCACTGCTGTCGAGTGTGTTCATTGCCAGCCAGAGTTATGGCACGCGGGCGAGTACGGCGTTGATCGTGCAAGCGGATGGAACGCGGCGGATGGTCGAGCGCAGTTTCGGGCCGTATGGCGGGCATTTGGGTGAGGTGGAGGTTCAGGTTTAGCGGTAGCGGTAGCGGGACTGACGCCTTCGCGAGCAAGCCCGCTCCCACATTGGTTCTGTGATCGACACAAATCCCTGTGGGAGCGGGCTTGCTCGCGAAGGGGCCATCAGCCTTTCAGAGGGCCTTGTTGACCGCCGGCGGATTCATCTTCGACAACCCGAGATTCTTCAGCGCCAGTTGCAGCGAGCTGTGGATCACTTGCGGGTTATCGATCTTCATCAGCTCCGCCAGCAGATCCTTGGCCTTGCTCAGGTTGATCTGGCGCAGCATCCACTTCACTTTCGGCAAGTTGGTGGCGTTCATCGACAGGCTGTCGAAGCCCATCGCCATCAACAGCACCGCCGCTGCCGGATCACCGGCCATTTCGCCGCAGATGCTCACCGGTTTGCCTTCGGCATGCGCATCGCGCACCACGGTCTGCAGGGCTTGCAGCACCGCCGGGTGCAGGTAGTCGTAGAGGTCGGCCACTCGCGGGTTGTTGCGATCCACCGCCAGCAGGTACTGGGTGAGGTCGTTGGAGCCGACCGACAGGAAGTCCACCTGCCGCGCCAGCTCCTTGGTCTGGTACACCGCAGCCGGAATTTCAATCATCACCCCGATTGGCGGCATCGGCACGTCGGTGCCTTCGTCACGCACTTCGCCCCAGGCCCGGTGGATCAAGTGCAGGGCTTCTTCGAGTTCGTGGGTGCCGGAGATCATCGGCAGCAGGATCCGCAGGTTGTTCAGGCCTTCGCTGGCCTTGAGCATCGCGCGGGTCTGCACCAGGAAGATTTCCGGGTGGTCGAGGGTCACGCGAATCCCGCGCCAGCCGAGGAACGGGTTGTCTTCCTTGATCGGGAAGTACGACAGCGACTTGTCACCGCCGATGTCCAGGCTGCGCATGGTTACCGGTTGCGGGTGGAACGCGGCGAGTTGCTCGCGGTAGATCGCCAGTTGTTCCTTTTCGCTCGGGAAACGCTGGTTGATCATGAACGGCACTTCGGTGCGGTACAGGCCGACACCCTCGGCGCCGCGCTTCTGCGCCCGCGCCACGTCCGCCAGCAGGCCGGTGTTGACCCACAACGGCATGCGATGGCCATCGAGGGTCACGCACGGCAGATCACGCAGGGTGTCGAGGCCCAGCGCCAGTTGTTTCTCTTCTTCGACCACCTCGGCGAACTGCTTGCGCAGCACATCGCTGGGGTTGGTGTAGACCTCGCCACGGGTGCCATCGACGATCACCTCGATGCCGTCGACCTTGGCGTAAGGCAGGTCAACCAGGCCCATCACCGTCGGGATGCCCATGGCCCGGGCCAGAATCGCGACGTGGGAGTTACCCGAACCGAGGACCGACACCAGACCGACCAGCGTGCCTTCCGGCACCTCGCCGAGCATGGCCGGCGTCAGCTCTTCGCTGACCAGAATGGTTTTTTCCGGGTAGACCAGATTCTGCTGACGCTCTTCCTGCAGGTAGGCCAGGAGGCGGCGGCCGAGGTCTTTGACGTCCGACGCACGCTCGCGCAGATAGGCGTCGTCCATCAGCTCGAAACGGTTGACGTGCTCAGTGACCACCTGACGCAGTGCGCCCTGGGCCCACTGGCCGGTCTTGATCACGGTGGTGATTTCGCTGCCCAGCGAGGCATCGTCAAGCATCATCAGGTAGACGTCGAACAGCGCACGCTCTTCCGGGCGCAGCTGGGTCGCGAGCTTGGCGGACAACGCGCGCATGTCGGCGCGCACGCCTTCGATGGCGGTCTTGAACAGCGCCAGCTCGGCGTCGATGTCGGTGATGGTTTTATCTGGCACCACGTCCAGATCCGCCGGCGGCAGCATGACCACCGCAGTACCGACCGCCGCACCCGGCGAACCCGGTACGCCGACGAACTTGGCTTCCTGAATGCCCTTGCCCTGTCTGCCCAGACCACGGATCGAGCCGGTGGCCTCGGCGTGGGCGATAACGCCGGCGAGCTGCGCGCTCATGGTCACGAGGAAGGCTTCTTCACCTTCATCGAACTGGCGGCGTTCTTTCTGCTGGATGACCAACACGCCGACGACTCGACGGTGGTGAATGATCGGCGCCCCGAGGAAAGAGGCGTAGCGCTCCTCGCCGGTTTCGGCGAAGTAGCGGTAGCGCGGGTGATCCGCGGCGTTTTCGAGGTTCAGGGGTTCTTCACGCGTGCCGACCAGACCCACCAGACCTTCGTTGGGTGCCATGCTGACTTTGCCGATCGAGCGCTTGTTCAAGCCCTCGGTGGCCATCAGGACGAAGCGGTTGGTCTCGGGATCAAGCAGGTAGACCGAGCAGACCTGGCTGCCCATGGCCTCTTTGACGCGCAACACAATAATCCCCAACGCCGCCTTGAGATCCTTGGCGGAGTTAACTTCCTGGACGATCTTGCGCAGCGTATTGAGCATGGCTCGGGGTCGAACTCCGTCGTCAGTCGCGCGCTAAAAGGCGCGGGGCAAGCTCTTTGAGGGCGCGTCGATACACCTCGCGCTTGAATGTCACCACCTGGCCCAACGGATACCAATAACTGACCCAGCGCCAGCCATCGAACTCCGGTTTACCGGTCAAATCCATCCGCACCCGCTGCTCGTTGGAGATCAGGCGCAGGAGAAACCATTTCTGCTTCTGGCCGATGCACAGCGGTTGGCTGTGGGTACGCACCAGACGTTGCGGCAAACGATAGCGCAACCAGCCCCGGGTACAGGCCAGTATTTCAACATCTTCACGTTCCAGGCCAACTTCTTCGTTCAGCTCGCGGTACAAGGCGTCTTCCGGCGTCTCCTCGGGGTTGATTCCCCCTTGTGGAAACTGCCAGGCATCTTGATTGATACGGCGAGCCCATAGCACCTGGCCGGCGTCATTCGTCAGAATGATCCCGACATTGGGGCGGAAACCATCGGGGTCGATCACGGCAACAACCTCGCAAACGCATGTCGCCGCATTGTTCCACAAAGCTTGATAAGGCGGCAACGAAGGTTCCTACCTTATGTGCACTCTTGTGAAAAGACCGTATTCTTGTCGCCTTTTTACTGACTTTTCAGCGGGTAACTGCAATGCGCCTGGCTCTATTCGATTTGGACAACACCCTTCTGGGCGGCGACAGCGATCACGCCTGGGGCGACTATCTGTGCGAACGCGGCTTCCTCGACCCGGTTGCATACAAGCAGCGCAACGACGAGTTCTACCAGGATTACCTGGCCGGCCAACTGGATAACGCCGCGTACCTGAACTTCTGCCTGGAAATCCTCGGCCGCACCGAAATGGCCGTGCTTGAACAGTGGCACAACGATTACATGCGCGACTGCATCGAGCCGATCGTGCTGCCCAAGGCGCTGGAACTGCTCAAACAGCACCGCGACGCCGGCGACAAACTGGTGATCATCACCGCCACCAACCGCTTCGTCACCGCGCCGATTGCGGTGCGCCTGGGCGTCGAAACCCTGATCGCCACCGAGTGCGAGATGGTCGATGGCCGCTACACCGGGCGCAGCACCGACATTCCGTGCTTCCGCGAAGGCAAGGTGACGCGCCTGAATCGCTGGCTGGAGGAAACCGGGCATTCGCTGGATGACAGCTATTTCTACAGCGACTCGATGAATGACCTGCCGCTGCTGGAGCAGGTGGCGAACCCGGTGGCGGTGGATCCAGATCCGAATCTGCGCGCCGAGGCCGAGAAGCGGGGCTGGCCGGTGATTTCGTTGCGCGGCTGATTACGCCTTCGCGAGCAGGCTCGCTCCCACAGGGGATGGTGTTCACAACACAAATCCAATGTGGGAGGGGGCTTGCTCCCGAATGGGCTCGACGCGGTCTCAAGCCTTAAACAGGCTTGGCGCCCATCAACCCGGCAATGGCGATAAAGCAGACAACACTGAACAACGCCAAGGCAAAAGTGAACCTGCCAACGCCGCCCGGCGCCTTGCGCAAGCGATTCAACCGCACCAGCAACCAGAACCACGCCAGCGCCACCACGGTGTACAGCACGCTGGAAGCCAGCAGCCAGGTCTGCCCCAGCGGCCACCCCACCAGATGCACCATGCCCCAGCCGGTAAACGGCATGCTCAGCAACGCCAGGCCCATCAACAGCCAGATGAACACCCGTGGCCGTTGCAAGGTGCGGCTGCCCGCCGTTGCATCACCTTTGCGGTGCGCCAGAAAAACCCAGACTCCCAAACCCAGCGCACTGGCCAGCAACACCACGGTGGCGACCATGTGCGCGGCTTTCAGGGCAGTTAACGTTTCCATTGTTCGATTTCCTCAGGGCCTGCCCATCAGCGTAGCCGCTCAGCCAAGAAACAGCTGATAGGCCGGGTTCTCGCTTTCATCCCAGTACGGGTAGCCGATTTCTTCAAGTGCCGCCGGCACCAGATGACGTTCGTCATGCGGTACTTGCAGGCCGGCGACCACCCGGCCGTCTGCCGCGCCATGGTTGCGGTAATGGAACATCGAGATGTTCCAGCGCCCGCCGAGCTTGTTGAGAAAGTTGAACAGCGCGCCTGGACGTTCCGGGAATTCAAAGCGGAACACCACTTCGTCGATCACGTGCGCCGCGTGGCCGCCGACCATGTGGCGGATGTGCAACTTGGCCAGTTCGTTGTCGGTCAGGTCGAGTACCGGGAAGCCCTGCTCGGTCAGGCTCGCCAGCAGTGCGCTGCGTGGGTCGTTTTCCGGGTGAGTCTGCACGCCGACGAAGATGTGCGCTTCGCTGCCGGTGTTGTAGCGGTAGTTGAATTCGGTGATCTGGCGCTTGCCGATCGCTTCGCAGAACGCCTTGAAGCTGCCGGCCTGCTCCGGAATGGTCACGGCGATGATCGCTTCGCGGCCCTCGCCCAGCTCGGCGCGTTCGGCGACGTGGCGCAGGCGGTCGAAGTTGACGTTGGCCCCGGAGTCGATGGCGACAAAGGTCTGGCCACTGACGCCGCGCAACTCGACGTACTTCTTGATCCCGGCCACGCCCAAGGCGCCGGCAGGTTCGGTGATCGAGCGGGTATCGTCGTAAATATCCTTGATGGCCGCGCAGATCTCGTCGGTGCTGACGGTGATCACTTCGTCGACGTAATCCTTGCAGATGTCGAAGGTGTGCTGGCCGATCTGCGCCACGGCCACGCCGTCGGCGAAGATGCCCACGGTCGGCAGCACCACGCGCTCGCCGGCGGCCATGGCCGCTTGCAGGCAGTTGGAGTCGTCCGGCTCGACGCCGATGACCTTGATGTCCGGACGCAGGTATTTCACGTACGCCGCAATACCGGCAATCAGACCGCCGCCGCCGACCGGCACGAAAATCGCGTCCAGCGGTTGCGGGTGCTGACGCAGAATTTCCATCGCCACGGTGCCCTGCCCGGCAATGGTGTGTGGATCGTCGTACGGGTGGATGTAGACGTAGCCCTTTTCATCGACCAGCTTCAGCGAGTAGGCCAGTGCTTCCGGGAAGGAATCGCCGTGCAGCACGACTTTGCCGCCGCGCGAACGCACGCCTTCGACCTTGATCTCCGGGGTGGTCTTGGGCATCACGATGGTCGCTTTCACGCCCAGCACTTTCGCCGCCAACGCCAGACCCTGCGCATGGTTGCCCGCCGACGCGGTGACCACGCCACGGGCGCGTTCTTCGTCAGTCAGCTGGGTCAACTTGTTGTACGCGCCGCGAATCTTGAACGAGAACACCGGCTGCAAGTCTTCACGCTTGAGCCAGATGTCATTGCCCAGCCGCTCGGAGAGCTGGCGAGCGTTCTGCAGCGGGGTTTCTACGGCAACGTCATAAACGCGCGAGGTGAGGATCTTTTTGACGTACTGTTCGAGCATCGGAAAGCATCACTGGCGATTGGGCGGGACCGACGAGTCTAACCCGGCTTTTGCCCGTGCGACCACACGAATCAGGAGGTTTTAGCCCGGCTTGCGGCTATAATGCCGGCCTTTCCGCACTCACCTTGCCCGCTTCCGGAGCCCGCATGACCCAGGATCAACTCAAACAGGCAGTGGCTCAGGCCGCCGTCGACTTCATCCTTCCGAAACTCGACGACAAGAGCATCGTCGGGGTCGGCACCGGCTCCACCGCCAACTGCTTCATCGACGCACTGGCCCAGCACAAGGGCGCGTTCGATGGCGCGGTTGCCAGCTCCGAAGCCACTGCCGCGCGCCTCAAGGGTCACGGCATTCCGGTGTATGAACTGAACACCGTCAGCGACCTGGAGTTCTACGTCGACGGCGCCGACGAGAGCGACGCGCACTTGAACCTGATCAAGGGCGGCGGCGCGGCCCTGACCCGCGAGAAGATCGTCGCGGCCGTGGCCAAGACCTTCATCTGCATCGCCGACGCCAGCAAACTGGTGCCGGTGCTGGGCGAATTCCCGCTGCCGGTCGAAGTGATCCCGATGGCCCGCAGCCACGTCGCCCGCCAACTGGTGAAACTGGGCGGCGACCCGGTGTACCGCGAAGGCGTGCTGACCGACAACGGCAACATCATCCTCGACGTGTTCAACCTGCAGATCACCAACCCGGTGGAGCTGGAAGCGCAGATCAACGCGATCGTCGGCGTGGTCACCAATGGCTTGTTCGCGGCGCGTCCGGCGGATCTGCTGTTGTTGGGTACCAGCGAAGGTGTGAAAACCCTGAAGGCTGAGTAAGCCCGGTCACCCACATTGTGTGGGTAGATGAAATACCCCTGTAGGAGTGAGCCTGCTCGCGATTGCGGTCTGTCAGTTGATATTGATGTCGATTGACACACCGCTATCGCGAGCAGGCTCACTCCTACATTGATTTGAGGTGTAGGTCAGGGCTGGGTTGGCTTTTTGAAGACGTAAAACAGGTTCGGCTCACTCACCAGATACAGCGTCCCGTCGTCGTCCATCGCGATCCCTTCAGCCTGCGGCACGCTTTTCTGTAGGCCTTGGCGCCCCTTGTTCAGCGACAAGGTACTCAACGGCCGCCCGTCCACATCCAGCTCCAGAATCAGCCCCGACTCGTCGGACAGCGCCAGCAAATGGCCGCTGCGCTCGTCGTATTGCAGGCTCGACAGATCGCGCACGAACATCCCGGCATCGCGCTTGGGGTTGTTGATCACGTGTACCGCGTAGGATTTTTCCGGGTTGAAGTGCGGAAAACCGTGCACCTCATAAATCAGCATCGGGTCACGCTCCTTGGCGACGAACAGGCGCTTGCCCACCGAGTCATACGCCAGACCTTCGAAGCCCTTGTTACCGCTCATGTGCACGCCCAAGGTCATCTGTTCAGCGTCCGCCGCATCGAGGAACGTGGTGTCCCGCTCCAAATGGACTTTGATCAGGCGTTGCTGGCGCTCGTCGGTGATCACATAGGTGTCGGCGCTGATGAACTCCACCGCTTCAGGATCGCCGAAGCCGATCAGCGCGATACGCCGCAGGATTTTGCCTTCGAGCGACAACTCGACCAGCTCGGCATTCTTGTTGGTCACGGTGAACAGGCTTTTGCGCACCGGATCGTAGGTCAGCGCCGAGACATCGTCGTTCAGGCCGTCGATGATCCTGGCCTCGACCTCGACCCGGTATTGATCCAGACCAATGGCCTCGCTGCTCAACGGCTGCCACAAGGTATGCAGATTGAACCAGGCGCGCTCGAACAGGCGCAGGTATTGGCCGATCGCGATCAACACGATCAGGACAACAACCGACAGGATGATAAACAGGGGCTTGGGGCGGGCAAGTCGACGCATTCGGGCAGGCTCGGGATCAAAACAGGCGGATGAAATATCACGCCTGTCTGAACTGAAGCTTAATGGCCACTTGCCTGCGACCACAAGCCGACCGCGATGGGCTTACTTGTGCTTTTCGAAGCGATAGAACAGGTTCGGCTCGCTGACCATGTACAGCGTACCGGCGTCGTCCATGGTCACGCCTTCGGCGCGGGGGATGGTGTCCTTCAAACCATTGAAGCCGCCAAGCAGGGTCATGAAGCTGACCTGCTCGCCCTTCTCGTCCAGCTCCAACAACAGATGCGAATCGGCAGACAGCACCAGGGTGTGGCCGGTACGCGGGTCGATCGCCAGCGCCGACAGGTTGCGGATATCCAGTTCATCGCTGGCCAGCTTCTGCTTGTCGCCCTTGAGGATCTGGCTGCCGTCGCTCTTCCAGGTAAACAGCGCCGGCGGACGCTCTTCGCCCAGCAGTAGCTGTTGATTGTGCGGATCCCAGGTGATTGCTTCGAATGCCTTGTTCTGGTTTTTCGACGGACCGAGATCGTATTTCGGGAAGTCGGCGATATTCAGCTCGCGGGTGTTGGCATCGACCTTGACGATGGTCAGCAGGTGTTCGCGCTCATCGACGATCGCCATCAGGCCGTTTTCCATCACGGTCACGCCCTCCGGATTGCTCCAGCCCACTAGCGGCATCTTGCGCAGCACATCACCCTGCAGGGTCAGTTCGACCAGAAACGGATTCTTGCCCATCACCGAAAACAGGGTTTTGGTCTGCGGGTTGTAGGACAGGTCCGAGGCCTCGTCCTTTTCCATGCCCGGCAGCAGTTTGCCGTCGATCACCGCCCGATAGTCCGGCAGCCAGATACTCGCCTTTTGCTCGGTCTGGCTCTCGAAGCGCTCGCGCAGCCACAGCAGGCCACGGTCGTCCCAGTGCATGGCAAACGCCAGGCCATACGCGGCGGCAAGCACCAGCAACAGCCAGACATACCAGCGCAGGGCGAAACGTGAGCGACGAGGAGGATTGAGCTGAGTGTGAGCTGACATCAGGGACGCGTTCCGAAAATTCAGGCTAAGGGTAATAGCACAAAGAGGCCGGCTCAGACGCCAGAATGCGAGGAATTATCCGGACAGGATGTGAAAAAAACGGCAAATGGCGGGATTGGCGTGTGCCGCCAACCTTCTTCAGGACACCACAAAGCAATGTGGGAGCGAGCACTGTGGTGAGGGGATTTATCCCCGATGGGCTGCGAAGCGGCCCCAAAAACTGGGACTGCTGCGCAGGCCATCGGGGATAAATCCCCTCACCACAACAGGCTCGCTGCCACAGGGTGTTACGGTTTCGCGGTTAGCGAACGCTGCTGCTGAAGCTGCTCGCGCCAACCAGTTCCAGCACGATGTCGTCACCGACATTCAGCGGGCCGACGCCCACTGGCGTGCCGGTGAGGATCACGTCGCCGGCCTGCAGCGAGAAGCAGCCGGCCATGTGCTGGATCATCGGCACGATCGGGTTGAGCATCGCGCTGCTGTTGCCGTCCTGACGCACTTCACCGTTGATGGTCAGGCGAATGCCGATGTCGGTCAGGTCAGGGAAAGTGCTGCCGACCACGAACGGGGCAATCACCGCCGCGCCGTCGAACGACTTGGCGATTTCCCACGGCAGGCCCTTGGACTTGAGCTCGGCCTGTTTGTCGCGCAGGGTCAGGTCCAGCGCCGGAGCGAAACCGGAGATCGCGTCGAGCACTTCTTCGCGGCTCGGCTTGGTCGACAGCGGCTTGCCGATCAACACGGCGATTTCCGCTTCGTAGTGCACCGAGCCGCGCTCGGTCGGAATGCTGAAGCCGCCTTCCAGTGGCACCACGCAACTGCCTGGCTTGATGAACAGCAACGGCTCGGTAGGCACCGGGTTGTCCAGTTCCTTGGCGTGTTCGGCATAATTACGGCCAATGCACACCACTTTCCCGATCGGGAAGTGAATGCGCGTGCCGTCGACGTACTGGTGCTGATAGCTCATTTACCGACTCCTGCCTTCATTGATTCAGGGGATTGCCAATCAAACCGCGAAGATCTTGCCCGGGTTCATGATGCCGTTGGGGTCGAACACCGCTTTGACCGCTTTCATGTACTCGATTTCGACCGGAGAACGGCTGTAGGTCAAGTAGTCGCGCTTGGTCATGCCCACGCCGTGTTCGGCGGAAATCGAGCCGTTATATTTCTCGACGGTTTCGAACACCCACTTGTTGACGGTCGCGCACTTGGCGAAGAACTCGTCCTTGCTCAGGTTATCCGGCTTGAGAATATTCAAGTGCAGGTTGCCGTCGCCGATGTGGCCGAACCAGACGATTTCGAAGTCCGGGTAGTATTCGCCAACGATCGCGTCGATTTCCTGCAAGAACGCTGGCACTTTAGAAACGGTGACCGAAATGTCGTTCTTATACGGTGTCCAGTGCGAGATGGTTTCGGAGATGTACTCGCGCAGCTTCCACAGGTTCTGCAGCTGGGTTTCGCTCTGGCTCATCACGCCGTCCAGCACCCAGCCCTGCTCGACGCAGTGTTCGAAGGTTTCCAGCGCGGTGTTGGCCACTTCTTCGCTGGTTGCTTCGAATTCCAGCAACGCATAGAACGGGCACTCGGTGTCGAACGGCGCCGGTACGTCGCCACGGCCCAGCACTTTGGCCAGGGCCTTGTCGGAGAAGAATTCGAACGCGGTCAGGTCGAGTTTGCCCTGGAAGGCGTGCAGCACCGGCATGATCGAGTCGAAGTCGGCGGTGCCGAGGACCATCGCGGTGAGGTTTTTCGGCGCGCGATCCAGACGCATGGTCGCTTCGACCACAAAGCCGAGGGTGCCTTCGGCGCCGATGAACAACTGGCGCAAGTCGTAACCGGTAGCGTTCTTGATCAGGTCCTTGTTCAGCTCCAGCACATCGCCCTTGCCGGTAACCACTTTCAGGCCGGCGACCCAGTTACGGGTCATGCCGTAGCGAATCACCTTGATCCCGCCGGCATTGGTGCCGATATTGCCGCCAATCTGACTGGAACCGGCCGACGCGAAGTCCACCGGGTAGTACAGGCCGTTTTCTTCGGCGACGTTCTGCAAGTGCTCGGTGACCACGCCCGGCTGACACACGGCGGTGCGGTCAGTGAGGTTCACGTCGAGAATCTGGTTCATGTAGTCGAACGAGACGACCACTTCGCCATTCGCGGCAACGGCGGCGGCGGACAGCCCGGTGCGCCCGCCCGACGGCACCAGCGCCACTTTATGGGTGTTGGCCCAACGGACAATGGCCTGCACCTGTTCGATGGTCTTGGGAAACACGATGGCGCTTGGCGCGGGCGCGAAGTGCTTGGTCCAATCCTTGCCGTACGCGTTCAGGGAGTCGGCGTCGGTCAGGACCTTGCCAGGCTCGACCAGGGTCTTCAGTTCATCAATCAGGGCAGGATTGGTCATCGACAGAACTCTCGAACAATTCATGGTCATCCTGAAGACGCTTCACGTCGCAGGAATGAGTGTTTAGCAGGGTGGCTATGCTAGCATATCGACCCCGCAGGCCAGTGCCCAAGGCCAGTTCTGCGGTGACGGCTTTCTTGTCGTCCAGGTCAATGTCTGTTGACCATTTCCTGCCATTTTTCTCCGGGATACAGGTTTACGCAGATGAGCAAGACTTCTCTCGATAAGAGCAAGATCAAGTTCCTTCTTCTCGAAGGCGTCCACCAATCGGCTGTCGACGTCCTCAAGGCGGCGGGCTACACCAGCATCGAATACCTGACAGGCTCCTTGCCGGAAGCCGAGCTCAAGGAAAAGATCGCTGACGCTCACTTCATCGGCATTCGTTCGCGCACCCAACTGACCGAAGAGATCTTCGATCACGCGAAGAAGCTGGTCGCGGTCGGCTGTTTCTGCATCGGCACCAACCAGGTTGACCTGAGTGCTGCCCGCGAGCGCGGTATCGCCGTGTTCAACGCGCCGTACTCCAACACCCGCTCCGTCGCGGAACTGGTACTGGCCGAAGCGATCCTGCTGCTGCGCGGCATCCCTGAGAAAAACGCTTCCTGCCACCGTGGCGGCTGGATCAAGTCCGCAGCCAACTCCTTCGAGATCCGTGGCAAGAAACTCGGCATCGTCGGCTACGGCTCGATCGGTACTCAGCTGTCGGTTCTGGCGGAAGGCTTAGGGATGCAGGTGTTCTTCTACGACACCGTGACCAAGCTGCCGCTGGGCAACGCCACTCAGGTCGGCAACCTGCACGAGCTGCTGGGCATGTCCGACATCGTCACTCTGCACGTTCCGGAAACCGCTGCGACCCAGTGGATGATCGGCGAGAAGGAAATCCGCGCCATCAAGAAGGGCGGCATCCTGATCAACGCCGCGCGCGGCACCGTGGTCGAGCTGGACGCGCTGGCGGACGCGATCAAGGACAAGCACCTGATCGGCGCGGCCATCGACGTATTCCCGGTGGAGCCACGCTCCAACGACGAAGAGTTCGAAAGCCCGCTGCGTGGCCTGGACAACGTGATCCTGACCCCGCACATCGGTGGTTCGACTGCCGAAGCACAGGCCAACATCGGTCTGGAAGTGGCGGAAAAACTGGTCAAGTACAGCGACAACGGCACATCCGTTTCGTCGGTGAACTTCCCGGAAGTGGCCCTGCCGGCTCACCCTGGCAAGCACCGCCTGCTGCACATCCACGAGAACATCCCGGGTGTGATGAGCGAGATCAACAAGGTCTTCGCCGAAAACGGTATCAACATCTCCGGTCAGTTCCTGCAGACCAACGAGAAAGTCGGTTACGTGGTGATCGACGTCGACGCCGAGTACTCGGAGCTGGCGCAAGAGAAACTGCAACACGTCAACGGCACCATCCGTAGCCGCGTGTTGTTCTGATCCGACGCTGAGCGACAAAAAAAGGGAGCCTTCGGGCTCCCTTTTTCATGCGTGCGAAAACGTCATTCGACGTTGACGGTGATCTTTTTCGACACGATCGGCGGATCGAACGCCATGTGGCCGCTGTCGCCCAGCTCCAGTTGCAAGGTGTGCTTGCCCGGGGCCAGTTTGATCGTAGCCTCGGTCTGTGCCTTGCCGAAGTGCATGTGGTTGGCGTCGGTCGGCACGACGGAACCGGCCGGAACGATTTCCTTGGCATCAATCAGCAGGTGATGGTGCCCGGTGTTCTTGGTGACGTCACCGGCGGGTGCCAGCGCAACGTCCTTGACCCCGAACTTGACCTTGAACTCCTGAGAAACCGTGGCCCCGTCTTCGGGAGAAACGATGAACACTTCGGCGCCCTTGGGTGCCGGGGTCGCTGCACTGGCCAGCACTGAAACACCCATCAACAGGCCAGCCAAGGCTGCTCGTGACATAAACGTTTTCATTCTCTTCTCCAGTTTTTCCGTAAAATCCGCGCGGTCATGACAACTTCATGACCATTCGTTGTCGAAGGCACTCGACAACCATAGCAAAGCGAGCCTGACTCAGAGCATCGCAATAATGATTTCAAAGGAGTGACCATGCGCTTTCTGCCTGGCCTGATCTGCCTGCTACCCCTTCTGAGCCCTCTGGCTCACGCCGAACTGATTGATGACGTCAACGACCGTGGCGAGTTGCGCATTGCCCTTGAGGCTAATACACCGCCCTTCAATTTCAAGGATGGCGACACACTCACGGGGTTCGAGGTCGAGCTTGGGCAACTGCTGGCCAACGAGCTGGATGTGCGCGCCGACTTCATCGTCACCGACGAAGCCGACCTGCTCCAGGGCGTTGAAAGCGGCAAGTACGACGTCGCGCTCAACCACATAGCACTGACACCTGAACTCAAGGATCGTTTCGACGTCAGCGAGCCTTACGGCAAGGTCGATTCGCAGCTGCTGGCGAAGAAGGATGAGCAGCCTCGACCGATGGTGCTGGTACAGGCGCTGACCGAGGAGAAGCCGAAGACGGCGGTGCCGGTGGAGTTGGCGATTCCGTTTCAGAAGGGTAATCCGGCGTTTCAGGCGAGCCTTGCGGGTGCATTGCAGCGGATCAAGGCGGATGGGCGGTTGGCGGCGCTGTCGCAAAAGTGGCTCACCGAGTCCAGGTAAATACATAAACCCTGTGGGAGCGGGCTTGCTCGCGAATGCGGTGTGTCAGTCAACATCATCTTTGAATGACACACCGCATTCGCGAGCAAGCCCGCTCCCACAAGGATTTTGTGGAGTTTTTTAGTTGAGGTGGGTCAGGGCGATTGCGGCCTCAGACAATTCGAGCTCGCTGAAGACCTGCACACCATGGCGCTTGAGCAATGCTGCCGTCACGCCTTCGCCAGAGACTTTGACGCCACTGAACGTCCCGTCATAGGTCAGCAAGTTTCCGCAGGAAGGACTGTTGGCCTTGAGCACCGCGACGCGGATGCCGTGCTTTTGCACCAGCGCCAGCGCCTGCCACGCGCCGTCGAGAAACTGCGCGCTGACGTCCTCGCCTTCGGTGGTGATCACCGCCGCCGTGCCATCGAGCACTTCGGTGCCCTGCCCGCCGGGGATTTCCGCCGCTGCCCGTGGGGTCGGCAAACCGCCAGCCACTTCCGGACACAGCGGCACCACACGCCCTTCGGCTATCCACTGTTCGAGCAGATCGAACGGCCCGCTGGCTCCGCCGTCGTAACGCACGCGGTGGCCCAACAGGCAGCGGCTGACCAGAATCTTCTGCATATCAGAACGGCTCGTTGCCACGGCGGCGGAACCAGCCCGTCAACGACAGGCGTTCGCGGTGCGCCGGCAGCACTTCATGCGGCACCTCACCGGAGAGGAACACCACCAGACAGCCGCCGGTGGGCTGCACGTCATGCACCCGTTCATCGTTCAGATACATGCGCAACTGACCGCCGTCTTCCGGCAGCCACGCGTCATTGAGATAGACCACCGCCGAGACCATGCGCCGGTCGTCGTCGCGAAAACGATCAACGTGCTTACGGTAAAACGCGCCCGGCGGATACAGGGCGAAGTGGCACTCGAAATCCTCGAGCCCGAGGAACAGCCCGCGATTGAGCGCCTCGCGCAGGCTGTCCATCAGGCTCAGATAACGGTCGCTGGCCTCGGCCTGGCCCGGGTCGATCCACTGGATGTGGTCGCCGCGAATACCCTCGCGAATCTCCGAAAACGGCCCACGGCCCACCGCCGCCGGCGCCAGTTCACCCTCGGCCTCACGTTTGCGGCACTCGGCCGCCAGCTCGCGGGTCAAACCTGCGGGCAGGAAAATGTTCTGCTGCGACCAGCCGTGTTCGGCCAGGTCGTCGACGATGCGTAACAGCAGCGGGTGTTCAGAGGATATTTGCATGGCGCGCATAGTATGCCGGCGGCAGGAAATCCGACAGAGCCACGCAGCGGCTTGCTACGAATTCTCGACAAGTACCGGCACCGCACGGAGAATAGTCCGCTGCTGACAGGAGTCCCTATGCGCCGTTTGCTTTTTTCACTGTTGATGTTCTGCGTTTTGCCCGCCTGGGCGGACGGCCACGATCAGCTGTACAAGATCGCCGGCTGGCCAGATCAACGTGCGCATTTCAATGATGCCCTGAGTGCCGCGCAGCAGCGCTACCAGAACAACCTGCCGCCGGCGGTGTTTCAAGCCCTGGTCAACAACAGCAACCAGCGCTTCGCCCCCCAGGCCATGGATCAGCGTGCCGAAGCGCAACTGCGCCAGCACCTTGCCGATCCACAACCGGCGCTGACTTTTTTTCAATCGCCGCTGGGCAAGAAAATCGTCGCCGCTGAATTGCTCGCCACCCGTCGCGATCAACTGGCGAAGAACGCCAAGGGCCTGCCGAAGATGCAGGCCAGCGACAGCCGCCTGCTGATCATCGGCCATCTGGCGCAAGCGCTGCCGGCGCGCGAGGCCGGTGCCGAGGTCAGCCTGGCGATTGCCGGGGTGGCGGCGGACAGTTTGAGCTCGATGATCCCCGGCCTGCTCGGTGGCGGTCAGGCGCAAGGCATGTTGAACGGTCAGCGCCAGCGCCTGATGGAGCAGATCGGTGCTGATTTGAACAACACGCTGCTCTACGTTTATCGCGATCTGTCGGATGACGAACTGGAGCAGTTCGCGACCTTCGCCGAGTCCAGCGAGGGCAAGGCCTATTACCAGGCGGCGCTGGCAGCGATCCGGGCGGGGTTGGCGGTGGGGCAAAGCGCCTCGAACCTCAGCCAGTAATCTTTATCGCCTTTCAGACCGCCATCGCGAGCAGGCTCACTCCTACAGGAGACCGCGATCAAATGTAGGAGTGAGCCTGCTCGCGATGAGGCCCTCGGAATCACTGAAGATTCCGCCCCCTAATTCGCTTGTTCAGAAACTCGAAATACTCCTCGCGCATTTCCAGCGTCTCATTCGCCAGATGATGCCGCGCCTGCGGCAGCAGCAGAATCTGCGGCCGGTCGAACTTCCACTTCAGCACCTGCAAGTTGTGCTGCCAATCCACGGTCATGTCCGCCTGCCCCTGAATGATCAGCGGCCGTCGCGGACTTTTTTTCGCGTGTTCGACGCGGATGATCCAGCGCGACAGCGCACCGACCCACGCGGTCGGCAAGCGTTTGGGCTGTAACGGATCGGCCTGCAGAAACGGCAGGAAATCCGGGTCGTTGGAGTTCTCGCTGAAGCGCCGGGCGATGCCTCGCACGAAAGGCCTCAGCAGGTAATAACTGAGCTGCGACCAGCCCCAGGCGCGCGGACGTACCAGCGGCGCCAACAGAATCAAATGGCCTTGCGCCGGGCTGCCCTCGCCATGATTGAGTACATGGTCGACGACGATCGCGCCGCCGGTGCTTTGCCCGCACAGGTGCCAGGGTTGCGGCAGGGCAATCGAACCGGCTTCGGCGAACAACGCCTGCAAGGCGTCCTGATATTCGGAGAAATCACGGATGCTCGCCCGCGGCCCACTCGACAAACCATGCCCCGGCAAGTCGCAGGCAATAACAGCAAAATCCTGATCCAGTGCCCACTCGATGACATGCCGATACAGCCCGGTGTGATCGTAAAAACCGTGCAGCAGAAACAGCGTGCCCTTGACCTTCTCCGGCCACCAGCAATGGCTGACCAGCTCATACCCGTCCACTTCGAACCGGCCCATGCCGCGCCAGACATCGCGCTCGGGGAAGTCGGTTTTATAAAACCGCTGATACGCTTTCGCCTCATCCGACAACGGCTGCCACTGGGCCAAAGGCTTTAGGCTGGCGCGTAAATGATCGGCATCGAAAGTGTCAGGCATGCGGGTATTCCAAAGCGGTAAACAGACTTTATCGGCCTGCGATATTCATCTGTTGCGGCAAGCATGGCAAGCTAGCCCCCCTTCGAGGATCGAAAAACCATGCGCTCGCCCTACCGCACCGCACTGTTTGCCAGCCTGCTCGCGCTTCTGTGTGCCGGGGTACTGTGGGCGGCGTACGACTGGTTTCAGGGGCGTTATCTGCGTGCGTTCAGTCAGCACACCGCGGTGTTTTCCGGTGATTCGCTGCGTCTGCCGGATGAGCTGGCCGGCCCCGGCAAAATCCGCCTCGTGCACTTCTGGGATCCGGCCTGCCCGTGCAACGTTGGCAATCAACAGCACCTGACGGAAATGGTCGAGCAGTTCGGCCCGCGCGGCGTGGAGTTCTTTGCGGTGCAGCGCGTCGGCAGCCACGGCCAGTTGCCCGCCACCCTCGGCAATCTGAAAACCATCACGGTGCTGCCCGGCTCCGAACAGATCCCCGCCAGCCCCGCCGTGGCGATCTGGGACCGCAGCGGCAAACTGGCGTACTTCGGCCCCTACAGCGAAGGCCTGACCTGCAACTCCAGCAACAGCTTTATTGAACCGATCCTCAACGCGCTGATGGATGATCGACCGGTCAACGCCACGCACACCCTGGCGGTCGGGTGTTATTGCCCTTGGCCGGTGCTGGCGCAGTAAGGCATTCCGGACTTTTCGAGGACAGCGATGCACGGCACGGAAGGTCTGTGCTAATTGTTTGCAGCCCGACGGGCGGCAATCCCGCATGCACAAGGAGTCACCATGAAACGCGTCTTCACCGTTCTTGCCTTGCTCATCGTTGTCCTGCTCGCCAGCGTCGGTGCCTACCTCTACAGCAAGCAACCCACGCGTCAGGGCCAGGTGGAGCTGCGCAACCTGCAAGGTTCGGTGACGGTGCGTTACGACGAACGCGGGGTGCCGCACATCCGCGCCGAAAACGAAACCGATCTGTATCGCGCCCTCGGCTACGTGCACGCTCAAGATCGCCTGTTCCAGATGGAAGCCATGCGCCGCCTCGCGCGTGGCGAGTTGGCCGAAGTGCTAGGGCCGAAGCTGCTCGACACCGACAAACTGTTTCGCAGCCTGCGCATCCGTGAACGCGCCGCCCGTTATGTCGCCAGTCTCGATAAACAGTCACCCGCGTGGAAGGCCCTGCAAGCCTATCTGGACGGCATCAACCAATATCAGGACAGCCACGTCGCGCCGATCGAGTTCGACGTGCTGGGCATCCCCAAGCGGCCGTTCACCGCCGAAGACAGCATCAGCGTCGCCGGTTACATGGCCTACAGCTTCGCCGCGGCGTTTCGCACCGAGCCACTGCTGACCTACGTGCGCGATCAACTCGGCGCCGATTACCTCAACGTCTTCGACCTCGACTGGCAGCCCAAAGGCGTGCTCGCCAAAGGTCACGCCAACAAGACTCCGACCCTCGCCGCCGGTGACTGGAAAGACCTCAACGCCCTCGCCCGCCTCAGCGAGCAGGCGCTGATTGAAAACGGCCTGCCGCAATTCGAAGGCAGCAACGCCTGGGTGATTGCCGGCAGCCGTAGCCAGAGCGGCAAACCGCTGTTGGCCGGTGATCCGCATATTCGCTTCTCGGTGCCGTCGGTGTGGTACGAGGCGCAACTGTCGGCACCGGGCTTTGAGCTCTACGGCCATCATCAGGCGCTGGTGCCGTTCGCATTCCTGGGGCACAACCTGGATTTCGGCTGGAGCCTGACCATGTTCCAGAACGACGATCTGGATCTGATCGCCGAGAAGGTCAACCCGGACAACCCGAATCAGGTCTGGTACCACGGCCAGTGGACCGATCTGCTCAGCACCCAGCAGCAGATCGCGGTGAAGGGCCAGGCGCCGGTGACGCTGACCTTGCGCCAGTCGCCCCATGGCCCGATCGTCAACGACGCCCTCGGCACTGCCACCGGTAAAACGCCGATCGCCATGTGGTGGGCGTTCCTCGAAACGCCGAACCCGATCCTCGAAGGCTTCTACCAGCTCAACCGCGCCGACACCCTGGCCAAGGCCCGCGCCGCCGCGACCAAGGTGCAGGCACCGGGGCTGAACATCGTCTACGCCAACGCCAAGGGTGACATTGCCTGGTGGGCCTCGGCGCTGTTGCCGAAACGCCCGGCCGAGGTGAAGCCGGAGTTCATTCTCGACGGCAGCAGCAATCAGGCAGACAAGGACGGCTACTACCCGTTCAGCGCCAACCCGCAGGAAGAAAACCCGGCGCGCGGCTACATCGTCTCGGCCAACTTCCAGCCACTGTCGCCGACCGCGATGGAGATTCCCGGTTACTACAACCTCGCCGATCGCGGACAGCAGCTCAATCGCCAGCTCAGCGACAAGAGCGTGAAATGGAGCAACGAAGCCAACCAGAAACTGCAACTGGGCACCACTACCGCCTACGGCCCGCGCACCCTGGCGCCGTTGCTGCAGGTGTTGCGTGAAGTGGTGAGTGATCCGGCGCAACTGAAACTGGTCGAGCAATTGGCGCAGTGGCCGGGCGACTATCCGCTGGATTCGGTCAACGCCACAGTGTTCAACCAGTTCCTCTACGATCTCGCCGATGCGGCGATGCGTGATGAGCTGGGCAACGATTTCTTCGAGACCCTGCTGTCGACCCGGGTGATCGATGCCGCCCTGCCGCGACTGGCGGCGAACGCCGATTCACCCTGGTGGGACAACCACAACACGCCGAACAAGGAGACTCGCGCCGACGTCGTCAAAGCGGCGTGGCAGGCGAGCATGACGCACCTGAAACAGACCCTCGGCGACAATCCGTCCGACTGGCAATGGGGCACGGCGCACACCCTGACTCACGGTCATCCGTTGGGTCAGCAGAAGCCGCTGGATCACATCTTCAACGTCGGGCCGTTCGCCGCGCCGGGTAGCCACGAAGTGCCGAACAACCTCTCGGCCAAGCTCGGCCCGGCGCCGTGGCCGGTGACTTACGGGCCTTCGACGCGGCGGCTGGTCGACTTCGCCGACCCGGCGCACAGCCTGACCATCAACCCGGTCGGCCAGAGCGGTGTGCCGTTCGACAGCCACTATGACGATCAGGCTGAAGAGTACGTCGAGGGGATGTTCGTGCAGGCGCATTTCAGCGAGGAAGAGGTGACGGCCAATACTCGCAGTACCTTGAAGCTGTTGCCGGCGCGGGCTGCCCAGTAGTTTTGTGCTGGCTGGTCTGGCCCCATCGCTGGCAAGCCAGCTCCCACAGGATTTTCAGTGAACACAGATTATGTGAATACCCGAGAAACCTGTGGGAGCTGGCTTGCCAGCGATGGGGCCCTTAAGAACACAAGAGACCTTCAGAGCATCAGCGCAAAATTCAGCCGAAACTGCTGCGGTGTCACCCCCAACCGCCGATTGAACACACTGCGCATGTGCTGCGCATCGCGAAACCCGCACTGATAGGCCACGGTCTTCAGCGGTGCCGTGGTGCTTTCCAGCAGTACTCGCGCCGCATCCACTCGCGCACTTTCGACGAACTCCGCCGGGGTGACCCGGGCTTCGCGAGCGAACACCCGGGAGAAGTTGCGCGCACTCATGTTCGCCGCATTCGCCAGATCGGCAATCGTCAGATCCCCGGTGAGGTTGGCCAGCACATATAACTGCACCATCGCCACCGCCGACGTCGGCTCCGCGTGCGGCGTGAGGAACGGGCTGAACTGCGATTGCCCGCCAGAACGCTGGGTGAATACCACCAGCCGCTTGGCCACAATCAGCGCCACTTCAGCGCCGTGATCGCGGGCCAACAGGTACAACGACAGATCGATCCCGGCGGTGACCCCGGCCGAGGTGTAGAGCGCACCGTCTTCGACGTACAGGCGATCGGCCTCGACTCGGGTCGATGGACACAGCTGTGCCAAGGCTTCGGCATCGTTCCAGTGGGTGGTCACGGTGCGCCCTTCCAGCAGTCCCGCCCGCGCCAGCATGAACGCGCCGTTGCAGATCGAGCCGAAGCGCCGTGCACGGGCGCAGGCCTCACGCAGCCAGGTGTCGAAGCTTTTGCCGAAATCCATGAACGGCAACTGCGGCCCGCCAGCGACCACCAACAAATCACAAGCGTCCAGCGCTTCGCTGAAGTGCCGGTGAGCGCTGATGCTCAGGCCATTGGAACAAGCCATCGGCCCGCGTTCGAGGCCGATCACCTCCAACTGATAGTGATCCTCGGGCGGCAGAAACCGGTTGGCCTCGGCGAACACATCCATCGGCCCGCTGACATCCAGCGCCTGCACGCCGGGGAATACCACGATCGCGATGGTTTTGTTCATGAGCCTCCAATGTCCTCAATGCCTGTGGCAAACACAAATCCCTGTGGGAGCGGGCTTGCTCGCGAAAGCGGTGTGTCATTCAACAGGTAAGTTGAATGTGAGGGCCCTTTCGCGAGCAAGCCCGCTCCCACATGGGCCGTGCCTGCCTTGTTGATTGAACCAACCCTAGCCAATCCAGGTTCAACAAGCGAGGTTGGCACGATTTGCAGGTTGATTGGCAAGGATCGCAGCCATGCGTTGATTGTCCGTTTAGTGCCTTGGGGAACAGACTTTGTCCATCAGCGCCACGACGGCGTTTTCGATGAGGATACCTTCATGAGCACGACCATTGCCGGCATCAAGATCCCCGACAGCTCCCTCGCCCGGGCCACCACCGAATACATTCGCGACATCGAAACCGACCTGCTCTACCACCACTCGCGCCGGGTGTTTCTGTTCGGCGCATTGAGCGGCGAGCGCCAGCAACTGGCCTACAACCCGGAGCTGCTGTATGTCGGCGCGATGTTCCACGACCTCGGTCTGGTCGAGGGCTATCGCAGTGCCGACGAGCGTTTCGAAGTGGATGGCGCCAACGCGGCAGCGGCGTTTCTCAAACCGTACGGGCTGAGTGATGACGACATCGAGCAGGTCTGGCTGTCGATTGCCCTGCACACCACGCCAGGCGTGCCAAAGCACTTGCGGCCGACCGTCGCGCTGGTCACCGCCGGGGTCGAGATGGACGTGTTGGGGATGGATTACGCGACGTTCAGCAGCACCCAGCGCGAGGCGGTGGTGCATGCGCATCCACGCGGGGAAGGTTTCAAGGAATGCATCATCTGCGCGTTTGCCGACGGCTTGCGCCATCGTCCGCAGACCACGTTCGGCAACGTGAAGACCGATGTGCTGGTGGATCAGGAGCCGGGGTTCAAACCGATGAACTTTGTTGAAGTCATTCGCCAATCTCCCTGGACTTCCTGAAACCAACTGTGGGAGCGAGCCTGCTCGCGAAGGGGGCGTATCAATCAACATTGATGTTGAATGACGCACCGCTTTCGCGAGCAGGCTCGCTCCCACAGTTGGATTTGGGTTGGCCTTGATAAAGGGGCCAACCCGAGTTTGCTTTAAGCCGCTTCCGGTGCAGGCGCGCGGCGCACGTCCGGTTGCTTCCACGAATCGGCGGCGCCTTCTTCGATGGCTTGCTGGATGGCTTTCTTGCGCGCTTCTTCGGCACGGCGGCTGAAGAACCACACCAGGAACGTCACGATCGACACTGCCAGCAGAATCAGACTGGCCACGGCGTTGATCTCAGGCTTCACGCCCAGACGCACCGCCGAGAACACTTCCATCGGCAGCGTGGTCGAACCCGGGCCGGAAACGAAGCTCGCCAGTACCAGATCGTCCAGCGACAGAGCGAACGACATCATGCCGCCCGCTGCCAGCGACGGCGCGATCATCGGGATGGTGATCAGGAAGAACACCTTCCACGGCCGCGCCCCCAGATCCATCGCCGCTTCTTCGATCGACAGGTCCAGCTCACGCAGACGCGCCGACACCACCACCGCCACATACGCCGCACAGAACGTCGTGTGGGCGATCCAGATGGTGACGATGCCACGTTCCTGCGGCCAGCCGATCATCTGCGCCATGGCCACGAACAGCAGCAACAGCGACAGACCGGTGATCACCTCAGGCATTACCAACGGCGCGGTCACCAGGCCACCGAACAGCGTGCGGCCCTTGAAGTGGGTAATGCGGGTCAGCACGAACGCTGCCAGCGTACCCAGCGCCACCGCCGCAACCGCGGTGTAGCAGGCGATTTCCAGCGAGCGCACCACCGAGCCCATCAGTTGGGTGTTGTCGAGCAGGCCGACGTACCACTTGATCGACCAGCCGCCCCACACGGTCACCAGTTTCGAGGCGTTGAACGAGTAGATCACCAGGATCAGCATCGGCAGGTAGATGAACAACAGACCCAGTACCAGCATCAGGCTGGAGAAACGGATGCGTTTCATTCTTTGCCCTCCATTTCCTTGGCCTGACTGCGGTTGAACAGGATGATCGGCACAATCAGGATCGCCAGCATCACCACCGCCAGGGCGGACGCCACCGGCCAGTCACGGTTGTTGAAGAACTCTTGCCAGAGCACTTTACCGATCATCAGGGTTTCCGGGCCGCCAAGCAGTTCCGGGATCACGAACTCGCCGACCACCGGGATGAACACCAGCATGCAGCCGGCGATGATCCCGTTCTTGGACAGCGGAATGGTGATTTTCCAGAAACTGTTGAAGGTGCTCGAACCGAGATCGGAAGCGGCTTCCAGCAGGCTCTGATCGTGCTTCACCAGGTTGGCGTACAGCGGCAGGATCATGAACGGCAGGTACGAATAAACCACGCCGATATAGACCGCCAGGTTGGTGTTGAGGATCTGCAGCGGCTCGTCGATAAAGCCCATGCTCATCAGGAAACCGTTGAGCAGGCCGTTGTTGCTGAGGATGCCCATCCACGCGTAAACGCGGATCAGGATCGCGGTCCAGGTCGGCATCATGATCAGCAACACCAGCACTGTCTGCAGCTCTTTACGGGCGCTGGCGATGGCGTAGGCCATCGGGTAGCCGATCAGCAGGCACAGCAGCGTGCTGAAGAACGCCATCTTCAGCGAGCCCAGGTAGGCGGCGATGTACAACTCGTCGTCGCCCAGCATCGCGTAGTTGCCGAGGTTCAGCAGCAGTTGCAGCTTCTGCTCGGCGAAGGTGTAGATCTCGGTGTACGGCGGGATGGCCACGTCGGCTTCAGCGAAGCTGATCTTCAGGACGATGAAGAACGGCAGCATGAAGAACAGGAACAGCCAGATGAACGGAACCCCGATGACCAGTTGCCGGCCATTGGGAATTATTCGGTTGAGCCGTCGTTTGAACTTGCGCATGTTCATGAGCGAAGTACCACGCCGCTGTCGTCTTCCCACCACACGTAAACCTGATCGCCCCAGGTCGGACGCTGGCCGCGACGTTCGGCGTTGGCGACGAACGACTGCACCAGTTTGCCGCTCGGCAATTCGACGTAGAACACCGAGTGGCCACCGAGGTAGGCGATGTCATGCACCTTGCCGCTCGACCAGTTGTATTCGCAGGTCGGCATTTCGGCGGTGACCAGCAGCTTCTCCGGACGAATCGCGTAGGTCACGGACTTGTCTTGCACTGAGGTGCTGATGCCGTGGCCGACGTAGATCTGCCGGTCGAGGTCCTTGCAGGTGATCGTCGCGTGGCCTTCGGCGTCGTCGATCACTTCGCCTTCGAAGATGTTCACGTTGCCGATGAATTCGCAGACCAGACGGCTGGTCGGGGTTTCGTAGATGTCGATCGGGCTGCCGATCTGGGCGATCCAGCCCAGGTGCATGATCGCGATGCGCTCGGCCATGGTCATGGCCTCTTCCTGGTCGTGGGTCACCATCACGCAGGTCACGCCGACGCGCTCGATGATCTCCACCAGCTCCAGTTGCATCTGCGAACGCAGTTTCTTGTCCAGTGCGCCCATCGGCTCGTCGAGCAGCAGCAGCTTCGGCCGCTTGGCCAGCGAGCGCGCCAGTGCCACACGCTGACGCTGACCGCCGGACAGTTGATGCGGCTTGCGCTTGGCGTACTGGCTCATCTGCACCAGCTTGAGCATCTCGGCCACGCGCGCATCAATCTCGGCGTTGGGAATCTTGTCCTGCTTGAGGCCGAAGGCGATGTTCTGCGCCACGGTCATGTGCGGGAACAAGGCATACGACTGGAACATCATGTTGATCGGTCGCTCGTACGGCGGCATGTCGGTGATGTCGACGCCGTCGAGGAAAATGCGCCCCTCCGTGGGCCGTTCGAACCCTGCCAGCATCCGCAGCAGCGTGGATTTGCCCGATCCCGAGCCGCCGAGCAGGGCGAAGATCTCGCCTTTCTTGATTTCCAGGGACACATCGTCCACGGCAATCGTCTCGTCGAACTTCTTCGTGACCCGGTCGATTTTGACCAACACCTGCTTAGGTGTCTGGTCGCCCTCGAGGGCTTTCTTATAGGCGCCGGAGGCAACTGCCATTTACGAAACTCCCAGAAAAAAACAGTGCAGTTCGCCCCATGCGGACGAACCCAGGATAGTTTGTGCCTTACTTGCCCGACTTGACCTTGGTCCAGCTACGGGTCATCAAACGCTGAATATTGGGTGGCAACTCGACCGACACGTAGGTCTTGTCGAGGACTGCTTGCGGTGGATAAACCGCTTCGTCGGTGCGGATGGACTGTTCCATCAGCTTGTCCGACCCCGGGTTGGGGTTGGCGTAACCGACGTAATCACTGACCTGGGCGATCACCTCAGGTTTCAGCAAATAGTTGATGAAGGCGTGGGCCTCTTTGACGTTGGACGAATCCTTTGGAATCGCCAGCATGTCGAACCACAGCGCGCCGCCCTCTTTCGGGATCGAGTAGGCGATGTTCACGCCCTTCTTGGCTTCTTCGGCACGGTGTTTGGCCTGGAAGATATCGCCGGAGAAACCGATGGCCACGCAGATGTCGCCATTGGCCAGATCACCGATGTATTTCGACGAGTGGAAGTAGGTAACGTAAGGACGCACGGCCAGCAGTTTGTCGGTGGCCTTGGCGTAGTCTTTCGGATTGGTGCTGTTGGCGTTCAGGCCCATGTAGTTGAGCACGGTCGGCATCATTTCATCGGCCGAGTCGAGGAACGCGACGCCACAGCTGTGCAGCTTCTTGATGTTCTCCGGCTCGAACAGCACGCTCCAGGAGTCGATCTTGTCGATGCCGAGCACCGCTTTGACTTTCTCGACGTTGTAGCCGATGCCGTTGGTGCCCCACAGGTACGGCACGGCGTACTGGTTGCCCGGGTCGTTCTGTTCCAGGCGCTTGAGCAGCACCGGATCGAGATTCGAATAATTCGGCAACTGCGACTTGTCGAGCTTCTGGAACGCGCCCGCCTTGATCTGCTTGCCGAGGAAATGGTTCGACGGCACGACCACGTCGTAACCGGTACGCCCGGCCAGCAGCTTGCCTTCCAGGGTCTCGTTGGAATCGAACACGTCGTACACCGGTTTGATCCCGGTGGCTTTCTCGAAGTCGGCCAGGGTGGTCTCGCCGATGTAATCCGACCAGTTATAAATATGCACCGTACCGGCGGCCTGGGCTCCGACAGCGATCGTCAGGCCGGCAGTGGCCAGCAGGGCTTTGCGCAAAGAAGAAAAAATAGGCAAGTGGAGGTCCTCTAAATTAGTTGGGCCCAAGTTGCCCCGCGTTACATGACAGCCATGGCTGCCCGGCAACCAAACCGGCGCGCAACTTACCCTCGAAAAACCGTTCCTGCAAAACTTCCTGTCATTTAATTGATCCGCTGGCCGCCGTCGCGGCGACGACGGCCAGTGGTTGTTGCTTCAAACCGGCTTATTTACCGGATTTGATCTTGGTCCAGCTGCGGGTCAGTTCACGCTGGGTAGCGGCCGGCAAGTCGGCGATCGCATACAGCTTGGCCTGCACGTCGGCTGGCGGGTAGATGCCTGGATCGGCGGTGATGTCCTTGTTCACGTACTGGGTCGCTTCGGCGTTACCGTTAGGGAAGCGCACAGCGTTGGTGATCTCGGCCATCACTTTCGGTTGCAGCAGGTAGTTCATGAACTTGTAGGCACCGTCGATGTTTTCCGCATCTTTCGGAATCGCGACCATGTCATAGAAGCTGCCGGCACCTTCCTTCGGAATGGCGTAGCTGACCTTGACCTTGTCACCGGCCTCGGCGGCACGGGACTTGGCCTGCTGCACGTCACCCGAGTAGCCGACCGCTACGCAGATGTTGCCGTTGGCCAGGTCCGAGATGTACTTGGAGGAGTGGAAGTAGGTGATCGAAGGACGAATCTTGAGGAACAGTTCCTCGGCTTTCTTGATGTCTTCTTTCTTCTGGCTGTCGGTTGGCAGGCCCAGGTAGTGCAGCGCGACCGGGAGCATTTCGGTCGGCGAGTCGAGGAAGCTCACGCCGCAGCCCTTGAGCTTGGCGATGTTCTCAGGCTTGAGCAGCACGTCCCACGAGTCGATAGTGTCGACGCCCAGCGCAGCCTTGACCTTCTCCGGGTTGTAACCGATGCCGATCGAGCCCCACATGTACGGGAAGGCGTGCTTGTTGCCCGGGTCGCTGACCGACACGGCCTTGAGCAGGTCCTGGTTCAGATTCTTCCAGTTAGGCAGCTTGGACTGGTCCAGCTCCTGGTAAACGCCAGCCTTGATCTGCTTGGCCAGGAAGTTGTTCGACGGCACGACCACGTCGTAACCGGACTTGCCCGCCAGCAGTTTGGCTTCCAGGGTTTCGTTGCTGTCGAATACGTCGTAGACGACTTTGATCCCGGACTCTTTCTCGAAGTTGGCGATGGTGTCCGGAGCGATGTAGTCGGACCAGTTGTAAACGTGCAGTACCTTGTCGTCCGCGTGAACCGCACCCGCCATCATGCCCGCGACGGACAGCGCGAGAAGAGTCTTGCCAGCAAGCTTTTTACCTAATGCCTTCATGCGTCATGCTCCAAATTTTTCTTTTTTGAACCACTTTGTTCAGCGGCCGAACCCGGACAACTGGAACCGCGGCTAGTCTGGCAAGATCGGAGGCGGTCTTTCAAGAAAAGGCCAACCTTTCTGACACCTTCGAGCGAGAGCGCCGCAGCTCCCCCGCTCGAAGCCTAGCACTTAGGCCTGCAACGCACTGAGGGTCAGGTCCAGGCATTTACGTGCCTTGGTCACCAGCTCATCGATTTCTGCCTTGCTGATCACCAGCGGCGGCGCAATGATCATGGTGTCGCCCACGGCGCGCATGATCAGGCCGTTATCGAAGCAGAACTGCCGGCAGATCATGCCCACGCCCCGACCTTCGTAACGCTTGCGAGTGGCCTTGTCCTGCACCAGCTCGATCGCCCCCAGCAAACCGACCCCGCGCACTTCACCCACCAACGGGTGATCGTTGAGTTCGCGCAGACGTTTCTGCAAATACGGTGCCGTTTCGTTGTGCGCGTTCTCGATAATTTTCTCGTCGCGCAGAATCCGGATGTTTTCCAGACCCACCGCCGCCGCCACCGGATGCCCGGAGTAGGTGAAGCCGTGGTTGAAGTCGCCGCCTTCGTTGAGCACTTTCACCACTTCATCACGCACGATCAGGCCACCCATCGGGATGTAGCCGGAGGTCAGGCCTTTGGCGATGGTCATCATGTCCGGCTTCAGGTCGTAGAAATCCGAACCGAACCACTCGCCGGTACGGCCGAAACCGCAGATCACTTCGTCGGCGACGAACAGAATGTCGTACTTGGCGAGGATTTCCTTGATGCGCGGCCAGTAGGTGTCCGGCGGAATGATCACGCCGCCAGCGCCCTGAATCGGCTCGGCAATGAACGCACCGACGTTGTCCACGCCGACTTCGAGAATCTTCTCTTCCAGCTGATTGGCCGCCCAGATGCCGAACTCTTCCGGCGACATGTCGCCGCCCTCGGCGAACCAGTACGGCTGCGCAATGTGGACGATGCCCGGGATCGGCAAGTCGCCCTGCTCGTGCATATAGGTCATGCCACCCAGGCTCGCGCCCGCCACGGTCGAACCGTGGTAACCGTTCTTGCGGCTGATGATGACTTTCTTGTTCGGCTGGCCCTTGATCGCCCAGTAGTGGCGAACCATGCGCAGCATGGTGTCGTTGCCTTCGGAGCCGGAACCGGTGAAGAACACGTGGTTCATGCCTTGCGGCGCCACGTCGGCGATGGCCTTGGCCAGTTCCAGCGCCGGCGGGTGCGCGGTCTGGAAGAACAGGTTGTAGTAAGGCAGTTCGCGCATCTGCTTGGCAGCTGCGTCGGCCAGCTCATCGCGGCCATAACCGATCGCCACGCACCACAGACCCGCCATGCCATCGAGGATCTTGTTGCCCTCGCTGTCCCACAGGTACACGCCCTTGGCGTTGGTGATGATCCGTGGACCCTTCTCTTTCAGCTGCTTGAAGTCGCTGAACGGGGCCAGGTGGTGATCGCTGCTCAGGGCTTGCCACTCACGGGTTTGCGGGTTGTTGCTGGTCATGCCAATTCTCCTTGTTATCGGTGAAGGCGCGGCGGCTGGCCACCGCGCCCGGCGTATCAGACGGCGAAGAGCAGGTACTCACGCTCCCAGGAACTGATCACGCGCTTGAAGTTTTCATGCTCGGCCCGCTTGACCGCGACGTAGCCGGTGATGAAGGTCTTGCCCAGGTATTTCTCGATGGTCGCGCTGTTTTCCATACGCTCCAGCGCGTCCTCGATGGTCAGCGGCAGGCGCAGGTTGCGGCGTTCATAGCCACGACCGACCACTGGCGCGCTCGGGTTGAGGCCCTCGACCATGCCGATGTAACCGCAAAGCAGGCTCGCGGCAATCGCCAGGTACGGGTTGGCGTCGGCGCCCGGCAGGCGGTTTTCCACCCGACGGTTCTGCGGCCCGGCATCCGGTACGCGCAGGCCCACGGTGCGGTTTTCTTCGCCCCACTCCACGTTCACCGGCGCCGAAGTGTCCGGCAGGAAGCGGCGGAACGAGTTGACGTTCGGTGCGAACAGCGGGAGCAATTCCGGGATCAGTTTCTGCAGACCACCGATGTGGTGCAGGAACAGCTGGCTCATGGTTCCGTCTTCATTGGAGAACACGTTCTTGCCGGTCTCGATGTCGATGATGCTCTGGTGCAGGTGCATCGCGCTGCCCGGCTCGCCGGTCATCGGCTTGGCCATAAAGGTCGCGGCCACGTCATGCTTGAGCGCGGCTTCGCGCATGGTGCGCTTGAACACCAGAATCTGATCGGCCAGCGACAGTGCATCGCCGTGACGGAAGTTGATTTCCATCTGCGCCGTGCCGTCTTCGTGGATCAGCGTGTCGAGGTCCAGCTCCTGCAGTTCGCACCAGTCGTAGACGTCTTCGAACAGCGGGTCGAATTCGTTCGCCGCTTCGATGGAGAACGACTGACGACCGATTTCCGGACGGCCCGAGCGGCCGATCGGCGGCTGCAGCGGATAGTCGGGGTCGTCACTGCGTTTGGTCAGGTAGAACTCCATCTCCGGCGCCACGATCGGCTGCCAGCCCTTGTCGGCGTAGAGTTTCAGGACTTTCTTGAGCACGTTGCGCGGCGACAGCTCGATCGGGTTGCCTTGCTTGTCGTAGGTGTCGTGGATCACCTGGGCGGTCGGCTCGATGGCCCATGGCACCAGGTACACGGCGTTCTGGTCGGGACGGCAGATCATGTCGATGTCGGCCGGGTCGAGCAGTTCGTAATAGATGTCGTCTTCGACGTAGTCGCCGGTCACGGTCTGCAACAGAACGCTTTCCGGCAGGCGCATGCCCTTTTCGGCGATGAACTTGTTGGTCGGCGAGATCTTGCCCCGGGTGATACCGGTCAAGTCGCCGATCATGCATTCGACTTCTGTGATCTTGTGGTCTTTCAACCAATCGGTGAGCTGGTCGAGGTTGTTACTCATAAATGCCTCTGGGCTGAGTCTCCTGACATCGTGTCAGGCAAAGTTTGACGCCGTGGCGTCGCGTTAAAGGGGGCTTGCTTGCGCGCAGTACCGGCTTACGCCTGGCACCGCGCATAGACAATGAAAGAGGAGCTTACCTGCCCTTTACGCTGGCGTTGCATTTCCTGTGCACATTCAAGGCGTGCAGAATCATGAGCACGGCTTTGGAAGCGGCACAGGCTTTGGGACTCAAAGGGATCTATATTGGAAGGAGACGCCATAAACAGGATGCTGTCCCGTGCGTCCAGAATATCGGACGTTGCCGTTGGGCCTGATGCGCACGATAACCTCGTCGACCCGCCACGAGCCATGCTGGCTGCATTACGGACGGATTTGTCGCCACTGATGTGATGAGCATGCAGACCGGACTGTTGCGAGCAGTCGGTGATGCCGATTAACGGCAGGCGAGACATGAAGCACCCCGGTATTATTGCTGTTATGGGTTTGGTCGGAGCTTAGCCTTGTTCATTTTTTTACACAACACCCCCGTAAAAAATACAACACGGCCTGCTCAAGCCCGCGGGTGCCAAGCGTCCCAAGGACAAAAAACTGCCCCAAAGTGCCCCATAAATGCCCTTGCAGCGCTTTTTTAGGGCAAAAAAGGCCTCGCTTGACTTCGGCAGGCCGTTCGGGTTGACTGAAACCAGAAAAGATCAATGATTGATATTTTTAACAACAAAGGTGTTGCATCATGTCGGTACCCCCGCGTGCCGTTCAGCTTAACGAAGCGAACGCGTTCCTTAAGGAACATCCTGAGGTTCTGTACGTTGACCTTCTGATTGCGGATATGAATGGTGTGGTGCGCGGCAAGCGCATCGAACGCACCAGCCTCCACAAGGTTTACGAGAAAGGCATCAACCTGCCGGCCTCTCTATTTGCTCTGGATATCAATGGCTCTACGGTGGAAAGCACCGGCCTGGGTCTGGACATCGGCGACGCCGACCGGATCTGCTATCCAATCCCCGATACCCTGTGCAACGAGCCATGGCAGAAGCGCCCTACCGCGCAACTGTTGATGACCATGCACGAACTCGAAGGCGACCCGTTCTTCGCCGATCCGCGCGAAGTGCTCCGTCAAGTTGTTGCAAAGTTTGACGAGCTGGGCTTGACCATCTGCGCAGCCTTCGAGCTGGAGTTCTACCTGATCGACCAGGAAAACGTGAACGGTCGTCCACAGCCGCCACGTTCACCGATCTCCGGCAAACGCCCGCACTCGACTCAGGTCTACCTGATCGACGACCTCGACGAATATGTCGACTGCCTCCAGGACATTCTGGAAGGCGCCAAAGAGCAAGGCATCCCGGCCGACGCCATCGTCAAGGAAAGTGCCCCGGCGCAGTTCGAAGTGAACCTGCACCACGTCGCCGACCCGATCAAGGCGTGCGACTACGCGGTACTGCTCAAGCGTCTGATCAAGAACATCGCCTACGACCATGAAATGGACACCACCTTCATGGCCAAGCCGTATCCGGGCCAGGCGGGTAATGGTCTGCATGTCCACATCTCGGTGCTCGACAAAGATGGCAAGAACATCTTTGCAAGCGAGGATCCCGAGCAGAACGCCGCGCTGCGTCACGCGATCGGCGGTGTGCTCGAGACCCTGCCGGCGCAGATGGCTTTCCTCTGCCCGAACGTCAACTCGTACCGTCGCTTCGGCGCGCAGTTCTACGTGCCGAACTCGCCGTGCTGGGGCCTGGACAACCGCACCGTGGCGATCCGCGTACCAACCGGCTCTGCCGATGCCGTGCGTATCGAACACCGCGTGGCCGGCGCCGACGCCAACCCGTACCTGCTGATGGCTTCGGTCCTGGCCGGTGTGCATCACGGTCTGGTGAACAAGATCGAACCGGGCGCTCCGGTCGAAGGCAACAGCTACGAGCAGAACGAACAAAGCCTGCCGAACAACTTGCGCGATGCCCTGCGCGAGCTGGACGACAGCGAAGTGATGGCCAAGTACATCGATCCGAAATACATCGATATCTTCGTCGCCTGCAAGGAAAGCGAGCTGGAGGAGTTCGAACACTCCATCTCCGACCTTGAGTACAACTGGTATCTGCATACTGTGTAAACGGATTGCAGGAATAAAAAGCGCTGCCGGCCATTTCAGCCCGCAGCGTTTTTTTATGCCTGAACATTTTCCACTGTGGTGAGGGGATTTATCCCCGACCGGCTGCGCAGCAGTCGTAATCCCTGAGAACCGGATACTCCTGACACACCGAGGGGAATGGGTTTGGGGTCGCTTCGCAACCCATCGGGGATAAATCCCCCTCGCCACAGGTCGGCAGACAACACACAAGCCTGCTCGTACAATGCCCGCTGCCCCGCAGGAGACTTCCATGACGCGTCCCGCCCCCGTCCGCAAACCCCGCGCCCGCAGCCAGGCGCGCATCGACTCGATACTCGACGCCGCGCGTACGCTGCTGGCCGCCGAGGGTGTGGCCAGTCTGTCGATCTACAGCGTCGCCGAACGCGCGCAGATTCCACCCTCCTCCGTGTACCACTTCTTCGCCAGCGTCCCGGCACTGCTCGAAGCGCTGACCGCCGACGTGCATGCGGCGTTTCGCGCCTGCCTGCAAGCGCCGATCGATCACGAGGCGCTGCGCGACTGGCGCGACCTGTCGCGGCTGGTCGAAGAGCGGATGCTGGAGATCTACGACGAAGACGCGGCGGCCCGCCAGTTGATCCTCGCCCAGCACGGCCTGACCGAAGTGACCCAGGCGGACCGCCAGCACGACATCGAACTGGGCGACCTGATGCACAAGCTGTTCGACCATCACTTCGAATTGCCGCGCCTGCCGAGCGATGTCGACGTGTTCGCGCTGGCGATGGAACTGGGTGACCGCGTGTATGCGCGCTCGGTGCAGCAGCACGGGCAGATCACACCGCGCATGGCCGAGGAAGGGATGCGGGTGTTTGATGCCTATATCGGGCTGTATCTGCCGCCTTATCTGCCCAAAAGAATTCTCTAGCGTCTTTACCGGCCTCTTCGCGAGCAGGCTCGCTCCCACATTTGGAATGCGGTTCCCTGTGGGAGCGAGCCTGCTCGCGAAGGCCGCACCGCGAACTTCAAGACAGACACAAAAAACCCCGAAGGGCTCACGCCTTTCGGGGTTGTTTTTTACTCACTGGCTTACAACTTGGCGATCGACACCTCGGTGGATTTGACGAAGGCGATCACCTCGCTGCCCACCGCCAGTTCCAGCTCCTTGACCGAGCGGGTGGTGATCACTGAAGTGACGATGCCGGAAGCGGTTTGCACGTCGATTTCCGACAGCACGTCGCCGAGAACGATCTCCTTGATCGAGCCTTTGAACTGGTTGCGCACGTTGATGGCTTTGATAGTCATGGCTTTGATTCCTGTCGTTGATAAAGCTTGAGTTATTGAGCCCAGCGCAATTGCGTAGGCAGTGGTGAAACAGGTTCCGGCTCCGGCGGCTCGCCGGGCAGGGACAGAACACGGTTGAGCACTTCGGTTTCCAGCGCCGCCAGTCGATGCGATCCGCGCACTCGCGGGCGTGGCAGTTCCACTTGCAGGTCGAGGCCGACTTCGCCGTCCTCGATCAGAATCACCCGGTCGGCAATCGCCACCGCTTCGCTGACGTCATGGGTCACCAGTAGCACGGTGAACCCATGCTTCTGCCAGAGGCGTTCGATCAGTTGCTGCATCTCGATCCGGGTCAGCGCATCCAGCGCACCCAGCGGCTCGTCGAGCAACAGCAGGCGCGGCTGGTGAATCAGCGCCCGGGCCAGCGCCACACGCTGCTTCTGCCCGCCGGACAAGGCGGCCGGCCACTCGTTGGCGCGATCGGCCAGACCCACCGCTTCCAGCGCCTCCAGTGCTTGCGGGCGCCAGTTGCCTTTAAGGCCAAGGCCGACGTTGTCGATGATCTTTTTCCACGGCAGCAACCGGGCTTCCTGGAACATCAGCCGGGTGTCTTCCCGCGCATCGCTCAGCGGCGCGGCGCCGGCCAGCAGGTCGCCGCCAGTCGGTTGGTCGAGGCCGGCGAGCAAGCGCAGGAAGGTGCTCTTGCCGCACCCGCTGCGTCCGACCACGGCGACGAATTGCCCCGCCGGAATGTGCAGGTCGATGTCGCGCAGCACTTGCCGCGCACCAAAGGTTTTCTGCAGGTTGCGCACCACCAGCGGAATCCCGCGCAGCAGGCGTGGAGGTTGTTGAGCGGTCATGCCGCACCTCCTTTGGCAACCTGATAGGCCGGATGCCAGCGCAGCCACACCCGCTCAAGAGCACGGGCGGCGAGATCAGCAAGCTTGCCGAGTACCGCGTAAAGCAGGATCGCCAGCACCACCACGTCGGTCTGCAAAAACTCGCGGGCATTCATCGCCAGATAACCGATGCCGGAGCTGGCGGAAATGGTTTCGGCAACGATCAGCGTCAGCCACATGAAGCCCAGCGCAAAGCGCACACCGACCAGAATCGAAGGCAGTGCCCCCGGCAGAATCACCTGCCAGAACAAACTGAAACCGGACAGGCCATAACTGCGCGCCATCTCCACCAACGCCGGATCGACGTTGCGGATGCCGTGATAGGTGTTGAGGTAGATCGGGAACAACGTGCCCAATGCGACCAGGAAAATCTTCGCCGACTCATCGATGCCGAACCACAGAATTACCAACGGAATCAGCGCCAGGTGCGGCACGTTGCGGATCATCTGCACCGAGCTGTCGAGCAGGCGTTCACCCCACTTCGACAGGCCGGTGATGAAGCCCAGCACCAGGCCGATGCTGCCGCCGATAGTGAAGCCCAGCGCCGCGCGCCAGCCGCTGATCGCCAGGTGCGTCCAGATCTCGCCGCTGCGCACCAGGCTGACACCGGCCTCGATCACCGCCACCGGTGCCGGCAGAATCCGCGTCGACAACCAACCGGCTGACACCGACAACTGCCACACCGCCAGCAGGAGCACCGGCAACGCCCAGGGCGCGAGGCTGTGGATAAATTTTTTCATGGCGCGCCTCAGCTCTGCGACGCGGCTTTGGGAAGAATGTCGTTGGCCACCATCTCGCCGAACGGGCTGACATAACCGGCGCTTTTCGGCAGTTCCGGACGCTCGATGTCGAGGTGCGGGAACAGCAGTTCAGCGACGCGGTACGATTCTTCGAGGTGTGGATAACCGGAGAAGATGAAGGTGTCGATACCCAGATCCGCGTACTCCTTCACGCGGGCGGCCACGGTTGGACCATCGCCGACCAGCGCGGTACCGGCACCGCCACGCACCAGGCCGACGCCGGCCCACAGGTTGGGGCTGACTTCGAGGTTGTCACGACTGCCGCCGTGCAACGCGGCCATGCGTTGTTGACCGACCGAGTCGAAGCGCGCCAGCGATGCTTGCGCACGTTTGATGGTGTCGTCGTCCAGATGCGAAATCAGCCGGTCGGCCGCTTGCCAGGCTTCGGCGTTGGTTTCGCGCACGATCACATGCAGACGAATGCCGAATCGCACAGTACGTCCGAGCTTTGCCGCTTTAGCGCGCACTTGTTCGATCTTCTCGGCCACTGCGGCTGGCGGCTCGCCCCAGGTCAGCACCATCTCGACCTGTTCGGCAGCCAGATCCTGCGCCGCTTCCGAAGATCCACCGAAGTACAGCGGCGGACGCGGTTGCTGGATCGGCGGATAGAGCAGTTTGGCGCCCTTCACGCTGATGTGTTCGCCGTCGTAATCAACGGTTTCGCCTTCCAGCACCCGACGCCAGATGCGGGTGAATTCCACCGAGGCCTGATAACGCTCTTCGTGGTTGAGGAACAGACCATCACCGGCCAACTCTTCCGGATCGCCACCGGTCACCAGGTTGAACAGCGCACGACCGCCGGACAGACGATCCAGCGTCGCTGCCTGCCGCGCCGCCACCGTCGGGGAAATGATCCCGGGGCGCAGGGCGACAAGGAACTTCAGACGCTGGGTCACCGGGATCAGCGACGCGGCGACCAGCCACGAGTCCTCGCAGGAACGGCCGGTGGGAATCAGCACGCCGCCAAAGCCCAGACGATCCGCCGCTTGCGCGACCTGTTGCAGATAACCGTGGTCAACGGCGCGGGCGCCTTCGGCGGTGCCAAGGTAATGGCCGTCGCCGTGGGTAGGCAGGAACCAGAAGATGTTGAGGCTCATGGAGTGGTCTCCTTGGGGATTCGATTTACTGGGTTTGGCTAACCGAGCTTTGGGCCACAGCGGCCGGAGGTGTCCAGATCACATCCTTGATGCTCAACGGCTTGGGAATCAGCTTGAGCTGGTAGAAGGTGTCGGCGATTTTCTGTTGCGCGGCGACCACGTCCGGGGTCAGGAACAACGCACCGTAGCCCTGGCGTTTCACCGAGGTCAGGGTGATGTCCGCCGGCAGGCCGAGCAGTGGCGCGACCTGTTGGGTCACGTCTTCAGGATTGGCTTTGGACCACTCGCCGACGGCGCGCACTTCTTCGACGAGGGTCTTGATCACCTCGGGATTTTTCTGCGCGTAAGGTTTGGTCGCGAGGTAGAACTGATGGTTGTCGACGATGCCTTTGCCGTCACGCAGGGTGTGCGCTTGCAGCTGTTTCTCGGCAGCGGCCTGGTACGGATCCCAGATTACCCAGGCATCGACGCTGCCACGCTCGAACGCAGCGCGGGCATCGGCCGGCGGCAGGAACACGGTCTGGATATCGGAGTATTTGAGACCGGCATCTTCCAGTGCGCGCACCAGCAGGTAGTGCACGTTGGAGCCTTTGTTCAGGGCGACTTTCTTGCCCTTCAGATCCGCTACCGATTTGATTGGCGAATCCTTCGGTACGAGGATCGCTTCGCTGTTCGGCGCTGGCGGTTCGTAGGCAACGTAGAGCAGATCAGCGCCCGCCGCTTGGGCAAACACTGGCGGAGTCTCACCGGTCACGCCGAAGTCGATCGAGCCGACGTTCAGGCCTTCCAGCAGCTGCGGGCCGCCGGGGAATTCAGTCCATTGCACGTCCACGCCTTGGGCGGCCAGACGCTTTTCCAGAGTGCCTTTGGCCTTGAGCAGCACCAGCGTGCCGTACTTCTGATAACCGATCCGCAATGTCTCGGCTTGAGCTTGAGTAATGGCGCCGAAGGACACAGCCGCAGCAAACAGAGCGACCAGACCACGACGCAAAAATACAGTGCGCATAGCGCTCTCCTTTTTGCTGTTGGGTTTTGGCTGCACCTGCTTGGCCGTTAGCGGCTGAGTAAGGTGAGTGGAGCAAATTCGGGTAAGGCTCAAATGCTCCAGCGAGCACTCAATAAACGTTCATTCAACAGGCCCGGCTCCAGCGGTTTCGGCCGGCGAGCCATGGCAGTGACAAACTGATCCAGCGCTTCATGCAGACGCTGTTCCAGCGCTGGCGCCAGTTGCGCCTGGGCGCTGCCTTCGCCATAAGCGATCTGGCTGTCCTCGGCGAAAATGCCCTGGAGCATTTCCTGGGCTTTCAATGCCGACAGCACGGGCTTGAGCGCGTAATCGACCACCAGCATGTGGGCGATGCTGCCGCCGGTGGCCATCGGCAGAACAATCTTGTGGTTCAAGGCGCGTTCGGGCAGCAGATCGAGTACGGTCTTCAGCGCCCCGGAAAACGACGCCTTGTACACCGGCGTGGCGATCAGCAGACCGTCAGCGTTTTCAATCTGCGCCAGCAGGTCGAGCACCTTCGGGCTGTCGAAGCGGGCGTGGAGCAAATCTTCGGCCGGGAAGTCCCGCACCTGATAACTCACCACTTCCACCCCTTGCGCCTGCAACCAGCGTTGCGAGCGCTCAAGCAACACTCCTGAGCGGGAGCGCTGGCTGGGACTGCCACCGAGTGAGACGACCAGCATTCAGACAATTCCTTAAGCGTTACAGGCGATTCGCGGGTTGCGATCTCGCTTCGATGGGAGTGACCTTACCAGCTGATTTATATATCCATAAATCATATTTATTCATTTGGTTATGCGTTTAAGAGATATGCGATTTGCTTTGTTCCGGGCAAAAAAACAGGCCGTGAAAACGGCCTGAAATCCCCTGCTTTGTGGTTCTGGATTCTCAATTCTGTGTTGCCTGGACTGGCGTCTTCGCGAGCAAGCCCGCTCCCACAGGGGAACGCATTTCAAATATAGGAGTGAGCCTGCTCGCAATGTCGGTGGTGGCTACACCGCCAATCTCACTGATTCACTTATTCGGCTGCGGCGTCAGGCGCAGGTATGGTTTCACCGCGCGATAGCCTTTGGGGAAGCGCCGCTTGATCTCTTCCTCGTCCTTGAGCGACGGCACGATCACCACCTCTTCACCGTCCTGCCAGTTGGCCGGAGTTGCCACCTTGTAGTTGTCGGTGAGCTGCAGCGAATCGATCACCCGCAGGATCTCGTGGAAGTTGCGCCCGGTGCTCGCCGGGTAGGTGATGGTCAGGCGGATCTTCTTGTTCGGGTCGATGACGAACAGTGAGCGCACGGTCAGGGTGTCGTTGGCGTTGGGGTGGATCAGGTCGTAAAGGTCTGAAACCTTGCGGTCGGCATCGGCCAGGATCGGGAAGTTGACGATCGTGTTCTGGGTTTCGTTGATGTCTTCGATCCACTTGTGGTGCGAGTCCACCGGGTCGACCGACAGCGCGATGGCTTTGACGCCGCGCTCGCTGAACTCATCCTTGAGCTTGGCGGTAAAGCCCAGCTCGGTGGTGCACACCGGCGTGAAGTCCGCCGGGTGGGAGAACAGCACGCCCCAGCTATCGCCCAGCCACTCGTGGAAACGAATCTTGCCGGCGCTGGAATCCTGTTCGAAGTCGGGGGCGATGTCGCCGAGTCTGAGGCTCATGGTGCTGCTCCTGATGAGTTGTTGGAGAACTCAACTGTAGCTCGGGATTCGACATCATGAAAAAGAATAAATAAGCAGATATTTAGAATTTAAATGAATATTAAACATCGTTCACTGGACGCTCGCCCGCATCGCGACGAACATCGCCCTCAAGGTTCGAGAAGGCCTTGAGTAGCTGCAAAAGAGGGAATTTCGGAACAGGCTTACGGGGGTGAGCCTGACCCGAAAATGCAAAAGCCCCGTCCGGCGCGATGCCGGACGGGGCTTTTTTACATCAGCGAATCGAGACGCGCTATTACAGCAGCGGGATCGAGTAGCTGACGATCAGGCGGTTTTCATCCTGGTCGCGCTGACCTGGGACGTCGTTGCGCCAGGTAGCGTTTTTCCACATCAGGCCCAGGTTCTTCAGCGGACCTTCTGGTACGACATAACCAACGGTCAGGTCGCGTTCCCATTCGGAGCGGCCAGTGGCGTTGACGGTAACTTGGTTGTAACCAACTTTGCCGGTGGTATCGATGTTATCGCCACGCAGGTAAATCAGACCGGCTGTCAGGCCAGGGATGCCCACTTTAGCGAAGTCATACGAGTAGCGAGCCTGCCAAGTGCGCTCGCCAGCACGGCCGAACTTCTGGATCTGCATGTCGGTAATGGTGTAGTTCGACGAACCGTCACCCTGGTTCAGCCAAGGGAAGTCGCTGTTACCGTTGCTGACCTGATAACCGCCACCGAAGGTGTGACCTTCAACGGTGTACAAGAACAAGCCGCTGTACAGGTTGTTGTCGACTTTGCCTTTGGTGACGCCAGTACCGTAATCGCCGGAGGTGAAATAGTTGGCATCGTGACCGTTAGCGCCATCGTCACGGCTGTTGAAGTAACGGAAGTCCGACTTCAATACGCCCGGGCCGATTGCCCAGTTGTGAACCAGGCCCAGGAAGTGTTGCTTGTAGAACTGGTCCAGATTGCCGTAGTAGTACTGAGCGGTCAGATCTTTAGTGATCTTGTAGTCACCGCCGGCATAGATGAACTTGTTGCTGTCACGGCCAGACGCAGTACGGCCGTTGGCACCCGCGATCGACAGTTCTTCGTTGTTGCTGGAGTTACGACCTTTTACGTGCTCGATCTGGCCGCCCACAAGGGTCAGATCCTTGATCTCGCCCGAAGTGATCTGGCCACCCTGGAAAGTTTGCGGCAACAGACGACCATCGTTGGTGACGATAACCGGGTTTTTAGGCTGCAAAGTACCCAGCTTCAGTTCGGTCTGGGAGATCTTGGCCTTGGCGGTCAGACCCAGGCTGGAGAAGTTATCAACCGCTTCACCATTGGATTTGCTTGGGAAAACAGTGCCGCCGTAGGAACCGTAGTTAGTCGGTGTCGCCGGGGAAGCACCGTTAGTGCCACCACCGGAATCCAGACGCACACCCAACAGGCCGATCGCATCGATACCGAAACCCACAGTGCCTTGGGTGTAACCGGAGATGAAGCGCAGATCGAAGCCTTGGCCCCATTCTTCTTGCTTGCTCTGCACGCCTGCACGCTTGTTGGCAGGAGCGTTGACGTCGCTGTCACGGTTGTCAGTATTGATGTAGAAGTTGCGCAAGCCCAGAGTGGCTTTGCTGTCTTCGATGAAACCGGCGGCGCCTGCCTGCTGCGCCATAACCCCTACGGCCACAGCCAGGGCCAAGGTGGACTTGTTCATGTAAAGCTCCTCTCGTTTCTAATTCTTGTGTTCCTGGCCCGGGGTCTGATGCCCTGGATCCTAAGATGCGCGATTAGCGCCAGACCGTGACTGACAAGTCAATCGTAACCTTGTGTGTCTACGACCAAGGTCTAATCGCAGTGATTTGGTCCGTGCAGAGTAAAGATTTCCTGATAAACCCAAAAAGAATTTATTCATTCTTTTTCATATCATTCGGGAATATGGCCACTATCTAGCCATCTTCGCCCGGATACAACGTATCGGCGACTAAGCTCATTCCTAAATGGTATTTGTTAGCCTTTTTTTATATCGATTAGCTTTGGCGCAACCCCAATTCGTCAAACCCTATCGAAAAGGCGATGCCATGATGGCTAAACGCGCACTATCTAGTCAATTTGTTACAGTTTGTGTATCAGCGCTGATTTGTTTTTCCGCGCACGCTGGCAACCTCGCCATCGGTTATCAAACCGGGATCGACCCGAGCAAAGTGCCCCAGGCCGACGGTACTTACGAAACAACCATCGGCCAGAAGATCGACTGGCGACGCTTCAATAGTGGCCCGGAAGTTGTGACAGCCATTGCCTCCGGCGATGTGCAGATCGGCAACCTCGGCTCCAGCCCTCTGGCAGCGGCCGCTTCACGCAATCTACCAATCGTCGCCTTCATTGTTTCAGCACAGATCAATGCCGCCGAAGCCTTGGTGGTGCGCAATGGCAGCGGGATCAACACCCCGCAGGACCTGGTCGGCAAGACCATCGCCACGCCCTTTGTTTCCACCTCCCATTACAGCTTGCTCGGCGCACTCAAGCACTGGGGTCTGGACACCAGCAAAGTCAAAGTGGTGAACCTGCAGCCGGCGGAAATCGCAGCAGCCTGGAAGCGTGGGGATATCGATGGCGCGTTCGTCTGGTCGCCGGCGCTGGGGGAAATCCGCAAGACCGGCAAGACCCTGACCGATGCCGCTCAAGTCGGCCAATGGGGCGCACCGACCTTCGAAGTCTGGGTCGCGCGCAAGGACTACGCCGAGAAGCATCCTGACGTCGTCGCGAAGTTTGCCAAAGTCACGCTGGATTCATTTGCCGATTACGCAGCGCATAAAGACAGCTGGACGGCTGACTCGGCGCCGGTTCAGAAAATCGCCAAACTGACCGGTGCCAATGCCGCCGATGTACCGGAACTGCTGGCCGGTTCAGCCTTCCCGGATGCCAAGGCACAGCAATCCACCGCACTGCTGGACGGCGGCACGGCGAAAGCGATTGGTGAGACGGCGAAGTTTTTGAAGGAACAGGGCAAGGTCGAGACGGTGCTGCCGGACTACTCGCCGTACGTCAGTGCGAAGTTTGTAACCGAAAACAATTGAATAGGTGGCGAGGGGATTCATCCCCGATGGACTGCGCAGCAGTCCCCTGCTTTTGCTGAAGCGGGGGCCGCTGCGCGGCCCATCGGGGATGAATCCCCTCGCCACAAAAGTCCTTCGCTAATCTTCAGAGGGTCTTTTCGAAGATCTTCGAGTTGCGCTGATAGTTGTACAGCGACGCCCGCGCCGCCGGCAGACGCTCGACACTGCTAGGTTCGAACCCGCGCTCGCGGAACCAGTGCGCGGTACGGGTGGTAAGAACGAACAGAGTCTTCAACCCTTGCGCCCGGGCACGGGTCTCGATGCGCTCCAGCAGCTCATCGCCGCGACCACCGTGGCGGTACTCCGGATTCACCGCCAGGCACGCCAGCTCACCGGCATCCGAATCGGCAATCTGGTACAGCGCCGCACAGGCAATGATCATCCCTTCACGCTCAACCACACTGAACTGCTCGATCTCGCGCTCCAGCACTTCGCGCGAACGACGCACCAGAATCCCCTGCTCTTCCAGCGGGCTGATCAAATCGAGCAAACCGCCGACGTCTTCAATCGCCGCCTCGCGCACCAGTTCGAATTGCTCCTGAGCGACCAGCGTACCGCCACCGTCGCGGGTGAACAGTTCGGTCAGCAGCGCGCCGTCTTCGGCGTAGCTGACGATATGGCTGCGCGCGACACCGCCACGGCAAGCCTCGGCAGCGGCATCCAGCAGTTCCGCCTGATAGTTGCTGCCCAGACGCGCCAGATGCGCCGGCACCTGCTGTGGACGCAGTTCGCGCACCAGTTTGCCGTTCTCGTCGATCAGACCGAGGTCGGCGCCGAACAGCAGCAGCTTGTCGGCACCGAGGTCGATGGCGGCGCGGGTGGCGACGTCTTCGCAGGCGAGGTTGAAGATTTCCCCGGTCGGCGAGTAGCCCAGCGGCGACAGCAGCACGATCGAACGCTCGTCGAGCAGACGATTGATGCCTTTGCGATCGACCCGGCGCACTTCACCGGTGTGGTGATAGTCGACACCTTCAAGCACGCCGATCGGCCGCGCGGTCACAAGGTTGCCGCTGGCCACCCGCAAGCGCGAGCCCTGCATCGGCGACGAGGCCATGTCCATCGACAGCCGCGCTTCGATAGCGATACGCAACTGACCGACCGCGTCGATCACGCACTCCAGGGTCGCCGCATCGGTGATGCGCATGCCGTGGTGGTAGTGCGGGGTCAGGCCGCGCGCAGCGAGGCGGGTTTCAATCTGCGGGCGCGAACCGTGGACCAGCACCAGACGCACGCCGAGACTGTGCAACAGCACCAGGTCGTGGACGATGTTGCCGAAATTCGGATGCTCCACGCCGTCGCCGGGCAGCATGACGACGAAGGTGCAGTCGCGGTGGGCATTGATGTAAGGGGACGCGTGACGAAGCCAATTGACGTATTCGGGCATGAACCTGGGCCTGTAATAAATAGCAGCCGGAAATAAGGGCGAAACGGAAAACGCACAGCGGGCTGATGGTTATCGTCGGAACAGGCTTGGCGACACGCGCGCTCTCCTCATGAATACGGGTTGGGGTGCTGGCAATTTACAGCGTTTGATCGGATAAAACACATACCTCCTGTGGGAGCGAGCCTGCTCGCGAAAGCGGTGTATCTGTCGACATTGAGGTGTCTGGAATGGCGCTTTCGCGAGCAGGCTCGCTCCCACAGGGGTTGATCATCGTTCGTCAGTTGTCAGGCAGTAATGTTCAATCAACTGCCGCAGTAGATGCACGGTAGGCTGCAAACGTGACATTTCAAGGTATTCGCCGGGCTGGTGCGCACACGCAATGTCGCCGGGGCCGAGCACAATGGTTTCGCAGCCAAGGCGCTGAAGATAAGGCGCTTCGGTGCCGAACGCTACTGCTTCGGCACTGTGGCCGGTGAGCTTTTCGGCGATGCGCACCAATTCGGCGTCTTCGGCCTGCTCGAATGGCGGCACTTCCGGGAACAACGGCTGGTAGTCGATCTTCACCTGATGACGTTCCGCAACCGGATTGAGCTTGCGCAGAATCTCCGCACGCAGGACTTTCGGGTCCATGCCCGGCAACGGGCGCAGATCGAACTCCAGCGAACACTGGCCGCAGATGCGATTCGGATTGTCGCCGCCATGAATACAGCCGAAGTTCATGGTCGGTTGCGGCACGCTGAACTGCGGGTTGTTGAATTCACGCTGCCACAACAGACGCAAACCGCGCAGTTCGCCAATGGCATCGTGCATCGCTTCGAGGGCGCTGTGGCCCAGGCGCGGATCCGACGAATGGCCGCTCTGCCCGAGGATATCGATGCGCTCCATCATGATGCCCTTGTGCATGCGGATCGGCTTGAGCCCGGTCGGCTCGCCGATCACCGCCGCACGGCCCAGTGGCTTGCCGGCCTCGGCCAGCGCCCGGGCACCGGACATCGAGCTCTCTTCATCACAGGTGGCGAGGATCAGCAGCGGTTGCTTGAACGGCTGGTCGAGCAGCGGCTGCACGGCCTCGATGATCAGCGCGAAAAAACCCTTCATGTCGCAACTGCCCAGCCCGACCCAGCGGCCATCGACTTCGGTGAGTTTCAGCGGATCGGTCTGCCACAGCGCATCGTCATAAGGCACGGTATCGCTGTGCCCGGCCAGCACCAGGCCGCCGGGGCCACTGCCGAAACTCGCGAGCAGGTTGAATTTGCCGGGGCTGACCTGCTGGATATCGCAGCTGAAGCCCAGATCCCCCAGCCAGCCGGCAAGCAAATCGATCACCGCCCGGTTGGACTGATCCAGGCTCGGTTGGGTGCAACTGACCGACGGTGCGGCGATCAGTGCCGCGAACTGGTCTTGCATGGATGGCAAAGGCATCGCTGACTCCAACTCCCGATTTGAAGTCCATCATAGAGCCATCCGGCGCTCGGAATAAACCGCCGCAGGGCGTAGGAAGTTTGAGTCCTGTACACTGCACGGCCTTGGCAGCCACACATTCCCCCGGCTGCGCTCCCGATCCTGGATTTTCCGGCCATGCAGAAAGAAACCGAAATCAAACTCCGCGTCAGCCGCGAAACCCTCGCTGCCCTGCGCGAGCACCCGCTACTGAAAAAACGCAACAAAAATGGCTGGGAACGCCGTGAGTTGATGAACCAGTACTTCGATACCCCTGAGCGCGATCTGGCTCAGGCCAAAGTCGCCCTGCGTCTGCGCAAGGACGGTGACGAAGTGATTCAGACCCTCAAGACCCGCGGCCAGAGCGTGGCCGGTCTGTCCGAGCGTAATGAGTACGACTGGAAATTGCCCAAAGCCAAGCTCGACGTGAAGAAACTCGACGGCGAATGCTGGCCCGAGTCGCTGGCCGAGCTGGACAAGAAAACCCTGAAGCCGATCTTCACCACCGATTTCGTCCGCGAGCGCGCGGAAATCGCCTGGGGCCGCGGCAAGGCCAAAGTGGTGATCGAAGCCGCGCTGGACCTCGGTCACGTGGTGGTCGGCAAACAGAAAGAAGAAATCTGCGAGCTGGAACTGGAACTGCGCGAAGGTGAGCCTGCCGCGTTGCTGGAACTGGCCGCCGAACTGGCCGAAACCCTGGCCCTGATGCCGTGCGACATCAGCAAGGCCGAGCGCGGCTACCGTCTGTACGACGCCAACAGCTACTCGCTGAGCCTGCCCGCGCCGCAACTGACCCCGGAAACCCAACTCGACGACGCCTTCGCCGCGCTGGCCTGGCACTTGCTCGGCAGCAGCCAGCGTCTGGCCGAACAATATCGCTTCAACGGCCACTGGCGCCTGCTGCAGGACTGGGTCGAGAACCTCGCGGAAATGCGCGCCCTGCTCAGCAGCCTCGGCCAGGCCGCACCGCGTCCGGCCACTCACGACCTGCGCGTGGCGCTGGATGCACTGCTGGAAGACTGGCGCCCACTGGTTCAGGTCGGTATCGAAGACGAAGACGTGCGCAAGGCCGCGCCGGAGCAGTTCCTTGAAGAGCTGGAAGACCCGCGCTGGGGCCTGTTCTCGCTGACGGTTTCGCGCTGGCTGCTGGCCCGTACCTGGGCCGCCGAGCGCAACACCCGCGGCAACCGCCAGGGCGCCGCGCAACTGCACAGCTGGCTGCCGCGCATGCTCGGCGAAGAAGCCACGTCCCTGCAACTGCAGCGCTATCAGCAGCAGCCGGAAGATCTGGCCGAGCAACTGCCGCGCATCGAACGCATCCAGGTCTGGCTGCACCACGCGCGTAACGTGCTGGAAATCCCGGAAATGGATCGCCTGTACGGCGAGCTGAACAAACTGGCGCAACTGGCCAACGAGCCGACGATCACTGACGAACTGCTCGATGCGCGCAAGCAGCAGGCGATTGCGGTTTATCAGAATCGTGCGTGGAAAATGCTGCTGCGCATGTGATGACTGTGTGGTGAGGGGATTTATCCCCGATGGACTGCGCAACAGTCCCTGCTTTCAACTAAGCGGCGGCCGCTTCGCGACCCATCGGGGATAAATCCCCTCGCCACAAAAGGATCAGCGCAAGACTGGCAGGCTGGTCGTGGATTTGATCTCCGACAGCGCCACAATCGAGTTCACCTCCTGAATCCCTGGCACCAGCGACAGCTTTTCGAAGAAGAATCGCTCATACGCCTCGATGTCCGCCGCGACAATCCGCAACAGAAAGTCCACCGCGCCCATCAGCACATAACACTCCAGCACTTCCGGAAAGCCGCGAATCGCCTCGGTGAATTCGGTGAAGTTCGAACGCCCGTGGGCGTTGAGTTTGATCTCGGCGAAGATCTGCGTGTTCAGGCCGATCTTCTTGCGATCAAGCAAGGTCACCTGCCCGCGAATGATCCCCTCCTCCTTCATCCGCTGAATCCGCCGCCAGCACGGCGACTGCGACAGTCCCACCTGCTCGGCGATCTGCGCGCTGGACAGTGACGCGTCCTCTTGCAGCAGGGCGAGAATCCGCCGGTCGTAGCTGTCGAGCTCGCTATGCATAATCAATCCTCAAAATGATCATTCTGCGAATCGTTCCAGTCGAGCAATCCGCGAATCCGCTCATTTTAGACAAGAAATGCCCGGCATCGAATGTAAAAATTCCTCCACTGACTCTGGAGACCGGACATGCCTCACCTCGAAGCCGTGAATACCCCCGCGCCCCGCGCCGATGTGTGGAACGTCAACAACGCGCACTGCTGCGCGCGTTATCAACTGCTTGCCGAGGCCGAGCCGGATCTGCTGGTGCGGGTGCTGAACCTGTTTGCGCTGCAATTTCTGACGCCAGTCAAGGTCAACGCCGAGCGTCTGGACGATCTGCTGTCGGTCGATATCACCATCGACGGACTGAGCTGGCATCGCGCCCAGGTGATTGCGGAAAAACTTCGTAACCTGATCAGCGTCTGCTCGGTGAACCTGCAAGACGCCGACACGGCGTGGGCTGCGCCAGCCCAGGCGTCCGGCTGACAAATCCGGCAACGGCTTTGTCGGGTAGTGGCCCAACAGTCTGCGGGGCCACGACTATCCTTTGCGCACAGTCGTTCAAAAGGAGCCCGCATGTCCGTTCAACTCGCCACTCAGGACCGCTGGCTGGATCTCAACGATGTGTTGCGTGAACTGGTCGCCCAGGGTTTTATCAGCCAGGACTCGGCGGAGCAGGCGCTCAACGCCCGGCGCCGCCACGCGACCCACGGCCAGCAACATCCGCTGGAGTTCATTGCCAGCCAGCAGCTGGATGACCTCAGCCGTCCAGGTAAACATCTGGATCTGGAAAGCCTGACCCTGTGGCTGGCGCAGCAGGCCGGCCAGCCGTACATGCGCATCGACCCGTTGAAGATCAACGTAGCCGCAATCACCCCGCTGATGTCCTACGCCTTTGCCCAACGGCACAAGATTCTTGCGGTGGCGGTCGACCGCGATGCGGTGGTCGTGGCCAGCGCCCAGCCCTACGTCACCGGTTGGGAGGCTGACCTGACCCACGTGCTGAAGCTGCCGATCAAACGGGTCGTCGCCAACCCGGTGGATATCCAGCGCTTCAGCGTCGAGTTCTTCCGCCTCGCCAAATCGGTCAGCGGCGCCAACAACGCCGATCAGCAAAACGGCAACCTCGGCAACTTCGAACAACTGCTCAACCTCGGCGCCAGTGATCAGGAACCGGACGCCAACGACGCGCACATCGTCAACATCGTCGACTGGCTGTTCCAGTACGCCTTCCAGCAGCGCGCCAGCGATATCCACATCGAACCGCGCCGCGAACAGGGCACCGTGCGTTTCCGCATCGACGGCGTGCTGCACAACGTCTATCAATTCCCGCCGCAGGTGACCATGGCGATCGTCAGTCGCCTGAAAAGCCTCGGGCGGATGAACGTCGCCGAGAAGCGCAAACCCCAGGACGGCCGGGTCAAGACCAAAACCCCGGACGGCGGCGAGGTGGAGCTGCGGCTCTCAACGCTGCCCACCGCGTTTGGCGAAAAAATGGTCATGCGGATCTTCGACCCGGAAGTGCTGCTCAAGGACTTCGATCAGTTGGGCTTTTCCGCCGATGACCTGCGCCGCTGGCAGGACATGACCCGTCAGCCCAACGGCATCATTCTGGTCACCGGACCAACCGGCTCGGGCAAGACCACCACGCTCTACACCACGCTGAAAAAACTGGCGACGCCGGAGATCAACCTCTGCACCATCGAAGACCCGATCGAAATGGTCGAGCCGGCGTTCAACCAGATGCAGGTGCAGCACAACATCGACCTGAGCTTCGCCGCCGGCGTGCGTGCGCTGATGCGGCAGGACCCGGACATCATCATGATCGGCGAGATCCGTGACCTGGAAACCGCAGAAATGGCGATTCAGGCTGCTCTCACCGGCCATCTGGTGCTGTCGACCCTGCACACCAACGATGCCCCCAGCGCGATCAGTCGGCTATTGGAACTCGGCGTGCCGCACTATCTGATTAAAGCCACGGTGCTCGGGGTCATGGCCCAGCGTCTGGTGCGCACCCTGTGCCCGCACTGCAAGGCGCCGCTGACGCTGGAAGAGGAAGACTGGCAAACCCTGACCCGGCCCTGGCAGGCGCCGCTGCCGGGCAATGCGCAACGCGCTATCGGTTGCCTGGAGTGTCGCGACACCGGTTATCGCGGACGCGCCGGGGTCTACGAAATCATGCAGTTGAGCGATAGCCTCAAAGCGCTCATCACCCCCGACACCGACCTCACCGCCATCCGCCGGCAAGCCTTCAAGGAAGGCATGCGCAGCCTGCGCCTGTCGGGTGCGCAAAAAGTTGCGGCGGGGCTGACCACCCTCGAAGAAGTGCTGCGGGTGACACCGCAGAGCGAGCAGAAATAGGCCACTACGGAACCGGATTGGCGAATCGTTATCCAACGCCGTAGTTAACCCCCAGGAGTCACTCAATCATGCGTCTCAAACTTGCTGTCGCCACCGTTGCCTTGCTGTCCCTTCCCGTTGGTTCAGCGATGGCCGACAGCTTTTGGCGTAACGTCATTTCGTCCGGCGCCACCACCGGTTCGACCTACCTGACCTTCAAGGATCACAAGCTGATCGTTGCCGCACAGGACGATGCCGGCAGCTTCGTTGCCAGCGATGGCGGCATCCGTGGGCCGTACCTGGAAGCAGCGATGCAGAAAGTCCGCGCCGACAATCCGGGCCTGCAGGCCACGGACATGGAACTGGCGAATGCGATTCTGGCGAAGAACGCAGTGGCCTCCGAGTAAGCCAGGCGCCAACAAAAATGCCGCTCGATCGAGCGGCATTTTTTTGCCCGTAATGTCGAATTCACCACGCCGCCCCCCTGTGGGAGCGGGCTTGCTCGCGAAGGCGGTGGGTCAGACACATGTATTTCTCTGACACGACGCCTTCGCGAGCAAGCCCGCTCCCACTATGGCTCTGCGTGTTGCCTGAAGATCAGCGGTAATCGTCTACCGGGACGCAGGCACAAAACAGATTGCGATCCCCATAAACGTTATCCACCCGATTCACCGCCGGCCAATACTTGTGCGCCTTGGTGTGCGCATCCGGGGTGATGCCCTGTTCGATGCTGTAAGGCCGCTCCCACACTCCAGTGACATCCGCCAGGGTATGCGGCGCGCGCTTGAGCGGGTTGTCTTCCGCCGGCCAGTTGCCGTTCTGCACTTCGGTGATTTCCGCGCGGATGCTCAGCATGGCGCCGATGAAACGATCGAGTTCGGCCTTGGACTCGCTCTCGGTCGGCTCGACCATCAACGTCCCCGGCACCGGAAAGGACATGGTCGGCGCGTGGAAGCCGTAGTCCATCAGGCGCTTGGCGACGTCCTCTTCACTGATCCCGGTCTGCGCCTTCAACGGCCGCAGATCAAGAATGCACTCATGGGCCACCCGCCCGTTGCGCCCGGTGTAGAGCACCGGGAATGCGCCGGATAAATGCTGCGCCAGATAGTTCGCCGCGAGGATCGCCACTTCGCTGGCATCCGCCAGTTGCGGCCCCATCATCGCGATGTACATCCAGCTGATCGGCAAAATGCTCGCGCTGCCCCACGGCGCCGCGCTGACCGCGCCGTTCTGTGGCAGCGGGCCGTCAATCGGCACCACCGGGTGATTGGCAACGAACGGCGCCAGATGCGCGCGAATACCGATCGGCCCCATGCCCGGCCCGCCACCGCCGTGGGGAATGCAGAAAGTCTTGTGCAGGTTCATGTGCGACACGTCGGCGCCGATGTCCGCCGGCCGCGCCAGCCCGACCTGCGCATTGAGATTGGCGCCGTCCATGTACACCTGCCCGCCGTGCTGGTGGATAACTTCGCAGATCTCGCTGATACCCTCCTCATACACGCCGTGAGTCGATGGATAGGTCGCCATCAGGCACGACAACTTGTCCCCCGCCTCGGCAGCCTTGGTTTTCAGATCGCCCAGATCGACGTTGCCGGCCTCGTCGCACTCGACGATCACCACGCGCATCCCGGCCATCTGCGCCGAGGCCGGGTTGGTGCCATGGGCCGAGGACGGGATCAGGCAAATGTCCCGCGCGCCCTGCTGCCGGCTCTCGTGATATTTGCGAATCGCCAGCAGCCCGGCGTACTCGCCCTGAGCGCCGGAATTGGGCTGCATGCAGATCGCATCGAACCCGGTGATCGCGCACAACCAACGCTGCAGTTCTTCAATCATCAAGGTGTAACCGAGCGCCTGTTCCCGTGGCGCGAACGGGTGCAGATTGGCGAACTGCGGCCAGGTGATCGGGATCATCTCGCTGGTGGCGTTGAGTTTCATGGTGCAGGAGCCCAGCGGGATCATCGACTGGTTAAGCGCCAGATCCTTGTTCTCCAGTTGCTTGAGGTAGCGCAGCATCTCGGTTTCGCTGTGATGCGCATTGAACACCGGGTGGCGCAGGTACGGCGTGTTGCGCTGCAGGTGGTCGGGAATGCCGGAAACCAGTGCTTCTGCGTCAATGTCGTCGACGTTCAAACCATGATCGGCACCGAGCAGCACATCGAACAGTTTGGCCACCGTGTTTTCATCGCAAGTCTCGTCGAGGCTCAAGCCGACTCGGCCACGGCCGAGAATCCGCAGGTTGATCTGTGCAGCCTTGGCGCTGTCGATGATCGCGCTCTGCGCGCCGCCAACCTCCAGCGTGAGGGTGTCGAAAAACTGTGCGTTGATCCTTTGGATGCCATGGCGCTCAAGGCCCGCCGCCAGGATGCAGGTCAAGCGGTGCACGCGCTGGGCGATGCGTTTCAAGCCTTGCGGCCCGTGATACACCGCGTAGCAACTGGCGATGTTGGCCAGCAGCACCTGCGCGGTGCAGATGTTCGAGTTGGCCTTCTCGCGGCGAATATGTTGCTCACGGGTTTGCAGGGCCATGCGCAACGCGACGTTGCCACGAGCGTCTTTCGACACGCCGATGATCCGCCCCGGAATCGCCCGTTTGTACTCCTCACGGCTGGCAAAAAACGCCGCATGCGGGCCACCGTAGCCCATCGGTACGCCAAAGCGCTGGGACGAACCGAACACCACGTCCGCGCCCAGTTCACCCGGCGGTGTCAGCAGCAACAGGCTCAGCAGATCGGTGGCGACACACGCTAACGCCTGCTGCGCGTGCAACTGATCGATGACCGGACGCAGATCACGGATCTCGCCGTGGGTGTCGGGATACTGCAGCAACGCGCCGAACACCTGATGCTGGTTGAGGTTATCCACAGCGTCGATGATCAGCTCGAAGCCGAAACCTTCGGCGCGGGTCTGCACCACGGAGATGGTTTGCGGATGACAGTTCTCATCGACGAAAAACAGATTGCTCTTCGATTTCGCCACACGCTTGGCCAGCGCCATGGCTTCTGCAGCGGCGGTGGCTTCGTCGAGTAACGAGGCGTTGGCCAGTTCAAGCCCGGTGAGGTCGATGGTCAGTTGCTGGAAATTCAGCAGCGCTTCGAGACGGCCTTGGGCGATCTCCGGTTGATACGGTGTATAGGCGGTGTACCAGCCAGGATTTTCCAGCACATTGCGCAGGATGACCGTCGGCGTCAGCGTGCCGTGGTAACCCATACCGATCAGGCTGGTCCAGACCTGATTCTGCTCGGCGTAACTGCGCAGCTTGGCCAGCGCCGCCTGCTCATCAAGGGCCGGCGGCAAGTCCAGCGCCCGATTCAGGCGAATGCCCGGCGGCACCGTCTGCTCGATCAGTTCGACCCGGCTGCCCAGACCGAGGCTGTCGAGCATCGCCTGTTGTTCGGCGGCGTCGGGGCCCAAATGGCGGCGCAGAAAGGCTTCGGGGTCGCGTAACTGGCTCAAGGATGGCAACTGGGACATGACGGGCTCTCTCTTGGCTGGCGCTCGGCGTCAATGCAACACGGTCAAACCAGCATAGCAGCCGATCCCGACGCGCACGGCTTGGCGGCAGAGGGGGTTCCGGGGCATGCTGTAGCGCCTGCATCAGGCGTCCAACCTTCGGATGATCCAATCCTCATGAACCAACTGCCGTTCCTGCCGTTTTCCAAACCTGTCATTGATGAAGCCACGATTGCCGCCGTCGGCGATGTGCTGCGTTCCGGCTGGATCACCAGCGGGCCGAAGGTCCAAGCCTTTGAAGCACAGTTGTCGGAATACTTCGGCGGACGCCCGGTGCGCACCTTCAACTCCGGCACCTGCACCATGGAAATCGCCTTGCGCATCGCCGGCATCGGGCCGGGTGACGAAGTGATCACCACGCCGATTTCCTGGGTCGCCACCGCCAACGTGATCCTCGAAGTCGGCGCCACACCAGTGTTTGCCGACATCGATCCGGTGACCCGCAACATCGATCTGGACCAGTTGGAAGCGGCCATCACCCCGCGCACCAAAGCGCTGATTCCGGTGTACCTCGCCGGTCTGCCAGTGGATATGGATCGGCTATATGCCATCGCGCGCAAACACAATCTGCGTATCGTCGAAGACGCCGCTCAGGCCCTGGGTTCGAGCTGGAACGGCCAGCGCATCGGCGCCACCGGCGATTTCGTGTCGTTCAGCTTTCAGGCGAACAAGAACGTCACCTGCTCCGAGGGCGGCTGCCTGGTGCTGAACACCCCGGAAGAGGCGCGACTGGCGGAGAAGTACCGCCTGCAGGGCGTGACCCGCAACGGCTTTGATGGTCTGGACGTCGATGTGCTCGGTGGCAAGTTCAACATGACCGACATCGCCGCCACCATCGGCCTCGGCCAGTTCGCCCATATCGAGGCGCTGACCGCCCATCGTCAGGAACTGGCCCGGCACTACTTCAAATGTTTTGGCGATGACTTTGAAGCGACTAATGGCGCCCAACTGCCACCGGCGGACTTTACCCAGAGCAACTGGCACCTGTTCCAACTGGTCCTGCCGGAGCGCAAGGACGGCTTGCCGGCCCGCGCCACGTTCATGGAACAGATGCAGGCCAAAGGCATCGGCATTGGCTATCACTACCCACCGATTCACTTGCTGAGTCTGTACCGCGAGCGCGGTTTCAAGGAAGGCATGTTGCCAGTTGCCGAGCGCGTTGGACGCTTGATCGTGTCATTGCCGATGTTCACCACCATGACCAAGGACGACGTCGAGCGTTCGGTGGCGGCAGTGAAAGCGGTATTGCGCGACGCCTGATCGACGCCTACAAAAAAGCCCCGAGAGATCGGGGCTTTTGCAGTATTACAGTCTGCTTATTCGCCGATGGCAGCCTTGTAGGCAGCAGCGTCCAGCAGCTTGTCCAGCTCGGCCTTGTCGCTTGGCTTGAGCTTGAAGATCCATGCGGCGTACGGATCGTTGTTCAGCTCTTCCGGCGAGTCAGCCAGCGTTTCGTTGACCGCGATCACTTCACCGCCGATCGGGGAGTAGATGTCGGACGCGGCCTTCACCGACTCGACAACACCGGCAGCCTCACCGGCAGCAAACACCTTGCCGACTTCGGCCAGTTCAACGAACACCACATCGCCCAGCGCTTCCTGCGCGTGATCGCTGATGCCCACGGTAACGGTGCCGTCGGCTTCCAGGCGTGCCCATTCATGACTTTCGGCAAAACGCAGTTCAGCGGGGATATTGCTCATGCTCGGTGTCCTCAAGAAAATTGTCAGCGGTCAGGCCCGCCGGAAAAGGTCAGATCAAGGTTTTACCATGGCGCACGAAGGTCGGTTTGACCACTCGTACCGGATACCACTTGCCACGGATTTCCACTTCGGCGCGGTCGGCGGTAGCCATCGGTACACGCGCCAGGGCAATCGATTTGCTTAGCGTAGGAGAGAAACTACCACTGGTGATCTCTCCTTCGCCAACATCGGCGATACGAACCACTTGATGGGCGCGCAAAACACCGCGCTCCTCAAGCACCAGACCCACCAGTTTGTGCGCAACGCCGGCGGCTTTTTCCGCTTCCAGGGCCGAGCGACCGATGAACTGCCGCGAGGCCGGTTCCCAGGCGATGCTCCAGGCCATATTGGACGCCAGCGGCGAGACATCCTGATGAATGTCCTGGCCATAGAGGTTCATCCCGGCTTCGACCCGCAACGTGTCGCGGGCGCCGAGGCCGATTGGCGAAATGCCGGCACCGACCAGATCGTTGAAAAATCCCGGCGCCTGCTCGGCCGGCAAGGCGATTTCCAGGCCGTCTTCACCGGTATAACCGGTGCGGGCGATGAACCAGTCGCCATCGACTTCGGCTTCGAACGGTTTGAGGTGCTGGATCAGTGCGGCGCGTGACTGGGTCACCAGTTCGGCAATCTTCTGCCGGGCCTGCGGGCCTTGAATGGCGAGCATCGCCAGATCCTGACGCTCGTGCAGATGCACGTCGTAACCGGCGACCTGCGCCTGCATCCACGCCAGATCCTGGTCACGAGTGGAGGCGTTGAACACCAGACGATAACGGTCTTCGAGGCGATAGACGATCATGTCGTCGACGATGCCGCCACGTTCGTTGAGCATCGTGCTGTAGAGCGCGCGGCCGGGGCGATGCAGGCGTTCGACGTCATTGGCCAGCAAATGCTGCAGCCAGGCCTTGGCCTGGGGGCCGTCAATGTCGATAACGGTCATATGGGAAACATCGAACACCCCGCAATCGCGGCGCACCTCGTGGTGTTCCTCGACCTGCGAGCCGTAATGCAGTGGCATGTCCCAACCGCCAAAATCGACCATCTTCGCGCCGAGGGCGAGATGCAGGTCATACAGAGGCGTACGCTGTCCCATGGGTTTCTCCTTCCGGGCGTGGCGAAGGTGCGGACAGCCGCTGTACGGGGTGAAAGCCTCGAAATAGAAGGCTTTCAGCCGATTTCAGCGAACGGGTCTGTCAGACGAACCGCACCGAATGCCGCGCATTGTAGCCGCATGATTCAGGACTGACGACTAAGTGTTTCGGTGCGCCGAGCGGCGGATCAGGCCGATGACCGGTAACAGGCCGACCAACACCAGGGTCAGCGCCGGCAGCGATGCCCGCGCCCATTCCCCTTCACTGGTCATTTCGAAGATCCGCACCGCCAGCGTGTCCCAGCCAAACGGGCGCATCAGCAGGGTCGCGGGCATTTCCTTGAGCACATCGACGAACACCAGCAACGCCGCGCTCAGTGTGCCGGGCAGCAACAGCGGCAGATACACTTTGAAAAACAGTCGCGGCCCACTGACACCCAGACTACGTGCCGCTTCGGGCAATGAAGGCCGTATACGCGCCAGACTGTTTTCCAGTGGTCCGTAGGCCACCGCGATAAAGCGCACCAGATAGGCCATCAGCAACGCCGCCAGACTGCCCAGCAGCAATGGTTTGCCGGCGCCGCCGAGCCAGCCCGACAGCGGAATAACCAGTTCGCGGTCGAGATAACTGAACGCCAGCATGATCGACACCGCCAGCACCGAACCCGGCAGCGCATAACCAAGATTGGCCAGACTGACCCCGGAACGGATTGCCCGGGTCGGCGCCAGACGTCGGGCAAACGCCAGCAGCAGCGCGACGCTGACGGTGATCAACGCCGCCATGCCGCCCAGATACAGGGTGTGCAGGATCAGCCCGGCATAACGCTCATCGAGATCGAAGCGCCCGCGCTGCCAGAACCATACGAGCAGTTGCAGCAACGGAATCACGAACGCGCAGGCAAACACCAACGTGCACCAGCCGGTCGCCGCGAACGCCTTTAGCCCGCGCAGCTGATACAACGCCTTGACCCTGGGGCGCTCGTTGCTCGCCCGGTTGGCGCCACGGGCGCGCCGCTCTCCGTACAGCACCAGCATCACAACCAACAACAACAGGCTCGCCAGTTGCGCGGCGCTCGGCAGGCTGAAGAAGCCGTACCAGGTCTTGTAGATGGCGGTGGTGAAGGTGTCGAAATTGAACACCGACACCGCGCCGAAATCCGCCAGAGTTTCCATCAGTGCCAGCGCCACACCGGCGCCAATCGCCGGACGCGCCATCGGCAACGCCACCCGCCAGAACGCCTGCCATGGCGATTGCCCGAGTACCCGCGCCGCCTCCATCAAGCCTTTGCCCTGCGCGAGAAACGCGGTGCGCGCCAGCAAATAGACGTAGGGATAAAACACCAGCACCAGTACCACAATCACCCCGCCGGTAGAGCGCACGCGTGGTAGGCGCAAGCCGCTGCCGAACCATTCGCGCAGCAGGGTTTGCACCGGGCCGGCGAAGTCCAGCAGACCGACGAAGACGAACGCCAGCACGTAGGCCGGGATGGCGAACGGCAGCATCAGAGCCCAGTCGAGCCAGCGTCTTCCGGGGAATTCGCAGAGGCTGGTGAGCCACGCCAGGCTGACACCGAGCAGCGTCACGCCGACGCCGACGCCGAGCACCAGCGTCAGGGTGTTGCCCAGCAGGCGCGGCATCTGGGTTTCCCACAGGTGCGACCAGATCTGCTGATCGATGGTCTGCCACGACAGCAGCAGGACACTCAGGGGCAACAGCACCAGCGCGGCAATGGCGAGGACGATGGGGTACCAGCGGCGTTGGGCGGGGTGGGCCAAGGGGGTTCTCTAATAAATCGTGGGTCGGCGCAAGCGTAACGCCAGCCCCAATTGTGGCGAGGGGATTTATCCCCGATGGGGTGCGAAGCACCCCCAATGTCGTCAATCAAGGCGTACTGATACACCGCGGGCGTAGCCTTTACGAATGCTGCGCATCCGATCGGGGATAAATCCCCTCGCCACAGGATATAACCAGGTTTTAGTTCCAGCCCGCCCGATCCATCATCCGGATCGCTTCCGCCTGACGCTTGCCCGCCACTTCCACCGGCAAGGTGTCAGCGACGAACTGGCCCCACGCCGCCACTTCTTCCGAAGGCTTCACCGCCGGGTTGGCCGGGAATTCCTGGTTGACGTCGGCGAAGATCTTCTGCGCCTCAGGCGTGGTCATCCACTCGACCAGCGCCTTGGCTGCTTCCGGATGCGGTGCGTGTTTGGTCAGGCCGATGCCCGACAGGTTCACGTGTACGCCGCGATCGGCCTGATTCGGCCAGAACAGTTTCACCGGCAGGTCGGGCTTCTGCTTGTGCAGGCGACCGTAGTAGTAGGTGTTGACGATGCCGACATCGCACTGCCCGGCGTTGATCGCCTCCAGCACCGCTACGTCGTCGGAGAACACATCGGTGGACAGGTTGTTGACCCAGCCCTTGAGGATTTTCTCGGTCTTCTCGGCGCCGTGCACTTCGATCATGGTCGCGGTCAGCGACTGGTTGTAGACCTTCTTCGCCGTGCGCAGGCACAGGCGTCCTTCCCAGTTCTTGTCGGCCAGCGCTTCGTAGGTGGTCAACTCGCCCGGCTTAACGCGCTCGGTGGAGTAAGCGATGGTCCGCGCGCGCAGGCTCAGGCCAGTCCAGGCATGGGTGGACGAACGGTATTGCGCGGGAATATTGGTATCGATGGTTTTCGAGGTGAATGGCTGGAGGATGCCCATCTGCTCGGCCTGCCAGAGGTTGCCGGCATCGACGGTGAGCAGCAGGTCGGCGGTGGCGTTTGCACCTTCGGCCTTGATCCGCTGCATCAGCGGCGCTTCCTTGTCCGTGATGAACTCGATCTTCACCCCGGTTTTCGCGGTGTAGGCGTCGAACACCGGTTTGATCAACTCATCGATACGCGAGGAGTAGACCACCACCTCGTCGGCGGCCTGGGCGGCAGTGCTGCCGATCAGGGTCAGGGCCAGTGCGGTCAGGAGACGCTTGGGTGCCAACATGGGAGTGATCTCTCGGTCGGAAAATGTGGGCCAAATGATAAGGACTCACATTTACCAGCTCAATCGAACACTTGGGCAAGGAGTTACCAGATGTTGCACAAGCTGAAATTCATGGCATCGGTTCTGGCCCCTTCGCGAGCAAGCCCGCTCCCACCCTTGAAATGCATTCCAATGTGGGAGCGGGCTTGCTCGCGAAGGGGCCATCAGCCTCAAACAGATCTCAGGGTTTGGCCAGTACCGGTAGATCCCCGGTCAACCCCAGCGCCTCACGCACAAACAACGCCTTGGCCTCCGGCATCTGCTCCACCAGCTTCAACCCGGCGTTGCGCAACCAGCGCACCGGCAACGGGTCAGCCTGGAACAGACGCTCGAAGCCCTCCATCGCCGCCATCAATGCCAGGTTGTGCGGCATGCGCCGACGCTCGTAGCGGCTCAGCACCTTCACATCCGCCAGCCGTTCGCCGCGTTCCGCCGCCTGCAACAACACTTCAGCCAGCACCGCCGCATCGAGGAAACCCAGGTTAACACCCTGCCCGGCCAACGGGTGAATGGTGTGCGCGGCGTCGCCGATCAGTGCCAGGCCTTCGGCCACATAGCGTTTGGCGTGGCGTTGACGCAAGGGCACGCACAGCCGTGGATCAGCACTGACGACTTTGCCCAGGCAACCTTCGAAGGCTCGCTCCAGCTCACGACAGAATGCGGTTTCATCCAGCGCCATCAGGCGTTCGGCTTCACTCGGCGTGGTCGACCAGACGATCGAGCACCAGTCCTGCTGCCCGTCACGCTCCAACGGCAGAAACGCCAGCGGCCCGTGATCGGTGAAACGCTGCCACGCTGTCATCCGGTGCGGCTTGCTGCTGCGCACGCTGGTGACGATGGCGTGGTGCAAGTAATCCCACTCGCGGGTGGCGACGCCGGTCAGACGGCGCACCGCCGAATTCGCACCGTCCGCCGCAATCACCAGCGGCGCACGCAACTGCCGACCATCGGCCAGGGTCAGCAGCCAGTCGTCACCGGAGCGGCGCATCTGTTCCAGCCGTGCGTTGGCCAGCATGCCCAGATCGCAATCGTGCAAGCGATCGAGCAAGGCATCCTGCACCACACGGTTTTCGACGATATGACCGAGCACTTCGGCATGCACACTGCTCGCCGAGAAGTGAATCTGCCCGGTGCCGCTGCCGTCCCACACGTGCATGTCGGTGTAGGGGCTGCTGCGGCGCTTGGCGATGCCGTCCCAGACGCCAAGACGTTCGAGTATCCGCTGGCTGGCCGCCGACAAGGCGCTCACTCGCGGCTCGAACGGCGCGGCGGCGTCGAACGGTTTGACGCTCAGCGGGCTGCCGTCGAGCAGCAACACTTCCAGGCCGCTGTCCTGCAACGCCAACGCGAGGGCGCTGCCGACCATTCCGGCTCCGACAATCAGCAGATCTGCGCGCATTTCCATGCTTTAAGCCTGTCTCGCTGGCGGCATGCGCCGCTCGTAAAAGGTTTTAGCGAGCGCGCCAGTTAGCGGCGCGCTGCTGAAAGTGAAAGTGCCGACCCGCCGCTCAAGCATCCGGCCGCGTCCCCAGCCCCATGGCCTGACGGGCAAACCAGCGCTTGGCCGGTGGCAGCAGATCGAGGCCGAGCAGGCCGATGTTGCGGCCCAGCGAGACCAGCGGCTGGGTGCTACCGAACAATCGCGTGACCTGATCGGAGAAGCCCACCGTGAGCTCTTGATCCAGGCGCTGACGCTCGCGATACGCCTGCAATGTAGCGATGTCGCCCAACGGTTTATCGCTCGCGAGCAGCGCCGCGGCCAATGCGTCAGCATCACGCAGGGAGAGGTTGAAACCTTGCCCGGCAATCGGGTGCAGGCTGTGCGCGGCGTTACCGAGTACGGCCAGATGCGAGCGCACTTGCTCCTCGGCCTCGACCAGCGACAACGGATACAAATGCCGCGCACCGACCTGCTTCAAAGTGCCGAGGCGGTAGCCGAACACACCCTGCAATTCACTGAGGAAATCGCGCTCACTCAAGTCTGCCAGACGCTGCGCGTCCATGCCCAGGCGGGTCCAGACCAGTGCGCAACGGTTGTCCGGCAGTGGCAACAGCGCCATCGGCCCTTCGTCGGTGAAACGCTCGAAGGCCATGCCGTTGTGCGCTTCACTCGGGGTGATGTTGGCGATCAGCGCGCTCTGGTTGTACGGACGCTTGCGCACGTTGATGCCCAGTTGCTCGCGCAAACCGGAACGGCCGCCATCGGCCAGCACCGCCAGATCGCACTCGACGGTGGTTTCATCGTTGAGGGTCAGGCGATAGCCGTCGGGCAGCGGCTCCATGCGCGTGACTTCCGCCGGGCAGCGCCAGCTGATCACGTCTTTGTCCAGGTGCTGCCACAGGCATTGACCAAGCCAGGCGTTTTCCACCACATAACCGAGCGCCGGCACGCCCTCTTCCATCGCCGACAGACGGGCGGTAGAGAAGCGACCACGGTCGGACACGTGAATCTGTTTGATCGGCTCGGCGCGGCGGGAAATTTCCTGCCATACGCCCAGCCGTTGATAGATCTGCCGCGAACCGAAGGACAGCGCCGACGAACGCGCGTCGTAGCTCGGCTGCCAGCTGTCGCCGGGGGCGAACGGTTCGATCAGGACAATTTTCCAGCCACGCGCCTTGGCCCCGGCCTGCAAAGCCAACGCCAGACTGGCGCCGACCAGGCCGCCACCGATGATTGCCAGATTGACTCGACTCATGCCGCGTGTGTCCGTGCTTGCGCCATCAGCGCTTCGATTTCGGCAACGGTTTTCGGTACGCCGCTGGTCAATATTTCACAACCGGTCTTGGTCACTACCACGTCATCCTCGATGCGCACGCCAATGCCGCGCCATTTCTTCGCTACGTGCTGGTTGTCCGGGGCGATGTAGATGCCCGGCTCCACGGTCAGCGCCATGCCGACCTCCAGCACCCGCCATTCGCCGCCGACTTTGTACTCGCCAACGTCATGTACATCCATGCCCAGCCAATGGCCGGCACGGTGCATGTAAAACGCTTTATAGGCTTCGGTCGCGATCAACTCATCGACCTCGCCTTGCAGGATTCCGAGCTTGACCAGACCTGCGGTAATCACCCTGACCGTGGCTTCGTGCGCCTGATTCCAGTTTTTGTTCGGGGCGATTTCAGCGAATGCGGCTTCCTGCGAGGCCAGCACTAGTTCGTAAATCGCTTTCTGCTCGGCGGAAAACTTGCCGTTGACCGGCCAGGTGCGGGTGATGTCGCTGGCGTAGCAGTCGATTTCGCAACCGGCGTCGATCAACACCAGATCACCGTCCTTGAGCAGCGCGTCATTCTGCTGGTAATGCAGGATGCAACTGTTGCGCCCGGCGGCGACGATGGAACCGTAGGCCGGCATCTTCGCCCCGCCCTTGCGGAATTCGTAATCGAGTTCGGCTTCCAGGCTGTATTCGTACAGTCCCGGCCGGCTGGCCTGCATCGCGCGGATATGCGCCTGAGCGGAAATCCGCGCGGCTTCGCGCATCACCTTCACTTCTGCCGCCGATTTATACAGGCGCATGTCGTGCAACAGGTGATCCAGGGCAACGAATTCGTTCGGTGGCTGGGCGCCGAGGTGCGCTTTGGAGCGGATCACGTTGATCCAGTCCATCAGATGGCGGTCGAACTCCGGGTTGCTGCCCATCGCCGAATACACCCGGTCGCGGCCTTCGATCAGGCCCGGCAGGATGTCGTCGATGTCGGTAATCGGGAACGCGTCGTCAGCGCCGTAATCACGGATTGCGCCTTCCTGGCCGGCGCGCAGGCCGTCCCATAACTCGCGTTCGGCATTGCGCTCGCGGCAGAACAGCACGTACTCGCCGTGCTCGCGGCCGGGCATCAGGACGATGACAGCTTGCGGCTCGGGGAAACCGCTGAGGTACTGAAAGTCGCTGTCCTGACGGTAGACGTGCTCGACGTCGCGGTTGCGGATCGCCACTGCGGCGGCGGGCAGGATCGCGATGCTGTTGGGTTCCATCTGCGCCATCAGGGCCTTGCGGCGACGGCTGTATTCCGCTTTGGGGATATGGGTCATGGGCAGATGGCTTTCCCTGGCACGCGATTAATGCAGCGACGGCTTGGCGGCTGGCGGCACGTCGGCTTTCCTGGTTTCCGAGAACAGCAGCAGCGGCGCGACGCGCAGGTATTCCATGACTTCCATGTAGTCGCTTTCGCCGTCTTCGGATTCTTCCAGGGCGTCTTGCACCTGGGAGATCGCCGCCAGATCCTGCAGCACTTCGGTGGCTTCGGTGCTGAGCATGCTGCTGTCGCGGCAGTTCAAGCCGAAACCGCTGAGGAAGCCCTGGCACCATTCGCCCAGCGCGGCAGCCCGCTCGGCCAGTGGTGCGTCATCAGTCGGCAACAGCAGAACGACGGTGACGTCGTCACCGGTCAACTCACCCTTGACCATCTCTTGCAGGCCGATCAGGGCGTTGCGGACGTTGTCCTGTGGCTCGTTTTCCAGAAGTTCGGCGGCATCGATCAGCCACTCGTCGGCGTTGAAGCCGGCACCGGCGCAGCTGCGGCCGAGCAGCAGGCCGTGCAGTTCGGCAGGCGAGACGTTGTGGCCGCTGGACGTCAGCAGGGTGGCAAAGGCTTGGTACGGGGAATTCGCAATGGTCATGGGCAGCTAGGCGCCAGACGGCGCTATGTCTAGAATGAAGGCCTTGTATCCTACATCGACAGACTCGCCAAGACTATTAAAGGCTGTCCGCCAGCCAGGCGCCTGCCGCCCATCAGATGAATTCAGTGGACACAATGGAAGACACCGACCTGCAAGCGCTGATGGCCAGACTCGAAAAGCTGATTGGCCGAGTCGAGCAACTAAAGAGTCAAAACGCACTCTTACTAGCTCAGGAAAAGACCTGGCGCGAGGAACGCGCTCACCTCATTGAAAAAAACGAAATCGCCCGGCGTAAGGTCGAATCGATGATTTCGCGCCTCAAGGCCCTGGAGCAAGACTCATGAGTTCAAGCAATAGCGTTACCGTGCAGATCCTCGACAAAGAATATTCGATCATCTGCCCCCAGGAAGAACGCAGCAATCTGGTCAGCGCCGCCCGCTACCTGGACGGCAAGATGCGCGAGATCCGCAGCAGCGGCAAAGTCATCGGCGCCGACCGTATTGCGGTGATGGCTGCGCTGAACATCACCCACGACCTCTTGCACAAAGAAGAGCGCCCGGACATCCAGGCCAGCGGCTCGACCCGTGAACAGGTGCGCGACTTGCTCGATCGTGTCGATCTGGTGCTGGCCGACGATCCGGACATCAGCAAGGGCTGATTCGCCAGGCCGCTTGAGGTATACTCGCCGCACTCCCTGGGGTGCTTGCCAGTTGACGATGTCCCTGAGCCGATTTGCACTACCCTGGAGGTTGCACGTTGGGCTGGTGTGCATGTCCGCCAGACGGAAAGCCTTAAAGTCTACTGCATCCTCCACCTTGAACTTTCGGGTTCAAGGGCTAAGTTGACAGCGGTTCATCCGGGGAGCCTGATTCGAATCCGATGCCGGTTTTTGCCGGCATCGGATTTTTTATGCGTGCGTTTTCGCCCTCACCTGCCGAAGCCGAACCATGACCGAACCTGCGCTGCTGCCCCGCCCGCAACTCCGCCGCCTGCTGCGCAAGGCGCGTCGTTCACTGACTCCCGGTGAACAGCGGCAGGCCGCCAAAGGCCTGTTCCGCCAACTGGCGCAAGACCCGCACTTTCGCCGGGCGAAACACATCTCTCTGTATCTGCCCACCGACGGTGAAATCGACCCGCGCCTGCTGCTGCGCGAAGCCCAGCGGCGCGGCAAAGCCACCTACCTGCCGGTGCTCAGCGCCTGGCCGCGAACCAAAATGGTGTTCCAGCGAATTCGCCCCGGCGACAAGCTCAAGCCCAATCGCTTCCGCATCCTCGAACCGCGGGCCAATCTGGCCCATCAGCGCAAGATCTGGACCCTGGATCTGGTGCTGTTGCCACTGGTGGGGTTTGACGATGTTGGCGGACGCCTGGGGATGGGCGGCGGATTCTACGACCGCAGTCTGGCATACCTGGCCCGGCGCAAGAACTGGCGCAAGCCGACGTTGCTGGGCCTGGCCCATGAATGTCAGAAGGTCGAACGCCTGGCGCAGGCAAGCTGGGATGTACCGTTGCAAGGCACGGTCACCGATAAGGCGTGGTATTTCGCAGGATAGACGCCGCGCAGATCAGCGGCGTCGGGAAGGCAGTTTCAGCGTTTGAAAGCGGTCGACTGTTGAACCTGTTGCGCGACTTCAACCGGAGCATCGGTCTTGCTCGTCCACAGACTTTGCGCATAACCGGTGGTTACGACGCCAAGGCCGAACAAAATAACCAAAGTCCATAGCAAATCCGGTTTGCGTTTCATCGATTGCCCCCCTCAAGGCACATCATCACGATGACAGCAGCGGTTTCCGTTCGTAGGCCGTGCAGCAGCGTCAAGCTTTAAAGGCCGGCATTTTGCGACAACGTGAACCCGGGCGCAAACGCTGACGTCAACCGACCGTCGGTTTGTCATAAAATTGCCCGACAACCTGCCCAATCACCGCTTGAGGAGCAAAAGACATGGCCTATTGGCTGATGAAATCCGAGCCCGACGAACTCTCGATCAAAGATCTGGAGAAACTCGGCAAAGCGCGCTGGGACGGGGTTCGCAACTATCAGGCGCGCAATTTCCTGCGGGCGATGGCGGTGGGCGATGAGTTCTTTTTCTACCACTCCAGTTGCCCGGAGCCGGGTATCGCCGGAATCGGCAAAATAATCGAGGCGGCGTACCCGGATCCCACCGCACTGGAACCCGAGAGCCATTACTTCGACCCGAAGGCCACACCCGAGAAAAACGCCTGGAGTGCGATTGATGTGGCACACGTCGAGACGTTTGCCCGGGTGCTGAAGCTCGATTACCTGAAACAGCAGACTGCGCTGGCCGAAATGCCGCTGGTGCAAAAAGGCAGTCGCCTGTCGGTGATGCCGGTGACGGCCGAACAGTGGGTCGCGGTGCTTGGTTTGCGCTGAGAACTCGCCGGTCACGGTTTTTACCGACAAAAGGGGCTAGGCTTGGCGCTCATTTGACTGACATCAAGCGAATGGAACGCTTGAACAGTCAGACTGCAAGCCACAGCCGCAGGATGCCCCCATGTCGACGCACAGCCGTTCTTCACTTCTATACGCCGGTTCGCTCCTGGTATTACTCGCCGTCGCTGGCGGCCTCGGTTACTGGATGTCCATCAGCAGCCGCCTGGTCGAAGGACTGTCGATGGGCAACGGGCGGCTGGAAGCCAGCGAAGTGCAGATCGCCAGCAAGACTCCTGGGCGCCTCGCCGAAGTACTGGTCGACGAAGGCGACAAGGTCAGCAAAGGGCAATTGCTGGCACGCATGGACACCCGCACCCTTGAAGCCCAGCGTAATCAGGCCGAAGCCGAAGTGTTGCGCGCCCGGGAGAATCTCAACGCCGCTCAGGCCAACGTGCAATTGCGCCAGAGTGAACTGCTGCTGGCCCAGCAAGAACTCGGCCGCTCGCAATCACTGTTCAAGCACGGTTACGTCAGCGCGCAGATCATCGATCAGTTGCAGTCACGCATCGGCACTGGCAACGCTGCCGTTGTCGCCGCCCGGGCCCAGGTGTCTGCTGTCAGTGCGGCGATTGGCGCGGCACAGGCTCAAGTCGCACAGTTGACCAGTGAAATTGACGACAGCAGTCTGCGCGCGCCGATTGATGGCGTGATCCAGCTGCGCATGGCCGAACCCGGCGAAGTGCTGGGGGCCGGTGGTCGCGTGCTGCTGCTGATCGATCCCAACGACCAGTACATGAACCTCTATCTGTCAGCCGCGGTGGCTGGGCGCCTGGCGGTGGGCGACGAGGCGCGCGTGCTGCTCGATGCCTTGCCCGATAAACCGCTGCCGGCAAAAATCAGCTTCGTCGCGGCCAAATCGCAGTTCACCCCCAAAGAGGTCGAGACCCGCGACGAGCGGCAAAAACTGGTGTTCCGCGTCAAGCTGCGCCTGGTTCAGCCCAGCGCCGTGCCGCAGGCCAAACCCGGCATGCCCGGGGCCGGCTACGTACGGATCGCGCCCGTCGAATGGCCGGCCAATCTGCAATGAGCGGCCTTGCGGTTCAAGCGAACGGTATCGCGCACCGCTACGGCAAACAGCAAGCGCTGAGCGACATTGCCTTCAGCCTGCCCACCGGCACCCGCTGCGGGCTGATCGGCCCCGATGGCGCGGGCAAATCCAGCCTGCTGGGGTTGATTGCCGGCGTGAAGACCTTGCAGCAAGGGCAACTGGACGTGCTCGGTGGCGCGATCGAGGATCGCCGGCATCGCGACACACTCTATGCGCGCATCGCCTTCATGCCGCAGGGACTGGGCGGCAACTTGTACCCGGAGCTGTCGATCCGCGAGAACATCCAGTTCTTCTCGACGCTGTTCGGCCTGTCCAAGGCTGAAAGCGAGCAGCGCATGCACAGCCTGTTGCTCGCCACGGATCTGCTGAAGTTCGCCGAGCGCCCCGCCGGCAAGTTGTCCGGCGGCATGAAGCAGAAACTCGGGCTGTGCTGCGCGCTGATCCATGAACCGGATCTGCTGATCCTCGATGAGCCGACCACCGGCGTCGACCCGCTCTCGCGCCGGCGCTTCTGGGAGTTGGTCGACGATGTGCGACGCCAGCGCCCGCAACTGACGCTGCTGGTCGCCACGGCCTATATGGAAGAAGCCGAGCAGTTCGAGCATTGCCTGATGCTCGATGCCGGCAAGTTGATCGCCACCGGCCTGAGCCGCGAGCTGGCGAACGTCACCCCCAGCGGCAAACTCGATGACGCCTTCACCCATTTTCAGGGTGACAGCCAGCATGACGCTCAGCCGCTGGTGATTCCACCGCGCACCGGCAACAGCAGCGACATCGCCATCGAAGCCCACGACCTGACGCTGCGCTTCGGCGATTTCACCGCTGTGGATCACGTCAGTTTTGCCATTGGGCGTGGCGAGATTTTCGGCTTTCTTGGCTCCAACGGCTGCGGCAAGACCACCACCATGAAAGTCCTGACCGGGCTGATGCCGGCCAGTGAAGGCAGTGCGACGCTGCTCGGCAACCCGGTGAACGCCAAGGATCTGGCCACGCGCAAGCGGGTCGGCTTCATGTCGCAGAGTTTTTCGCTGTACGGCGAACTGAGTATGCGGCAGAACCTCGAGCTGCACGCGCGGCTGTTCGACCTGCCCAAAACCGAGAGCGCACAACGCATCGAGGCATTGATTCAGCGCTTCAATCTGCTCGCGGTCGCCGACCAGCCATCCGGAGCATTGCCATTGGGGCTGCGCCAGCGTCTGTCACTGGCGGTGGCGGTGCTGCACCGCCCGGAGGTGCTGATTCTCGACGAGCCGACTTCCGGCGTCGATCCGGCAGCCCGTGATGATTTCTGGCGACTGTTGATCGAGTTGTCCCGCGAACAGGGCGTGACGATCTTCCTCTCCACGCACTTCATGAACGAAGCGCAGCGCTGCGACCGCATCTCGCTGATGCACGCGGGCAAAGTTCTCGCCTGCGACACCCCGGCGGCGCTGCAACGCCAGTTTGCGGGAGAGACGCTGGAAGCGGCCTTCGTCACTTGCCTGGAACAGGCTCAGGGCGCTCAGCCATCAGCGCCTGTGGCCGAACCGCAAATGGCGCCGCCGAGCGCAGCGACAACACCGCTGCCCCGTCACGGTTTCAGCCTCGGTCGCCTGTTGGCCGTGGCCAGTCGCGAAGGCAAGGAGCTGTTGCGCGACAAGGTGCGCATGGCGTTCGCCTTGGCCGGGGCGATTTTCATGATGGTGATCTTCGGTTACGGCATCTCGCTGGACGTGGAAAACCTCGCGTTTGCCGTGTACGACCAGGATCAGACGCCGCAGAGCCGAGCTTATCTGGAGGCGTTTCGCGGCTCCCGGTACTTCGACGAACAGCCGGCCATTCATGATCCGCAGGAACTGCACCGGCGCCTGCAACGCTCGGAAATCAAACTGGCGCTGGAGATTCCCCCCGGATTCGGCCGCGATCTGTACGCCGGGCGCCAACCCGCCGTGGCGGCGTGGCTGGATGGCGGCATGCCGTTTCGCGCCGAAACCAGCCGCAATTATGTTGAAGCAGTGCACTTGGGCAATCTGCAACAGTTGGCCGAACAAAGTAGCCCGGCGCTGGCCCACCCGGCGGCGGCCAGCCTGGAAACCCGCTTTCGCTACAACCAGGACGTAGTCAGCGTCAACGCCATCGGCCCCGGGGTCATGGCGCTGATCCTCGCCTTCATTCCGGCGATGCTCACGGCGCTGGGCATCGTCCGCGAAAAGGAGTTGGGCTCGATCACCAATTTCTACGCCACGCCCCTGACCCGCCTCGAATTTCTGCTGGGCAAACAGGCGCCGTACCTGCTGGTCAGTCTGGTCAACCTGGCGCTGCTGGTGGCGATGAATCGCTGGCTGTTCGGCGTGCCGTTCAAGGGCAGCCTGCTGACGCTGGCATTCGGCGGCCTGCTGTACGTGCTGGCGACCACCAGCATGGGCCTGCTGATCTCGGCGTTCACCCGCACGCAAATTGCCGCGATCCTCGGCACCATGATCATCACCAGCCTGCCGACCATCCAGTTCTCCGGGCTGATCGTGCCGCGCTCGTCGCTGGAAGGTGCGGCAGCAGTGATGGGCATGCTGTTTCCGGCGGGGCACTTCCTCGACATCGCGGTGGGTACGTTCACCAAGGCGCTGGACTTGCGTCAGCTGTGGCCACAGTGCCTGGCGCTGTTCGGGTTCTTTGTCGGGTTCACCGGGCTGAGCCTGATCATGCTGAAAAAGCAGGAGGCCTGATGCACAAGTTCGCGCACATCCTGCGCCTGGGACTCAAGGAACTGACCAGCCTGCGCCATGACAGCGTGTTGCTGCTGTTCCTGTTCTACGCCTTCACCGTGGCGATTTACATGCCCGCCGCCGGTTCGGTGATCGGCGTGCACAACGCCAGCGTGGCCATCGTCGACGAAGACCACAGCGCCCTCTCACGCCAATTGGCCCAGGCCCTGCAGCCGCCGGAATTCCAGACGCCGGTGCTGCTGCCTTATGCGCAACTGGATCAGGTCATGGACAGCGGTGAGTACACCTTCGTGATCAATATTCCGGCGGGCTTTCAAACCGACTTGCTCGCCGCGCGGCAACCGGCGATTCAGGTCAACGTCGATGCCACCGCCATGAGCCAGGCGTTCATGGGCGCCGGCTACATCGGCCGGATCTTCCAGCGCGAATTGCTCGACTATGCCGGTCAGGGCGGTGCAGCGGCCAAGGCACCCGTGCAACTGACTACTCGCGCCCTGTTCAACACCAATCTGGAGGGCGGCTGGTTTCTGGCGGTGATTCAGATCGTCAACAACATCACTATTCTGGCGATCATCCTCACCGGTACTGCGCTGCTGCGCGAACGCGAACACGGCACGCTCGACCATTTGCTGGTGCTGCCGCTGACGGCGCTGGAAATCATGCTGGCGAAAATCTGGAGCAACTTGCTGGTGGTGGTGTTGTGCACCTGGCTGTCGCTGGAGGTGGTGGTCAAAGGCCTGTTGAATGTGCCGTTGGCCGGCTCGATGAGCCTGTTTTTGCTGGTGACTGCGGTTTATCTGTTTGCCAGTACCGCGCTGGGCATCTTTCTGGCGACGCTGGCGCGCTCGACGCCGCAGTTCGGTCTGCTGGCGATTCCGGTGATCATCCCGATGTTGCTGCTGTCGGGCGGCAGCACGCCATTGGACAGCATGCCGCAGTGGCTGCAGTGGGTCATGCAGGGCTCGCCGTCCACGCATTTTGTCAGCCTCAGCGCCGCGATTCTGTTTCGCGACGCCGGGCTGAGCGTGGTCTGGCCGGACTTGCTGGCGCTGACGGCCATCGGTCTGCTGTTCTTCGTTATCGCCCTGGCGCGCTTTCGCAAGAGCCTGGCGTCCTGAACAGCGGCCAGCGTGGTTACTGAATGATCAGGTTGTTGAACAACAGATCTTCAACCACCGGTTTGCCGGTCTCGTCATTCATCACTTGCTGGGTCTGCTTCAGGGCTTCCTGACGCAGCTTTTCCTTGCCTTCGATGCTGCCCATCGCCTCGGTTGTCTGCTGAGTGAACAGCGCCACCAGTTGATTGCGGATCAGCGGCTCGTTGGCCTTGACCAGCTTGGTCGCCTCTTCGCCCGTTACACGCAGCGCCACGTCGGCCTTGTAGACCTTCAGCTTAGGCGTGCCGTCCAGCCCGTAGTTACCCACGAACGGCGGGCTCAGGGTGATGTAATTGACCTTCGGCGCCTCGCCTTCTTTGGCTTCTTCGGCCAGCGCTGCCACAGGCAGAGACAGGGCCAGCAACAACATGATCCACGCTTTCACAATTCGCTCCTTATCCGGTTTGCGGCCTAGCATAACGACCCGCCGCGCAAGCACAAGCTTATGGCTGACTATCAGGGCCGGGCATGCTCGTTGACCCGTTGACTGACACACCTACACTTATCGGCCATCACTCCCAAAGGAATAGCCCTGATGAAAGCCGTGCTGTGCAAAGCCTTCGGCCCTGCCGAATCGCTGGTGCTGGAAGACGTCGCCAGTCCTGTCGCGAAGAAGAACGAAATCCTGCTGGAGGTGCACGCCGCCGGGGTCAACTTCCCGGACACGCTGATCATCGAGGGCAAGTATCAGTTCAAGCCGCCCTTCCCGTTTTCGCCGGGGGGCGAAGCGGCCGGCGTGGTCAGCGCCGTCGGTGAGAAAGTCAGCCACCTGAAAGTCGGCGACCGGGTCATGGCCCTGACCGGCTGGGGCAGCTTCGCCGAACAGGTCGCGGTGCCGGGCTACAACGTGCTGCCGATCCCGCCGTCGATGGATTTCAACACCGCCGCCGCGTTCAGCATGACCTACGGCACTTCGATGCACGCCCTCAAGCAACGGGCCAACCTGCAACCGGGCGAGACCCTGCTGGTGCTCGGCGCTTCCGGTGGCGTCGGTCTGGCGGCGGTGGAAATCGGCAAAGCCATGGGTGCCCGGGTCATCGCCGCCGCCAGCAGTGCAGAGAAACTCGCCGTGGCCAAGGCCGCTGGCGCCGATGAACTGATCAACTACAGCGAAACCAGCCTCAAGGATGAAATCAAACGCCTCACCGACGGCCAGGGCGCCGACGTGATCTACGACCCGGTCGGTGGCGACCTGTTTGACCAGGCCATCCGCGCCATCGCCTGGAACGGCCGCCTGCTGGTGGTCGGCTTCGCCAGCGGACGCATCCCCGAGCTGCCGGTCAACCTCGCCCTGCTCAAGGGCGCCGCGGTACTCGGCGTGTTCTGGGGCTCCTTTGCCCAGCGCCAGCCGCAGGACAACGCGGCGAACTTCCAGCAACTGTTCGACTGGTTCGCCGAGGGCAAGTTGAAACCGCTGGTGTCGCAGGTGTATCCGCTGAGCAACGCGGCGCAGGCGATCAACGATCTGGGGCAGCGCAAGGCGGTGGGCAAGGTGGTGGTGCAGGTGCGCTGAGTGTTTTCTGGCCGGTGACCTCTCGGAGCCGGCCTGATTCGCGCCAGGCAGCAACACAGCGTCGCTGGCTCAAAGCAACTCACGAACCTCTCCCGGCAGAAAACTCATGTAGCTACGCATAGGAGCTTCCCGGCAGCCTCTGACGATCATCGGTACGCGCCGGTTCATCTTGGCGATGATTGCCAGACGTTGTTCATCGGCCAACTGACTCTTGAGAATCACGTTGGAAACGTAAGCACGGGTGTAATTAAACACTTCTGCGTCGACCCAGGCGTGCTCAGGCATGTTCCTGAAACCGTCATTGATGACGCGACACTTTACTGACTTCAGCCACTGGTTGATGTCGATCGGCTGGTCCCTGGCCAATCGAAAGAGCATCGGCGCCACGACGGGCTGTTCCGCAGGCCGACCGTCTTCAATCGTCCAGGGCCTGAAGCGCCACTGTGTTATGGCGTCTTTGACCGCCTCAGCCAGATCGGGGTGATCACTTTGCACGATGTCGATCGCGCTGACCGAGCCATCCGCCTTGACGATAAAGCTGACCCTGACCTCGCCTTCGACCCCTGCCCTGGACAACCTCTTCGGGTAAATCGGCTGCGGGTTGTTTTCAGGTATGAGTAACCCTTCTGCCGCCAGTGCAAGACTGAAGATCGTCAATAAAAGCCCTGCAAAAAACCACCGCATGATCGCGCCCCTTCCCTATTGAGATGCCTGTCCGGCAACAACAGAAAGTTTAAGGAGCACTGTCTTTTTACTGAATGGCGCAGCTTCGCTATTGAATGCAGGACATTTCCTGATCCCGATGGGAAATCCGACGAAACCGCTGGGCAAATGACGGCAGGTACATTTTCTGACGGACGTTTAGCCGCCGCTCGCACCAGCAACGTCGCCCGGCAACAAGTGCTCCTGCACCTTCAGGCTGCGCGACGGAATCAGCCGACCCTTGTCGTCGAAGCGCAGGACGATCAGCCAGTCAAAGACCTCATCCGGCCATTTTTCCTGCCCCATCAGGGCTGTGGGGTCACCGCCAAAGGCTTTGAGCAGTTTGTTGATATGGCCGTGGTGCCAGGCAATCAGCACCGTCTGCGCCTGATTGCTCTTGCGCAACAGTTTGACCAGTTGATGCAGGTCGCCATTGACGTAGGGCTGCTCGATCGCAAGGTTCAAGCGCTGGGCCAACGGGGTCAGGGTCAGGCGTGAGCGCGAACTTTCCGGGGTATCGCCGGCAGCGATCAAACGCTGGGGGGTGAACGTCTGGCCGTCGAGTTTCAGCGGATTGAAATAGTCGACGTAGGCGGCGGCGCGTTGCTCGCCTCGGGCATTGAGCACCGATCCTGTATCCGGTTTTTCCGCATGCCGAATGATCAGCACCGTAGCGTTGCGCAGGCCGGAATGAGCAGGATGATCGGTGACGATCAATGTCAGCAACACGACGGCAAGTCCCGCTGCCACCAAAAATCTCGGCACCAACATGCGAACCTTCAGTGACATTGCTTATCTCGGCTGATCAATCGGCTGAACGGGCCGCGAGTCTAAGTCACTCCATGTAGATAAGTGGTGAAAACGCCCTGTTCTTACAGCTGAGCGACAGGTTCGTAAAAGAACGCGCGAATTCCAACATTTCCCCTGTTTTGCCAATGCGAACCGGTGCTATTTTCGGTAACGAAACTGTAACATTCGCATCCGCAGTCAAAACAAGAAATCTGGAGCTCTTGAATGTTTGCTTTCTTTCGTCCTGCCGCACATCAGGCTCCATTGCCTGAAGAAAAAATAGACAGTACTTACCGACGCCTGCGCTGGCAGATCTTCGCCGGTATCTTCTTTGGCTACGCGGGTTACTACCTGCTGCGCAAAAACTTCTCGCTGGCCATGCCGTACCTGATCGACGAAGGCTACAGCCGTGGCGATCTGGGGCTGGCGATGTCGGCCATCGCCATTGCCTACGGTCTGTCGAAGTTCCTGATGGGCCTGGTGTCCGACCGTTCCAACCCGCGTTACTTCCTGCCGTTCGGCCTGCTGGTGTCGGCCGGGGTGATGTTCATTTTCGGTTTTGCGCCTTGGGCGACGTCCAGCGTGACCATGATGTTCATCCTGCTGTTCATCAACGGCTGGGCCCAGGGCATGGGCTGGCCGCCGAGCGGACGCACCATGGTGCACTGGTGGTCGCAGAAGGAACGTGGCGGCGTGGTTTCGGTGTGGAACGTGGCGCATAACGTCGGCGGCGGTCTGATCGGCCCGCTGTTCCTGATCGGCATGGGCCTGTTCAACGACTGGCACGCAGCCTTCTACGTTCCGGCAGCGGTGGCGCTGGGCGTGGCGGTGTTTGCCTTCATCACCATGCGCGACACCCCGCAATCGGTCGGCCTGCCGCCGATCGAGAAGTACAAGAACGATTACCCGGAAGGCTACGACGCCAGCCACGAAGACGAATTCAGCGCCAAGGAAATTTTCGTCAAATACGTGCTGCGCAACAAAATGCTCTGGTACATCGCCATGGCCAACGTGTTCGTTTACCTGCTGCGCTACGGCGTACTGGATTGGGCGCCGACCTACCTGAAAGAAGCCAAAGGTTTCACCGTGGATAAAACCTCGTGGGCCTATTTCTTCTACGAGTGGGCGGGCATTCCGGGCACGCTGCTGTGCGGCTGGATGTCGGACAAGATCTTCCGTGGCAATCGTGGCCTGACCGGCATGGTGTTCATGGCGCTGGTGACCGTGGCGACGCTGGTGTACTGGCTGAACCCGGCCGGCAACCCGACGGTGGACATGATCGCGCTGTTCTCGATCGGCTTCCTGATCTATGGCCCGGTGATGCTGATCGGCCTGCAGGCGCTGGAACTGGCACCGAAGAAAGCCGCCGGCACGGCTGCGGGCTTCACCGGTCTGTTCGGTTACCTGGGTGGTTCGGTCGCGGCGAGTGCGGCGATGGGCTACACCGTTGACCACTTCGGCTGGAACGGTGGTTTTGTCCTGCTGGTGGGCGCTTGCCTGCTGTCGATGGCCTTCCTGGCCCCGACCCTGTGGCACAAGCAAGTCGCCAGTCAGAGCCGCGAAGCCGTCGCCTGATCGGCTTTTGACTGACAGCGCTTGAGCCGCGCCTCCAGATTTCGATCCGGCATGGCGTGGCTGCGCAGGGCGTGGGCGGTCTGCTCGACATAATCACGAGTGGTGCCGTAACGCCCGCAAGCGCTTTCGAACACCTGGCTCAGCACATGATCCGGCAAGTTGCCGGCATAGCTGGGCAGGTGTCGCTCCAAAACAAACCCTAACGCCTGAACCTGACTGCCATCTTCGAGCCGGCAGTTCAGCCAGTGCGGGCGATAGGACGGGAACGGCATCTCGCGTTTCCACAGCGCGTACAGCGCAGCGTCGAGGTTCTCTTCCGGCAGCCGATAGGCGAAGCCGCTGCATGAACCGCCGCGATCCAGACCAAATACCAGCCCGGGCATTTCCGGCGTTCCGCGATGCTCATGCGACCACAGGTACAAGCCACGATGGTAGCCATGGACTCGTCCGCGCACCCGCTCCACCGCCGTACATTCCGGGCGCCAGATCAGCGAACCGTAGGCGAACAGCCACACCGGGCCGCCCTTGTGGCGCGCCATGGTCGATTGCATCGAGACGAGAAGTTGTTCGTGGGTCAGCTGCGGCCCCAGATCGAGCCGCGGAGGGTAAGCCAGATTCACAAAAGCAGATTCAATGGCTGTCATGACGGAAGTGTTCGGCCCCGCAAGTATTACAAGATGTAAGCACAATTCGCTGGATAGAACATATAGCAGTAACTGTAAAACGAAAAGTGCTAAAGGATGTATGGCCTGCCCGATAGCGCTACTGGGGGTTATCAGCCCCGGCTATGCGGCTTTATATAGCCTAATACCATTGCAGAAATATCTTAAATACCCGAATGAAATATGCATAAGCCTTCGCTTGTTCAGGTTTCGTTCATGAAGGCACAGGAAACTTCCTACTAAAATGTCGGACTTTCTTTCTTCTCCGTCGCTGAACGCCTACGTATAACGGCCTTCCTCTGGCGCAAGCCATCCCGTTTAACCGAGGCTGCACTATGAAAATCCCAAGACTTCTGGCCGCGTTGCTGATGGCTCAGGCCGGCCATGCATTGGCCGAGGACAATGCGCAAGGCAAAGGCTTCTGGTATGCCCAGACCAGTGTCTACACCCGACATTACTCGCCCGACCCCGAACACAATAATCATCAGGACTTGATCGGCATCGAACGCAATCAGGCTTCCGGCTGGGTATTTGGCGGGGCAACTTTCCGCAATTCGTTTCGTCAGCGTTCGAACTATGCCTATGTCGGCAAGCGCTATGACAGCAGCGAGTACCCGGTGTATCTGAAACTCACGGGTGGGCTGTTGCAGGGTTATCGCGGTGATTACAAGGACAAGATTCCTTTGAACCGCTACGGCGTTGCGCCGGTGATCATTCCGTCCGTCGGGACTCACTACGGCCCATTGGCCGCCGAGCTGGTATTTCTCGGCGCCAATGCGGCGATGGTGACTAGCGGCGTACGTTTCTAGGGGCGCGGTTCAAGACCGAGGCGCATACGCAAATACATCGGCGCGCATCTGGTGCGCATCCATCCCGGCTTCCACCAGCGCATCCAGAGTCCCGTAGACCATCGCCGGCGAGCCGCTGGCGTATACATGCAGGGACTTCAGATCGGCGAAGTCTTCGCACACGGCCTGGTGCAGCATTCCGCAGCGCCCTTCCCAACCGCACTGATCGCTGACGACTTTGTGCAGGAACAGATTGGGCAGCTTCAACCATTCGTCCCAATGTTCGATCTCGTAGAAATCTTCCGGACGGCGTACACCCCAATACAGATGCACCGGGTGTTTGAAGCCGTTGGCGCGGCAGTGTTCGATCAGGCTGTGGATCTGGCCCATGCCGGTGCCGGCGGCGATCAGCACCAGCGGCCCGTCAGGCAATTCGGCGAGGTGGGTGTCGCCGAACGGCAGTTCGACGCGCACCAGCGGGTTGCGCTGCATTTGCTCGATCAGGCTCAGCGCACTGGCCTCGCGGGCCAGCACGTGGATTTCCAGATCCCGTCCGCCGTGCGGTGCCGAGGCCATGGAGAACGCTGATTTTTCACCGTTCTCACGCTCGATCATCAAGTACTGCCCGGCGTGATAACGCGGCGGCTTGCCGGCCGGCGCACGCAGACGCACGCGCCAGGTGTCGCCGCCGACATCCCGGCATTCGATGACCTGACACGACAGGCTGCGCACCGGCAGTTCTCCCAGCGCGAGCACGCCATCCCACAGCAGGACGCAGTCTTCCAGCGGCTCGGCTATGCAAGTGTAGAACTCGCCGTGGTCATGCACCTTGCCGGCCTGCTCGACCCGGCCTTCCACCAACAGCGCCGCACACACGTGGCAATTGCCGTTGCGGCAGCTTTGCGGGCAGTCGTAGCCCAGGCGCCGCGCACCATCGAGAATCCGCTCGCCGGGCCGTATCTCAAGCACTGCTCCGGAGGGCTGCAGGGTTACACGCATCAATCTATTCCTAACTGATTCCAGATGGCATCGATCCGCTGGGTGACGGCGTCGTCCTTGACGATTACGCGGCCCCACTCGCGAGTGGTTTCGCCCGGCCACTTGTGGGTGGCATCCAGGCCCATTTTCGAGCCCAGGCCGGACACCGGCGAGGCGAAGTCGAGGTAGTCGATCGGCGTGTTGTCGATCATCACCGTGTCGCGCTTGGGGTCCATGCGCGTGGTGATGGCCCAGATCACGTCGTTCCAGTCCCGGGCGTTGATATCGTCGTCAGTGACGATAACGAACTTGGTGTACATGAACTGTCGCAAAAACGACCAGACACCGAGCATCACGCGCTTGGCATGCCCCGGATACGACTTCTTCATCGTCACCACGGCCATGCGGTACGAGCAGCCTTCCGGCGGCAGGTAGAAGTCGGTGATCTCCGGGAACTGCTTCTGCAGGATCGGCACGAACACTTCGTTCAGCGCCACGCCGAGAATCGCCGGCTCATCCGGTGGACGGCCGGTGTAGGTGCTGTGATAGATCGGCTTGATCCGGTGGGTAATGCGCTCGACGGTGAACACCGGGAAGCTGTCGACTTCGTTGTAGTAACCGGTGTGGTCGCCGTACGGGCCTTCGTCGGCCATTTCGCCCGGATGAATCACCCCTTCGAGGATGATCTCGGCAGTGGCCGGCACCTGCAGGTCGTTGCCACGGCACTTGACCAGCTCGGTGCGGTTACCGCGCAACAGACCGGCGAAAGCGTATTCGGAGAGGCTGTCCGGCACCGGCGTCACGGCGCCGAGGATGGTCGCAGGGTCGGCGCCCAGCGCCACGGAGACCGGGAATGGCTGGCCCGGATGCTTCTCGCACCACTCACGGAAGTCCAGCGCACCGCCACGGTGGCTGAGCCAGCGCATGATCACCTTGTTGCGGCCGATCACTTGCTGACGGTAGATACCGAGGTTCTGGCGGTCCTTGTTCGGGCCTTTGGTGACAGTCAGGCCCCAGGTGATCAGCGGGCCGACGTCGCCGGGCCAGCAGGTCTGCACCGGCAGCATCGCCAGGTCGACGTCGTCACCTTCGATGACCACTTCCTGGCACACCGCGTCTTTGACGACTTTCGGCGCCATCGAGATGATCTTGCGGAAGATCGGCAGTTTCGACCACGCGTCCTTCAAGCCCTTCGGTGGCTCCGGCTCCTTGAGGAAAGCCAGCAGCTTGCCGATCTCGCGCAGTTCGCTGACCGACTCGGCGCCCATGCCCATGGCCACCCGCTCGGGGGTGCCAAACAGGTTGCCGAGCACCGGGATGTCGTAGCCGGTCGGCTTCTCGAACAGCAGCGCCGGGCCCTTGGCCCGCAGTGTGCGGTCGCACACCTCGGTCATCTCCAGCACCGGCGAGACGGGAATCTGGATGCGTTTCAACTCTCCGCGCTGCTCAAGCTGCTGCACGAAATCCCGAAGATCCTTGAATTTCATTGACGATGGCACCCTCAAAATAGGCGTACATCCTACCTGCTATGCAGCCCTGTGGCAGCCTGTCGCTGCTTACTTGGCTGCATTCGTCTGCGCTTTGCCAAGGTTTTCCCGGCCTTGCAGGCCGATAAACAGCGGCTCGAGGATCGGCGCCACAAACCGCGCACCGACTTCGGACAGGTGATTGTCATCGGTGTACAGCGAGTAGCCGCCCAGTTCGGCGTGGCACAGGCCCTTGTCATCACACAGCCGCGGCGCCGGATCGACCACGCGCACCGCCGGATCCTCCTGCGCCAGTTGCGCGAACAACTGACTGATGAACACCTGACGCTTGTGGTGCGCCTCGACGGCCAGTCCGACGTCATCCACCGGACGATCGAGCATCGCCAGCCGCGTCAGCCGATACGGCGGGCTGAACGCCTGCAACGGCGCCTCTTTCACCAGCCATACGCGATGCCCGGCTGCCCGCAATTGTGCGACGCGAGTGCGCAGGCCTTCGGCAAAACGCTGCTCCGCCTCGGCGCGATCGTAACGACCGTCTGGCGTTCTCAAAACATGCCCGAGATCACCCTTGGCATCGCCGTACAGGTACAGGCTCCAGCGGGCGACCAGCACCACATCGCTGATCGCCTGGGTTTTCAGCCCCTGCTCGACCCGCTTGTTGAAGCGTGCACAAACACCGTCATGCTCCAGCCCATCGACCGGAATGCAACCCGGAGAACTGGCCAGAATCACACTGACACCGTGGGCCTTGGCACCGTCATCGAACACCGGGATCAGCGCGGTGGCATGGCTGTCGCCCCAGACCAGCGCGCGGGTCGGCAGATCCGCCACGCCGTAATGGCAGAACAGCTTGTCGTCAGGGGTCTTGTCGTCCGCCAGACATGCCATCAGCTCCGGCCGCCACTCGCGGCCCTTGGCATATTGCAGCGCCTGCTCGGACAGGCGCCATGGCAAGCCATCGGTCCAGCGCAGTGATTGCCCGGCCAGACCGAGCACCAGGATCCCGCAGAAACCGGCCAGCAGAATCTGCCGACGACCGGCGAGCAGGCGCCGTTCACGGAACGGCGTTTCGACGAACTTCCATGACAGATAACCCAGCACCAGGGTCAGCAGAATCAACCCGGCCGTGTCGAGCGCGCCCGGCTCATCGACACTGGCGTAGCTGGAAAACACGAATACCGGCCAGTGCCACAAATACCAGGAATAGGAGATCAGCCCGAGGCCGACCATCACCCGACTGCTCAACAATTGACCAACCAGCGTTTCGCGATGACCGTTGGCCAGAATCAGCAGCACCACGCCCAGCACCGGCAGCAACGCGGTGACACCCGGGAACGGCGTCGACTTGTCATAGGCAAACACCGCCAGCAGGATCAACCCCATGCCGAGCAGGCTCAAGGCCTGGGCGGCCAGCGGCTTCAAGCGCCAGGCGTGTTTCGGCGCAACCGCCAGCATCGCCCCGGCCAGCAACTCCCAGGCGCGCATCGGCAGCAGGAAGAAGGCTTTCTCCGGATGATGCTGGATCGCCCACACACTCAGCCCGAACGACACCAGCAGCACGCCGCACAGCGCCAGCCGCCAGTGTTTCAGGCGGCTCGAGAGCAACGTCAGCAGCAGCGGGAAGAAGATGTAGAACTGCTCCTCCACCGCCAGTGACCACGTGTGCAACAGCGGTTTCAGGTCAGAGGCAACGTCGAAGTAGCCGTCCTGACGCATGAACAGGATGTTCGAGACGAACGTCACCTGATAGCGCACCGAACGCCCCAGCTCTTCGTAGTCCTTGGGCGCCAGCAGGAACCAGCCCACCGCCAGCACCGCAATGATCATCGCGAACAGCGCCGGCAGAATCCGCCGCGCACGCCGCGCCCAGAACTCGACGAAGCTGAAACGGCCAGCCTGACGCTGATTCCAGATGATCGAGGTGATGAGGTAGCCGGAAATCACGAAGAACACGTCCACGCCGACAAAACCGCCGGTAAACCCCGGGACGCCAAAATGGAACAGCACTACGGCGATCACCGCGACTGCCCGCAAGCCGTCGATATCCCTTCGATAAGCGAGTGTGCTCATAAAATCTTTAATGCCAATCAGGTGGTTGTTTTTTGTACAGCTCGAGCCTTATTCACAGAGGCTCCGAGCGCTGTTTGTGGGTTGCCCGATCACAGACCTTACCAGATCAGGAACCTCCCATTGCCGGGGTAAATTTCATGCAAAAAAAAGGCGCCCCCCAAAGGGGCGCCCTTTTAATCGGTTCAACCGGCGATGTTACTTGCGCTTCATCGACAGGAAGAACTCGTCGTTGGTCTTGGTCGTTTTCAGCTTGTCGACCAGGAACTCGATGGCAGCCACTTCGTCCATCGGGTGCAGCAGCTTGCGCAGGATCCACATGCGCTGCAGTTCGTCGTCGGCGGTCAGCAACTCTTCGCGGCGGGTGCCGGAACGGTTGATGTTGATGGCCGGGAACACACGCTTCTCGGCGATCTTGCGATCCAGAGGCAGTTCCATGTTGCCGGTACCCTTGAACTCTTCGTAGATCACTTCGTCCATCTTCGAGCCGGTTTCAACCAGCGCGGTGGCGATAATGGTCAGCGAGCCGCCTTCTTCGATGTTGCGCGCAGCACCGAAGAAACGCTTCGGTTTCTCCAGGGCGTGAGCATCGACACCACCGGTCAGCACCTTGCCGGAGCTCGGGATCACGGTGTTGTAGGCACGGGCCAGACGGGTGATGGAGTCGAGCAGGATCACCACGTCCTTCTTGTGTTCGACCAGGCGCTTGGCCTTCTCGATCACCATTTCGGCAACCTGCACGTGACGGGTCGGCGGTTCGTCGAAGGTCGAGGCAACCACTTCGCCGCGCACGGTGCGCTGCATTTCGGTTACTTCTTCCGGACGTTCGTCGATCAACAGCACGATCAGGTGAACTTCAGGGTTGTTACGGGCGATGTTCGCCGCGATGTTCTGCAGCATGATCGTCTTGCCGGCTTTCGGCGGTGCAACGATCAGACCACGCTGGCCTTTGCCGATCGGGGCGCACAGGTCGATCACACGACCGGTCAAGTCTTCGGTGGAACCGTTGCCGGCTTCCATCTTCATGCGCACGGTCGGGAACAGCGGGGTCAGGTTCTCGAAGAGAATCTTGTTCTTCGCGTTCTCCGGACGATCAAAGTTGATCGTGTCGACTTTGAGCAGAGCGAAGTAACGCTCGCCTTCCTTCGGAGGGCGGATCTTGCCAACGATGGTGTCACCGGTACGCAAGTTGAAACGACGGATCTGGCTCGGCGAGACGTAGATATCGTCCGGGCCGGCGAGGTAGGAAGCGTCAGCGGAGCGCAGGAAGCCGAAGCCGTCCTGGAGAATCTCCAGCACGCCATCACCGGAGATTTCCTCGCCGCTTTTCGCGTGCTTTTTCAGCAGGGAGAAAATCACGTCCTGCTTGCGCGAACGGGCCATATTTTCTATGCCCATCTGTTCGGCCAATTCGAGCAGTTCGGTAATCGGCTTTTGCTTGAGTTCAGTCAGATTCATATAGGAATGACGTAATCATTTATGGAGGGGGGAAATTAAGCTTTTGGCTTAATGAGGCCGCGCCGCGGAGAAGGCGACAGGATCGCGAACTTGTTCGAAAAGGAGTGCGTCGGCGACGGCTAGCAGGGGGCAGTGGAGAAACCAGTGCGGGGCCGAATGTACCACCTGAGTTTCGGAGCGTCTAGCCCTGAATACGCAAAAAGCCCCGCAAATTGCGAGGCTTTTTTTCGGCGATTTACTGCGACGCTTAGATGTTGGCGTCGAGGAAAGCAGCCAGTTGCGACTTCGACAGGGCGCCGACTTTGGTCGCTTCAACGTTGCCGTTCTTGAACAGCATCAGCGTCGGGATACCACGCACGCCGTGCTTGGCCGGGGTTTCCTGGTTTTCGTCAATGTTCAGTTTGGCGATGGTCAGCTTGCCTTTGTAAGTCTCGGCAATCTCGTCCAGAACCGGAGCGATCATTTTGCAAGGGCCGCACCATTCAGCCCAGTAGTCGACCAGTACAGCGCCTTCGGCCTTGAGTACGTCGGCTTCGAAGCTGGCGTCGCTAACGTGTTTGATAAGATCGCTGCTCATGGAATTCTCCAGGTTGTAAGCAAAAAAACGTGGCCCATCATAGCCGCCCTTCCCTTGTTCAGGAAGCCGCAGTTGATTGAGTCTTGCTATGGCACTCGATGAGTTTGGGTATAGCCCAAGTCACGCCGTGGCGGGGGCAATGAAGGAAATTCCGGTGCGCAGGGCGGCGTTGCGCACGTGTTCCTGCATGGCCTTCTGGGCCGCAGCGGACGCCCGGCGCGCGAGGGCACGAAGGATCTTGCGGTGTTCCTGCCAGGTTTCCATCGCCCGTTCGGCGCGGATGAACGGTAGCTTCTGGCTTTCCAGAAAGATCTCGGCGCTGGCGGTGAGGATACTCAGCATCGCCTGATTGCCGCTGGCCAGCAGAATGCGTCGGTGGAATTCGAAGTCGAGTTTCGCCGCGGCCTCGAAGTCCCCAGCCTTCAATTGCTCGCGCATCGCCGCAACGTTGTCCTCCAGCGCATCCAGATCGAACGTGCTCAAGGTCACCGCCGCCAGCCCGGCGGCAAACCCCTCCAGCGCATAGCGCAACTGAAAGATGTCGAGCGGCGAGGCCTGCGCTGCGAACGGCCAGCCCGGCGCATTGTCACCCTGCGCAATCTCCACCGGTGCCTGCACGAACACGCCTTTGCCCGGCTGGATGCTGACCACGCCGAGCGCGCTGAGCGACGACAGTGCCTCACGCAACGACGCCCGGCTGACTCCCAGTTGCACCGCCAGATCCCGTTGCGACGGCAACGCATCGCCCGCACCGAAACCCTGCTCGGTGATCAGTTTGCGTATGGCTTGCAGCGCCACTTCGGGTACGGCGCGGGAGATCGAGTTCATGGTTTTTCAGACGAGCCAGGCCAAGGTGCGGCTAGTTGTAAAGCTATTCGCCGGATCCGGCAAGTCGTGCCCCAGCGGGGTTCGGCGCCCGCTGCCGGTGCGCCATCAGGGTGCGAAAAACAACCTGACTGTTCAGACCAGTAAGACCGAATAAACCCGGCAAACCCGCGGCCTGCCGGGGATAAATCCGGGTATTGGCACGGCCCGTGCTCTGTCCGATCGCAGAAATCACTTCCCGTCGATCCGGAGATTTGCCATGACCCTGCGTTACCGAGCCCTCCTCGCCGCTCTGTTTTCCAGCCTGATGCTGAGCCAGATCCCCGCCCACGCCGATGGCCTGGAAGACGTGATCAAACGCGGCACACTGAAAGTTGCCGTGCCTCAGGACTTCCCGCCATTCGGCTCGGTCGGCCCGGACATGAAACCCCGTGGCCTGGATATCGACACGGCAAAACTGCTGGCCGAGCAACTCAAGGTCAAACTCGAGCTGACCCCGGTCAACAGCACCAACCGCATCCCGTTTCTCACCACCGGCAAGGTCGACCTGGTGATCTCCAGCCTCGGCAAGAACCCGGAGCGCGAGAAAGTCATCGACTTCTCCCACGCCTACGCGCCGTTCTACCTCGCGGTGTTCGGCCCGCCTGATGCGGCCGTCACTACGCTCGACGACCTCAAGGGCAAAACCATCAGCGTCACCCGTGGCGCCATCGAAGACATCGAGCTGACCAAGGTCGCCCCCGAAGGCGTGACCATCAAGCGCTTCGAGGACAATAACTCGACCATCGCCGCCTACCTCGCCGGCCAGGTCGATCTGATCGCCAGCGGCAACGTGGTGATGGTGGCGATCAGCGAGAAGAACCCGAAACGCGTGCCGGCGCTGAAAGTGAAGCTCAAGGATTCGCCGGTCTACGTCGGCGTGAACAAGAACGAGCCCGCGCTGCTGGGCAAGGTCAACGAGATCCTCGCCACCGCCAAGGCTGACGGCGCGCTGGAGAAAAACTCGCAGACCTGGCTCAAAGAGCCTCTGCCGGCCGATCTCTGATCGGTCGCGCGGGAGACAATCGATGGCTTATCAGTTCGATTTCATGCCGGTGGTGCAAAACACCGACCTGTTGCTGCGCGGCGCCCTGTTCACCCTGGAGCTGACGGCCATTGGCGCGCTGTTCGGGGTCGGCGTGGGCATCGTCGGCGCGCTGGTGCGGGCGTGGAACATCCGCCCGTTCTCGGCGATCTTCGGCGTCTACGTCGAGTTGATCCGCAACACGCCATTTCTGGTGCAGCTGTTCTTCATCTTCTTTGGCCTGCCATCCCTCGGGGTGCAGATTTCCGAGTGGCAGGCGGCCGTGCTGGCGATGGTGATCAACCTCGGCGCGTATTCGACCGAGATCATCCGCGCCGGCATCCAGGCGATTCCGCGCGGACAACTGGAGGCCGCTGCCGCATTGGCGATGAGCCGTTTCGAAGCGTTCCGCCACGTGGTCCTGCTGCCGGCGCTGGGCAAGGTCTGGCCGGCCCTGAGCAGCCAGATCATCATCGTCATGCTCGGTTCGGCGGTGTGTTCGCAGATCGCCACCGAGGAGCTGAGCTTCGCCGCCAACTTCATTCAGTCGCGCAACTTCCGCGCCTTTGAAACCTATGCGCTGACCACGCTGATCTACCTGTGCATGGCGCTGCTGATCCGCCAGTTGCTGAACTGGGTCGGCCGCCGCTATATCGCGAGGAGCAGCCGATGAGCGACTTCACCTTCTGGGACATCCTGCGCAACCTGCTCACCGGTCTGCAATGGACACTGGCGCTGTCGCTGGTAGCGTTCATCGGTGGCGGCATCGTCGGTCTGCTGATTCTGGTCATGCGCATCTCGAAAAACCCGTTGCCGAGCAATATCGCCCGCACCTGGATCGAGTTGTTCCAGGGCACACCGCTGCTGATGCAGCTGTTTCTGGTGTTCTTCGGCGTGGCGCTGGCCGGGATCGAGATCTCGCCGTGGATGGCCGCGGCGATTGCCTTGACGCTGTTTACCAGCGCCTATCTGGCGGAGATCTGGCGCGGTTGCGTCGAAGCGATCCCCAATGGCCAGTGGGAAGCCTCGTCGAGCCTGGCGCTGAATCCGCTGGAGCAGTTGCGCTACGTGATCCTGCCGCAGGCGCTGCGCATCGCCGTGGCGCCGACCGTGGGCTTCTCGGTGCAGGTGGTCAAGGGCACTGCGGTGACCTCGATCATCGGTTTCACCGAGCTGACCAAGACCGGCGGCATGCTCGCCAACGCCACTTTCGAACCGTTCATGGTCTACGGCCTCGTCGCCCTCGGCTACTTCCTGCTCTGCTACCCCTTGTCGCTCAGCGCGCGCTACCTGGAAAGGAGACTGCATGCCTCTGCTTAGAATTTCCGCCCTGCATAAATACTACGGCGATCACCACGTGCTCAAAGGCATCGACCTGAGCGTCGAGGAAGGCCAGGTGGTGGCGATCATCGGCCGCAGCGGCTCGGGCAAATCGACCCTGCTGCGCACCCTCAATGGCCTGGAGTCAATCAACGACGGAGTGATCGAAGTCGACGGCGAATACCTCGACGCCGCCCGCGCCGACCTGCGCAGCCTGCGGCAGAAAGTCGGCATGGTGTTCCAGCAGTTCAACCTGTTCCCGCACCTGACCGTGGGCGAGAACGTGATGCTCGCGCCGCAAGTGGTGCAGAAAGTACCGAAGGCCAAGGCGGCCGAACTGGCGCGCAAGATGCTCGAACGCGTCGGGCTGGGGGAGAAGTTCGACGCCTTCCCGGATCGGCTGTCCGGCGGACAGCAACAGCGCGTGGCGATTGCCCGGGCATTGGCGATGTCGCCGAAAGTGCTGCTGTGCGACGAAATCACCTCGGCGCTGGACCCGGAACTGGTCAATGAAGTGCTCGCCGTGGTGCGCCAACTGGCCAGGGAAGGCATGACGCTGATCATGGTCACCCACGAAATGCGCTTTGCCCGGGAAGTCGGCGACAAGCTGGTGTTCATGCACCATGGCAAGGTGCATGAGGTGGGGGATCCGAAGGTGTTGTTTGCCAATCCGCAGACGGCGGAGCTGGCGAACTTTATTGGCACGGTGGAAGCGACAGCCTGAAATAGCCCGCAGTGATGGGGCGGACGCCTTCGCGAGCAGGCTCGCTCCCACAGGGATCTCTGTTGGACCACTATGGTGAGTTCGCTGCAAAACCTGTGGGAGCGGGCTTGCTCGCGAATGGCCGCGCCGCGGTCTCAAGCTTTTATGCGCAGGATCAACGGTTTGAACCATGCGCGTTGGCGTCAGCGTTTGATCGTGGCACGATGGCGGGGTTATCGACCGAGACCCCCTGACCATGCCGCAATCCAAAGCCAAGAATCTGTCCCTGATCGCCGCAATCGACCTGGGCTCCAACAGCTTCCACATGGTCGTGGCCAAGGCCCAGAACGGTGAAATCCGCATCCTGGAGCGCCTCGGAGAGAAAGTGCAGCTCGCCGCCGGTATCGACGATGAGCGCCATCTCAACGAAGAATCGATGCAGCGTGGCCTCGACTGCCTCAAGCGCTTTGCCCAACTGATCAACGGCATGCCACTGGGCGCCGTGCGGATCGTCGGCACCAACGCCCTGCGCGAAGCGCGCAATCGCCTGGAATTCATCCACCGTGCCGAAGAAATCCTCGGTCACCCGGTGGAAGTCATCTCCGGCCGTGAAGAAGCGCGGCTGATTTATCTGGGCGTTTCGCACACCCTCGCCGACACCCCGGGCAAGCGTCTCGTGGCCGACATCGGCGGCGGCAGTACCGAATTCATCATCGGGCAGCGTTTTGAACCGCTGCTGCGCGAAAGCCTGCAAATGGGCTGCGTCAGCTTCACTCAGCGTTATTTCAAGGACGGCAAGATCACCCCGGCCCGTTACGCCCAGGCGTACACTGCGGCGCGGCTGGAGATCATGAGCATCGAGCACGCCCTGCACCGCCTGACCTGGGATGAAGCCATCGGCTCCTCGGGCACCATCCGCGCCATCGGCCTGGCGCTGAAGGCCGGCGGGCATGGCACCGGCGAAGTGAATGCCGAAGGCCTGGCCTGGCTCAAGCGTCGTCTGTTCAAACTGGGTGACGTCGACAAGATCGACTTCGAAGGCATCAAGCCTGACCGTCGGGCGATCTTCCCGGCGGGCCTGGCGATTCTTGAAGCGATCTTCGACGCCCTCGAACTGCAACGCATGGATCATTGCGAAGGCGCACTGCGTGAAGGCGTGCTCTACGACCTGCTCGGGCGCCATCACCACGAAGACGTGCGCGAACGCACCCTGACTTCGCTGATGGAGCGCTATCACGTCGATCTGGAACAAGCCGCGCGAGTTGAACGCAAGGCACTGCACGCCTTCGATCAGGTCGCCGCGGACTGGGAGCTGGATGACGGCATCTGGCGCGAATTGCTCGGTTGGGCAGCGAAGGTCCACGAAGTCGGCCTCGACATCGCGCACTACCACTATCACAAGCACGGCGCCTATCTGATCGAGCACTCGGACCTTGCCGGTTTCTCCCGCGAAGACCAGCAAATGCTCGCCCTGCTGGTGCGCGGCCATCGCCGCAACATCCCCAAGGACAAGTTCGCCGAGTTCGGTGACGACGGCGACAAGCTGATCCGCCTGTGCGTGCTGCTGCGCTTCGCGATCCTGTTCCACCACATCCGTGGCACCCAGGCGATGCCGCAAGTGGTGCTGCATGCCAAAGGCAACAATCTCGACGTGGAATTTCCGGAGAACTGGTTGGATGAAAACCAGCTGACTCAGGCTGACTTTGGCCTCGAAGCCGACTGGCTGACGCGGGTGGGGATTGTCCTCACTGTTCACTGAGTTAAATTTCAGGTGCAAAAAAGGCGATCCTTCTGGATCGCCTTTTTTATTGGGTTCGACTTGAGTGCGGGTGTGGACCTGCCCCTCACCCCAGCCCTCTCCCGAGGGAGAGGGAGCCGATCCGCGTTGTTTTCAAAGCCTGACTTCGACCCGATATTTCAGGTCGGCGTAACTCGACCATTCATCTCGGTCAGTCCCCTCTCCCTCCGGGAGAGGGTTAGGGTGAGGGCGCTTTTAAGCTGTCAGCTGCTCACCGGCAGAATCGGGCTGCCCAGGCGTTCCAGCAACGTCGCCTGCGCGCTGCGCGGGTTCTGGTTGCCGGTTGGCGTGTTGCGGATATAACGGCCATCCGACTGCAGGCTCCAGCTGTGGGTGTTGTCGGTCAGGTACAGCTCCAGCTCTTTCTTGACGCGGGTCAGCAGCTTCTTGCCTTCCACCGGGAAGCAAGTCTCGACGCGCTTGTCGAGGTTGCGCTCCATCCAGTCGGCGCTGGAGAGGAACATCTGCTCCTCGCCGCCGTTGAGGAAGTAGAACACTCGGGTGTGTTCAAGGAAGCGACCGATGATCGAGCGCACATGGATGTTGTGCGAAACCCCGGCGATGCCCGGACGCAGGCAGCACATGCCACGCACCACCAGATCGATGCGCACGCCGGACTGGCTGGCCTTGTACAGCGCGCGAATGATCTTCGGATCGGTCAGCGAGTTGAACTTGGCGATGATGTGCGCCGGTTTGCCTTCGACGGCGAACTGGGTTTCCCGGGCAATCATGTCGAGCATGCCCTTCTTCAGAGTGAACGGCGCGTGCAGCAGCTTCTTCATGCGCAGGGTTTTACCCATGCCGATCAACTGGCTGAACAATTTGCCGACGTCTTCGCACAAGGCGTCGTCGGAGGTCAGCAGGCTGTAGTCGGTGTACAGACGCGCATTGCCGGCGTGATAGTTACCGGTGCCGAGGTGCGCGTAACGCACGATTTCACCGGCTTCGCGACGCAGGATCAGCATCATCTTGGCGTGGGTCTTGAAGCCGACCACGCCGTAAATCACCACCGCACCGGCCGCTTGCAGACGGCTGGCCAGTTGCAGGTTGGACTCTTCGTCGAAGCGGGCGCGCAGTTCGATGACTGCGGTCACTTCCTTGCCGTTACGCGCGGCGTCCACCAGCGCATCGACGATTTCCGAGTTGGCGCCGGAACGGTACAGAGTCTGGCGCACGGCCAGAACATGCGGGTCTTTCGCCGCCTGACGCAGCAGGTCGACCACCGGGGTGAACGACTCGAACGGGTGCAGCAGCAGGATGTCCTGCTTGCTCACCACGCTGAAAATGTTCTCGCTGTTCTGCAGCAGTTTCGGGATCTGCGGGGTGAACGGCGTGTATTGCAGCTCCGGGTGGCTGTCCAGACCGGTGATGCTGAACAGACGGGTCAGGTTGACCGGGCCGTTGACCTGATACAGCTCGGTCTCGCTCAGGTTGAACTGCTTGAGCAGATAGTCCGAGAGGTGTTTCGGGCAAGTGTCGGCGACCTCCAGGCGCACCGCATCGCCGTAACGCCGCGAGAACAGTTCGCCACGCAGGGCACGCGCAAGGTCTTCGACATCTTCGGAGTCGAGCGCAAGGTCGGCGTTTCGGGTCAGGCGGAACTGGTAGCAGCCCTTGACCTTCATGCCCTGGAACAGGTCATCGGCGTGGGCGTGGATCATCGACGACAGGAACACATAGTTGTCGCCCGGGCCGCCGACTTCTTCCGGAACCTTGATGATCCGTGGCAGCAGGCGCGGTGCCGGGATGATCGCCAGACCGGAATCGCGACCGAAGGCGTCGATGCCTTCCAGTTCGACGATGAAGTTCAGGCTCTTGTTCACCAGCAACGGAAACGGGTGCGTCGGGTCGAGGCCGATCGGGGTGATGATCGGCGCGATCTCGTCGCGGAAATAACGGCGCACCCAGGTCTTGATCTTGGTCGTCCAGTGACGGCGACGGATGAAGCGCACCTGATGCTTTTCCAGCTCCGGCAGCAGGATGTCGTTGAGGATCGCGTACTGGCGGTCAACGTGACCGTGCACCAGCTCGCTGATCCGCGCGAGTGCCTGGTGCGGTTGCAGACCGTCGGCACCGGCCTGTTCGCGAGCGAAGGTGATCTGCTTTTTCAGGCCGGCGACGCGGATTTCAAAGAATTCGTCGAGGTTGCTGGAGAAGATCAGCAGGAACTTCAGCCGCTCCAGCAACGGATAGGACTCGTCCAGCGCCTGTTCCAGCACGCGGATGTTGAACTGCAATTGCGAAAGCTCGCGATGGATATACAGGCTGCTGTCATCCAGGCCCGGGATCGCAATCACTGGCGCCGCCGCGACGGCTTCGGTAACCGGCGCGGGTGGCGCAGGCTCGAGTTCCGGCGGGGTTTCGGTGATTTGCTCCACCACCGGTTGAGCTTCTTTTACTGCAACTTCAGTGAGTCCTTCGGTATTCATCGAATGTTCCTGGGAGGGCTATTTCTGCTCTCGTAACAATTGAGCGGCGCGGACAGCAAAGTAAGTCAGGATGCCATCAGCGCCGGCACGTTTAAAGGCGGTCAGTGATTCAAGAATTACCGCCTCGCTCAACCAGCCATTCTGGATCGCCGCCATGTGCATGGCGTATTCGCCGCTAACCTGATAGACGAAGGTCGGCACTTTGAAGGCATCTTTTACCCGGAAAAGAATGTCCAGGTACGGCATGCCGGGTTTGACCATGACCATGTCCGCGCCTTCAGACAAGTCCGCGCCGACTTCGTGCAGCGCTTCGTCGCTGTTGGCCGGGTCCATCTGATACGAGGCCTTGTTGGCCTTGCCCAGATTCGCCGCCGACCCCACGGCATCGCGGAACGGCCCGTAATAGGCGCTGGCGTACTTGGCCGAGTAGGCCATGATCCGCACGTTGACGTGACCGGCCAGCTCCAGCGCCTCGCGGATCGCCTGAATCCGACCGTCCATCATGTCCGACGGCGCCACGACCTGAGCGCCGGCTTCGGCGTGGGACAAAGCCTGTTTGACCAGTGCGTCGACGGTGATGTCGTTCTGCACGTAGCCTTCTTCGTCGAGAATGCCGTCCTGCCCGTGGGTGGTGAACGGATCGAGGGCGACGTCAGTGATCACGCCCAATTCCGGGAAACGCGCACGCAACGCGCGCGTGGCGCGCTGGGCAATGCCCTCGGGGTTCCAGGCTTCGGCAGCATCAAGGGATTTCAGTTCGACAGGCGTGACCGGGAACAACGCCAGCGCCGGGATCCCCAGCCCGACCCATTGCGCCGCTTCTTCAAGCAGCAGGTCGATGCTCAGACGTTCGACACCGGGCATCGAGGCCACGGCCTCGCGACGGTTTTCACCCTCAAGCACGAACACCGGCAGAATCAGGTCATCGACCGTCAGCACGTTTTCCCGCACCAGCCGACGCGAAAAATCATCACGACGATTGCGACGCAGGCGAGTGGCGGGAAACAGACGATTGGCAGGGGTAAAGCTCACGGCGGACTCCTGAGCCCGCGCAAACGGGCGAGCGTGACAGTTATAGACGGCCATTATGACCAACAGATTACAGTTGTGCGTACCCCGTGACATGTAGCCGCATTCCATTGTTAGCGTAGGAATTGTTCACGTCGAGACACATTTGGACACTTTCATGAATGTGTCCGAAGGGTTAGGCTGCGCGTTCATTTCGCCAGCACCCAGACAATGCTCCAACAATTTCTGCATGACTTTGGCTACTTTGCCTTGTTCCTCGGCACGTTCTTCGAAGGCGAAACCATCCTGGTGCTCGCAGGCTTCCTCGCGTTCCGTGGATACATGGACATCAACTTGGTAGTGGTCGTGGCGTTCTTCGGCAGCTATGCCGGCGATCAGCTGTGGTACTTCCTGGGGCGCAAGCACGGGCGCAAATTGCTCGCGCGCAAACCGCGCTGGCAGATGATGGGCGACCGCGCGCTGGAACATATCCGCAAACATCCGGACATCTGGGTCCTGAGTTTCCGCTTCGTTTATGGCCTGCGCACGGTGATGCCGGTGGCGATCGGCCTGTCGGGTTACCCGCCGGGACGTTACCTGCTGCTGAACGGCATCGGCGCGGCAATCTGGGCAACCGCGCTGGCGGCCGCCGCCTACCACTTCGGCGCGGTGCTCGAAGGCATGCTCGGCAGCATCAAGAAGTACGAGCTGTGGGTGCTCGGTGCGCTGCTGATTCTTGGCGTTGGTCTGTGGCTGCGCCGCCGCTTCAAGAATGCGCGACTGGCAAAACAGGTTTACGCCGATGAGCAAGCCGCAAAAGCGGCACTGCTGAATCAAGCCGAAGTGGCCAAACCTGCCGAACCGAAGACGCCAGCCGAATAACGCGCTGGCGCCTGGCGCACAGCCCTGCGCAAAGCCCGGGCTGGCCGGCTCTTTTAGTCATTTATCCCCTCTGCGCCAGCGGACTCCCGTTCGCCAGCGGCGTTCTCACGCCAAAAATCTCCTGCTCGTCACGAAGCAGGCAACCGCAAATAATGAACACCCCGCCGTTGTTGCGATCCATTTAGAAAGCGCTCCATGCAGGTGCAGCCGCCACTTGGGCCTATGGCAACGCACGACAAATTAGTGGACATTTAGCGCCATGAATCTGGAGAGAAACCCATGAGCAAAAAAGTTGCAGTGATCCTGTCCGGCAGCGGCGTGTACGACGGCGCCGAAATCCATGAAAGCGTCATCACCCTGCTGCGCCTGGATCAACGCGGCGCACAGGTGCAATGCTTCGCGCCGAACATCGCGCAATTGCATGTGATCAATCACCTGACCGGTGAAGAAATGCCCGAAACGCGCAACGTGCTGGTGGAGTCGGCGCGCATTGCCCGCGGCAACATCAAGAACATCCGCGAGGCCGACGTCGATGACTTCGACGCGCTGATCGTACCTGGCGGTTTTGGCGCCGCGAAAAACCTCTCGAACTTCGCCGTTGAAGGCGCCGGTTGCGCAGTACAGCCTGAGGTGCTGGCCTTGGCGGAAGCATTTGCCGAAGCGGGCAAACCGGTGGGCCTGATGTGCATCTCGCCGGCGCTGGCAGCGAAGATCTACGGCCCGGGCGTGACCTGCACCATCGGCAACGATGCCGACACCGCCACCGCGATGAACAAGATGGGCGCCAGCCACGAAGACTGCGCGGTGACTGACATCATTGAAGACAAGGCACGCAAACTGGTGACGACCCCGGCTTACATGCTGGCGCAGAACATCAGTGAGGCGGCTTCGGGGATCAACAAACTGGTGGATCGCGTTCTGGAGCTGACCCACGAAAACGATGTTTGATCTCTGACCGCATGCGGAGCGAAATGTGGGAGCGGGCTTGCTCGCGAAAGCGGTGTGTCATTCAAATCAATGTTGTCTGATTCGACGCCTTCGCGAGCAAGCCCGCTCCCACAGGGGAATGGCGATTATTTCAAGATTTGCGGGTCAGGCGCGTCAGGATGCGGTCCAGCGCATTGGCAAACGCCTGCTTCTCGCGCTCGCCGAACGGTGCCGGGCCGCCGCTGATCTGGCCCTGCTCACGCAGGTCGGTGAACAGGTTGCGCACCGCCAGCCGCTCGCCCATGTTCTGCGCATCGAACTCCTTGCCGCGCGGGTCCAGCGCTGCCACCCCCTTCTTCACCAGACGATCGGCCAGCGGGATATCGCTGCAGATCACCAGCTCACCAGGCACCGCGTGCTCGACCAGATAATCGTCCGCCGCATCCGGACCGCTGGGCACCACGATCAGTTTGACGATGGCCAGTCCCGGCTTGGTCTGCGGCTGCCCGGCCACCAGCACCACTTCGAACTGGCGCTTGAGGGCGAACTTCACCACCAGATCCTTGGCGGCCCGGGGGCAAGCGTCGGCATCGATCCATACACGCATGATTTTTTCCTCTTCAAAAAAGCATCGCGGGCAAGCCCGCTCCCACAAGGTTAACGCTAAACCTGTGGGAGCGTGGCTTGCCCGCGAATGTGAGCGCAGCGAATGCTGTTAAGCAGTGACCCGCTTCTTCTCCGCGATCCGACTCCGCCCGTACAGCACAACAATCGCCAGAATCGCCACGGCCTGAGCCGTCAGCGAATAGGCGTCGGCGTGAATCCCCAGCCAGTCGAATTCAAAGAACGCCACCGGTCGCGTGCCGAAGATGCCGGCTTCCTGCAGCGCTTTCACGCCATGCCCGGCGAACACCACCGACAAGGCACAGAGCAGACCGGCGTTGATGCTGAAGAACAGCGCCAGCGGCAGTTTCGCCGAACCGCGCAGGATCACCCAGGCCAGACCGATCAGCAGCACCAGTGCGGTCGCACCACCGGCCAGCACCGCGTCATGCCCGGCGGGGCCGGCCTGCAGCCACAGGGTTTCGTAGAACAGGATCACTTCGAACAACTCGCGGTACACCGAGAAGAACGCGAGGATCGCGAAGCCGAAACGCCCGCCGCCGCCGACCAGACTCTGCTTGATGTAATCCTGCCAGGCCGCGGCGTGGCGCCGGTCGTGCATCCACACGCCGAGCCACAGCACCATGACGCTGGCGAACAGCGCCGTGGCGCCCTCGAGCAGTTCACGCTGCGAGCCGCTGACGTCGATCACGTACGCCGCCAGCGCCCAGGTGCCAAGACCGGCGAGCAGCGCCAGGCCCCAACCGATGTTGACGCTGCGCACTGCCGACTGCTGGCCGGTGTTGCGCAGAAACGCGAGGATCGCCGCCAGCACCAGAATCGCTTCCAGGCCTTCGCGCAGCAGAATCAGCAGGCCGGAGATAAAGCTCAGCGACCAGCTCAGGCCATCGCTGCCGAGCAGTTCAGCAGACTCTTTCAACTTGCCCTTGGCTACGTCCAGACGCTGTTCGGCCTGCGCCACCGGCAAGCCGTCCTGCAACGACTGACGGTAGGCCATCAGCGATTTTTCGGTGTCCTTGCGCACGTTGGCGTCGACGTTATCCAGCGAGCTTTCGACCAGTTCGAAACCTTCCAGATACGCCGCCACCGACAGGTCGTAAGCCTGATCGTGATCACCGGCGCGGTACGCCGCCAGGCTCTTGTCCAGCGTGGCGGCGGTGTAATCGAGCAATTGCGCCGGGCCGCGTTTGACCTGCGGCGGTTGCGCGCGCTGGGCACGGAAGCTTGCGGCGACCTGCGGGCCTTCGGCGGCTTGCACTTCGGCCGGCGTCTGGCGTGCCAGATCAGCGATGTTGAAGGTCTTGTCGGACTTGGCCGCAGCCGGGTCGGCACTGAAACCGGCAATGTAGGTCGCCAGATCCCAACGCTGACGGTCGTCCAGTTGATCGGCGAACGCCGGCATGTCGGTGCCTTCAACGCCTTGGCCGAGGGTGCTGTAGATCGCGTACAGGCTCAGGTGATCGATGCGTGCGGCATCGCGCAGATTGGCCGGCGGCGGCGTCATGCCGAGCCCCGCCGGGCCGTCGCCGGCGCCGGTTTCACCGTGGCATACCGAGCAGTTCTGCGCGTACAACGGCGCGCCCCGGGTCGGATCGGGAGTGATGATCGGCGCTTGGCTGACTTCATACGCCACCGCCAGTTTCGCCCCCAATTGTCGGGCGTGACGCGCGACGTCGGCGCCGTCCTGTTTCGCGGTGATGGCCGCGTGCAGAGCCTCGACACCCTGCTCTAGCTCAGCCTTCTCCGGTTTGGCCGGCAGACCGCCGATCAGCCCTTGCAGCACCTGGGTGAATTCCAGTTGCTCGCGATATTCGCCGTCGTCGACGACCTTGCCCGCCTCGACCGTCGGCGGGTAGTCGGCGCTGATGTAATCGAGCAGGTGCAGCGCCTGCGGGGCGCCTTCCACGGTGTCGGCCAGCAGGTTGAAACTGCTCAGGGCAAACAGCGGGAACACCAGCCAGGCCAGGAATCGGGACGCGGCAGTCATGAATGAGTCTCAAATGGAAATGCGAAGTTACATATTGTTCACTTCGAACGCCTTTCACTCAAGCTTTGTCGACGTCTCGTGGCGTTTTAACGCAGCGCCGCGGCGCTGTTGCGGTAGTGCTCAAGCATGAATTCGACGAACACCTGCACCTTCAGCACAACGTGCCGGGCATGCGGATAGAGCGCGTAATAGTGGCGCCGCCCAAGGCTGTAGTTGGGCAGGATTTGTACCAGCCGGCCGCTGAACAGATCGTCCTGCACTGTGGCCCGGGTGAACGCGGCGATGCCAACCCCGGCCAACGCGGCGGCGTGCAGCGAACTGATCGAATCGGCCTTGAACCGGCCCTGCACGCGCACGCTGGTGGTGAGTCCACGCGTATCGGTCAGCACCCAGTCACTGCCACCGGCAAACGCCAGCAACTGCTGCTCGGCGAGTTCGCGCACCTGGCGCACCAGACCATTGCGCGCCACATACACAGGCGAAGCCACCAGCAACATGTCCGAGACAGTCAGCAACCGCGCCACCATGGATGAATCGGCCAAGGGTCCGCAGATGCGCAGGGCCACATCGAAACCCTCGGCGATCAGATCGACGAAACGGTCATCGCAGGACAGGTCCACTTCAATCTCGGGATAGCGCTGCTGAAACGCCGGCAACCAGCTCGCCAGTTCCAGCGTACCGATGACCATCGGTGCACTGATGCGCAGCACACCGCTGGGGCTTTCATGTGCCTGCCCCACCGCCAGTGCGGCTTGATCGAGGCGATCGAGAATGTCCACGCACGCCGCGTAATACTGCTGCCCCGCCGTGGTCAGGCTGAAACCTCGGGTGTTGCGATTGATCAGCCGCGTGCCCAGCTCGCGTTCCAGCTGCTGCAACTGCCGGGAGATGGTCGAGTGAGTGGTGTCGAGGCGCTCGGCAGCGGCGCTGAACCCGCGACACTCGACGATGCAACGAAACGCGCGCATGGCTTGCAGTTGATTCATTAAAGCCCCGGATCTGTTGAGCGCTGAGCGCGCAAGCCTAGCGCAATCCTTGTCCACCCGGCAGCAGCAAAGCGCCCCTATAATGCGTCACCTCCGTGCTTTTGCCGTTCAAGGAAGAACCCGTCTCCATGCGCCATTGCCTGCCGCTCTACCTGCTGCTTAGCCTCATCATGCAACTGAGTGGGTGCGCCGCTTACCGCAATTACGATCAGGAAATGCAGCAGACCATCGATCAGATGGCGCAGGGCAATCTCAACGAAGCGCTTTATCTGATGGAGCTGCACAATCCTTGGGAAGACAAGGATCTGCTGTATTTCATGGAACGCGGCGCGATCCTCAGCGCCGGCACCAACCTGCCAAAAAGCCAGGAAGCGTGGCGCAGTGCTGACCGGATGATTTTTCAGCGCGAAGAAGCCGTGCCCTCCGCAGGCATGAAGTTGCTGACCCGTTTCGGTAATGAAATGGGCACCATGCTGGTCAATGACAAGCTGCAGCGTTACGAAGGCTATGACTACGAAAAAGTCATGCTGACCACCGAAATGGCCCTCAACCAACTGGCGGAAAACGATTTCGACGGGGCCCGCGCCGACATCAAGAAAACCCACGAGCGCGAAACCCTGATCGCCCGCCAGCGGGAGCGGCAATACGAAGAGGCGCAAGAGCAAGCTACGCAACAGGGCATCACCTTGCACTACAAGGATCTGGAAGGCTATCCGGTGGCCATCCTCGATGCCCCGCAAGTGCTTGAGCTGAAGAACGGCTACCAGAGTGCATTCAGCCATTATCTGGCCGGCTTCACTTATGAAGCGCTGGGCGAACGCGCGCTCGCAGCGCCGGGGTATCGACAGGCGATCGAATTGCGCCCGGGCGTGCCGCTGCTCGAAAACGCTTTGCGCAACCTGGACAAACCCGGACCGGCAGCCGATGAAAGCGAGATTCTGATCGTGGTCCAGGCCGGTTTCGCCCCGGCACGCAGTTCGGTGCAAGTGCCGATCCCGGTGCGGCTGAACGAAAACCTGACGATTGTTGCACCGATCTCGTTCCCGCTGATGGTGCCCGACACCCTCACACCTGCCGTGACCCAGATCCTCGTCGACGGTAAAAAGCACCCATTGACCATGATTAACAGCGTGTCGGACATGGCCATCCGCACATTGCGCGATGACATGCCGGCGATCATCTCTCGCGCCATGTTCCGCGCCAACATGGCCGCCATCAGCCAGGCGCAAAAGAACGAGCGCGATCCGTCCAAGGCGTCGTTGGTGGTGACCGATCCTGATCCTTTTGAAGAGGCTGACACTAGAACCTGGCGCACGCTGCCGGACAAAACCCTGGTCGCCCGTCTGCGCCTGAAAAAAGGCCTGCACCGCGTGCGCTTTCCGTATTTTCGTGCAGAAGACGGGTTCACGGTACGCGTCGACCACAGCCATCAAGTGTTCAACCTGCGGGTATTCATGGGCCAGAACTATTACGTCGGATCGGCATTGGTCCTGCCCGAAACGCCATGAACGAAAGGTGTCAGATAAAGCAGAGGAGTAATGGCACCAAACTAACAACTGCAATTAAAAAGCTATTACATGGCCAGCATCGCCCGCTTATAATGCCGCGCCCGCGCTATAGCAACGCGGCATAAAAGCTCCTCTGGTTATGAGGAATTGGCAGGAGGCCAGCGCCACTGTCGATGGGTCACACCAGCCCGACCAGCACCGGCGGCTGATGCAGTTACTAGCTCAGGGAAGAAGTACCCCCATGGCATTGCGCACTCCCACCTTGATCGCGCTCAGCGCTGTCACTTTGCTGTCCGGCTGTTCGGCGTTTCGCAACTACGATTCGGAACTGGCCCAGACCAACCAGCAACTGGCCACCGGCAACGTCGATGCCGCGCTGAGCCTGCTGGAAAAGAACAACACCGGTCCGGACAAAGACCTGCTCTATTACTTCGAGAAAGGTGAGTTGCTGCGCGCCAAGGGCGACCTGTCCGGCAGCCAGAACGCCTGGACCAGCGCCGATCAGGTGGTTGGCCAGTGGGAAGATTCGGTCAAGCTCGATACCGGTAAATACCTGGCTCAGTTCGGCAGCTTCCTGGTCAACGACAAGGTGCGTCGCTACGAAGGCTACGACTACGAAAAAGTCATGTTGACCACGCAGATGGCCCTCAACCTGCTGGCGGTCAATGACTTCGACGGCGCCCGCACCGCGATCAAGAAGACTCACGAACGTGAAGCGGTGATCGCCGACCTGCGCGACAAGGAATACCTCAAGAGTGAGGAAGAGGCCGAGAAAGAAGGCATCAAGACTCAGTACAAGGATCTGCAAGGCTACCCGGTCGCCAGCCTCGATGCGCCAGAAGTGGTCAGCCTGAAAAACAGCTACCAGAGTGCGTTCAGCCATTACCTGGCCGGTTTCGTCTACGAAGCCCTGGGCGAGAAAGACCTGGCTGCGCCAGGCTACCGTAAAGCCGCCGAACTGCGTCCGAACACCCCACTGCTGGAGCAGGCGCTGGTCAATCTCGACAAGCCGACCAAGAGCGACGACAGCGACATCCTGATCGTGGTGCAAAGTGGTCTGGCACCCTCGCGTGATTCGATCCGCGTGCCGCTGCCATTGCCGATCTCCAACAACGTGGTGATCACCCCGCTGTCGTTCCCGATCATCAAGCCTGACACCTCGACCGCACCGTTCGCGCAGATTGGCGTCGATGGTCAGCAAGTCAACCTGACCGCCCTCAACAGCACCACCGCCATGTCGCGCCGCGCCCTGCGCGATGACATGCCGGGGATCATCGTCCGCACCACCGTGCGCGCAATCACCAAAGGTGTGGCGCAGAAGAAGATCAACGAAACCAACCCGCTGGCCGGTCTGGCCGTGGGTATTTCTTCAGCTGTGCTGGAAGGTGCCGATACCCGTACGTGGCGTACCCTGCCGGACAACACCCAGGTGGTGCGTCTGCGCTTGAAGAAAGGCGAGCACCAGGTCAGCCTGCCGAGCGCCGTCGGCGGTTCGTTGGTCAAGGTCACCGTCGATCAGCGTTATCAAGTGATCAGCCTGCGTGCCGTGGGCAATCAGGTATTTGCCGGCGGCGTCGCCGCCCATGTCATCCCGAGCGCCGGCGCGACCAACGTCGCCAGCCTCAAACAACCTTAAGAACGGAGTCTTTGCATGCGCTTGAAACTCTTCGCCGTCGCCGCTCTCGCCATCCTGGCCAGCGGCTGCGCCACCCCGCCACCACCGGAGCCGGGCAGCGCCGCGAGCAAGGTCGTGGCCATGGGCCCGCAGAAACACATTGCGGTCGGCGCCATGCGCGTCGCCCGTGAGAACGGCTTCATGACCGTCAATGTGCAGTTGACCAACACCCTCAACAGCAACAAGACGTTCTACTACCGTTTCGCCTGGCTGGGCCCGGAAGGTTTCCCGATCGCCGAGGAAGAAGTCTGGAAAAGCCAGATGATGTACGGCGCTCAGACCAGCTTCATCCAGGGCATCGCCCCGACCCCGAAAGCCGTGGATTTCCGTCTCGAACTCAAGACGCCTTAAGTCCGCCACCCTATTCCTGTTTTAGAGAGCATTCCCATGTTTGCACGCTTTTCCCTGATCGCTGTCCTCGCCCTGCTGGCTTCCGGTTGCGCCAACACCTCGCCGACCCTGGGCAGCAAGAACATCAGCTACGGCGACACCAAAGCGGTTGAAACCGTGACCAACGAATTCGGCTCGACCGACCTGCAAATGATCGCCGAATCGATGACCCGCTCGCTGGCCCAGTCCGGCATTCTGCAGGGCCGCCCGGTGGTGCAGGTTTACGACGTGAAGAACAAGACCAGCGAGTACATCGATACCCGCGAAATCACCACCAGCATCAAGACTCAGCTGATGAAGTCCGGCACCGCCCGCTTCGCCAGCGACAACACCGCGATGCAGAGCCAGGTCGACCAGCTCAAGCTGCAGAACCAGAGCGGCCTGTACAAGAAGAGCACCGTGGCCAAAACCGGCAACATGATCGCCGCCAAATACCGTCTGGAAGGTTCGATCAGCTCGATCGTCAAGCGCAGCAGCGACTACAAGGACGTCTTCTACAAATTCAGCCTGCAACTGATCGACGTCGAAAGCGGTCTGGCCGAGTGGATGGACGAAAAAGAGATCCGCAAAACTACGGAGCGTTAATTGATGCGCGCATGGATTGGCATGATGGCCCTGGCTTGCGCGTTCAGCGTGCAAGCGGCCCCGAAAGTCGCGGTAACGGATCTGGCGTATCAGGAGCGCGTGGAGCAGTACATCCACATCGTTTCGGCGCAGAACAATTACCGCGAGGGTTACTACAGCTCCAGTGGTTCGTCGAACTACAACGAGCTGGAAGCGACCACCAGCTACATCGAACAAGGTGAGCTGCGTAAATTCACCGGCGACATCAAGGGCGAGATCCTCCGCACCGGGATGTTCCAGCTGGTGCAGGGCACGCCGTACACCGCCTCGTCCAAGGGTGACGTCTACGATGTGATCAAGCGCATCAAGGCCGGCAACTTCAAGGGTGCCGACTACGTGCTGTTTGGCACCGTGTCGGACATCGACTTCACCCAGGACATGAACGAGCTGGCACACACCGACAGCTATTCGGCGGTTTTGGGCCTGACGCTGGTGGCGGATTTCAGCCTGATCAACACCAAGACCTACGAAATCACCTCGGCCTTCACGGCGATGGGCGAAGCGCAGGACACCAAACTGGTGAACGGCCGCGACATCAAGATCTCGCTGAATCGCCCTCGCGTGGTACGTGAAGTGTCGAAAGCGCTGGGTGAGGACGTGGCCGGGCAACTGAGCATGCAGCTCGGTGGCGGCGGTTACGAGCAGCCGCGTGAGGCGCAGCAGCGCAACAATCTGCCGCGTGATACCGCGCCGGTGATTTTGCACTGACCGGCTGAGTGTGGTGAGGGGATTCATCTCCTCACCACAAAAGCTCCCTCACCACAGTTGGATGTAACCCAAATGTATCGTTAGAAACGAAAAAGGCGACCTCGCAAGGTCGCCTTTTTTGTGCCGGCAGGTTTTACACCGCCGCTTTACGCAACGTCGCCATGAACGCCGCAGCGCCAATGAATAGCCCGGCAAACGTGCGGTTCATGCGTTTCTGCTGCTGCGGCGTACGCAACAGACGCAGCACCTTGGACGCCAGTCCGGTGTAGCCGGCCATGACAATCAGATCCACGCAGATCATGGTCGCACCGATCACCACATACTGAATCAGCAACGGTGCGTGAGGATTGATGAACTGCGGCAGCACCGCCAGCATGAACACCAGTGCCTTGGGGTTGCTGATGTTGACCAGGAAGCCGCGAAACACCAGCGCCAGAGGTTTGCCGATCGGCCGTACCGCCGCGTCATCGCTCATGTCCATGGGCAGCGCACGCCATTGCTTGATCGCCAGATAGACCAGATAGGCCACACCGAACCATTTGATCGCGTGGAATGCGGTGGCCGAGGCGGTCAGGATCGCGCCGACACCGGCGCCGACAATCGCAATCTGCACCGCCAGGCCGATCTGCAGGCCGAGGGCGTTCCAGTAACCGCGCCAGAAACCGTATTGCAGACCGCTGGACATCGACGCAATGGCGCCAGCACCCGGGGACAGACTGATCACCCAGCAGGCGGCAAAGAATGCCAGCCATGTTTGAAGCTCCATCGCACACCTCGACTCTGAATCGTGACAGACGTCAAAGCTAATGCGCTTTGGCGCGGATGACTACCGATTTTTGCTGGAGGGTTCGGGCGCGGCTGAGGGCCTCTTCGCGAGCAAGCCCGCTCCCACGTTGGATTTATGTCGATCACAGATCCAATCTGGGAGCGGGCTTGCTCGCGAGGGCGTCAGATCAGACGCCCGAAGACTACTTCTCGAAACCGCTCGAAGGAAACACATCACTCCCGCGCCAGCGCCGCACCGAACGCTGGAAGAACAGGCTGTTCGGCACTTGCACCATGGCGCTGCCAGTCCCCAGTTCCTCGGCTTCGATCAACGTGGTGTAGAGCAGATTGATCGCCACCACCCGGCCTTTGACACCCGGCTTGTCGGTGGTGTCCACCAGCTCGACCACATCGCCGAGGCGGAACGGGCCGACGGTGAAGATCAGGATCGCGCAAAGCAGGTTCGACAGCACACTCCACATGGCGAAGAACGCCACCGCCGCCACCGCGACGAAACCCGACAGCGCCGTCCACAACACCGTGGCCGATACGCCGAGGCGCTCCAGCACAAAAATCACCGCGCTGCCCATGATCAGCCAGCGCAATACGCCACGCAGGGGCATCAGCAACTGCGGCGGAAACGGATAGCGCTCGCCCAGGCGGGTGAGGAATCGAGCGACGACACGTTGAGCGAAGTAGCCGGCCAGCAGGATCAGCAGAATCTGCACGCCGAGCCAGATCGGTTCGACCCACATCGCCGGCAGCGGCAGCTTGAACGTTTCCATCAGGACAGCGCCTCCAGCTCCGCCTGCATGCTTTCCAGCGTCTCGAGCGCTTCCATCCAGGCTTCTTCCAGTTCGGCTTCGCGCACTTTCAGCTTGGCCTGCTCTGCCAGCAGATCACGCAATTCGTTCTTGCGCGCCGGCTCGTAGATGTCGCTGTCACCGAGGCTGGCGTCGACCTTGGCGAGTTTCTCGTGGAGCTTCCCCAGCTCGGCTTCAAGCTTGTCGGCTTCACGCTTGTGCGGTGCCAGTTGCTGACGCAATGCAGCAGCGGCCTGGCGCTGGGCCTTTTTGTCGGTCTTGTCCGGGTTCACCGGGGTGTTGCTGACCGGCGCATTGCGTTGACGATATTCCACCAGCCAGCGCGCGTAATCTTCAAGGTCGCCATCGAACTCTTCTACCTTGCCATCGGCGACCAGGTAGAAGTTGTCGGTGGTGCTCTTGAGCAAGTGCCGATCGTGAGACACCACCAATACCGCGCCGCTGAATTCCTGCAGCGCCATGGTCAGCGCCAGGCGCATTTCCAGGTCGAGGTGGTTGGTCGGTTCGTCGAGCAGCAACAGGTTCGGCCGTTCCCAGGCGATCAATGCCAGCGCCAGACGCGCTTTCTCGCCACCGGAGAAATTCAGCACTGGCTCGTCAATGCGTGCGCCACGGAAATCGAAACCGCCGAGGAAGTCGCGCAGGGTCTGCTCGCGTTCGGTCGGCGCCAGACGCTGCAAGTGCAGCAGCGGGCTGGCCTTGGCATCCAGCGAGTCGAGCTGATGCTGGGCGAAATAGCCAACCACGGTGTTTTCGCCACGGGTCAGGCGCCCGGCCAGCGGTTCAAGCTCGCCGGCGAGGTTCTTGATCAGGGTCGATTTACCGGCACCGTTCGGCCCGAGCAGACCGATCCGCGCACCTGGGGTCAGTTGCAGCTTGACCTTCTCCAGGATGGTTTTGTCGCCGTAACCCAGGCGCGCATCGGACAGGTCGATCAGTGGACTGGAGATCTTGGTCGACTCGCGGAACACGAAGTCGAACGGCGAATCGACGTGGGCCGCCGACAGCTCTTCCATGCGCTCCAGGGCCTTGATCCGGCTCTGCGCCTGACGGGCCTTGGTGGCCTGGGCCTTGAAGCGGGCGATGTAGCTTTCCATGTGCGCACGTTGCGCCTGCTGCTTCTCGTAGGCCTGTTGCTGCTGGGCCAGACGTTCGGCACGGGCACGTTCTAACGCAGTGTAGCCGCCACGATAGAGGGTCAGTTTGCGCTGATCGACATGGGCCACGTGATCGACCACTTCATCGAGGAAGTCGCGGTCGTGGGAAATCAGCAGCAGGGTGCCCGGGTAGCTTTTCAGCCACTCTTCGAGCCAGATGATCGCGTCGAGATCCAGGTGGTTGGTCGGTTCGTCGAGCAGCAACAGGTCCGACGGACACATCAAGGCCTGCGCCAGGTTCAGACGCATCCGCCAGCCACCGGAGAAATCTCCTACCTGACGATCCATCTGCTCGTTGGTGAAACCGAGACCGGCCAGCAACTTGCGTGCCCGCGCATCGGCGGTATAGCCGTCGGCGCTGTCGAGTTCGGCGTGCAGGCGGGCCAGAGCCGTGCCATCGTGGGCCGCTTCGGCCACGGCGAGGTCACGTTGCACCTCGCGTAGACGCAGGTCGCCATCGAGCACATAGTCGACCGCCAGGCGTTCGAGGGTTTCGACCTCCTGGCGCATGTGCGCGATCCGCCAGTCGGCCGGCAGCAGGCAATCGCCCGAGTCCGGGTGCAACTCGCCGCGCAGCAAGGCGAACAGGCTGGATTTGCCGGCGCCGTTGGCACCGATGAGGCCGGCTTTGTGGCCGGCGTGCAGAGTCAGCTCGGCGTCTTCTAGCAGACGTTGCGGGCCACGCTGTAAAGTCAGGTTCTGAAGTCGGATCATAATGGCGGCGGAGTCTACCAGCTTCGCTCACAACTGGCGCGAGTAGCACGATGTCCTCTGACCTGTGGAGCTTTTCCCTTGCCACCTACACCCTACCGGGCGTGGAACCTGCCTGCCTGCAACTGCAAGCGGCGGGGGCCAATGTCTGCCTGCTGCTGTGCGGTCTGTGGTTGGAACAACGTGGCGTGGCCTGCGACGAACAACGCCTGGAGCAGTTGAAAACGCTGGTGGGGCCTTGGGATGCGGAGGTGGTGCAGCCACTGCGTGCATTGCGCACTCAATGGAAAACCCTGGCCGAGGAAGATCCGGTACTCAAGGGTCTGCGAGAACAAATGAAAGCATTGGAGCTGGAAGCCGAACGGCATCTGCTGTGGCAACTGGAACAGGTTGCGCAGGATTGGCCGCGCGATGACGCATCAGCGTCGGGGGAGTGGCTGGAGAGTCTGACGGGATCGGCCGCCAGCCCGAACCGCGACGCGCTGCAAGTGCTGCGCGTCGCGGCAACCGGCACTTAGGAAGCGCTGGTCGGGTTGCTGCTGGCGCTCGACGCGGCGGCTGGCGTTGGCGCAGTCGTGGTGGTCGAGGTGGAAGCGGCTGGAGCAGGCGCGGCGGCGGCCGGCGCCGGAGCGGCTGGCTTGGCGGCAGGTGCAGTCGCCGGCTTGGCGGCAGCTGGTTTGGCAACGGCCGGTTTTTTCGCGGCAGGTTTGGCAGCTGGCTTGGCGGCTGGTTTAGCGGCTGGCTTTGCGGCTGGCTTTGCGGCTACTGGTTTGGCGGCAGGCTTGGCTGCAGCGGTCGCAGGTTTTGCTGCTGCAGGTTTGGCAGCGGTTTTAGCGGCAGGCTTGGCCGCTGGTTTGGCAGCAACCTTGGCAGCAGGTTTTGCCGCGACTGGTTTGGCCGCAGTCTTGGCTGCCGGTTTTGCAGCGGCGGTTTTCGCGGCAGGTTTGGCAGCCGGTTTTACCGCTACTTTGGCAGCTGGTTTAGCAGCAGCGGTTTTTGCCGGAGCGACTTTGCGCGCAGCAGGTTTTGCTGCTGGCTTAGCAGCCGGTTTGGCCGCTGCAGGTTTGGCAGCGGCAGTACGTGCGGCCGGTTTCGCAGCGCTCGCCGCAGCCGGTGTTTTCACTGCGGTTTTTGCAGCAGGTTTGGCGGCGGTTTTAGCCGGTGCCTTGGCTGCTGGTTTGGCTGCCGGTTTTGCCGCAGCGGTTTTCGCCGGGGCTTTCGCCGCAGCAGGTTTGGCTGGCGCTTTTTTCGCAGGCGCTGCTGCTGGTTTAGCGGCGCGGGAGGACAGCGCTTTGCCGGCGGCCTCTTGCACCCGGCCGACACCCTGGGCCAGTTTCAGGCTTTCCTGGGCATCGCGCTTGAGTTGCAGAATGTAGCCGCGAGTGTCGGACTGACGATCCTTCAACGCATCGAGCAGGTCTTCAAGTTCTTTGACGGCAGCCTTGGCCTTGTTCTGTGCCTTGGCTTTACCGGCAGCAGCGGCGTCCTGCAATTTGGTGCGGGACTTGTGCAGTTTTTCTTGCGCCTTGCCGCGTTGCTTTTCCAGTTTGGCGAGCAGTTTTTCAGCATCAGCCAAGGCTTGGGAGCAAGCGTTTTCCAAATGCTCGAGCAGGCTGCCCGAGAGTTGTTGGAGTAAGTGCAACGGAGTGTTTACAGGCTTCTTGGTGGCCGACATGGTTTACCTCCTGGCTGACGTGAGTGCGGCTCATACTAGACCTCTGCAGTTACCGCCGCTAGGTCATCTTGACAGTAACGAAACCGTTGCGTTGCAACGAAGCGAAAATGTTCTGCACAAAAGCAGTTCACCGTTGCAGACCTTCGCGCTGGCATAATCGCCCGCATCTCAGGACGGAGAGTGCCCATGTCGCGCTACCTTTTTTTATCCCTCTGCATGATTTTTTCCGCCGCCCACGCCGACGAAAAAACCACCGCGAACGATGCTCACGATCTGGCCTACAGCCTCGGCGCCAGCCTCGGTGAACGCTTGCGCCAAGAGGTGCCGCAATTGCAGATTCAGGCATTGGTCGACGGTTTGCAGCAGGCCTATCAAGGCAAGCCGCTGGCCCTGAGCGAAGCGCGGATCGAGCAGATCCTGGCCGATCACGAATCGCAAAACGCCGAACACGCGTCGCTGCCTTCCAGTGATGCTGCGATGGAAAACGAGCAGCGTTTTCTCACCGCCGAAAAAGCCAAACCGGGTGTGAAGGAATTGGCCGACGGCATCCTGCTGACCGAACTGACGCCGGGCACCGGTGCCAAGGCCGGTCCGGATGGAAAAGTCCAGGTGTTGTATGTCGGACGCCTGCCGGATGGCACGGTGTTCGATCAGAACACTCAGCCACAATGGTTCAGCCTCGACAGCGTGATAGCCGGCTGGCGTTCCGCGCTGCAGAACATGCCGGTGGGTGCCAAGTGGCGACTGGTGATTCCATCGGATCAGGCCTATGGCGCCGACGGTGCGGGCGATCTGATCGCGCCGTTCACACCGCTGGTGTTTGAAGTCGAATTGCGCGGTGCAACGAGCTGAGCGCAGCCGACGTGCAGGCATGAAAAAACGCGGTGCGCTTTCGGCGCACCGCGTTTTTTTATGCCTGCGAGAAACCTGTCAGGCCTGGACCGGATCTTCCTGCTTGTGTGCCGTGTGCAGCACTTCAATCAGACAATCTTCCAGCTCGAAGCGCTCGTGCAGCAGGCCGCCCAGTTCCTTGAACTTCTCGGCGACGCATTTGCCTTCATCGCAAAGGTCGTTGAACGCGAGGAGTTTTTCGGTGATGACGTCGATGCGCGGATAGAGGGTTTCGGCGAGTTCGAGGCCGCGCTTGTCGTTGAAGGCCTTGGCTTCACCGGTCAGCTGTTCGTAGATCTCGAAGTGCCCGGCCGAAACGTAATCGACCAGCACGCCGCAGAACTCCAGCAAGGGTTTACGGTTCTCGGACAGAGCCTGGGGTTTGTCGCCCAACTTGTCGTAGGCACCGATCAGTTCTTCACGCTCTTGCAACCAGCGGTCGATCAGCAGATGAACTCCACCCCAGCGTTCCTGAGCATTCTGACAACTTTCGAGCATGGCGATCTCTCTTCCCTTGTGGGTCATGCTGCTCTACACCCGCGCCCCTCTTCTGGCTGTTATCGCTTGGGGGCCGACCGGGCAGAGCGTCATCGAGCAACATAAATCCAATGACACGTGCGGGCCAGATTATGCCCGCACGCCTATGGCTTCAAGGTACGCAGGAGATAAAGTTCATACAAGTGTTTAATCCCTGACCAGCGTGCGGTGCGACGCTTCGCCGCTGAGCGGTCGCTGCAGAGCGCTCCAGACCAGCCGCAGCAATTGATAGACCGCCAGGATCGACATCGCCACAAAGAACAGCAGGCTCCATTCCGGGATGCTCAAATCGAACAGCGTCCAGGAAATTTCTGCGCAATCTACACCGCCCCTAAGCATCCGCAACGTTGCACACAACCACGGCAGGTTGCTGAACAACGCTTCGGCATCAGGCGCGCACCTCGTCATCTGCATCAACGGGTCACTCTGCAACAACACCTGTCGCCAGGCCGCCGTCGTCCCGCCCAGGCTCAGGCCAAGCGCGGCGACCCAGTACAGCGACAGGCCGACACGCCGTGGGCCGTGGACCGCCGCCAACCCGCAACAGAACGTCAGCAACGCCATGAAAAACCGTTGCGCCAGGCACAGGCTGCAGGGCGTCAGCCCGACCGCATACTCGAGATAATAGGAAGCTCCCAGGGCCATGGCCCCTGCAGTGAAAGCCGTGAAAAACAAGGAGCGTGAACAGGCCAACGACATGGCTTTTCCGTAACAGTGGAGACAGGCAGTTACGGTAGAGGTAAGCTTGTCAGCCTTTCAAGGCGGGGCCTTGGCGACAGTTCACCAGAAGTGTAGGGAAAACCCGACAGGTGCGAGAGGAATAGGTGTAGTCCGTTGTAGGACTTTGCCCAAGACGCCCGCCACAGGTAATTTTTCGCTCACTGAACGTTAACGAGGGAGCATGCTCCCTCGCGTTATCAGGCGTGAACCGGCACCGGCAACGGCGCGGCCAGCAGACGCTCATCCAGCAATCCGAGACCTTCCTGGAACAGCTGGTTACTGCGCTCGGTGTCCCCCAGTTGCGCAAGCAGACGTGCGAGCTCGGCGCAGGCTTCAGGGTTACGCTGCACTCGCAGACTGCTTTCCAGGTAATCCCGTGCCTTGCCCCACAAGCTGGCTTGCAGACAGAGACGACCAAGGGTCAGCAACAGGCTCGGGTCAGCAGGATGTTCCTTGAGCCAACCTTCGGCGGTCTGCAACTGGCGCGCCGGATCGCTGCCGCGCACCAGGCCATACAGACGCGCGAGATGGCTGTCGTACTTGCGCTTGAGGGCACTGCGCAGGATTTCTTCAGCTTCGACCTGAGCACCCAACTGACGCAATTGCTCGGCGTATGCCAGCACCAGCGCCGGCTCCTGACGCTGCGCGGAGGTCAACTGCTCCCAGGCACGGGTGAGTGACTGCAGACCGACCTTGCCGTCCTCGTCCCGATGCGCTGCCAGAGACAGGTTGTTGCCCCAGGCACGACGTTCCAGTTCAGCCAGTTCGGCCGGCGGCAGCACCTTGTCCTTGCGCAGTTCCGGCAACAGGCGAATCACCGCCGACCAGTCGCCGCGCTGCTGATGCAGACGCTGCAACTGTCGCAAGGTCTGCACGTTATGCGGATGTCGCTCGTGCATCGCCTGCAGGGTCACCAAGGCGCCGTCGGTATCACCACGATCGGTCTGCAACTGCGCATGACTCAAGGCAATCGCCAATTCGGCCTGCGGCTGGCGCTCCAGCGCACGTTCAAGCAGGTGATCACACTCTTCGTACTTGCCTTGTTCGTTGGCCGCGCGTGCCGCGCCGAGGTAATACAACAGCGGCTGGCGCTCGGCCTCGGCGGCGCGAGACAGATGACGTTGCGCGCTGGCCCAGCGACCTTCGGCCAGATCCAGTTGCCCGTGTTCGATGGCCACCTGCACCCGCCGGCTGCGGTTGCGGCGCGACCACGGATTGACCACGCCACTGGAGGCCATGACCAGCTCGACCAAGGCCTTGATCCCCCAGATCAGCAGCCACAACACCGCGATCAGGCCCAGCGTGGCCCACAGACTGGCCTCGTAGCGGAAGCTCTTGTAGGCAATCAACACGTACCCGGAGTGCTCGGCAATCGCCAGGCCCAGTGCCGCCGTCGCCGCGATCACCAGAAACACGATCACATACAGGCGTTTCATGGCGTGGTCTCCTGCGCGGTATTGGCGGCAGGTTTGGCGAACGGTTTGACCGATTCTTCAGCGTTGACGTTACGGCGCTCCAGATACGCCTGCACCGCACTCAGCGTGCCGGTCAGGTCCGGCGTCTTGACCGTGACCGGTTGCTTGCTCAGCTCGGCAACCTGTTCAAGCATGATTTTGCTCTGCGGATTGTCCGGGTTGAAATTGCCCGTGAGCACATCCCGCGCTTCGGTCAGTGCCTGGGTGTAGACCGGTGCCTGGCCATTGAGCGCCGCCCATTGCGCTTGCTCCAGCGCGAGACTCAGGGCAAGGCGCACCTGGCTCAGACTTTGCCCGGCCAGCAGCGGCTTCACATTCTTGTCGGCATTGAAATCGATGCGGATGTAACGCGACACCTGATCCCACCACTGCGCCCAGCGACTAGCGCCATCGCCGTCAGCGGTCAGGCCCAGCAGCGATTCGCCGCGATCCTTGTACTCAGGCGCCAGCTCGGTCAGTTCAATGACCTGATCGCGCAAGGCCCCGATGCGCAGGAACAGCCCGGTGCGATCCGGCTGCTCGGTGCTGCGCAGGGCGACGAGGGTCTTGGCCACTTGCTCGCGGGCGGCGAACGAGCCGGGATCGTTCTGTTCACGGAGGATTTCGTCGGCACCCTGCACCAGCGCCTGGGCGCTGCTGATGTCCTGCAAGGCCGACAGACGCAGGCTGGCCAGACGCAGCAGATGCTCGGCCTCGGCCAGACGCCAGTCCTTGCAGCTGGCGCCGAGAACGGTTTCCAGACGCTGGTTGAGGCGCTGCTGATCACCCTGCAGTTGCGTCACCAGACGCTGGCGCTCGGCGAGTTCATCGGCACCGGGCAGTTGCGCGAGGCGCTCGGTCAGGCGCTGTTCGTTGAGCTTGAGGCTCTGTGCCTGATCGTTCAGTGCCTGCACCTGGCCTGACTGTTGTGCGGTGTTGCTCTGCAGGTGACGCACCTGCCAGACACCCCAGCCACCGATCGCCACGCCGGCAGCGCCGAGCAACAGGGCGACAATGGCCAGTCCGTTGCCTCGGCGCGGCTCTTTGGCCGGCGGTGGAGTTTCAACCTGGGCATCGATCACAGGCTGGACATCATCTTTAGGCAAGGCTGTTTCGCTCACGTATCCATCCTTTGCATTAGAGAACGGGCACGGGATGCTCCCGTAACGCCGTCAGCAAAGCCGCGGCACTCGCGCCGCGGCAATCCACAACTGTTCGGGCCCCGGCGGCACGTGCCAGCTCGGCGACCCTTGGGCTTGGCACAAACAACGGCAACTGCGCAATTGAAGGCCAGGCATCGCCGGCCATCTGGCGCAAGTGCTCGAAACCCTGTCCACTGCTGACCACCAGCCCGTTCAAGCGTTCCGCTGCAATCCGCCGCGGCAGCTCTTGCGGCGGGTAGGCCGGCAGGTCACGCCGATACAACTCCAGATACTCGACACTAGCACCAAGCGCGCGCAGGCGCTCGGCGAGCAGCTCGCGGCCACCCTCGCCACGCAGGATCAGCACCTGCGCGCCGGGCTCGGTGACCGCCTCGCGCAGACGCGACAATTGCAGCAGGGCTTCACTGTCATCGCCGTCGGCGGGACAGTGCACATCGAGACCGTGATCGCGAAGAATCTGCGCGGTCGCCGCACCGACGCTGAACCACGGCATCGACAATGACTCAGGTCCATAAGCGTCCAGCAGATCAAGCGCAATCCGCGCCGCCGGCTTGCTGACCACGATGACCGCGCTGCAACCCGAAAGCCGCGCCAGCGCCTGACGTATCTTGTCAGAAACCGGCAGCGGCACGATGTCCAGAAGCGGCAGGCAACTGCTGGAAATCCCCTGCCCGGCCAACACCGCGGCCAGCGCCGCACAGTCATCCGCAGGGCGCGTCAGCAGCAGGCGCCAGCCAGTCACTCGTGACCTGCCTCGCCATACACCGCTTTGAGAATGTCGTCGGCACCCTGACTGAGCAACGCTTCAGCGACCTGCACGCCCAACGCTTCGGCATTGGCACGCGGCGCACGCGCTTCGGCGCTGAGCAGCTTGCCACCGCTCGGTTCGCCCACCAGCCCACGCAACCACAACTGCTCACCTTCGAGCACGGCGTAGCAGGCGATCGGCACCTGGCAGCCGCCATTCAGGTGTTTGTTGAGGGCACGTTCAGCGGTCACGCGCGAAGCGGTGTCGGCGTGATGCAACGGTGCGAGCAAGGCGTGGATTTGCGTGTCGGCGCTGCGGCATTCTATGCCGACGGCGCCCTGGCCACCGGCCGGCAGACTGTCATCGACACTGATGGCCGAGGTGATACGGTCTTCGAAACCGAGACGGATCAGACCGGCCGCCGCGAGAATGATCGCGTCGTACTCGCCGGCATCGAGCTTGGCCAGACGGGTATTGACGTTACCGCGCAGGAAGCGGATTTCCAGATCAGGACGACGGGTCAGCAGTTGCGCCTGACGCCGCAGGCTGGAGGTGCCAACGATGGCGCCGGCAGGCAGCGCATCGAGGCTGGCGTAGGTATTGGAAACGAAAGCATCGCGCGGGTCTTCGCGTTCGCAGATACAGAACAGGCCAAGGCCTTCGGGGAAGTCCATCGGCACGTCTTTCATCGAATGCACGGCGATGTCGGCTTCGTTTTCCAGCAGCGCGGTTTCCAGCTCCTTGACGAACAGGCCCTTGCCGCCGATTTTCGACAGCGGCGAGTCGAGCAGCTTGTCGCCGCGACTGACCATGGGCACCAGCGTCACCAGCAGACCCGGATGGGCCGCTTCCAGACGGGCTTTGACATATTCGGCCTGCCAAAGGGCCAGCGCACTTTTACGGGTGGCGATGCGGATTTCGCGAGAGGACATGGATCAATCCGTACTGAATAGATACGGCGGATAATAACAGCTCAGCCAAATCCACTTTGACTTGAATCAGAAACGGCGTGGCCTCCCTGGCCTGCAATGCCCGGTAGAAGAAAGTGCAACCGCGCGCGAAGGCCGGGTCAGAGGCCCTGCATCATCTTGCGCACACCGGCCACATGCCGACGGCTGACGATCAGCGCATCACCATTAAGGCCTTTGAGGAACAGCTGGAAATGCCCCAACGGCGTGCGTTGCAGACGTTCGATGCGGTCACGGGCGACCAACGCGTTGCGGTGGATACGCACAAAACGCTCGCCGAATTCGTCTTCGAGGGCTTTCAGCGGCTCATCCAGCAGCACCTCGCCGCTTTCATGGCGCAGGGTCACGTATTTGTGATCGGCAATGAAATAGACCACCTGATCCAGCGGGATCAGCTCGATGCCTTTGCGGGTGCGGGCGCTGATGTGACTGCGCGGGCCATTACCGCTTTCGGCGGCGGGACGGGTCAGGGCCGAGAGTTGCGCCCGGTTGGGACGTTCAGCCCGTTTCAGGGCGTCATGCAGATGTTCGGTTCGCACGGGTTTCACCACATAGCCCACGGCGCTGGCCTGCAGGGCTTCCACGGCAAATTCATCGGGGCCGGTGCAAAACACCACGGCCGGCGGCGTTTCGCGTTCGCACAGACGGGCAGCGACTTGCAGGCCATCAAGGCCCGGCATGCGGATATCGAGCAGCACGATATCCGGCTTGTGGCTGTCGATCAGCGCCAACGCCTCTTCGCCATTCGTGGCGCTGGGCTCCAGGACTGTATAACCCTCGAGCTCGCTTACCATTCGGCTTAGGCGCTCGCGAGCCAGTGGTTCGTCATCAACGATCAGGACATTCATATTGCGCTGGATTCCTGCGTGAGTCTCGCACAAGGATAGCGTAGACAGGTGAAGTGACGTCCGTCACCGCGATCCACGCTAAGACTAGCCCGAGCGCCAAAAAGTGCCGTACGTCGGCCAGCAATATTTGCCAGTGTCCGGGTCGTACTGCTCAAAGCCCGCTGTTTCCTGCGTTTTTCACGGGGTATGCCAAAGGACAAAACCACCCACCCCCTCTTCTTATAGTCGGCGTCCGGACCTTTGTGCGATCCGCAGTCGCGCCGACCCTTATGTCCAACTGTAGACGCTTGCCGGGCCGATATTGCTCAATCGAAAAATATCCTTGCGCAAATCCCCCGCAGACGGCGCCGACTATGAATGAGCAGATGAGAAAAAAACGTATCGACCGGTGTCAGCGACAGGATTGGCAACCCTGTTATTATCCGCGCCAGCGTTTCACGCCTTCTTTCTTCAAGCCGATACGAGCGAATTCATGAGCACTGACAAGACCAATCAGTCCTGGGGCGGCCGCTTCAGTGAACCCGTCGACGCCTTCGTCGCCCGCTTCACCGCCTCCGTCACCTTCGACCAGCGCCTGTATCGCCACGACATCATGGGCTCGATCGCCCACGCCACCATGCTGGCCAAGGTCGGCGTGCTGACCGATGCCGAGCGCGACAGCATCATCGACGGCCTGAAGACCATTCAGGGCGAAATCGAAGCCGGCCAGTTCGACTGGCGCGTCGACCTCGAAGACGTGCACATGAACATCGAAGCGCGCCTGACCGACCGCATCGGTATCACCGGCAAGAAACTGCACACCGGGCGCAGCCGCAACGATCAGGTCGCCACCGACATCCGTCTGTGGCTGCGTGACGAGATCGACCTGATCCTGGCCGAAATCACCCGCCTGCAAAAAGGCCTGCTGGAGCAAGCCGAGCGTGAAGCGGCGAGCATCATGCCCGGCTTCACTCACCTGCAAACTGCTCAGCCAGTGACCTTCGGCCACCATATGCTGGCGTGGTTCGAAATGCTCAGCCGCGACTACGAGCGTCTGGTCGACTGCCGCAAGCGCACCAACCGCATGCCGCTGGGCAGCGCCGCGCTGGCCGGCACCACCTACCCGATCGATCGCGAATACACCGCGCAACTGCTGGGCTTCGACGCCGTCGGCGGCAACTCGCTGGACAACGTTTCCGATCGCGACTTCGCCATCGAATTCTGCTCGGCCGCCAGCATCGCGATGATGCACCTGTCGCGTTTTTCCGAAGAGCTGGTGCTGTGGACCAGCGCGCAGTTCCAGTTCATCGATCTGCCTGATCGCTTCTGCACCGGCAGCTCGATCATGCCGCAAAAGAAAAACCCGGACGTGCCGGAACTGGTTCGCGGCAAGACCGGCCGCGTGTTCGGCGCACTGATGGGCCTGCTGACCCTGATGAAGGGCCAGCCACTGGCCTACAACAAGGACAATCAGGAAGACAAAGAGCCGCTGTTCGACGCCGCCGACACCCTGCGCGATTCGCTGCGGGCGTTTGCCGACATGATCCCGGCGATCAAACCGAAACACGCGATCATGCGTGAAGCGGCGCTGCGTGGTTTCTCCACCGCGACCGACCTGGCGGACTACCTGGTACGCCGTGGCCTGCCGTTCCGTGACTGCCACGAAATCGTCGGTCACGCGGTGAAGTACGGCGTGGATACCGGCAAGGATCTGGCCGAGATGAGCCTGGAAGAACTGCGTAAGTTCAGCGACCAGATCGAGCAGGACGTGTTCGCCGTGCTGACCCTGGAAGGCTCGGTGAATGCCCGTGACCATATCGGCGGGACGGCGCCGGCGCAGGTCAAGGCAGCGGTGGTTCGCGGTCAGGCCCTCATCGCCAGCCGCTAAGGTCAAAAGCTTCGCGAGCAGGCTCGCTCCCACATTTGGATTTTTGTTAAATACAAAATTTGTGGCCGACAAAAATCCCCTGTGGGAGCGAGCCTGCTCGGGAAGGCTTCCCTTCAGAGCGCTATAAAATTCACTTCTTGGCAGCGATCATCGCCAAAAACGCCGGCATCGCCGCCTCTTTGTCCGCTGCAATCTTCTGCACATGCGGATTCTGCTCAAGCCGCTCCAGCAGCGCCTTGGCTTTCGGCATCTCTGCCAGCAAATCGATCCCGAACAGTTTCTGCCCGACCGCACACGCCAGCGGCACGCTGTACAGGAAATACAAATCCGCGATGCTCAAACTGTCGCCCGCCACGTACGGGGCGAATTTGCCGTGGCGGCCCAGTGCCGCGAAACCCAGCAGCAGCTCGGCTTTGGTTTTCTCCTTGATCGCCTCCGGCACCGGCGAGCCGAAGAACGCTTCGCCATAACAGGCGCGGCCCGGCAGTTCGATGTACAACTCGATTTCCTTGGCGATCGCCAGCACCTGCGCCCGCTCGAATGGATCGCTCGGCAGCAGCGGCGTGCCTTTCTGGGTCTGCTCGAGGTATTCAAGGATGATCGCGGTCTCGTTGATGAAACCCGCCTCGACGCCCAGCACCGGCACTTTGCCGCGTGGACTGATCGCCAATGATTCAGGCGTCGGCGTCGGGTAGAAGGTGACTTCTTCGAACGCCAGGCCTTTTTCCAGCAGCGCCAGCTTGACCATGTTGTAGTAGTTGCTGACAGCGAATCCGTAGAGCTTGAACATCACATAGCCTCCAGGCCGTGCGGGGTGGGCAGGCACTGTTTATAGATCGCCGGGCTCGATCCTGCCAGCAGCATCACGCCGCTGAATGCGGGTAAACTGGCGCCTTTCCTTGAGGAGCCTGCCATGAGCGAGCCGACTGACATCGACAATGATGAAGAAGAGTTCACCGAATCGACGCTGATCGAAGCGATCGAGAACCAGATCGAAAGCGACAACCCGCCAGCGGCCAAGGCAACCTTCAACAAGCTGACGCTGGTCGGTTACGAGCGTGATGACATCCTGAATCTGATGGCCCACGTGCTGGCCTACGAAATCGACGCGATGCTCGACGAAGACCGCGCGTTCAATACCGAGTGGTATGAAACCGCGCTGCGTGCATTGCCTGAGCTGCCACCCGAAAAACAGTAGGCCAAACACATCCCCCTGTGGGAGCGAGCCTGCTCGCGAATGCCGTGCATCAGCAAAGACAACGCTATATGACACATCGCTTTCGCGAGCAAGCTCGCTCCCACACAATTTGTCACCCATCCATCCAGCCAACTCTCCGGCCCCGACTAGACTGGAATCCGCCTCAAGACAAAATCCCTGATCTGAGCACTGGACATGCCGCAAAAGCGGGTTCACCTTAGGGGCGCTGTCGTCCAATTCCTAGAAAGTCTGGAGTCCTTATGTCGCTTACCCCTGAGCTGGTTGCCGAACTGGAAGTCCTCGCACTCTTTCCCCTGGACAGTTCCCAGGAAGGTTTGAAAATTCATCAGACCGCTGCCCCGAAACATATCGCCGCCGCCAAACGCCTCTTCGAGAAAGACCTCACCGACCAGCCCGATGGCGGGTATCTGACCAGTCTGGGTCGTGATGCCGCGCAAAATGTGCAAACCGTGCTGACCATTCTGAGAGAACAGGAAACCGCCTGATTTTTCCCGTCTTCGCCCACGGGAACTCCTGCCACGGGATTTCCGCGGGCCCGCTTGATCGCTCACCGCTAAAAATCTGACGTCAAAAAACAAATTCAGCTTAAAAGTCCCGCTGCGCAAAGGCTAAACTGCCTCCCATTCCGAGACCCTCTTCTTCCGAGCCTGCGAGCCGGTTTGAGCTGACATGACGCGCACCCATGAAATCCGCCCCGACCTGGACGAAGGCATCGACCGCAAGGTGCTCAGCCAGCTGCGCGCGCGCTTTCTCAAGCTCAATGAGGGTCGCCTTGGCCGGGCGCTCGAAGGTCTGTCGAGCCGCCAGCAAGGCGTGCTGACCCTGCTGCCACTGTTCTTCCACGTCAATCACCCGCTGTTGCCGGGCTATGTTTCCGGCAGCACCCCAGCCGGGCTGTCCAACTATGAACCGGACGCCAGCGCCCTCACCGAAGCGCAGCGCCTGACCCGCTCGTTCTCCTACAAGCCGCGCCATGGCAGCAACCCGCCTCGGCCGATTCACGGACTGTTTCTGATGGGCAGCCTCGGCACCCTGGCCCAGGCCGATCAGAGCGACATGGACGTGTGGGTTTGCCACGCACCGGACCTGAGCGACAACGAACTCGCCGAGTTGCGCAAAAAATGCCAGCTCCTCGAAGCCTGGGCCGCGACCCAAGGCGCCGAGGCGCACTTCTTTCTGATCGACCCGGTACGCTTCGTCAAAGGCGAACGCGACACCCAGCTCAGCTCCGAAAACTGCGGCAGCACGCAGCACTATCTGCTGCTGGACGAGTTTTATCGCACCGCGATCTGGCTGGCCGGGCGCACACCGATCTGGTGGCTGGTGCCAGTCTACGAAGAAAGCGCTTACGACCTGTACACCCACACTCTGCTGTCCAAGCGTTTCATTCGCGCCGACGAGACGCTTGATCTCGGGCATCTGGCGACAATTCCGCCGGGCGAGTTCATCGGTGCCGGCCTGTGGCAGTTGTTCAAGGGCATCGAGTCGCCCTACAAGTCAGTGCTAAAGCTGTTGCTGACCGAGGTCTACGCCAGCGAACACCCGAAAGTGCAGTGTCTGAGCCTGCGCTACAAGCAGGCCGTGTTCGCCAATCAGCTGGATCTGGATGAGCTGGATCCGTACATGGTGGTGTACCGACGCATCGAGGAATACCTCTGCGCCCGCAACGAGCCGGAGCGTCTGGAGCTGGTGCGGCGCGCGCTGTACCTCAAGGTCAACCGCAAGCTCACCGGCAACAGCCGCACCCAAAGCTGGCAGCGTTCGCTGCTGGAGCGCCTGGCGCACGAATGGCATTGGGATCAGCGGCAACTGGCCTTGCTCGACAGCCGCAGCCAGTGGAAAGTCCGCCAGGTCAGCGCCGAACGCCGTGCCCTGGTCAATGAGCTGAATTACAGCTACCGCTTCCTGACCCAGTTCGCCCGCACCGAACAGACCGTCAGCCTGATCAACAAGCGCGACCTGAACGTGCTCGGTCGTCGCTTGTACGCCGCATTCGAGCGCAAGGCCGACAAGGTCGAATTCATCAATCCCGGCATCGCCCCGGATCTGGCCGAAGACACCCTGACGCTGGTGCAATCGCCGAACAAAAAAGAGCCCGGGCAAACCCAGTGGGGTTTGTACAACGGTAGCCTGAACGCGCTGGAGTGGGAGCACTTCGCGCCGATCAAGCGCAGCCGCGAGTTGCTCGAACTGCTGACCTGGTGCCACCGCAACGGTGTGATCGACAGCAGCACCCGACTGGCGCTGCACCCCGGCACTAGCGATATGAGCGAGTTCGAGCTGTTCAACCTGCTCGGCAGCCTGCAGCAGTGCATCGCCCTGCCCCTGCCGACCGTTGCCGAAGAACGACTGCTGCGCGCTGCGGTGCCGAGCGAAGTGCTGATGCTGGTCAACGTCGGTATCGATCCGCTCAAGCATCACCGCGACCTGAATATCCTGATGACCACCGAGCGCACCGACTCACTGAGTTACGCCGGGGTGCGCGAAAACCTTGTGCTGACCCTCGATCAGGTCACGCTCAACAGCTGGAATGAAGTGCTGGTCAACCGTTTCGACGGCCCCCACGCGCTGCTCGATTGCCTGCGCGACTACCTCAACAATCTGCCGCGCGGCGCGCAGCAGCCGTCATTGAAGGTGCGCTGCTTCTGCCACAACCGCGCGCAGTTCATTGCCCGGCGCGTGGAAGAAGTCATCGACACCGCGCAGACCCTGCTGCTCAGCGAGCTCAATCACCGCTACCTGATTCAGGTGCAACAGCACTATCACGTGCTGGAGCTGGTGCCGGGCCAGGTCAACCATGTCGCACTCGCCACACTGCCGGCGCTGCTCGATTATCTGGGCGAAGAACAGCCGCGCTACAGCCCGCTGCACCTGGACCCGATGGCGCTGGAGGATCACGACCTCGCGTTGATCCTGCCGATGGGTCAGCCGGAATCGATTCAGGTGTTCTACCGGATCAGCGAACAACAGGCCGAGCTGTACGTGCTGGATGAGTTCAACGCGCTGTGGCAACAGCATCTGCCGTATCACGATGAACAGAGCCTGCTGGTACCGCTGCAGCGCTTCCTGCAATCGATCCAGTACCGACGCGAAGCGCTGTTGCCGATGGATGGCAGCCCGGCGGTCGGCCTCGACACCTTGTATTACCAGCTATTGCCTTCCGGCCCCGGGCGGGCGCGCCGGGTCGAACCACGACCGGCGCCGCAGACACCGGTCAACAAACCGTTCTACGACGTGCAGGCGATCGTCGGCAAAGCCGCACCGGGAGAGGTGCAGGTCACCTTGTATTGCAATCAACGGGAATTCAGCGAGCTGGAATATGGCGACCAGCTGTTCCACGTGGTCGCCCGGGAGATCGTCGAGCAGCGCCGCGAGACCGAGCGCTATCGCTGCTACATCACCGACCTGGACCTCTCGGGCCTGCTCGGTGATGGTCAGAGTTCAAGCAATTTGTATCTGCGCTACAAGGCCGACCTGGAGCGCGCCCTGAACGAGGCGCTCGAACAGGTCTGAGGCGGGTTACTCCGGAAAATCGCCACCCTTGATCGGTTGCGATTCGACCTCGAGCAAAATCAGTTTCAGGGTCTTGCCACCCGGAGCCGGCCAGTCGATGTGCTGACCGACCTTCAGGCCCAGCAGCGCGCTGCCGACCGGCGCGAGGATCGAGATCTTGCCCTCGTCGGCGTTGGCATCCTTGGGATAGACCAGCGTCAGGTGATAGTCCTTGCCGCTGCCTTCTTCGCGGCAGTGCACGCGGGAATTCATCGTCACGACATCGGCGGGCACTTCATCGTGGCCGACCAGCGTATCGGCGCGGTCCAGTTCGGTTTGCAGCGCGATCACGCCCGGCGCAGCCTGGTCTTTCTCATTCAGGTTGTCGATCAAGCGCTCCAGACGTTGCACGTCCAGACGGGTAAGAGTGATGGAAGGTGCGGTCATGATCCGGGCAGACTCCTTTCTTCTGCACACAAAAAAAGCAAAACCCCGCCAAAAAAGACGGGGTTTTCACCAGGCCTCGATGGGTTGAGGCGTGTTCGGACACTATCACAGCTCAAAAAATATACAAGCCACCCACTTTTGATCTGGCAAGAACCCCTGTGGCGAGGGGATTTATCCCCGATGGGTCGCGCAGCGGCCCCAAGCTTCTGAGACTGCTGCGCAGTCTATCGGGGATAAATCCCCTCACCACAAGGTCGAGTCAAGTCAGGGCTTTTCGTGCGGCAGCCTGCTGGCAGATGATCCGACGGCGCTGATCGTCTGCCGAGCGCCATTCGCGAATATCCTCGACATGGCGGAAGCAGCCGAGACAAACCTTCTGTTCATCCAGCCGGCACACGCCGCTGCACGGCGAAGGCACGGCCGGGCTGATGTTGCTGTAAAGCGGCTTTGGCGGACGAACAGGTGCGCTATCAGTCACGAAATCACAGACCTTCGAAATCGAATTCGACACCGGCCTGCTGCTTGACGATGCGTTCGAGCATTTCGCCCAATTGCTCTTCGCTCTTGTCGCACATCCAGCGCTCGCTCTCTTCGTCGTAGTCGAAGTGGAAACCGCCGGAGACCGCCGCCAACCACAGCTGACGCAACGGCTCCTGACGACTGAAAATCAGCTGCGTGCCGTTTTCAAACTTCACAGTCAGTACACCGGCCGAGCTTTCCAGGTCGATATCCAGGTCGCTTTCGTCAAAGATGTCCTCCAGTTTTTCCTGGGTTTCATCGACCAGATCGTGGAAACGCGCTTCGGACAAACTCATTGTGGCAACCTCAAAAAATGTCTGATCAGGCTCAAGCGCCGCAAGATACGGACGCTGCCGGCCGATTGCAAAGATTAACGACCAAGCACCTGCCGGCATATCCAACACAACACTTGTGGGAGCGGGCTTGCTCGCGAAGGGGCCGGCACATCCAGCATTTTTCTCGACTGGACCGACGCCTTCGCGGGCAAGCCCGCTCCCACAGGGGTTTGTGTGTATTCACAGAGCCCCGCCGGACGGGAACCCCCTCGCATAGGCAAGCTGCCGGGTGGCCGGTATACTCCGGCGCAATTAACGCATTTTCAAGGATTTCGCCATGAAGCGCCTGATCTCTTCCCTTGCTGCGCTCGTCGCGGTTGCCTGCCTCGTTTCGGCCTGTGGTCAAAAAGGCCCGCTGTACCTGCCGGATGACGATCAGGACCCGGCCGAGCAAGCCCAGTCTTCGCAAAAGCAGCCGTCCAAAGCACACAAGCACGACGTTTACCAATAAGGGATCGCCATGGACGCTTTTAACTACCGTGGCGGGGAGCTGTTCGCGGAAGGTGTGGCGCTGTCCGCCATCGCCGACCGCTTCGGCACGCCCACCTACGTCTACTCGCGTGCGCACATCGAAGCCCAGTATCTGGCCTACGCCGACGCGCTGGCCGGCATGCCGCACCTGGTCTGCTACGCCGTCAAGGCCAACTCCAACCTCGGGGTTCTGAATGTCCTGGCCCGTCTCGGCGCCGGTTTCGACATCGTTTCCCGTGGCGAGCTGGAACGTGTACTGGCCGCTGGCGGCAGCGCCGACAAGATCGTGTTCTCCGGTGTCGGCAAGACCCGTGACGACATGCGCCGCGCGCTGGAAGTCGGCGTGCACTGCTTCAACGTCGAATCCACCGACGAACTGGAGCGCCTGCAAGTGGTGGCTGCCGAGCTGGGCGTTCGCGCGCCGATCTCGTTGCGCGTCAACCCGGACGTCGATGCCGGCACCCATCCGTACATTTCCACCGGTCTCAAAGAGAACAAGTTCGGCATCGCCATTGCCGACGCCGAAGACGTGTACGTGCGTGCCGCACACCTGCCGAACCTGGAAGTGATCGGTGTCGATTGCCACATCGGCTCGCAACTGACCACCTTGCCACCGTTCCTCGACGCCCTCGACCGTCTGCTGGACCTGGTCGACCGCCTCGGCGATTGCGGCATTCACCTGCGCCACATCGATCTCGGCGGTGGCCTGGGCGTGCGTTATCGCGATGAAGAGCCGCCACTGGCCGGCGATTACATCAAGGCTGTGCGCGAGCGTCTGAGCGGCCGTGATCTGGCATTGGTGTTCGAGCCGGGCCGCTTTATCGTCGCCAACGCCGGCGTGCTGCTGACCCAGGTCGAATACCTCAAGCACACCGAACACAAGGATTTCGCCATCGTCGACGCGGCGATGAACGATCTGATCCGCCCGGCGCTGTATCAGGCCTGGATGGACGTCACCGCCGTCAAGCCGCGTGACAGCGCCGCGCGCCAGTACGACGTGGTTGGCCCGATCTGCGAAACCGGCGATTTCCTCGCCAAGGATCGTGAGCTGGCGCTGGAAGAGGGTGACCTGCTGGCCGTGCATTCGGCCGGTGCCTATGGCTTCGTGATGAGTTCCAACTACAACACCCGCGGCCGTGCCGCTGAAGTGCTGGTAGACGGTGATCAGGTTTTTGAAGTGCGCCGCCGCGAAACCGTGGCTGAGCTGTTTGCCGGCGAAAGCCTGCTGCCGGAGTAACCCATGCTGCTGCGTTTTACCAAAATGCACGGCCTGGGCAATGACTTCATGGTTCTCGACCTGGTCAGCCAGCACGCGCATATTCAGCCCAAGCACGCCAAGCAATGGGGCGACCGGCACACCGGTATCGGTTTCGACCAGTTGCTGATTGTCGAAGCGCCAAGCAACCCGGACGTGGATTTCCGTTACCGGATCTTCAACTCCGATGGCTCGGAAGTGGAACAGTGCGGCAACGGTGCACGCTGCTTCGCGCGCTTCGTGCTCGACAAGCGCCTGACCGCTAAACGGCAGATTCGCGTCGAGACCAAGGGCGGCATCATCGAGCTGGACGTGCGTAACGACGGCCAGATCGGGGTGAACATGGGCGCGCCGCGTCTGGTGCCGGCGGATATTCCGTTCGACGCACCGGCGCAGGCCAGCAGCTATCAGCTGGAAGTCGACGGCACCACGGTCGAACTGGCCGCTGTGTCAATGGGCAACCCCCATGCGGTGCTGCGCGTACAGGACATCAACAATGCACCGGTGCATGAACTGGGGCCGAAAATCGAACACCATCCGCGCTTCCCGGCGCGGGTCAACGTCGGTTTCATCCAGGTCATCGACCGCAACCGCGCGCAGTTGCGCGTCTGGGAACGCGGGGCCGGGGAAACACAGGCCTGCGGTACCGGCGCTTGTGCCGCTGCAGTTGCGGCCATCAGCCAGGGGTGGATGGATTCGCCGCTGTTGATCGACCTGCCCGGCGGGCGTCTGTCCATTGAATGGGCAGGCCCTGGCCATCCAGTGCTGATGACCGGCCCGGCAGTGCGTGTATACGAAGGACAAGTGCGTCTTTGAGTGAGCAGAAGCCATGACCGATAAGCCTCAGGTACCCGCCCGACAGTCCGACGAATCCGCGTCCGAGAGCCTGGAGGCGGCAGCGGTTGCCGCATACCTGGAGGCTCATCCGGACTTCTTCGTCGAGCACGAAGAACTGCTGCCCGCCATGCGCATTCCCCACCAGCGCGGTGACACCGTTTCGCTGGTCGAGCGGCAGATGAGCATCCTGCGCGACCGCAACATCGAGATGCGTCATCGTCTCTCGCAGTTGATGGACGTCGCCCGCGACAATGACCGGCTGTTCGACAAGACCCGTCGCCTGATTCTGTCGCTGATGGACGCGGCCAGTCTGGAAGACGTGGTGATCAGCGTCGAAGACAGCCTGCGCCAGGACTTTCAGGTGCCCTTTGTCAGCCTGATCCTGCTCGGCGACAACCCGGCACCGGTTGGCCGCTGGGTGACTCATGCCGACGCGCAAACCGCGATCGGCGGGCTGCTCACCGAAGGCAAGAGCGTCAGCGGCACTCTGCGAGAACATGAGCTGGACTTCCTGTTCGGCGAAGAACAGCGCAAGCAGATCGGCTCCACCGCGGTAGTCGCGGTCAGCCATCAAGGTATCCACGGCATTCTGGCGATCGCCAGCCGTGATCCGCAGCACTACAAGAGTTCGGTGGGCACGCTGTTCCTCAGCTACATCGCTGAAGTCATGGGTCGCGTGCTGCCACGGGTCAACAGCCCCCTGCGCTCGGTACGCTGAGCATGGAACGACAACTGGACGCTTACTGCGAACACCTGCGCAGTGAGCGACAGGTGTCGCCGCACACCCTGTCGGCCTACCGCCGCGACCTCGATAAAGTCCTCGGCTGGTGCCTCAAGCAGAACATTGGCAGTTGGGCGGCGCTGGATATTCAGCGCCTGCGCAGCCTGATCGCCCGCCTGCATGCGCAGGGGCAGTCGTCACGCAGTCTCGCCCGATTGCTCTCGGCGGTGCGCGGGCTCTATCACTATCTGAATCGCGAAGGTCTGTGCGACCACGACCCGGCGACCGGTCTGGCGCCGCCGAAAGGCGAACGGCGCCTGCCGAAAACCCTCGACACCGACCGCGCATTGCAACTGCTGGAAGGTGCGGTCGAGGACGATTTTCTCGCCCGTCGTGATCAGGCGATTCTCGAATTGTTCTATTCCTCGGGCCTGCGCCTGTCCGAGCTGACCGGGCTCAATCTCGATCAGCTGGATCTGGCCGACGGCATGGTTCAGGTGCTCGGCAAGGGCAGTAAGACCCGCCTGCTGCCGGTCGGCAAAAAGGCGCGCGAAGCACTGGAGCAATGGCTGCCGCTGCGGGCCATGACCAACCCGGCCGACGACGCCGTGTTCGTCAGCCAACAAGGTCGGCGCCTCGGCCCACGGGCGATTCAGGTGCGGGTGAAACTGGCCGGCGAGCGCGAACTGGGGCAGAACCTGCACCCGCACATGCTGCGGCATTCCTTTGCCAGCCACTTGCTGGAATCCTCACAGGACCTGCGCGCGGTGCAGGAATTGCTCGGCCACTCGGACATCAAGACCACGCAGATCTACACCCACCTGGACTTCCAGCACCTGGCGGCGGTCTACGACAGCGCCCACCCACGGGCCAAACGCAGCAAAGGCGACGATTCATGAACATCCAGTTGATCACCTTCGACCTCGACGACACCCTGTGGGACACCGCCCCGGTGATCGTCAGCGCCGAAGCGGTATTGCGCCAATGGCTGAGCGAACACGCGCCGAATCTGGGCGCAGTGCCGGTGGAGCATTTGTGGGGGATTCGTGAGCGGGTACTGGCCAGCGAACCGGGCCTCAAGCACCGCATCAGTGCGTTACGTCGGCGGGTGCTGTTCCACGCACTGGAGGAAGCCGGGTACGCCCACGGCGAAGCTGCGGATCTGGCCGACAAAAGCTTTGAAGTGTTCCTGCATGCGCGGCATCAGATCGAGGTGTTCCCGGAGGTCGAACCGACTTTGGAAATCCTCGCCAACCATTACGCACTCGGCGTGGTCACCAACGGCAACGCCGACGTGCGTCGGCTGGGCCTGGCGGATTACTTCAAGTTTGCCTTGTGCGCCGAAGATATCGGTATCGCCAAGCCGGATGTGCGGCTGTTTCACGAGGCGTTGCAGCGTGGTGGCGCCACAGCCGAAACCGCCGTACATATCGGCGATCATCCGGGCGATGACATTGCCGGGGCGCAACAAGCGGGCATGCGTGCCGTCTGGTTCAACCCGACGGGCAAGGTCTGGGAAGCCGAGCGACTGCCGGATGCTGAAATCCGCAGCCTGACCGATTTGCCAGCCGTGCTCGCACGCTGGAATGCCCTCTCCACCTGACGTAACCCCCTGTGGGAGCGGGCTTGCTCGCGAAGAGGCCGTGTCAGTCGACATACAATTTGAATGACACACCGCCTTCGCGAGCAAGCCCGCTCCCACAGGGGGTTGCGTGTATCCATGACCTCTTTGTTTCAGGCATGAAAAAGCCCGCAGCGACGGCGGGCTTTTTCAGCAAGCAGATAGCACGCCTCAGATAGGGCGGCTGCCGTACTTGTTGTCCGGCTTTTTGGGCGGATCGGCGACCACGTTGGCCTCCACTTCCTGCACCTTGCCGCCGCGCGCAAGGAATTCTTCCATGGCCTTGGCCAGGGCGTCGCGCTCCTTGTTCTTGGCTTCGATGCTCGGCAACTCGTCGACCGACACCGCAGCCTTGGCTTTGCCTTTGGCAGCCGGGGCCGGCGTATCGTCACCGCCATCGTCTTCAGCAACGTCTTCCGCTGCTGCTTCCAGACCGTCCTCGGCCTCGTCTTCGTCGCCTACTTCGAGGTCGTCGTTTTCCAGATCATCGTCGCTCATGTTCTACCTCATGACTTGCGAAAAGCAGATTAGTTATAGACCAGCTTTGGCGACTGTCGAAAGTCGCCGGAAAAAAATCGGTAACCGCGGGTGACCAACGGTTTACGCCCCTTCACCGTGCAGGGTGGCGAGGACTTTACGGGCACCGCCATGATCACGGTGCTCGCCCAGATAAACACCTTGCCAGGTGCCCAGTGCCAGTCGCCCTGCCGAAACCGGCAGACTGATCTGACAGCCAAGTACGCTGGCCTTGAAGTGCGCCGGGAGGTCGTCCAGGCCTTCGTCGTTATGCTCATAGCCGTCTGTTCCTTGTGGGATCAGACGATTGAAAAATCGTTCGAAGTCGCGACGGACCGCCGGATCGGCGTTCTCGTTGATGGTCAACGACGCCGAGGTGTGCTGCAGCCACAAATGCAACAGACCGACCCGGCACGCCTTGAGTTCAGGCAGGCCGGCGAGTAACTCGTCCGTTACCAGATGAAAGCCCCGGGGCCGTGCCCGCAGGGTTATCAGAGTCTGTTGCCACATACAGTTCTCCGCACGTTCGGGGCGCATTCTAGCGCGCTCTGGGAAAAAACAAAGGCCCTAATATTCCTGCAATGATGTAAGCGATTGGCCGCAGAAAAATGCCCGCCGTAAACACGACCAAAGCCGTACGAAAAATCCTTTCAGCCTTCCTTTCAATGACAAATTCCAGACAAAAAAATGCCCGGCGAACCGGGCAAGTTTTTTAATGCGCGAACTTACAGGTTGTAGCCGCGTTCGTTGTGTTGTGCCAGATCGAGACCCACCGACTCTTCTTCCTCAGTCACGCGCAGCCCCATCACGGCGTCCAGGACCTTGAGGATGATGAAGGTGACGATCGCGGTGTAGATCACCGTGAAGCCGACACCTTTGCACTGAATCCACACTTGAGCGGCGATGTCGGTGACGGTGCCGAAGCCACCCAGCGACGGTGCAGCGAACACACCGGTGAGGATCGCACCGAGGATACCGCCGATACCGTGTACGCCGAACGCGTCCAGAGAGTCGTCATAGCCGAGTTTGCGTTTCAGCGTGGTGGCGCAGAAGAAGCACACCACACCTGCCGCCAGACCGATCACCAGTGCACCCATCGGGCCCACAGTGCCGGCCGCCGGAGTGATTGCCACCAGACCGGCAACCACACCCGAGGCGATGCCCAGTGCACTTGGCTTGCCGTGGGTGATCCACTCGGCAAACATCCAGCCCAGTGCAGCCGCAGCGGTAGCAATCTGAGTGACCAGCATCGCCATGCCGGCGGTGCCGTTGGCGGCTGCGGCGGAACCGGCGTTGAAGCCGAACCAGCCAACCCACAACATCGCTGCACCCATCAGGGTGTAACCGAGGTTGTGCGGTGCCATCGGGGTGGTCGGGAAACCTTTGCGCTTGCCCAATACCAGGCAGGCAATCAGACCGGCCACACCGGCGTTGATGTGCACCACTGTGCCGCCCGCGAAGTCGAGTACGCCCCAGTCCCACATCAGGCCGCCGTTACCGGACCAGACCATGTGCGCGATCGGTGCATAGACGAGGGTGAACCAGATGCCCATGAAAATCAGCATCGCGGAGAATTTCATCCGCTCGGCGAATGCACCGACAATCAGCGCCGGGGTGATGATCGCGAAGGTCATCTGGAAGGTGATGAACACCGCCTCGGGGAACAGCGCCGCAGGGCCGGTCAGGCTCGAAGGCGTGACACCGGCGAGGAACGCCTTGCCCATGCCGCCGAAGAACGAGTTGAAGTTGACGACGCCCTGCTCCATGCCGGTGGTGTCGAACGCAATGCTGTAGCCATAAATGACCCACAGGATGCTGATCAGACCGGTAATGGCGAAGCACTGCATCATCACGGAAAGAATGTTTTTCGAGCGAACCATGCCGCCGTAAAACAGCGCCAGGCCCGGGATGGTCATGAACAGCACGAGGGCTGTCGAGGTGAGCATCCAGGCAGTGTCGCCGGAATTGAGGACCGGGGCCGCCACTTCGTCTGCCGCCATTGCAAGGCCGGGCATTACGATGGACAACAGGGCTCCTAGCCCTGCGAATTTACGCAGAGTCATATTGTTTTCTCCTGGGGCGTTGGGGTTTGTGGCGGCTTAAATCGCGTCGGTATCGGTTTCGCCGGTACGGATGCGGATCGCCTGTTCCAGATTGACCACGAAGATCTTGCCGTCACCGATCTTGCCGGTGTTGGCCGCTTTGGTTATCGCCTCGATAACCCGATCCAGATCCTTGTCGTCGATGGCCACGTCGATTTTCACCTTGGGCAGAAAATCGACCACATACTCCGCGCCGCGATACAGCTCGGTGTGACCCTTCTGCCGGCCGAAGCCTTTGACTTCAGTAACGGTAATGCCCTGCACGCCGATTTCGGACAGCGACTCGCGCACGTCGTCCAACTTGAACGGCTTGATGATGGCAGTGACTAGCTTCATGAAACTCTCTCCCGAATTGGTGGACTTGCCCCAGGAAAACAAACCCGACTCAAGTCTAAGCGCAGTGCCTGGCTTTGTAACGCATCGTCGGCCTTACCTGCCCGACTGACGCCAGCTAACCGCTGCCGGCGAAACTCCCCGTCCCGCCTGCCGCACTGCATTCGTCACAGCGACTGCATCAGTGCATGGGTCACTACCGACTAAGCAGAAAGCTTGCCATCTCGCCAAATTCCTCTGATTTCAAGCCCTTGGCCGCTGCCACAGGCGCCCGCGCAAAAAAGCCCCGACGGTTACGCACAACAACGGTGCGTTGCCGTCCGTCCGCTTGCGCGAAAAGCGTGCATCCGTGCCTGCGTCAATGACTATAGACACTGCGTGATACACTGCCCGCCACTGTTTACAGGACACATTCCATGCTCGCGCCCAAAGACTTCCTCGACGCCCTGAGCGGCACCGCCTCCCGCCTGTTCAGCGGCGACACCCCGCTGCCGAAAGCCGAAATCGAAAGCCAGTTCAAGATGCTGCTGCAGAGTGCGTTCAGCAAACTCGATTTGGTGAGCCGTGAAGAGTTTGATAGTCAGATGGTTGTATTGGCGCGTACCCGTGCTCGCCTCGAAAGCCTTGAGGCCAAAGTCGCCGAGATGGAAGCCAAGCTGACGCCGCCGGCCGAGTAAGTCTGCAGACCCTGAGCCAAAGTGCCTTGAAGTTTGCGAAAGAAATTAAACCGCTCCTGCCTAGGCAGGAGCGGTTTCCGTCAGATCAATCCTCTACAACGAATTATTCCAACGGTCTCGCAGAAACTCGTACAGGCGAAAAGCCCATAACGCGATTCTGACGAGGCGCCACATATGTTTAAGAAACTTAGACATACTTTGGCCCTCCTTGCGTGGGGCCAAACCTCCGATGCACTTTCCGGCGTACGAACACCTTCGGGACTACACGTGAGTGTGTCCGCCAAGGCGGCCGGGTGTGAGTCCCCCAAAAAAAGCACCGGCACGGGTCTCACACCGCGTCGAGGAACATGAAGTCTTTGCGCTCCCGGCCACACTTCGCGAATACCCCATGAGTGGGCATCGTCATTGCGGACTTTATGACAGCCCTTAGAAAGCGATTTAAACAACTTGTATCAAGTCGTTATGAGGCACTATCAACGGGACCGTTGCCCCCCTTTCAAGCCCATCTGATACTTGCGCCAATGAGCAAACATGCATAACCTGATCGCACGTGAGTGTGTCCGCAAAGGATACGCAGGCCTTGGCCTCACCGAAGCCTGCAAACTGAAAACCGTCTCCTCAAGGCGGTTTTTTTTCGCCTCGAAATTGGTTGACCGCTTTCCCGCAACATCCAGTGAAAGTTCGCCCCCGCCTGATCGCCCTTCCCCAACTACCCTTCAAAAACCCGCAGGAAGCGGTCCCCGATTCAGCTCAAGGAACGACCATGTCCCTCTCCATCGTCCACAGTCGCGCCCAGATAGGCGTGGATGCCCCCGCTGTCACTGTCGAAGTCCATCTGGCCAACGGTCTGCCGTCGCTGACCATGGTCGGTCTGCCCGAGGCGGCGGTGAAGGAGAGCAAGGATCGGGTGCGCAGCGCGATCATCAATTCCGGGCTGCAGTTTCCGGCGCGGCGGATCACCTTGAATCTCGCGCCGGCGGACTTGCCCAAGGATGGCGGGCGCTTTGATCTGGCGATTGCCCTGGGGATTCTGTCGGCGAGTGTGCAGGTGCCGTGTCTGACGCTGGATGAGGTGGAATGCCTTGGTGAACTGGCGTTGTCCGGCGCTGTGCGGCCGGTACGCGGGGTGTTGCCGGCGGCGCTGGCGGCGCGCAAGGCCGGGCGGGCACTGGTGGTGCCGCGGGCGAATGCCGAGGAAGCATGTCTGGCTTCGGGGTTGAAGGTGTTTGCGGTGGATCATCTGCTGGAAGCAGTGGCGCATTTCAACGGGCATACGCCGGTCGAGCCTTATGTCTCGGACGGGCTGATCCATGCGGCGAAACCTTATCCCGACCTCAACGAGGTGCAAGGACAGATGGCCGCAAAACGCGCGCTGCTGATTGCCGCAGCGGGCGCGCACAATTTGCTGATGTAGTGCAACAATACACCACAGTCGTTTATCTGATCCATTCTGCTACGCTGACCGAACATTCGGAGGGAAACCAGTATGGGCACGGGCACACAAAATAAGGGTGATAAACAGCCTCTTGGTATTGAACGCTTTTTCCGTCTAGGGCTTATCATCGGGGATGATTCAAGAGAGTTGGCAGTAAAGCTTATTCATTTGATCAGAGGACATGGGATTTACAAGGTAAAACCTTCAAAAGATGACAAATCAAACAACATAAGATTCTTAGGCGCAGTACACGACGGCTGGAAGCTTGCACAAAACTTAATAATCGAAAAGCTCATTCACAATTTAAGAGAAATTGAAGCATTAGAAAAAGAAAAGATTCGCCTACATCAACTGCGCCTTCCGACAGAAAAAGCCAACACACTAAAAACAATAAGAAAACTCAAGTTAGAAAACTTGATCTTTCGAAGATTCGTCGACTCTATTGTTTGGGGCATACTGGACAACGAGCACTCTACGATACGCAGACTTCCGATTAAAAACACCGGCGATAACCTTTCAATCAAAAACATAGAGGATGCTAGACCCACCATTGACGAATATAATGAATGCCCTTTAACAATAGCTATATTGAGTGACATCACAACGTTTGTTCATCACGGCGACATTGTTAAACGATCACCTTCGGGCGTAGTTTTTATTGAATTAAAGAGTGGTAAAAAAGGAACATCAATTACACGAACCGCACAAATCGTACAAAACTTAAACTGCGCGATTGCGAACGAAATCTTAACACGCAACTTTGACAACAAAGACAAGCAACAACTGAAACGAACAAAAAATCAGATCGAACGAAACAACAACCTGTCAAGCACTTTGCGGAGTAACTTAGGAAAAGATTCACTCACCGGATTAAACCTCAAGATTGAAGAAACCAAAGTTACACCAACGTTCTACATCAGTGAGTTGATGGACTGCCGCAAAAGACTTGAAGAAAATGGAAACTATGCGATAACAGTAATCGATAACTGCTTATACGTAGGAATGTACAAAACCCTTGAAATGGCATACGTTGGCTTTAACTCATGGATGTCTATGATTGAATGCAAGTCAGAAATTTACAATCTTACTGACAGCTTTCACGACGCACTTTCAAGACCCCTTGTTTCTCTAGACATGCCGACAGAGTTTGTGATTGAAATATTCAAAGGCGATGTCATCATGGTCGCCTGCTTGGATATTGAAAAATTTTTAGACCTGTCAAACAGCATATATCCCAGCATGATAACCTTAACTACACCCCCTAGAAGAGTTAACGTTGAGAATATTCATATAAAGGGTAAGGCGTTAACAATGTCAATGGGAGATAAGTTTGGCATAGGATATCTTGGTGGCGGACTGCTTACCCGAATGGCTTATGACTTACAAAAGCCCTCTAGTATCCTTCAAATGCAATACGCAAAAAGCAATCATTTTTACTACATCCCGCCCACAACTCAGTAATCGCATTCCAAGGGTATAAACAGATCAGGACAGGCCTTCCGGCCGCTGAAACTGCGCCTCCCGGCGATGTTGCTCACAGCAAACCAGAATCGAATCCGAACATTTTTTGCTTCAATGTTTAGAATCAGCCTTGCTCGCGTTATTCTATGAGGACAGCGACAAGACGAGACCTCTTTTGTCAGATCGCAATCCCTTCTGAACCCCACCAACAGCAATGCTTGGAGCGCATACGGCTGCGTGCACCATTTTAATATCAATCAGTAACACCAATGAAACAGCAAATAACATTTTATATATTACAGCCATAATAAAAACAATCAAGGTAAACGGGAATTAAAACAAAAGATGAAAATGAAAATAAGCTTCAGTGATACGTTCAAAGGAATTAAAGTAAACGCCGATAAAGACAAGGGTTACGGACTGTATCCAGTAATTCTTGATCGGATGTACACCCAAATCACCAATCTGCAAGAGTACCATTGTCGCGTTACGGTGGTGCGGTTGGATCTGCATTTTCCGGAAGGGCACGTTAACAACAATAAGCTGGAAAATTCAAAGCTCAGTCGATACATCAAAAAATGCAAAGCTGATCTTGGTTCAAACTCATGGGGCAACCATAAACGATTTGTTCACGGCTGGGTCAAGGAAGTTGGTGAATTTGGCAAGCCCCATTACCATTTATTTTTCGCATTCCAGACCTTGCAGCGCAATTTGGGACTGATTTCGGGTGATGGGCATTCCGGCGTATGGAGGCTGCTTGAAAATCGCTGGATTGAACTTACAGGTGGTACCGTTCACTTTACGAAGCAGCATCGATTGACGCGAGGTGACCACAACGCTTTCGCGAACTGTTTTCATCACCTGAGTTATCTCGCGAAAATCCGGGATAAGCAATTTGGTACTGGCGAGTCGCATCGGCGATTCGGTTTTTCGAAATTACTCGCCAAATGTAAGGAATCAACAGTTCTGGAGGAAATGATGGCAGCCTAATGCTTTTGAATGCCCGGGAAGCCATCTATTAGCACGCAGAACGAATTTAGATTCGCTAGTAGTGCAATGGTAGCGCCTGCAACTTAACTGCGCCCAGAAAGGCTCCAGGACGCTTTAAGCTGAAGCAGTGTATGGAGGGTGTTCTACCTTGCATCAATCTACCATGGTATCAATCATAAAGCCAAGTCGGCTGGTGTAAGCGAAATTTTGAATGAGTGATATTTTTCATTACTTGAGTTGACACCTTGTATCTCGGGTAAGGCACCAATATTGTTGATCGCTGCAACCACAGAATTATCGTAAGCTTTATTACCACTTGATCTGGAAATGTTGACCGAGGCGATAGCCCCGTCAACGTCGACAAAAATTTCCAACGTTACGGACATGTTGCTTTGTGTCGACAATGGACGTGCCCAACCTTCCGAGGCTCTGGCTTTGATCAATTCTTCGAAGTTTGCGGCTGCATAAATGTTACGTGGCAATTCAGGTGCAAGCTTAGTTGCGGTTATAGATGCCGGGAAGGCGAGGCAGTTGGATAGGTATATTCCCAATCCAAATTCCACTCGACGGCATTGGAAATACATTTCCTGATTCGGATTGAAATTCGCCGCGAACTCTAGGGCTGATTGAACTCCACCGACTTCAGCTTTGGATGCGGTGTTTTTCCATGGCCACGCTTGATACTTGTCCAAAAGCACCGTGACAGCGGTGTCTAGACCTTGGTCAACGATAAAATTTGTGCCGAGACCATCCACTACAACTTTGCTGATCCGACCATGGTAAATGCCCGGCTTACTGAATTGAATCTTTGCCCTTGCTTGATTCGCCCGGAACTCTCTGGCGATCTGCTTGGTATCCGTAGCAGATTCAAAATTCCAGCCAGTGGTAGTTAACATTTCTTGTAGACGTTCATTGTAAAAGCTAGATGCCATTGACTTCGCGTTGTTTGGTTGACTTGCCATCACCGGGCTCGATGCACTTGCAATGGCAGCAACCAGCAACAACGGAAGCTTTGAGAGCTTTTTCATCGTCATCCTTGACTTTAATTGCTGCGGCACGATGGGGCGCGCGAACGCTGCATGGTTGATGGGACGCTTAGCACGAACATGATGATGGCGAGGATAAGAATCACAGAGCCGACAAGAACGCCGACACCAATCGCTTGGCGGAAGCTCAGGACATATCCAAGCTCTATGGCAAAAATTCCTGCGAGACTGGCGACTGGCATACAGAGTGCTGCGAGAAACAGTGAAAGGTAAAGCTTCATATCTATTCCCTTAGTCAATAAACGCTCGACGGGGTGAGTCGGCGCGCACATCAACAGGATATCTGAAATTCAGATATCCGAAAATCAGATATAGGTTTCAGGGCTGCTCATACTGGACAGCCCTCATGCCAAAGGCCATTTATCGAAGTGAATACGATGTATTTTTGACCCTGCTGAAAGCCCGCCGAGTCAAAGCCGGACTAACGCAAGCTGAGTGCTCGAGGGCACTGGGTAGACCTCAGTCGTTCATGAGTGACGTCGAGCGAGGGGTTCGACGACTGGATATAATCCAGATAAACGATCTGTGCATCGTGCTGCGATGTGAGCTAGTCGAATTGATCCAAGAATTTTCAGATGAAATTCGCAAGCTAAAGTGATGCAAAAACCCCGTAACGTGCAGATTCCGTGCTTCAGAGGCGAGGGAACAAGCGCGTTAAGGTCTCCGATCCAAGCCCATGCATCAATGCCCGACAGAGAAAGACTTAAGAACAAAGCAACACATGCCCCTAGCGCTTGACAAATTTTCGTTTCGGCACAATCATGCTTTACAAATCACGGCATAAGAACAGTATGGCGGGCGCATGAACAAACCATCGGAAATCTCCTCAAGCTTGACATCCAGTCGTCTCAGTATCATTGCAGAGCGTATTCTCGACGTGCTCGATGATGCTTTGCGTACCGCCAGTACTGACCTTGACTGCTCCTACAGTCGTGGAACCTTGTCGTGGGCGCGTATCAAAAACGCGCTCCTCCAGCTTGCACAATCGGGGGATCATTCTTGGCTGACCATTAAGCATGCCGGGAACGACCTATTGATAGGCATCGGTAGCGAAACCGTACGCTTTTTCCTTGACGATCACGAAAATCCAAAGAAAATGCGCGTGCTAAATCCTACGAGCTCTGAAGCCCGACAATTGCAGTTGTTTGAGGAAGATGCCCATTCGGAATACCTATGGCGGTTCATCATCGAACGAGCGATCACCGACGAAGATGAGCATCAAGTCTATTTCGTGGGGTATGAAGCACATGCAGAACGCGATGGCACTTTGATTGCGCAATGGCGATACAACGCCGAACGCGTCAGGACTCTTGCGGCAGCGGACAATATAATTCCGGTTGCTGCGGAACTAGAACCAATTGAACTGTCTCCGATAGACGAAGATACGGCCGAAGGTAAAGATGATGAAGCCGTTGATAGAAATGGACGGGGTATTTAAGGGTAGTCAGCTACGCCTGGCCCGCCACTACTGGGGCAAGACCCTCAACGATATAGCGGAAGATATTGGCAAAACTCGCCAATATGTTTCGCAATTAGAAAATGGCAAGGGGAAGTTGAAACAAGATGACCCAACAACACAGGATTTAGCGTGCTCCCTTCACGTGGCCCCGACGTTTTTCTTCAAACCCGTCGGGGTTTCGTTATCTGAGGAACAGGCACACTTCCGTAAGCTGGCAACCACCAAGGCCAGCATGAAACAAAAAGTGTTAGCCAGAGGCACGGTTTTTGACCAGTTGGTAGAGTTCATTGACACTAAGGTTCGCTTGCCTGCGGTCGATTTTCCAGATGAATCTGGGGCTGAAACTACAGAGGAAATTGAACAAGCCGCTGAACGACTGCGCTCATACTGGGGGTTAGGCTTCGGGCCGATTTCCCATATGGTCAGAGTTGTCGAGCGTGCCGGGGCGGTTGTCACCCTATTTCAAGACACGTCTACAGAAGTAGATGCCCTGTCAATTACGTCTCGCAGACCCGTTATTGTGCGAAACGAAGCAAAACAGAGTCCATTTAGACTTCGGTTTGACATTGCTCATGAGTTAGGCCATCTAGTACTGCATGAAGGGCAAGTCACTGGTGATCGCAAAACAGAATCTGAAGCCAACCGCTTTGCTTCCGCATTCTTGATTCCAAGATCTACATTTTTGAAAGCCTTTCCCCGTCGCGGCAGTCGTTTGGACTGGATAGGGATTAGTATGATGAAAATGGATTTTCAAGTCAGCAAGGCGGCGATTATCTACCGTGCAAAGTCTTTAGGGCTGATAGACGACTACCAGTATCGGGGGGCAGTCATCTATTTGAAAAACCAAGGTGAGGGCATAGTCGAAAAAGAGGATCCTTATTGCGTTCGTGAACAACCAGAAATGATCATCGCAGCACTCAAGGTGCTTTATGAACATCATGGCATCACGAATCACGCGCTAGCGGAACATCTAGGTGTAACAACCGAATTTCTATCAGAGATACTGCCCGTAAAATTTGGTACTGAAGAGCAAACGCAAGTGATATCACGACCTGCGTTACAGCTTGTGAAATGATATAAGCCCCATATTTTGGGGCTTATATTTGTCGACAAATGAACCACATCTCATTTCAGATGGGTAGATCTGTACTCATTTGGAATCAATTCGATGCTGATCAGCTGATGTCCTTTTTTCCGGCTAGGATGATTTAACCCCATCAATGAAGAACCCTGCCATGTCAGATCGTGATGAAGCTCTAGCCAACGCCATCGAGCTGCTGATGATGAATCAGAACGGAATCGGTGCTGCCATTGAAGAGCTTGCCAAATGGGTTGCCGAACGAGGTTCGGTAGACGTTGCCGATAACGCTGTCACAGCGCTGCAAACACTCGATTTGAATGCTGAAGGGATTGCGAGCGCAATACGGGTACTGCGTCAGGAATAGCCAGAATGAAACGTCCCTCGATTCATGCCAGCTTAGCAACTGGTAGAATCTGGATCGCTCGCCCACGCCCGAATTTGTGCAGGATGACAGTCCATTGGTGTGGGCGAGCTACAAGTATCCGAAAAACGAGGTTCGCATCCGAAACCCACTACCCTCAGTCGTCACACTCCCTCCCAGGCACTTGATTAGTCGCCTTTGAACCCCGGTAAGCCCTGAGCAGCACGCCAAGCCTTCACAACACGTGTCACGTCCTCTGCTGATCCGTTCGAGCCTCCCTCTGGGTAGTAGATGAGGTCGGTGCCATCTGGGTGGCCAGTCAACTCGCAGAATTGGTCTAGGAGGACATCTAGCACGTCGTCGGTTGCTGCCTTGTTTTCAGCTAACAGCTTGTGCATGAAGCTGATGAATTCGTCTTCGGTGTAATCGGTGATATCGGTCTTCATTGTTGGCGTCATCCGTTTCTGTGTATGTCGATGTGGTGTTTGGGAGTAACGACGTTCAGGTTATCGACATCGTAGACTTTCCCGCCTTTGGCAACTTCGTCCGCGTGGTGAAGCTCGAACGAACTGCGTTTACCTGCTCTGTCCCTGTAACGTGCCTTTGGCGCCTTACCCTCACGCATTCGATCAACATTATTGTCTGTGAATTGCTCCACCAATCCGCTACCACCTACAGCTTTCCAGAGTGCCCGCCTGAAACTATCGAAGGTGCCGAAGCTCTTGCCCCTGAGTTGGTCTGCAATCTCTGTAGGTATAGGTGCACCGAGTCCAGAAGTTGCCCCAGCGAGCCAAATGCCCGTCACATCCTTTCCCTGTCCCGTAACGGTGCCGGGATCAAGCCGGACATTCATCACGATGTACAGCGGCTGAATGCCAGAATCAGCCGGGAATACAAGAATGAAATCCTTGTATTCGTCAGGGTAGATAGGGCTAACGATCATGTTATCCGCTTGTTCGGTAGGCGGATAAATCCATATCTGTGGAGCTTGGGGTGCACCCTCTAACGGTGGGATTCCTGACGTACTGGACGGGTCAACGGCTGGTGTCCATATCAGGGTGACTCCGTCGCCGAAGTCCGCCACTTGCTGAGAGCCTTGTTCAACGAATTGCACCACCGGAATCATCTCCCAGTCGGTGCGCTTCTGGGTGTTGTACCCGTATCCCTTTAAGGTGCCATCCGCCTGCTGTTCGACGTGAATTCGAACACGTGTACGGGCTTTCTCAAGGGATTTAAGCTGTTGTTCTGTGTACAGGCTGCTATCGCCCAAACTGGAAGGCCACAGCAATGCAACGACACCGGCCAGTGCCCCAGCAGCAACACCAGCCGTAACCACTCCACCAGTAGTGGCCCCAGCACTTGCACCGGTTGCAACGCTCCCACCAGCTACAGCGCCAGCAGTGCATAACCCACCACATGACACACCAGCAGCCGTAGCAGCACCACCTAATAGAAGCGTGCCCAGTGCAGCGGGTAACGAGTTACCACTGATCTTCTTGAGGGGAATGTTCCCGGCTGCATCCGTTTCACGGCCACCGAGAATGGAAAACTCACCGTAGTTGCCCACCTTTTCAACGGGAACGAATCCGGCTGTTTTGATGTGGTCAATAACGCCGTTTGCGAGGTCGCAGCTTTTGGCGAACACACAGCCCGAGCTATTCGCCTTAGCTTCTTCTTCGGTGAGGAGTTCTGGGTATTCCGCCCAACGCTGGGCATGGATGTCAACAGGCTCAACGCCGCTGTAGCGGTAGCCCTTGGGTGGGTTGGGTACATAGCCAGACATGGGTTTCCTTTCGTCCTTGGGGAATTCCAACCTGAGGCTGGGGCAGGATGACGTTACCGGGAAGCCCAGGCACTGGCTGTAGGATAAATCCCAAATACCTGCTGAACGTTCCCTGTGTTCCGTGTCATTTGCTGAGGTGCGCAGGATACCGAGTTAGCTATTGCTGTTGAATGGTGGCCATTCGCTTCTAGGTGCGACTGCTGCTCGATCAGCAGCCTTTGACACTATCAAAAGAGTCTACTTTTCTGGTAGTTCGATAAGCGTCACTTCCCCCCTATCAAAAACCTATTGCCGATAGGCATATGATCGATTTATCATAGATCTATCAAAAATAACTACAAAGGATAAAAAATTGAACGCACATCTGTACCTTAGAGCCAGTACCAAAGACCAAGACGCACTCAGAGCGAAAGCTAGCTTGGATGCATTCGTTAAAGACAAAGGTCTTGTCGTTCTCGGTGTTTATTCGGAGCACGTCAGCGGGACAACATTAGATCGTCCAGAGCTAATGCGATTGCTGGATGCTGCCCAACCCGGTGAATGCATTGTGTGTGAAAGTGTTGACCGTCTAAGCCGTCTGTCCCAATTGGATTGGGAAACATTGAAAGCCAAGATCAAAGCAAAGGGCTTACGCCTTGTGATTGCAGATTTACCTACAACTCACATGTTGATTGACGACAAGGGTATGACCGGCCAGATCATGTCAGTAATCAACAGTATGCTGCTGGATCTCATGGCTACGATGGCACGTCTTGATCAAGAAAAACGTGTTGAGCGAATCAGACAAGGCTTGGAGAACAAGCGCCTTGCAGACCCGAAGTGGACGCCAGTTGGCAAAGGCAAGAACATGGAAAAATGGGCAAAAGTAAAATTGTTGATGGCCAAACACCCAACGATGTCTGCAAATGACATCGCCAAGCTTGCTGACGTGGGGGTTGCAACGGTCTATCGAATCAAAAAGACTTCCACCGGCTGAGCCCCCCCCCTACGGCGGGGGGTGTAGTAATTCTAAGGGACTCCGTCGGTACCATCAACTAAGCCAGCTTCGGGTCTTCGCCTCCAAGAGGTAACGCTTCATCATTCTCTGATGCCAGTGAACTCTGGTTAAGTGTTGCCAACCATCTATCGGTGGCTGCTTGCACCCGCTGCACGTCTCTTTCAGAAAGTTTGTAATCGGCTTTATACCGCTCCCCTTCGGACGATAGAATTTCTATGTATGGCTGCATGCTTTCATCCAGCCTTACTGCCTCCATCAATTTCGGAAGTCTCTCAAATAACGCTGTTTTAGCCATATCATTCTGACGAATGCTGGCGCGCAGAGACTCTCTCGACAGGGGTACAATAATCCAATCTTTACCATGATCCCAGACGAACGCAAGCTTGGGGACACAATCCGATTGGACATTGAATTGGATTCGCACTTCGTCACGCTTCATACGAACCTTGATCTGCTGCCTCCGAACCTGCTGATTAGCTAAATATCGACCTTCATATGTATTTAAGTCCAAATCCGCCATAAACTGGGCTTTATCAATTACATGTTGCGCGGCTACCAAGCCAGTCAACCTATCACGCTCGCTGATATAATTCTGGATCTGTAAATCAACTTCTTTTATCGACTGAGCCAGAGAAGCTGATGGATACTCCTTGATCAGTTCATTCAAATCTTGCAACTTTGAACTAGTGGCACTGATACGACCACTCAACTCTGTAATGTTGTTTCGCAGCGCCACCACATCATTCTTGACTACTCCGATCAAATTAATTTTGGCAAGCATTTCTTTGAAGATTAGTTCAGATTGATCAAGACGAATCGACTTGTTATCACAGGCGCCCTTGGAAGATTTAGAACAACGAAGGTATTTTTGACCCTTCGGCGGCCTACCTTTATCAACAAGATGCATGGCTGATCCACAATAGGAGCAGATTGCAATTTTTGACCACACGTTGAAGTTCGTGGATTGATTCGTTACTTTGGAGACATCTCTGACTTTCCTTTCATTCCACGCGGCATAGAATATATCTTGATCAACCACGCTCGGATAGTAACCCTCAATCACATTGCCAGACGGCGAACGTTTATTATTCTTCCAAATATTTGGTTGGTATTCACCCAAAACAGACCTATTGCCCAATATTTTTGCTATTGAGCTATTACCCCAAAGCCCGGATTTGTTCCTGTTCTTGGTTCCGAATACAGGAACGCCTTCTTGATTAAACAATTTAACAATTGCCCGCTGCCCATAGCCCTGTATGGTCAACTCAAACACACGCTTTACCACTTCCACCCTTTCCGGGATCACTTGGTATTTTTCACCGTCAAATTTCAACCATTGGGGACATGCGGCACCTATCGGTTTACCCTCGGAACGTGCCAGTGCTTGTTTTTCTTGCCATGCATCAGAGACACGACTTCCTTTCCAGTGCGATTCCTGATGTGCCCTGCCCATATGAATGATGGACATAATTAACTGAATTGAATCGGATGACTTCTTGTAGACCGTGCCATCTCCGAATGTTACGACGATAATGTCCGCATTCAACAATAGTAAAAACCGGCTTAGTGCCTCTGGGACTTGTTCACGGCTAAGCCGATCCAACGATTCCACAAGGAGGTAAGACCCAGGTTCGATTTTGCCCGCTTTTACGTACTCATAGAATCGCCCTAGATTGCTCGACAAGCGATTTACGTGGTCACCCCTGTACGCACTCACGCCAAGGTCAGCGAAAGCGTATTCAGCGTCCTTGACGAGCTCCAAACCGTGTTCTTTTGCGTACTCAACGGCCGCCACTGACTGCCGCCGACGGCTGTCACCACGAGCCTGTTCTGGGCTGGAAAAGCGAATATAGCTGTATGCCTTGGGCTTGGACGTCATGGCTAATCAACTTGAAATAATATGCGGTGTATTATCACACAACTTGTTGTTCAGCGGGCCACCGGGGACGGGCAAAACATTGCTGGCAAGTCGCTTGCCGGGGCTGCTGCCGCCACTCTCAGAATGCGAGGCGCTGGAAGTGGCGGCGATTCAATCGGTCGCCAGCGGCGTGCCACTGACCCATTGGCCGCAACGGCCCTTTCGCCAGCCACACCACTCGGCCTCCGGGCCGGCGCTGGTCGGTGGCAGCTCGAAACCGCAACCCGGCGAGATCACCCTCGCCCACCACGGTGTGCTGTTTCTCGACGAGCTTCCGGAATTTGATCGCAAGGTGCTGGAGGTGCTGCGCGAGCCGCTGGAATCCGGGCATATCGTGATTGCCCGAGCCAAGGATCGCGTACGCTTTCCCGCGCGTTTCCAGTTGGTGGCGGCAATGAATCCGTGTCCCTGTGGATATCTTGGCGAGCCGAGCGGCAAGTGCTCGTGTACACCGGACATGGTGCAGCGCTACCGCAACAAGCTATCGGGGCCGTTGCTGGATCGGATCGATCTGCACCTGACGGTGGCGCGGGAAGCGACGGCGCTGAATCCGGCAGTGAAGCCAGGCGAGGACAGCGCCAGTGCGGCAGCCGTGGTGGCCGAGGCACGCGAACGCCAGCAAAAGCGTCAGCGTTGTGCCAATGCGTTCCTCGATCTGCCAGGCCTGAAGCGGCACTGCCAATTATCTACAGCCGATGAGAAATGGCTGGAGTCAGCCTGCGAACGGCTGACCTTGTCACTGCGCTCAGCCCATCGTTTGCTCAAGGTCGCCAGAACCCTGGCAGACCTTGAGCAAGTCGATGCAATCAGCCGTGAGCATCTGGCCGAAGCGCTGCAATACCGCCCGGCGACGCCTTAATGCTCGGTCAGATCCACCAGCGGCGCCTGTCGCACTTCGGTTTCACGCCCGGCCTGGATTTCGCTCACGCGCTTCAGCGCGTTATCCACAGCGCCTTTGTCTGCCAGCAGGCTGTAGCTGATCTGAAACTGTTGGCTGGCCTTTGGCGCAATGGTCGGCACCAGATTCAGCGGACGCTGATAGCGGCGGTTGTAGGAAAAGCTGGTGCCTGGCTCAAGGCCCGTGACATAGCCCTGCCCTTGGGTGTCGGTGTTTTTCCACAGGGAAAACACTGGCAGCTGTTGAGTATTGAAGCCAACAGAGACACCGAGGCTGCCAGCCTTGTTGTGCAAAACAGTCAGGGTTTCGCCTTTGGCGTCGGCGTAGGGCACGACGTTATAGACGGTTTCATCGTAGTCCTTGGTTGGACCGCGATAAATCTGCCAGTCCGCCAACTCGGCTTTGGCCTTGTCGTTGAATGGCGAGACCTGTTTCACCGGCGCCGCGAACCGCGCGCCCTGCTCAAGGAACGGTGTACTGAAGTTACTGTGATACAGCGCCTGGTATTCCTTCGGATAATCACCGTTGTTGGTCAGCGTATCGTTGAGGGCAAAGCGCACGCTGCCCGGCTCGGTGACCAGCTCAGTGACGACCGAGAAGTCGACTTTCTTGAACGCCTGTTCCTTCAGTTCACCGCGCAGACTGATGGCGTAGGGTGGTTTTTCATCGATGTGCAGCGTGACAGTGCTGGCCGGAATGTTCGCGGCGCGGCCGTGCAGGGTCAGCAACTCGCCATTGTCCATACCGGGATGGCCGACCCATTCGTAACCGCAGCGGGTCACCAACTCATTGAAGCCTTCCAGCCAGCCCAGGCCACCGCGTCCATTGAGTTCGATGAAGGCCGGGTTGACCACTTCCTTGACCGGCGAATCCCAACCCATGCGCACGTTGCCGACAGACGCCTGCAGGACATTCATGCCACGGGTCGGCACCACCGAGAGTTTCATCGTGCCGTTATCGATATCGACGATGCTGACACCTTCCTGTCGCCCGCCGTGCAAGGTGCGCAGGCTGACGGAGAAAGGCTTGTCGGTTTTCAACCCGAGCTGCTCACTGGTAATGCTCCAGTTTTGCGCGGGCTTGTTGGTATCGAGGAGTACGTAATCCCAGGCCATGGCGTGGGAAGCAGCAGAGAGTGCGCCGAATGCAACGGCGAGTTTGAACGGGGTCATGGCAGCAGCCTTTATTGGAGTTGTGCCATTTTTATAGCGTTGCGGAAACGTTTCAGCAAGAAAAGATGAGAGACATATAGGATGATTTGCCATGGATCGGCGGCGTTGCATTCGCGAGCAGGCTCGCTCCCACAGAGTATTCGGGTGCTCAAACGATTTATGAGCTACCCCGGAAACTGTGGGAGCGAGCCTGCTCGCGAAAGCGATATCAAGGCTGTATCAACGGAAGCGATCAACCTCGGAACGCAAATCCGCCGCCAGCTTTTCAAGCTCTTTGGCGGTGACCGCGAGGTTCGACACCACCTCACGCTGCTCACTGTTGGCCAGCGCAATGCTCTGCAGGTTACTGCTGAGCAAAGTAGCCGTGCTGCTCTGCTCCTGGGTCGCGGTGGTAATCGCGGCGAACTGCTGCCCTGCCGAACGGCTCTGCTCATCGATCCGCGCCAGCGCCGACGCCACGTTGGCGTTGCGCGACAGGCCTTCCTGCATCAGCAGATTGCCCTGCTCCATGGTGCTGATGGCGTTGCCGGTTTCCTGCTGAATGCTGTGAATCATCCCGGAGATTTCATCAGTGGCCTGACGGGTGCGCGACGCCAGGTTACGCACCTCATCGGCGACCACGGCAAAACCACGGCCCTGTTCACCGGCACGGGCCGCTTCGATGGCCGCGTTGAGCGCCAGCAGGTTGGTCTGTTCGGCAATCGAGGTGATCACACTGACAATGCCGCCGATTTCCTGGGAACGCTGGCCAAGGGTGTTGATCACGGTAGCCGTGGTGTTCAACGCGCCAGCGATTTGCTCCAGCGAGGAAGACGCTTCGTCCATGGAAGTACGACCGATCTGCGTCTGCTGAGCGTTTTCCTGGGCCAGACGCTGGGTGGCACCCATGTTGTCGGCAATGTTCAGCGAGGTGGCGCTGAACTCTTCAACTGCGCCGGCCATGCTGGTGATTTCGCCGGACTGCTGTTCCATGCCTTCGTACGCACCGCCGGACAAACCGGACAGCGCCTGGGCGCGGCTGTTGACCTCTTCCGAGGAGCGGCGGATGTGTTCGACCATCGTCGACAGCGCCTGGCTCATCTGGTTGAACGCGCGGGACAGCTGACCGATCTCGTCGTTGCTCGACACGTTCAGGCGCACGCTCAGATCACCGGCACCGAGAGCTTCGGCCTGACGCACCAGATCACTCAGCGGCGCCAGTTTGCTGCGCAGCAACCACACCACCGAACCCACCGCCAACAGCATCGCCAGCAGGCTGCCGATGGCCAGTTGCGTGCCGACGCTCCAGGTCACCGCGCGAATCTCGGCTTTCGGCATACTCGCCACCACCGCCCACGGCCCACCGTCAAATGGCACCGAAACGCTGTAGAAATCTTCGTTCTTGTCGCTCCAGAACTGCCCCTTGCCCGGGGTTTTCGCCAGGCCGCCGATCACCGTGACCGCCTGATCCAATGCCTGGACGCCCGCCGGGGCCACCAACCATCTGTTCTGCTCATCCAGCAGCGCCAGCGAACCGGTCTGGCCGATGCGGAAGCGCTTGAGGTTGTCGAACTGGGCGTTCTGCGCATCGGTGTAATCAAAACCAACGAACAACACCGCAATCACTTTGCCGCTGCCATCGCGCACCGGGGTGTATTGGGTCATGTAGGAGCGATCAAACAGCAACGCGCGGCCGACGTAACCCTGACCCGCCATCAACTTCGCGTAGGCCGGGTGTGCGTGATCGAGCAGAGTGCCGATAGCGCGCGTGCCGTCCTGTTTGGTCAACGAGGTGCTGACCCGCACGAAGTCTTCGCCGCTGCGCACGAACAGCGTGGCAACGCCGGCGGTCATCTGCTTGAACTCGTCGACTTCCTTGAAGTTGTTGTTCAACACTTCGCTGCCCAAGTGCAGGCCCGGGGTCTGGGTGCCGGCGACGTTCACCGGTTCATCCGGGTGAATGCTCAGGCCCGCGCTGAAGCGCTTCTCGAACAGCCCGCTCAGGCGCTGGGTGCTTTCGCGCAGCGTGCCGTGGAAAGTGCTCAACTGGTCGGCCAGCAGCCGCGCCTCACTGGCGAGGTGCTCTTCACGGGTGGCGAGGTTGGCGGAATCCAGCGAACGCAGGGCGAACACCGTACTGCCGCTGATGACGATCGCCAGTATCACAGCGAGCGCGAGGCCCAGCTGCGAGGCGATCCGAGCGCGAGGTTGAGACATGGACAGCTCCTGGCCGAACTTGCCGATCCTCCTTGATCGCAGCTCGGATAATTTTCTAATGGGGGTGAATCGTGGATACCTGCACGGCGGTTCCACATGCACGTATTCGGCGGTAAAGCCGAATACTTGAGCGAACAGCAGGGTTATGGCACAAGGCCGGCATTGTGGCGGCTCTAACGTTTCAGCTCAAGCGCTTGACCACCGGCAACGCCATGGCTCGCACTTCGCCTTGCAGGAAGTCGCTGAGACGGCGCAAACGTTCACCTCCCGGACGGGTTTTTGGCCACACCAGGTAATAATTCAGTCCGCTGGCGACCGCGGTCGGCCATGGCAGGCTCAGTCTTCCTTGCGCCACATCTTCGGCGACCATCAGCAGATCGCCCATCGACACCCCGTAGCCTCGCGCCGCGGCAATCATGCCCAGCTCCAGGGTATCGAACACCTGTCCGCCCTTGAGCGAAACCTGATCGGACAGCCCCATATGTTCCAGCCAACTGCGCCAGTCGCGCCGGTCCGGGGTCGGGTGCAGCAACTCGGTGGAGGCCAACCGCGTCACATCCCAGGGTTGATCGTTCAGCAGGTTCGGCGCGCCGACAGGAATCAACTCCTCGGGAAACAGCAGGCTGGCCTCCCAGTCCGGCGGGAAGTGCCCATCGCTCAGCAGCACCGCGCAGTCGAAGGGCTCGTTGTTGAAGTCCACCGAATCCACGTCCATCCACGCACTGGTCAGTTGTACTTCATTGCCGGGCTGTAGGTGACGAAAACGGCTGAGCCGGGCCAGCAGCCAGCGCATGGTCAGGGTCGACGGCGCTTTCATGCGCAGGATGTCGTCTTCGGCGCGCAAGGTGTTGCAGGCGCGCTCCAGCGCCGCGAAACCATCGCGAATGCCGGGCAGCAGCAGCCGCGCCGACTCGGTGAGTTGCAGGTTGCGTCCGCTGCGGTGAAACAGCTTGCAGGCGAAATGCTCTTCCAGCGTCTTGATGTGCCGGCTGACTGCACTCTGGGTAATCGACAATTCCTCGGCCGCCCGGGTGAACGAGCTGTGCCGCGCCGCCGCTTCGAATGCGCGCAGGGCATACAAGGGAGGAAGACGACGGGACATACACAAAGCTCCTTTAGCGGCATCCGGCCACCCCGGCGAGGTTTACTCATGATGAGTTTTAATCATGCCACCCATCCTTTTTATCCTTTTGTGCAAACCCTGCCAAGCGCCGAGAATCGACGGACTCTTGTTCCCTCTGATTAATGGGTGGTGATGACCATGCAGCATCCTGTGCGTACCGAACTCTGGGCCATCCTGCGGCTGGCGGGGCCGTTGATTGCTTCGCAGTTGGCGCACATGTTGATGGTGCTGACCGACACCCTGATGATGGCGCGCCTCAGCCCCGAAGCCCTGGCCGGCGGCGGACTGGGGGCAGCGAGTTATTCATTCGTGTCGATTTTCTGCATCGGTGTGATTGCAGCGGTCGGCACGCTGGTGGCGATCCGTCAGGGTGCCGGCGACATCATCGGCGCGGCCCGCCTGACGCAGGCCGGGTTGTGGCTGGCGTGGCTGATGGCGCTGGGCGCCGGGCTGCTGTTGTGGAATCTGAAACCGGTGTTGCTGCTGTTCGGCCAGACCGAAACCAACGTCAACGCCGCTGGACAATTTTTGATCGCTCTGCCCTTCGCCCTGCCCGGCTATCTGAGCTTCATGGCCCTGCGCGGCTTTACCAGTGCAATCGGCCGAGCGACCCCGGTGATGGTCATCAGCCTCGGCGGCACTGTGGCCAACTTCCTGCTCAATTACGCATTGATTACCGGCATGTTCGGGCTGCCGAAACTGGGGTTGACCGGCATCGGCCTGGTCACGGCAATCGTTGCCAACTGCATGGCGCTGGCGCTGGCCTGGCACATCCGCCGGCACCCGGCCTACGACGCCTACCCATTGCGCGCCGGCCTGTCACGGCCAAATCGTCAGTACCTGAAAGAACTGTGGCGGCTCGGCCTGCCAATTGGCGGCACCTACGCGGTGGAAGTCGGACTGTTTGCCTTCGCGGCGCTGTGCATGGGCACCATGGGCAGCACGCAACTCGGCGCACACCAGATCGCTCTGCAGATCGTTTCGGTGGCGTTCATGGTACCGGCGGGGATGTCCTACGCGATCACCATGCGCGTCGGCCAGCACTACGGCGCCGGGCAACTGAGCGACGCGCGGATGTCCGGCCGGGTCGGCATCGTTTTCGGTGCAGTGGTGATGCTGGGTTTCGCCATGGTGTTCTGGCTGTTGCCGAATCAACTGGTCGGATTGTTCCTTGATCACAACGAGCCGGCCTTTGCCGAAGTGATTCGTCTGGCGGTGAGCCTGCTGGCGGTGGCGGCGTGGTTCGAGCTGTTCGACGGCACGCAGACCATCGCCATGGGCTGCATCCGTGGGCTCAAGGATGCGAAAACCACGTTTCTGGTCGGCCTCGCTTGTTATTGGTTGATTGGCGCACCGGCGGCGTGGTGGATGGCGTTCCATTTGAACTGGGGGCCGACTGGCGTCTGGTGGGGGCTGGCGCTGGGGCTGGCGTGTGCGGCGGTGAGCCTGACGCTGGCGTTTGAATGGAAGATGAAGCGGATGATTCAGCGCGAACCGCAATCTCGGGGCTTCAACATCCCTCAACCTGAGTGAGTTTCACCTTGTGGGAGCGAGCCTGCTCGCGAATGCGATCGGTCAGTCAAATTATCTTTGCTGACACACCGCTTTCGCGAGCAAGCCCGCTCCCACAGGGATTCATGCCTAACCCGGAGATTGCGTTCAACTGACGATTTCGAGGGCTGGCTGCTGGCTAGAGCCGAAGGTCAGGTATTCAACCAGTTCTGCCAACGGCAACGGCCGGCTGATCAGATAGCCCTGCACCTGATCGCAGCCAAAGCCGCGCAATAATTCCAGCTGTTCCGGTGTTTCCACGCCTTCGGCCACCACTTCCAGATGCAGGTTGTGCGCGAGGTTGATCATCGCGTGCACCAGTTTGCGGTTCTCTTCGCGCTGCTCCATGCCGCCGACAAAGCTTTTGTCGATCTTCAGCAAGGTGATCGGCAGGCTGTTGAGGTGCACGAATGACGAGAACCCGGTGCCGAAGTCATCCAGCGAGAAACGCACGCCGAGGCGGCCGAGGGCGTCCATGGTCTGTTTGACCAGATCGCTGCGGCGCATGACGGCGGTTTCGGTGAGCTCAAACTCCAGCCACTGCGCCTCGACCCCGCGCTCGGCAATCAGCCGGCTGAGCGTCGGCAGCAACTGGCTGTCCTGAAACTGGCGGAACGACAGGTTGATCGCCATGTGCAGCGCCGGCAGCCCGCGCTCGCGCAGTGCCTGCATGTCGCGCAACGCGCGGGAAATCACCCAGTAGCCCAGCGGCACGATCAGACCGCTCTGCTCGGCCAGCGGCACGAATTCGCTTGGCGGTAGCAGACCGCGCTCGCCATGGCGCCAGCGCACCAGGGCTTCGAGGCCGACGATCTGCCCGTCTGCAAGATTCAGCCGTGGCTGGTAGTGCAACTCCAACTCATCGCGGCGCAAGGCCCGGCGCAGCTCACTTTCGAGGTCGGCCATGCTCCGGGCGTTGCGGTTGATGCGTTCGTTAAAGATATGGAAGGTGCAGCCCTGCGTGCTCTTGGCCTGCTGCATGGCGATGTGCGCGTGCCACATCAGCGGGTCGGCACCACCCTGTGCACGGGCATGGGCGATGCCCAGGCTGGAGCCGATCAACAGGCTTTCGCCATCGACCCAATACGGTTCGGCGAGGGCTTCGGTAATGCGTTCGGCCATCCACTCGGCGCGTTGCGGCGCGCGGCGGGTGTCGATCAGCAAGGCAAACTCGTCGCTGCCCAGCCGCGCCAGTTGATCCCCGGCCTCGAGCTGACTTTTCAGCCGCGCGACGACTTGCAGGATCAAGCGATCGCCGGCCTGATGACCGAGGGCGTCGTTGGCGTGACGGAAGTTGTCGAGATCGAGATGCCCGAGGGCCAGACCACGGCCGTCGTTTTCCGCCAGGCGCGCCGCGAGCAGGGTCTGGAAGCCCTGGCGGTTGGCGATGCCGGTCAGCGGATCCTGTTCGGCCAGGCGTTGCAGGGTGTTTTCGAGGACGCCGCGTTCACGCACATGGCGCAGACAACGGCGCAGCATGCCGGCGTCGAGGGCGTCGAACACCAGCCAGTCGCTGACACCAACCGGCGCGGTGACCGGCTCGTGATCCAGCAGCAACACCGTCGGCAGGCTGCAACGACCCGGGGCCGGCTGCAACGCGGGGACGGTCAACAGCACCGCGTGGCGATTGTCTTCGAACAGACTGCTGACCGACTCCCAGCTCGGTGCGCTGATCAGCACCGCCGCGCTCCCCATCGGAGCCAGACACTCGCGCAATAACGCTGTCCACGCTGGCTCTTCGGCCAGTAGCAGCAAACGCAAGGGTTCGACAGGCGTAGACAAGCTAGCTCCCTAGACTCTGCAATGATGTGGGCGGGGCATTATGCCGTTGCGATGTTCAATGACAACGATTATCAGAACGTTATTTTGTGTCACGAATGAGAACATTAGCCGCAAAATCACCGTGTATCCTCCGCGAAAGTAACAAAACCGGCAAATTTGAATCGCGTGGTACGTCACAAGTCGGACAGAGCAGCACAAATCGCTGAGCCTGTTAAAATGCCGGCCCATTTCGTCAACGACTCCCGAATTTTCGTATGTCCCGACTCAATCCCCGGCAGCAAGAAGCCGTGAACTACGTCGGCGGCCCTCTATTGGTGCTCGCCGGCGCTGGCTCCGGCAAGACCAGCGTGATTACCCGCAAGATCGCGCACCTGATCCAGAACTGCGGCATCCGCGCCCAGTACATCGTCGCCATGACCTTTACCAACAAGGCCGCGCGCGAGATGAAGGAGCGGGTCGGCACCCTGCTGCGTGCCGGCGAAGGTCGCGGCCTGACGGTCTGCACCTTCCACAACCTGGGCCTGAACATCATCCGCAAGGAGCATGCGCGGCTGGGCTACAAACCCGGTTTCTCGATCTTCGACGAGACCGACGTCAAAGCCCTGATGACCGACATCATGCAGAAGGAATACGCAGGCGACGACGGCGTCGACGAGATCAAGAACATGATCGGCGCCTGGAAAAACGACCTGATCCTGCCGGCCCAGGCGCTGGAAAACGCGCGCAATCCGAAAGAACAGACTGCCGCCATCGTCTACACCCACTACCAGCGCACGCTCAAGGCGTTCAACGCGGTGGACTTCGACGACCTGATCCTGCTGCCGGTAAAGCTCTTCGAAGAGCACGCCGACATTCTCGAAAAGTGGCAGAACAAAGTGCGTTACCTGCTGGTCGACGAATACCAGGACACCAACGCCAGCCAGTACCTGCTGGTGAAGATGCTGATCGGCAAGCGTAACCAGTTCACCGTGGTGGGCGACGACGACCAGTCGATCTATGCCTGGCGTGGCGCGCGGCCGGAAAACCTGATGCTGCTCAAGGATGACTACCCGTCGCTGAAAGTGGTGATGCTCGAGCAGAACTACCGCTCCACCAGCCGCATCCTGCGCTGCGCCAACGTGCTGATCTCGAACAACCCGCACGAATTCGAAAAACAGCTGTGGAGTGAGATGGGCCACGGTGACGAGATCCGCGTGATCCGCTGCCGCAACGAGGACGCCGAAGCCGAGCGCGTGGCCATGGAAATCCTCAGCCTGCACTTGCGTACCGACCGCCCGTACAGCGATTTCGCGATCCTCTATCGCGGCAACTACCAGGCCAAGCTGATCGAACTGAAGTTGCAGCACCACCAGGTGCCGTACCGCCTGAGCGGCGGCAACAGCTTCTTTGGCCGTCAGGAAGTGAAGGACCTGATGGCCTACTTCCGCCTGATCGTGAACCCGGACGACGACAACGCCTTCCTGCGGGTGATCAACGTGCCGCGCCGGGAAATCGGCTCGACCACCCTGGAAAAACTCGGCAACTACGCCACCGAACGCAAGATCTCGATGTACGCCGCGACCGACGAAATCGGCCTGGGCGAACATCTCGACAGCCGCTTCACCGATCGCCTGTCGCGCTTCAAGCGCTTCATGGACAAGGTGCGCGAGCAGTGTGCCGGCGAAGACCCGATCTCGGCGCTGCGCAGCATGGTCATGGACATCGACTACGAGAACTGGCTGCGCACCAACAGTTCCAGCGACAAGGCTGCGGACTACCGGATGAGCAACGTCTGGTTCCTCATCGAGGCCTTGAAGAACACCCTGGAAAAAGACGAAGACGGCGAAATGACCGTCGAGGACGCCATTGGCAAACTGGTCCTGCGCGACATGCTCGAGCGTCAGCAGGAAGAAGAGGATGGCGCCGAAGGCGTGCAGATGATGACCCTGCATGCGTCCAAGGGCCTGGAATTCCCTTACGTGTTCATCATGGGCATGGAAGAGGAAATCCTCCCGCACCGCTCCAGCATCGAAGCCGACACCATCGAGGAGGAACGCCGCCTGGCCTACGTGGGTATCACCCGCGCCCGTCAAACCCTGGCGTTCACCTTCGCCGCCAAGCGCAAACAGTACGGCGAGATCATCGACTGCGCGCCAAGCCGCTTCCTCGATGAGCTGCCGCCGGACGACCTGGCGTGGGAAGGCAACGACGACACACCGACCGAAGTCAAAGCCGTGCGCGGCAATAGCGCATTGGCTGATATACGCGCGATGTTAAAGCGCTAGAATTGACCACTTTTTTAAAGCTTAGGGCGCACAAGCGCTGAACGAGGACAGCTTCATGGAAGCATTGCAGCAGAAAATCCGCGAACAAGGCATCGTGCTTTCCGACCAGGTCCTGAAGGTCGACGCCTTCCTGAACCACCAGATCGACCCGGCCCTGATGAAGCTGATCGGCGACGAATTCGCCACGCTGTTCAAGGATTCGGGCATCACCAAGATCGTCACCATCGAAGCCTCTGGCATCGCTCCGGCGATCATGACCGGTCTGAACCTGGGCGTGCCGGTGATCTTCGCCCGCAAGCAACAGTCCCTGACCCTGACCGAAAACCTGCTGTCGGCGACCGTTTACTCGTTCACCAAGAAGACCGAAAGTACCGTGGCCATCTCGCCGCGTCACCTGACCAGCAGCGACCGCGTGCTGATCATCGACGACTTCCTGGCCAACGGTAAGGCTTCGCAGGCGCTGATCTCGATCATCAAACAGGCTGGCGCCACCGTCGCCGGTCTGGGCATCGTGATCGAGAAGTCGTTCCAGGGTGGGCGTGCCGAGCTGGACTCGCAGGGCTATCGCGTTGAATCGCTGGCCCGCGTGAAATCGCTGAAGGATGGCGTCGTTACCTTCATCGAATAAACCACACCGCATTACCCCCTGTGGGAGCGAGCCTGCTCGCGAATGCTTAGGGTCAGTCGACATCTTGGTTGACTGATACACCGCTTTCGCGAGCAGGCTCGCTCCCACAGTGGGTTTTGCGGTGGGCGGTTACTGCGCGGTGGCATTCAGGCCGGTGAGTAGCAGGCGCTGGAACAGGTCTTCTTTCAGGCCTTCCGGGTTGGTCAGTTGCATACGTTCAAGGTGTTCGGGGAACGTCGAAGCCTCCGGCGCATCCAGCGCAGCCTTGCCCAGCTCCAGAATCTCGCTCAGCTTGAACTTGCTCTTCAGCCAGTTCAGCGCCCGCAGCAGATCGCGCTCGATCGCGGTGAAATCACAGCCCAGCGGATATTCCGGAAACAGGTTCGGATGCTTCGCGGCAATCACCTGCAAGCGTTGCGGGGTGTTGTCGACAAAGCGCGGATCGAGGCGGAAATCCTTCGGCAGTTTGCCAACCTTCTGTGCCTGCTCGATCAACCCCGGTTGGAAGCGTGAATCGCTGATATTGAGCAACGACTCGATCACCACCGCATCGGACTTGCCTCGCAGATCGGCGATGCCGTACTCGGTGACCACGATGTCGCGCAGGTGCCGTGGAATCGTGCAGTGGCCGTACTCCCAGACGATGTTCGAGCTGACCTCGCCGCCGGACTCGCGCCAGCTGCGCAGGATCAGAATCGAGCGCGCATCGTGCAGCGCGTGGCCCTGGGCAACAAAATTGTATTGCCCGCCGACACCGCTGAGCACCCGCCCGTCTTCCAATTGATCGGCCACACCCGCGCCCATCAGCGTCATGGTGAACACGGTGTTGATGAATCGCGCATCGAGACGCTGCAAGCGCTTGAGCTCTTCCTGCCCGTACAGCTCGTTGATGTAGCTGATGCGGGTCATGTTGAATTCGAGGCGCTTGCTCTGCGGCAACTCACGCAGGCGCTCGTAGAAACTGCGCGGACCGAGGAAGAAGCCGCCGTGCACCGAGATGCCATCGGTTTGCGCCGACTCATCGAGAGTGCCGGCGTTGGCCTGCTCCTGAGTGTGCACGTCGGGGTAGACCTTGCGCCGGATGATCCCGGCATCGGCCAGCACCAGCAGACCGTTGACGAACATTTCACTGCAGCCATACAGGCCTTTGGCGAACGGCGCGGTACCGCCCTCGCGCTCGATCAACTGCGCCCACTGACTGAGATTGATGTCATTGAGCAGGGCCTGATAACCGGCGTTGTCTGCCTGCCGCGCAAGCAGTGCGGCGGTCAGTGCATCGCCCATCGAGCCGATGCCGATCTGCAACGTACCGCCGTCGCGCACCAGCGTACTGGCGTGCAAGCCGATGAAGTGATCCTGAAAGCCCACCGGCATGTTCGGCGTGGAAAACAGCGTGCTGCTGTCCTTCGCGTCGATCAGCAGGTCGAAGGTGTCGATATCGACTTCGGCATCGCCGGGCATGTACGGCAGATCGGTGTGCACTTGACCGACCAACAAAATGGTCTCCCCGGCGTCGCGACGTTTGGCGATCATTGGCAACAGGTCGAGGGTGATGTCCGGGTTGCAGCTCAGGCTCAGGCGATCGGGATGTTCGCTGCTGCTGGCGAGCAATTGCGCCACCAGATTGAGGCCGGCGGCATTGATATCGCGGGCGGCGTGGCTGTAGTTGCTGCTGACGTAGTCCTGCTGAGCCGGCGCGCTGTTGAGCAGGCTGCCGGGCTGCATGAAGAACTGTTCGATGCGGATGTTGGCGGGCAGGCTGTCACGCTGCAGATCGGCGAGGAAATCGAATTCGGGGTAGTCGCCGAAGACGCGCTCGACGAAGGGTTCGATGAAGCGCTTCTGCAGACCGTCGCCCAGCGTCGGTCGCCCCAGGCACAGCGCGGTGTACATCGTCAGTTGTCGTTCGGGCAAGTCCTTGATCCGCCGGTACAGCGCGTTGACGAAGTGATTGGGTTTGCCCAGACCCAGCGGCATGCCCATGTGGATATGCGCCGGCAAGCGTGCGAGCACGTCGTCCACCGCCTGTTCGATCGAACACAACTGCACCATCTGTAGCCTCCTGCCCGTTCCGTGAATAGAGGTAGACCGAGCTTGCCGGTTGTTTGCTGCAATGAACAGCCCTGTAATTGCTTTAAGGGTTGGAAGGTTCATATCCAGCAGCGTGTTACGAGCACTTTTACTGCGCCAACCGGGCATACCTTCGAACGGCGAGATAAAAACCTCTCAAATGTAACGAGAAATAACTATCGAATAGAAAAATATTTATAAAAATCAAAAGCTTGAAAATAGTCTTAAGAGATTTTTCTACGACTATTATCTTTTGTGGATCCAATCTTTGCTTGGGGTGGTTGACCATTCTCATGGCGAATAGCTATCGTAGGGCCAACGACACAACAATTTTGTTGCATGATGATCCCAACTCTAGTAAATCCTCATTCAAGCCCTTGGGCGGTCCTCCCGGCCGGAATCCATGCTGCATCACTCCGAGAAATCGAGGAGGTATTCACCTCGAATGCAAAGCGGAGGCGCCTTTTCGCCGGATTAAGACTGGCCTGCATTGCACTGCGAGATGCCGGATGTAAGACGCTGTATGTCGACGGGAGTTTTGTGACGGCCAAACCCATCCCCGGAGACTACGACATCTGCTGGGATCCTGCCGATGTAGATCCGAACCGCTTAGATCCTGTGTTCCTCGATTTCGAGGACAAAAGAAGGAATCAGAAGTTGAAGTATGGCGGTGAATTTTTTCCGTTCACATGGCAGGTCGAACCGGGAAAAACTTACTTCGAATATTTTCAGAACGATAGGTTTACAGGGCAGCCGAAAGGCATTCTATCCATCGATTTGACTTGCGAGCCCCTTTAATGAGGGAGAGCACGAGCATGATATACAACGAAAGACAATATGCATCCTCACAAAAGCAGCTTGAAAATTTATCCGCTGCCCTAGGAAGTTTTCAGCCATCTGGACTCGAATGGTTGGACTTCGCTCAAGCTAGAGCCATTGAGTCTCAGATCAGGGAAATTAGGTCGGAAATCCGAGAGTATGAGCTTATAAAGGAAGGAAAGGTTTCCTACTCTGAGTGCTCCGGACTTTCTGAGCTACCAAAGGCCCTGATAACTGCACGCATCGCTTCAGGCATGAATCAAAAAGACTTAGCTGACAAACTAAAGTTATCTGTTCAGCAGATTCAAAGGTATGAAGCTTCAAATTACATGACAGCCAGTCTCTCGAGACTTATAAGCATTGCAGAAATTTTAAATGTAAAAGTCAAAGAATCTTGGACTGGTGCAAAAGCAAATGATGCCAGTACCGTTTACAGCTGGAGCAACACTGAAAATATAGACTGGGAAATGTTCCCAGCTAAAGAAATGATCAAAAGAGGATGGATAGCCAACAGCACTGGAGCTGGAAAAACAGAATTAGTGAGATCTTACTTCTTAGGTAATGGAGGAAAAAACTCACCGGTTCTACATAGAAAAAAATTCCATGGCGAAAATAAGCCTAATGAATACTCTCTCTTGGCTTGGCAAGCGCGCGTTCTAGAAAAGGCTAGAGAAAAAATTGAATCTGGCCACATTAACGAATACGAGCACACTGATACATGGTTGAAAGATCTAGCAAGATTAACAACTAGAAATGATGCCCCCCGTGCAGCTCGGGATTTTTTGGCTAAAAAGGGCATTGTCTTAATTGTTGAACGTCACCTTCCTGGCACTTACTTAGATGGTGCTGCGATGACGCTCGAAACGGGCAATCCGGTAGTTGCCATGACGATACGACATGATCGGCTAGATAATTTCTGGTTCGTTCTTTTTCATGAACTTGCCCATGTATCACTTCACCTATTTGATTCATTACAAATGGATTTTTTCGACGAAGAAAGCAAAGACCAGGGAGATAATGTAGAAAAAGAAGCTGATGATTTTGCGTTAGAGTCCCTGATATGCAGCAAATCTTGGGACAGCTGCATTTCAAGATTTGCAATGACAAACGAATCAATATTACAAGATGCCAAACGGCTGGATATCCATCCTAGCATCATTGCTGGAAGGATAAGAAAAGAGAGCGGGAACTACAGCATCTTCTCGGATTTACTCGGCCAAGGAAAAGTTAGACCTTGCTTTGAGGAAGAAATATGAAATTTAACAAACAAAAATACGTCCCTGTATTGAAGTGGCGCCAAGGTGAATACCAAGCACTTTTCCTATTTAAGGATGAAATCAAAGATTGCGTTGTCCCGCTAATCGTCATCCCTCCTCGCGAGTATGATTTCGAGGAACAACGAATGAAAAAAACCATTCATGAGCACGTGGAAACTTTTCCCAAACGCCTCAAACAAAAATGGTCAACGCGATTGGCAATGGTCGACATCCATGAATCCCTAGAAAATGAAAAAATGGATGATGGAAGGCAGGTATCGGATTTTGTTCTTCAAGAAGCCGCAGCAATAAGCTGTAGGGTGATACCCGTTATCGGCTTAACAAAAAGTCCGGGGTATGTAGCTAGCGTACGAAGTTTTGTCTCTGCACAGGGTTGTGGCGTAGCGCTCAGGGTGAAGCTGTCAGAACTTAACTTGCCAAATATAGACAATGACATTTCAAAGCTTCTACGGTCTATTGAAGTATCTTGGAGCAGCGTCGATCTAATCATTGACCTTGGCGATCCAGGAAATTTCCAACCTTACCCAATATTTGCAAAAATAATCTCAGAAGCAACAGCAAAGATCAGTGGCTACAACCTTTCGAGATCAATTACCTTAGTAGGTACTTCTTTAAATCTTACCGTAGTAAAAAAACCTGGAGCAACTCAAATTCGACATGAATGGCCCCTTTACAAAGCATTCCGTATAGAGCTCGAGAAAACCAAGCTCACCCCAAATTTTGGAGATTATACAATCGAGTCTCCGGATTTCGCAGATAGTGTAGATATGCGCATGATGAAACCAGGAGGAAAAATAGTATATACGACAGCAGATTCTTGGCTTATTCCAAAAGGCGGATCTTTTAGAGATAATAACTCTCAAATGATTGGGCACTGCGCCGCAATCATTTCATCTGGACACTATATGACAAGAGCGTTTAGCTCTGGCGACGAACGAATCGAAGACACTGCTAAAAAAATTAATAATTGCGGAAATCTGACCACTTGGAAATTCGTCGGAGTGAACCATCACATCACATATATTGTACGCCAGCTCGCCAATCAGTACGCGACATGAATTTTTCTTTAATTAATTGCGTAAGGTGCTTAGTTGTCATCTTTTCCGGAAGAAGTCTGTAGAGCGTCTCACGGGATGATTTCAAGCTTTTCTCATCAATACCAAGCTGGGTCAGAATATCAACTATTTCCTTCCTCCAGAGAAAATGCGCCATAGCATGAATTTCAATCTGGGGGTTTTTTTTTGCTCGACGAATAGTTTTGAATGCGACTCCGCCTTTACTACCCTTTGTTGCAAGGATTACTCCGCACCAATCCGGCAGCATGACTAACAACTTATCTAGATGATTAGGCGCCGTAATGATAGAAACCTTTTCAAAACACCTAGAATACTCAGCCAGCTGTTCTGGCAAACGAGACAAAGTATCTTTTGAGCTCTTTATCTCATACCCATGTATTAGCCCATTGAGTACAGCGATATCGGCTCTAGCTTTTCCGTGCGCAATACCTAACTCATCTATAACAAGAGTATTTGGGCATTCATGATAATGGCGGAGTTTTTTTTGGTGGAAATGATGTCTAATCTCAAAATCACGACTTTCCATATTCCCTCCCTTATTACTACAGTTTTCACTGGCATGATCGGGTAATGGGTCCACCCCCATTTCCACAGCGCGCCATTTTACAGAAACTGAACCTTATCGCTAGGCAGTTTAGTCGATTGCTATGGAGTTTCTACCGAACGGCAGAGAGAAGATCTTCATTCAATCGATTTGGGCTCGGACATAGCGGGCACAAAAAAACCGTCCGAAGACGGTTTTTTTCGTCAGAAGCGCAGCTTATTTCAGGCCGGACATCTTCTGGATCGCGCCTTTCAACTCGTCGTCCGAGCAATCGGCGCAGGTGCCTTTTGGCGGCATGGAGTTGATGCCGGTGATGGCTTTGGCGAGGATGCCGTCAAGGCCGCCCTGGTGATCGGCGCGGTCTTTCCAGGCGGCGGTGTCACCGATTTTCGGTGCGCCCAGCAGACCCGTACCGTGACAAGCGTTGCAATGTTTTGCAATCACTTCATCCGGCGTCTTCGCCCCACCACCGCCGCCAGCGGAGGCAGCGACTTCCATCCCTTTGCATTCCTGCCCCTGAACGCACACCTGGCCGACCGGCTCGAGGCGCTTGGCAATGTCGTCATTCGTCGCAGCTTGAGCGCTGACAGCCCAGAGGGCCAGTACGGTTGCTGGTGCGGCCAGCATTTTCATAATTAGGTTCACGCGTTCACCCTCAATGGTGGCTATTCACGCCTGCGGCCACGGTTCGCAGGCGGGCGCAAGTATAGCGGGTAGCCCGCCACACTGAAACAACCCCATAGTCGAAGGGGTTATACCGCGCTGTGGAAAAACTCATCGGATGCCTTCACCGTCATGGCCTGGCACCTCTGTCTTTAAAAATTCGCCGGCGTGGCTGCGCTGATTAGTCGCGCGGGCGCGTCGAACGGATTACGGAAACGGTGCGGCTTGGTACTTTCAAAATAGTAGCTGTCGCCGGCTTCGAGAATAAAAGTTTCCAGACCCACCACCAGTTCCAGACGCCCTTCCACCAGAATCCCGGTTTCTTCGCCTTCATGGGTGAGCATTTCTTCGCCGGTATCGGCGCCGGGTGGGTAGATTTCGTTGAGGAATGCGATGGCCCGGCTCGGGTGCGCGCGGCCGACCAGTTTCATGGTCACCGCGCCGTCGGAGATGTCGATCAGCTCGTTGGCCTTGTAGACGATCTGGGTCGGGACTTCCTGCAGGATTTCTTCGGAAAAGAACTCGACCATGGACATGGGAATCCCGCCCAGTACCTTCCTCAGCGAACTGATCGAAGGGCTGACGCTGTTCTTTTCGATCATCGAAATGGTGCTGTTGGTGACGCCCGCGCGTTTGGCGAGTTCACGCTGGGAAAGCCCTTTGAGCTTGCGGATCGATTGCAGTCGTTCACCGACGTCCAAGGCGTGAGCCTCCTGATGTTGTAAGAATATTGAGCGTTATCATGGCGACAGCGTTCAGTATTTACAACACTTGGCCCCCGCAGCGGCGTCAACCCTCGGAATAGAGCCTTGGCACGCGACGCAGGTTGCAGAAGATCTGATACGGAATGGTGTCCGCCCACTGCGCCACTTCGCTGGCGAGGATGTTCTTGCCCCACAGCTCGACGGTCGAACCGAGGTCGGCTTCCGGCACATCAGTGAGGTCGATGCAGAGCATGTCCATCGATACGCGGCCAAGCAGGCGGCTGCGTTTGCCGGCCACCAGCACCGGCGTGCCGGTCGGGGCATGACGCGGGTAGCCATCGGCATAGCCCATGGCAACCACGCCGATGCGCATCGGCTTGTCGGTGATGAATTTGGCGCCGTAGCCGATCGGCTCGCCGGCGGGCAGTTCACGCACGCAGATGACTTTCGATTCGAGGGTCATCACTGGCTGCAGACGCTCGGCCACGGCGTTGGCTTCTTCGAACGGCGTGGCGCCGTAGAGCATGATGCCCGGGCGTACCCAGTCGCTGTGAATCTGCGGCCAACCAAGTACAGCCGGCGAGTTGCGCAGGCTGATTTCGGCGGCGAGGCCCTGACGCGCCGCTTCGAACACCGCGACCTGATCAGCACTGCTCTGCTCATGCAGTTCATCCGCACGAGCGAAGTGGCTCATCAGCACGATCTTCGCCACTTTGCCGCTGGCCAGCAGACGCTGATAGGCCGCCGCGTAATCCTTCGGATGCAGGCCGACGCGGTGCATGCCGGAATCGAGCTTGAGCCACACGGTGATCGGTTTGCTCAGTGCCGCCTGCTCGATCGCTTCGAGCTGCCACAGCGAGTGCACCACGGTCCAGAAATCATGCTCGACGATCAGCGCCAGCTCATCGGCTTCGAAGATGCCTTCGAGCAACAACACCGGGGCCTTGATGCCGGCCGCGCGCAGCTCCAGCGCTTCTTCGATGCAGGCAACGGCAAACCCGTCGGCCTCGGCTTCCAGCGCCTGGGCGCAACGCACCGCACCGTGACCGTAGGCATCAGCCTTGATCACAGCCAGCGCCTTGGCGCCGGTGACTTCGCGGGCAATTCGGTAGTTGTGGCGCAGGGCTTCTAGGTCAATCAGGGCACGGGCAGGACGCATGGCGGCAGACTTCTAGGCGGTCATGGAAATAAAAACCGGCGCCGACTGACGACGTGAACCGCCAACAGCACCGGGAGAGGGATCTTTGAATCGGTTACGGCAACGCGGCGACGATGGAGATCTCGACCAGGATGCTCGGCTTGGCCATCTTCGCTTCGACGGTGGCCCGGGCCGGCGCGGCGCCCTTGGGCAGCCACTGATCCCACACCGAGTTCATTCCGGCAAAGTGCGCCTCGATGTCATTCAGGTAGATCGTCGCCGACAGCAGATGCTGCTTGTCAGTCCCGGCCAGATCGAGCAGGCGCTCGATATTGGCGAGCACCTCACGAGTCTGCTGCTCAACCCCGGCGTTGAAGTTGTCGCCGACCTGCCCGGCCAGATACACGGTGCCGTTGTGGGTGACGATCTGACTCATGCGCTCATTGGTGAGCTGGCGCTGGATTGCCATGTTTTGCGGACTCCTGAGGCTTGTTGCCGTAACGGGAAATATCGAGGCCTTCGGCGCTGATCTGCGGCTTTTTCTTCGCCATCAGATCGGCCAGCAAACGACCGGAACCGCACGCCATGGTCCAACCCAGGGTGCCGTGACCGGTGTTGAGGAACAGGTTCTTGAACGGCGTGGCGCCCACGATCGGCGTGCCGTCCGGGGTGGTCGGACGCAGACCGGTCCAGAAGCTCGCCTCGGCCAGATTGCCGCCCTGAGGATAAAGGTCGTTGACGATCATCTCCAGAGTTTCGCGCCGACGCGGGTTCAGCGACAGGTCAAAACCGGCGATTTCCGCCATGCCGCCGACGCGGATGCGGTTATCGAAACGGGTGATCGCGACCTTGTAGGTCTCGTCGAGAATGGTCGAGGTCGGGGCCATGGCCGGGTTGGTGATCGGCACGGTCAGCGAGTAACCCTTGAGCGGATACACCGGCGCCTTGATGCCCAGCGGCTTGAGCAATTGCGGCGAGTAGCTGCCGAGGGCCAGCACGTAGCGGTCGGCGGTTTCCAGCTTGCCGTCGATCCATACACCGTTGATGCGGTCACCGGCGTAGTCGAGGCGCTGGATGTCCTGGCCGAAGCGGAACTCCACACCGAGTTTCACGGCCATTTCCGCCAGACGCGTGGTGAACATCTGGCAGTCGCCGGTCTGGTCGTTCGGCAGACGCAGAGCACCGGCGAGGATGTCGGTGACATTGGCCAGTGCCGGCTCGACACGGGCAATGCCGGCGCGGTCGAGGACTTCAAACGGTACGCCGGATTCTTTCAGCACGGCGATGTCTTTGGCGGCGCCATCGAGCTGCGCCTGAGTGCGGAACAGTTGGGTGGTACCGAGGCTGCGGCCTTCGTAGGCGATGCCGGTTTCGGCGCGCAGTTCATCGAGGCAGTCGCGACTGTACTCGGACAGACGCACCATGCGCTCCTTGTTCACCGCGTAACGGCTGGCGGTGCAGTTGCGCAGCATCTGCGCCATCCACAGGTACTGGTCGATGTCGGCAGTGGCTTTGATCGCCAAAGGCGCGTGGCGCTGCAGCAACCACTTGATGGCCTTGAGTGGTACACCCGGCGCGGCCCATGGCGAGGCATAACCCGGCGACACTTGGCCGGCGTTGGCGAAACTGGTCTCCATGGCCACGGCTGGCTGCCGGTCGACCACCACCACTTCAAACCCGGCACGGGCCAGATAGTAAGCACTGGCGGTACCGATGACGCCGCTACCCAAGACCATTACGCGCATTTTTGTATCCCTCATCGCGGCGGGGCCGCGTACGTCTGTTGTTAGAGCAATGATGCGCGCAGTGTAAAAAAGAATGGCCAGTGCATTTCACTATATAAGCGCCTATATTTGGCGACAATTCTCGGCAAAAACCCTTTTCACGGAGGCGCATCCCCTATGCGTACCAACACTCAGACCAAACGTGAGCTGGACAAGATCGACCGCAACATTTTGCGGATCCTGCAGGCGGACGGGCGCATATCGTTTACCGAACTCGGGGAGAAGGTTGGTCTGTCCACCACGCCGTGTACCGAGCGGGTGCGGCGACTGGAGCGCGAAGGGATCATCATGGGCTACAACGCCCGCCTGAATCCGCAGCACTTGAAGGGTAGCCTGCTGGTGTTCGTGGAGATCAGCCTCGACTACAAATCCGGCGACACCTTCGAAGAGTTCCGCCGCGCGGTGCTGAAACTGCCGCACGTGCTGGAATGCCATTTGGTGTCAGGGGATTTCGACTATCTGGTGAAGGCGCGGATTTCCGAGATGGCCTCGTACCGCAAGCTGCTCGGCGACATTCTGTTGAAGCTTCCTCATGTGCGTGAGTCCAAAAGCTATATCGTGATGGAAGAGGTGAAAGAGAGCCTGAGCCTTCCCATTCCAGACTGAGATTTGTGCTGCCTGATCCGGCCCAATCGCTGGCAAGCCAGCTCCCACAGGTTCAGTGATTGACACATATTCTGCGAACGACAACGATCACTGTGGGAGCTGGCTTGCCAGCGATTGGGTCGACTCAGTTCCAGCAATTGCGCTAAACCAGCACCTGCCGATTTGCCGCCATGTATTCGAAGATCTGCTTTTCAACCCGTGGATGAATCAACTCCACCGGCCCCCGCCCGTTCGGGCATGGCAGGGTTTTGGTGGTACCGAACAAGCGGCAAATCAGCGGCCGCTCGCCATACACCGTGCAACCATTCGGCCCCAGGTGTACACAGTTCAGTTCTTCCATCGCCGCATCCTGCTCGGCGCGGGTCTTGCGCGGCAGGCGTGACATTTCTTCCGGCGAGGTGGTCACCGGCCCGCAGCAGTCATGGCAGCCTGGCACGCACTCGAACGTGGGGATCTGCTGACGCAGGTCGCGAATGGTCTGGCGGTTGCAACTCATCGAAACGGTAATCCACATGAAATAGGCGGCAATTGTGCCGCAAAAGCCGAGATCCACACAGCAACGGCCGACCAGTGTTGCCCGTCTTCGGCCGTGCGGCTTATGCTCCGTCAAATTTTCTCGACACCCAGCCGTTGGATGATGCCCATGAATGCCCGCGCCCGAACCTTCGCGAGCCAACCCCACGTTGCCTCTTATTACGCCGCCAGCAGTCTGCCGCAGCCCGAGTATCCGGTGCTGCAAGGCGAGCTGAGCGCAGACGTGTGCGTGGTCGGCGGCGGCTTTTCCGGGTTGAACACCGCGCTGGAACTGGCCGAACGCGGCCTCAGTGTGGTGTTGCTGGAAGCGCACCGGATCGGCTGGGGCGCCAGCGGCCGCAACGGCGGGCAGTTGATTCGCGGGGTCGGCCACGGCCTCGACCAGTTCAGCAACGTCATCGGCGCTGATGGCGTGAGGCAGATGAAACTGATGGGCCTGGAAGCGGTGGAAATCGTACGCCAACGCGTCGAGCGCTTTCAGATCCGGTGCGACCTGACCTGGGGCTACTGCGACCTCGCCAACAAACCGGCCGATCTCGAAGGCTTTGCCGAAGATGCCGAAGAGCTGCGCAGCCTCGGCTATCGCTACGAAACCCGCCTGCTGCAAGCGGATGAAATGCACACCGTGGTCGGCTCCAAACGTTACGTCGGCGGCTTGATCGACATGGGTTCCGGGCATTTGCACCCACTGAACCTGGCGCTTGGCGAAGCCGCTGCCGCACAGCAATTGGGCGTGCAACTGTTCGAGCAATCGGCGGTGACGCGTATCGATTACGGCTCCGAGGTTCGCGTCCACACCGCTCAAGGTTCAGTGCGGGCGAAAACGCTGGTGCTGGGCTGCAACGCTTACCTCAACGACCTCAATCCGCAACTCAGCGGCAAAGTACTGCCCGCCGGCAGTTACATCATTGCGACCGAACCGCTGTCCGAAGAACTGTCGCACAGCCTGCTGCCGCAAAACATGGCGGTCTGTGACCAGCGGGTGGCGCTGGATTACTACCGGCTCTCGGCGGATCGGCGTCTGCTGTTCGGCGGTGCCTGCCACTATTCCGGGCGCGACCCGAAGGACATCGGCGCCTACATGCAGCCGAAGATGCTCGAAGTGTTTCCGCAACTGGCGGGCGTGAAGATCGACTATCAATGGGGCGGCATGATCGGCATCGGCGCCAACCGTCTGCCACAGATCGGCAGGCTCAATGATCAACCGAACGTGTATTACGCCCAGGCCTATTCCGGGCACGGAGTGAATGCCACGCACCTGGCGGGCAAGCTGCTCGCCGAGGCGATCAGCGGGCAGCACAGCGGTGGCTTTGATCTGTTTGCCAAGGTGCCGCACATCACCTTCCCCGGCGGCAAGCATTTGCGCTCGCCGTTGCTGGCGTTGGGGATGTTGTGGCATCGGATTAAAGAGTTGGTCTGATGTTTTTGCTGCGTCCTTGAAGCCGCCATCGCTGGCAAGCCAGCTCCCACAGGTTTTTGCGGCGAATACAAATATTTGTGAACACCAAAATACTGTGGGAGCTGGCTTGCCAGCGATGAGGCCCGCAAGAACAATTCAGATCTCAGATCCGCCAGAACGGCTTCAACCCCTCTTCATTTGCCTGCTCCCGGGTCAACCCGACGTCCTTGAGCTGCTCCGGCGTCAGATTCAACAGCGCCTTGCGCGTGTGCAGACGATGCCAGAACAGGCCCCAGCGACTCAGGCCGGACGGCGCGTTGCGCATGGCGCAATTCCATGCACTGTCCTCCTGCCCTGCCGCCAGTTCCTGACTGTGTAACGTCAGCCGCACATCGCTCAAGCCGTTCATTTTTGCCGCTCCTGTTTACTTGGGTAGCCAGAGATTCCATGATGCGCGGGTCGGCAAAAGCATTACAGATTCAACACACCTGTATTAATTCCATACAGATTTGCCATTCCTGAGACTGAATTACCGATTTTTGCTGCATCTGTACTGGTTTAACGAATCACCTGCATCGAGGCAGTGCCATGACCCTGTATGTGAACCTCGCCGAACTGCTCGGCACCCGCATCGAACAAGGCTTCTACCGTCCTGGCGATCGCCTGCCTTCGGTGCGCGCCTTGAGCGTAGAACACGGGGTCAGCCTCAGCACGGTGCAGCAGGCCTATCGCATGCTTGAGGACAGCGGTCTGGCAACGCCGAAACCCAAGTCCGGCTACTTCGTGCCGGTGGGTCGCGAGCTGCCGGAACTGCCCGCAGTCGGGCGGCCGGCGCAGCGGCCGGTGGAGATTTCGCAGTGGGATCAGGTGCTGGAGCTGATTCGCGCGGTGCCGCGCAAGGACGTGGTGCAGCTGGGTCGCGGCATGCCCGACGTGACCACGCCAACGATGAAACCGCTGTTGCGCGGACTGGCGCGGATCAGCCGACGCCAGGACATGCCCGGTCTGTATTACGACAACATCCACGGCACCCTCGAACTGCGCGAACAGATCGCCCGGCTGATGCTCGATTCCGGCTGCCAGTTGAGCGCCAGCGACCTGGTGATCACTACCGGTTGCCATGAAGCGCTGTCCACCAGCATCCACGCGATCTGCGAGCCGGGCGACATCGTCGCGGTGGATTCGCCAAGCTTTCACGGCGCTATGCAGACGCTCAAAGGGCTGGGCATGAAAGCTCTGGAGATCCCCACCGATCCGCTGACCGGCATCAGCCTCGAAGCGCTGGAACTGGCGCTGGAGCAATGGCCGATCAAGGTCATCCAGATCACCCCCAACTGCAACAACCCGCTGGGCTACATCATGCCGGAGTCGCGCAAGCGCGCCCTGCTCAACCTGGCACAGCGTTTCGACGTGGCGATCATCGAGGACGACGTGTATGGCGAACTGGCCTACACCTACCCGCGTCCGCGCACGATCAAGTCCTTCGACGAAGATGGTCGAGTGCTGCTGTGCAGCTCGTTTTCCAAGACCTTGGCCCCAGGCCTGCGCATCGGCTGGGTCGCGCCGGGTCGTTATCTGGAACGGGTGCTGCACATGAAATACATCAGCACCGGTTCCACCGCACCGCAGCCGCAGATCGCCATCGCCGAATTTCTCAAGGGTGGCTACTTCGAACCGCACTTGCGGAGGATGCGCACGCAATATCAGCGCAATCGCGACGTGATGATCGATTGGGTGACGCGCTATTTCCCGGCCGGTACTCGCGCCAGTCGTCCGCAAGGCAGCTTTATGTTGTGGGTCGAATTGCCGGAAGGTTTCGATACGCTGAAACTTAACCGCGCGCTGCACGATCAGGGCGTACAGATTGCCGTCGGCAGCATCTTTTCCGCCTCGGGCAAATACCGCAATTGTCTGCGGATGAATTACGCGGCGAAACCGACACCGCAGATCGAAGAAGCGGTGCGCAAGGTTGGCGCGGCGGCGATCAAACTGCTGGCCGAAGCCTGATCATTCCAGCTGAAACGTACCGAATCCCTCAAATCGTTGAAGGTCGGCGACACGACTTGAGGCATCACTGACGCGCGCTTCGATTTCCAGCTCCACCTCCAGATGGCGTCCGGCGGCGATACTGCCTGCGCGCCATGCGGTGATGCGATCGCCAGGCTGCAACAGGCCCGCCTCGCCATCATCGCGCTGCCATTGCACCGGCGCGCCATCCAGACGCGCTGCCACAATGCGTATCTGCAACCGTCCCGGTGCCCAGCGGTAATGCAGCGCATCGCTGCTCGGAGCAGCAAAGTTCCACCTGATGGCGCGCGCAGCCGGACATTGAATCCGTAGATGAACCGTGCGCACACCAAAACTGCCGTCATTGCCCAATGGCCGGGCGAGCAGCTCCGCCCGCGTCGAAACGCCGTAGTCCACAGTGCTCGGTGAGAGCGTCATCTGACAGGCCTCGCTGGCCATGACCGAGGTCGATGCCAACGATGCCAGCGTGATCAGGACAATCCATCGATGCATGCGCAATAACTCGGTCATGTAAGGTTCAAAGGCTGACAGAGCGCGTCGACGGGCTCGATCAATGCTTGCTCGTCCGGCGCTTCAGCCAGATTGAATTGCAGGTCGCAGTGCGCGCTATCCGACAGTTGCACCCGCAGCGACTGACCGGGTTTGATGTCCGGTAGAAAGATCGCCCCGGCCTCAAGCACCGTGGTCACGTATTCGCCTTGCCCGTTCTGTACGGCGAGGCCACTGGGCAGCCATTGCCGGTCAAGCGTCCTGGCCTTCAACAGCACACGCCGCACGCGGGTGATGGAAAAATCCATATGCTGAACCGAGCCACGCCCGGCCTCGACCTCCTGATAACCGTCGAGCACCTCGACGTTGCGCGGCAAACTCAACGAATCGACTTCCAGCCGGGCTGTGGAATAGGCCGGCAAACTCGCCGCCACCGCCCGGCCCAATCCATCCGTCCACACCGGGCCTTGCGGCGTGTACAGCTTCAGACCCGCACGGTCGCCAGCCTTGAGCACGGCAAAGGTCTCGCGCAGTGGATACGGCGACAGCGTCACACCGTCGCGATGCAACGCCATGCCGCCGCGCAGCCCCAGGTCGAATTCGCTTGCCCCGGCTCGCTGGTTCAGGCCCAGATCCAGACTGGTGTAATGCGCCAGTGCGTTGACCCGCAAACCCAGCGATGGCGCCGCGGCTTCACGCTGTTCGGCACTGGCGCTATAGGCCAGGGTTTCACTGAGCACTTCGCTCATCGACACGCCACGGCGCACCCCTGATCGCGGATCGCTGCGCAGGTAGCTGCGAGCCCTGCGCTGATCGCCCAATGGCATCCCGGCCGTCAGATAGACCGAGGTGCCCCGCTGCCTCGCGTCGGCATCGCCGATCCCCCGCTCCAGACTCAACGACAGGCTGATGCGCGCGGGCAGTGTCTGCGACCAGGACAATCCCAGGCGCATGTTGGGTGGCTCGTCCTCGCTGGTGTAGCGCGACCAGGTCATGCCGAATGCCCCCCAGCGCTCGACAGTACCGTTGAGCGAAAATGTCCAGTGATCGCGCCCGGGGGCGTCGGCCCGTCCCTGCTGCTGGCTCCAGCCGGTGTCCGACAGGCTGCGAAAGCCCTTGCCACGGTGCACCGCAACCACACTGGTGGACAGATTCGGCGACAACACAGCACTGACGGTCATTTGCACTTCATGACCTGCAATGCCTGTGTCTCGATCGCTGGACAGCACCTGGCGCACACCGGTGCTCAGATTGCCCGGCCATTGACGCTGCAGCCCCCAGCCTGCCGACAGATAATCCGACCCACCGAGGAACCCGCCGCTCACGCGCAACGCTCGCGACAGACTCCACTCCCGGCCAAGGGTGGCAAACGACGGCGCCTGACGACCATCCGAGCCCTGGCGGCGCACCGTGCCAAGCGCCAGGTTGAAGCCGTCGGCGCGATCGAATTGTGGATCCTGCAGGCTGGCTGCCGGGACGCGAAAGCGCCGCACTCGCCCTTCCTGCTCGTGCACGCTGACCTCGAGGTCGAGCCGGTTGCTCAACAACGGCAGCGCGCGCAAGGTGAAGGGGCCGCCGGGAACCAGCGTGGTGTAGATCAGCACGCCGTTCTGCCGGACTTCGATTCGTGATGGCGACCAGGCAATGCCCTCGACCTCGCCACGTGCACCCTCCTGTGCCGCGCGCATTTGCGCGAACGCACCTTCCGGCAGAACCTGCACACCGTTGAACGATTCGCCGGCGAACAATGGCGACTGCAAGTTCAACTGGCCGATCTGCACGTTGGCTTCGTAAGCTTCCAGAGTGCGCGTGCCATAGGCATACAGATGCTCGAAACGCGTGCTGTCGGGCAACTGCGTATAGGACTGGCGACTGCGCAAGACCCAGTTGCCGGCATTCAGGCCGAACTCCGAACCCAGTCTGCGAAAGTCACTACGTTGCCCCTCGTGCTGGCTGCCCATGACCAATACATCGTAATTGAACACGCCGCCCACTCCGCCATTGGCGAAGCTGCGTGGCTGGAATTGCGGCAACGCCAACAGGTCCGTCGGCAGCAGCAGGTCGATCTGTTCCTTACCGGGATGCAATGCAACGGTTGCCGCTGGCAGACCTTCACCCAGCGTCAGGCACTGCTGCGGTTGCGCGCGGGTCAAAGCCGCTTGCGAGCGCACGCCAGCAGCCTTGAGCAAGGCCGGTTGCAGGCACGGCTCGCCCTGTTCATTGAATGCCACGAACACCCGCCCCCGTGGCTGTCCATTGACCTCAAGCGCGACCAGCCATGTGCCTTGGGAGAAACGCGGTGCCTGGCGAAAGTACTCAGCCAATGCGGGGTCGAGCCCGCGCTCGCGAAGCACCTGCGCATCGAATTCCACCCCTTCACTGGCCATCGTCATGCCGATCGCATTCGCCATCAGCAGTGCCAGTCCCTGACGGGCACACGTGCGCATCAGTGCGTAACCGGGGCATCAAAGTGATCGACCGCAAAGCCATATGTGGTCGCCGGAAAGATCCGCACTGCCATGGTTCGCACTGTCACGTTCAACGGCAACTCGACAGACAGGCGCTCCCCCGGCAGGATCCAGGTACGCGGCAGATCCACCGCCTGCGTGCCCGGCAGCGGAACAATCGCTTTGGCCAGGCGCACCACGTAAGGACTGGGATTACTGACCAGCAAACCTTCAGCCGTGGCTGACCAGCTCAGGCGTTTCCATGGCTCGCGCTCCACCGGCAGGCCGGCGGGGCGCAGGATCACCGGCAGGTTTTGCCGAACCCCCAGATTGACCCGGGCGCCGTCAACACCTGCGACAGGATTGATCCCCTCAAAAATCACCCGTTTCAGATGCTCGGTCTGCAATGGTTCGGTGCTCTGCAACATGAACCGTACCTGCTGCACCGCACCAGGCTCGACACGGGCAATCGGCGGACTGAACAGCAACAGCTGTTGATCGTGCGGCTCGATATTTTCGACCGTGGTGTGCAGCAGGGCCGGACGCGTTTCGGTGTTTCGCACATTCATCGTCGCTTCACCGACACCCTCATCCACCACCAGCACAGGGGTTTGCGGCACCATTCCGGCAGCGTGAACCCCGGGCATCAAAATCAAGACGAGCAGGCACAGTGGCAACGCCCGCAAGCCTGGGCGGCACATTGAAATCGGCATCGGTATTGCTCCGCAGGGGGCAGCGCACCCGGCAAAGGGCGCGCTGAATGAACCTGAAAGAACCCGGTAATGGCCGGGTTCTGACGATCAGAGGTAGAACATCTCGAAGGTCACCGAGCCATCGAGCGGGATCTCGCTGGTGATCGGCAGCGCGTTGCTCGGGCCGATGATCGGCAACAGGCTCATCGGAAACCCGTGGTGACGGGCCGCGACCGGGCCAGCTGCCACGCCGGGACCCCATGAGTAGAGCGCCGGGGCATTGCCCACCAGCGGCGAAGCAGGCAATTGCCACGCCGGTGCTGCCAGAGTGCGTGTCATCAGAGTCTGCGGCGCACCGTCGGCTTCCGGACGACCGTGACGCAGCGCAAATCCGCCGATACGGATGCCGTTGATTTCACCCAGGCCGTAGAACAAAGCCGGATCGTTATTACCGGCACCATCGTTGATGCCCGGCAATTTGGTGGCTGTACGATTGTCTCTGACCGACACCTCGACCGATGCCTCTGCATCACAGTTGATGTGCAGCGAAATGTCGTGGGTCGGCAGCAGCGTCTGCGTGGTCTTGTTCAGGGTAGCTGCGGATATTTTGCGCAAATCTACCGTGCCGCCACCGGCAAATGCGGGGATGCACGACGTCGGAATAATGGTTCCGACCACACTCAGGTCCACGCTCTCAGCGACCACCAGGGTGGGTAATACTGCAGCCGCGACGGCTACCATCCATGTTGTTTTTTTCATCAGTCCCTACTTCATCGGTTATTGATCAATGGCAGTTGTTCAGCGCATTGCCTTCACAAGACGCTGAACACCGGGGCGATGATTTCGTTTTTTGCAGGAATCGTATGTAGGAATAGGCACCGACCAAGAGCTGAAAAAACAACAAAACAAATAGTCCAAAACCACAGGCGAACTCATTCCTACTTTTGAACGACTAATTGTTTACACAGTGTGGCGAGGATCCGCCGGAAACGGTCTTGGAAATCCTCTGCGTGCCATACTCCGTCACCCCCTGCCTCCAGCCGAGAAACCAACGTGCAACCCGGAAAAAAATTGCTCGCTGTCTGTGTGTTGTGTTCGTTGGCCAGTGGTTGCGCCACCCTCGATGCGCCGCGCGAACCCAGCCAGGCGTTGCCGGCCGCGGGCTCCGCATTCGGTCGCTCGATTCAGACCCAGGCAGCGCCCTGGCAGGGCCGTTCCGGCTTCCGCTTGCTGTCCAACAGCACAGAAGCCTTCACCGCCCGCGCCGAGCTGATTCGCAATGCGCAAACCAGCCTCGACTTGCAGTACTACATCGTCCATGACGGCGTCAGCACGCGGATGCTGGTGGAGGAACTGCTCAAGGCCGCCGACCGCGGCGTGCGCGTACGCATCCTGCTCGACGACACCACCAGCGACGGCCTCGACACGATCATCGCCACGCTGGCGGCGCATCCACAGATCCAGATCCGCCTGTTCAATCCGCTGCACCTGGGCCGCAGCACCGGCGTGACCCGCGCCGCCGGACGCTTGTTCAACCTGTCGCTGCAACACCGGCGCATGCACAACAAACTGTTCCTGGCGGACAACAGCGTGGCCATCGTTGGCGGGCGCAATCTGGGCGACGAATATTTCGATGCCGAGCCAAACCTGAATTTCACCGACATCGACATGCTCAGCGTCGGCCCGGTGGCAGAGCAGCTCGGGCACAGTTTCGACCAGTACTGGAATAGCGCGCTGAGCAAGCCGATCGACGAATTCCTCTCCAGTAAACCAAGCGCCAAAGACCTGCAGAACACCCGCACGCGTCTGGAAGAGTCGCTGGATGAAACCCGTAAACAGAATCACGCGCTGTATCAACAGTTGATGACGTTCAAGACCGCGCCACGCATGGACATCTGGCGCAAGGAACTGATCTGGGCCTGGAACCAGGCGCTGTGGGATGCGCCGAGCAAAGTGCTGGCCAAGGACGAACCGGACCCGCAACTGCTGCTGACCACGCAACTGGCGCCGGAGCTGCGCGGCGTCAGCAAAGAGCTGATCATGATCTCGGCGTACTTTGTGCCCGGCCAGCCGGGGCTGGTGTACCTGACCGGGCGCGCCGACGCCGGGGTCTCGGTGAGCCTGCTGACCAACTCGCTGGAAGCCACCGATGTGCCGGCGGTGCACGGCGGTTATGCGCCGTATCGCAAGGCGCTGCTGGAGCACGGGGTAAAACTGTATGAGCTGCGCCGTCAGCCTGGGGATAACTATGGCAGTGGCCCGCACCTGTTTTACAGCAAGTCTTTCCGTGGTTCGGATTCCAGCCTGCACAGCAAGGCGATGATTTTCGATCGGCAGAAAGCGTTCATCGGCTCGTTCAACTTCGATCCGCGCTCAGTGCTGTGGAACACCGAAGTCGGGGTGCTGGTGGACAGCCCGGAACTGGCCGAACACGTGCGCGAACTGGCGCTGCAAGGCATGGCGCCGGCCCTGAGTTATCAGGCGAAACTGCAGGATGGCGAGATCGTCTGGGTGACCGAGGACAACGGCCAAATGCACACGCTGAGCAAGGAACCGGGGAGTTGGTGGCGGCGCTTCAACGCGTGGTTCAGCACCACTGTCGGTCTTGAGCGGATGTTGTAATCGCATTTGTATGCGCTCCCACAGGGAAGTATTCAAGCAGTCTGTGGTTCGGTGCCGAATGCCCCCTGACGCATCAGTAGAATCACCAATCCAAACGCCCCCGCCGCCATCAACAACGGCAACGCATGCCCGCTGATCCACTGACTGCCCGCCCCCGCCAGCAACGGCCCGATCAGACAGCCGACACCCCACAGCTGCGCAATGTGCGCATTGGCCCGCACCAGCGCATCGTCGCGATAACGCTCGCCGATCAGGATCAGTGACAAGGTGAACAACCCGCCCGCACTGGCGCCGAACAACACCCACAACGGCCAGATCAGCAGCGTGTCGATCGACAGCGGAATCGCCAGACTCGACAGCATCAGGATCACTGCGCAACCGGCGAACAACGTGCGCCGCGACAGGTAATCCGCCAGCGCGCCGATCGGCAGTTGCAACAGTGCGTCGCCGACCACCACCGTGCTGACCATCGCCAACGCAATCTCGGCGGTGAAGCCCTGTTGCAGGCAATACACCGGCAACAGCGTGAGGATCATCGCTTCAAACGCAGCGAACAGTGACACCGCCCAGGCAATCGCCGGCAGCTCCCGGGCAAACCCCCACAGATCGCTGAACGTCACACTGCTGGCTTCACTGCTCGGCGCACCGCTGCGACCCATCAACAGCAAAGGCGAAACCGTCAGCAACCCGACACCGACCCAGAAACCATAATCATGCTCAGTGCCTAGCGCACCCAGCAGCAGCGGACCAGACAGTTGGCTCAGCGCATAGCTGCTGCCATACAGAGCGACCAGACGACCGCGCCAGTGTTCGATGACCAGTTGATTGATCCAGCTCTCGCCGAGGATGAATACGATGGTCAGGATCACCCCGATCATCAGGCGCAGCACCAGCCAGACCGGATAACTCGGCAACAGCGCGAGCAAGCCGATCGACAACGCCCCGGCCCACAGGCACAGGCGCATCAGGTTCGCGGTGCCGAGACGTGCCGCCAGATGACTGGAAATCTTCGCGCCCAGCAATACGCCAATCGCCGGCATCGCCGCCATCACGCCGATGGCGAAAGAGCCGTAACCCCAGCTCTCCAGACGCAACGACACCAGCGGCATGCTGACCCCCAGGGCCAGGCCGACACTCAAGACAGACGCCAACACGGCGAAATACGTCGCCCAACGCATGGTCCACGCTCCTGTGGATATTCTTATATGCACCACAAAACCACTGTGGGAGCGGGCTTGCTCGCGAAAACGATTTCACATTCAGCAGATGTGCTGACTGATACACCGCTTTCGCGAGCAAGCCCGCTCCCACAGGGGATCTCCGTAAGTTCGGGAGCCTGAACGAATCAGGCTCCCGCTAACGGCTTACAGCTTGATCCACGTCGCCTTCAGCTCGGTGTATTTGTCGAACGCGTGCAGCGACTTGTCGCGACCGTTGCCCGACTGCTTGAAGCCGCCGAACGGTGCGGTCATGTCGCCGCCGTCGTACTGGTTGACCCACACGCTGCCGGCGCGCAGTGCTTTGGCAGTCAGGTGCGCCTTGGAGATGTCCTGAGTCCATACCGCAGCGGCCAGGCCGTACGGCGTGTCGTTGGCGATCTGGATCGCTTCTTCGGCGGTATCGAAGGCGATGACCGACAGCACCGGGCCGAAAATCTCTTCCTGAGCGATCTTCATCGCGTTGCTCACACCGTCGAAAATCGTCGGCTCGACGTAAGTGCCACCGGTTTCCTGGAGGATGCGCTTGCCGCCCGCCACCAGTTTGGCGCCGTCGGTGTGACCGGATTCGATGTACGACAGCACGGTGTTCATCTGCTGGGTATCGACCAGCGCACCGACATTGGTTGCCGGGTCCAGCGGATTGCCCGGCTTCCAGGCTTTCAGCGCCTCGATCACCATCGGCAGGAATTTGTCCTTGATCGAGCGTTCGACCAGCAGACGCGAACCGGCGGTGCAGACTTCGCCCTGGTTGAAGGCGATGGCGCTGGCGGCGGATTCGGCAGCGGCTTGCAGGTCCGGAGCATCGGCGAAGACGATATTCGGGCTCTTGCCGCCGGCTTCCAGCCACACGCGCTTCATGTTCGATTCGCCGGAGTAGATCATCAGTTGCTTGGCGATCTTGGTCGAACCGGTGAACACCAGCGTGTCGACGTCATTGTGCAGCGCCAGCGCCTTGCCGACGGTGTGACCATAGCCCGGCAGCACGTTGAGCACGCCTTTCGGGATACCGGCCTCAACCGCCAGCGCAGCGATGCGGATGGCGGTCAGCGGGGATTTTTCCGACGGTTTGAGGATCACCGAGTTACCGGTCGACAGCGCCGGGCCGAGTTTCCAGCAAGCCATCATCAGCGGGAAGTTCCACGGCACGATGGCGCCGACAACGCCCACCGGCTCGCGGGTCACCAGACCCAGTTGATCGTGCGGCGTGGCGGCGACTTCGTCGTAGATCTTGTCGATCGCCTCACCGCTCCAGCTCAGCGCTTGCGCCGCGCCCGGCACGTCGATGTACAGCGAATCGCTGATCGGTTTACCCATGTCGAGGGTTTCGAGCAGCGCCAGCTCTTCAGCGTGCTGCTTGAGCAAGCTGGCGAAACGAATCATGGTGGCTTTGCGTTTGGTCGGCGCCAGGCGCGACCACACGCCGGAATTGAAGGTGGCGCGGGCGTTTTCCACGGCGCGCTGGGCGTCGGCGGCGTCACAGCTGGCGATCTTGCCCAGCAGACGGCCATCGACCGGGCTGATGCACTCGAAGGTTTCGCCGGAGACGGCGTCGGTGTATTCACCGTTGAGGTAGGCGCGGCCTTCGATCTTCAGGTCGCGAGCACGTTGTTCCCAATCGGCACGAGTCAGGGTGGTCATTCGAGTGTCCTCCTCTTGTTGAATAGAGCGCCGCGTTCTTCGCGGTCGTCTTCAGGAATGCTGCCCGGCCAGCCTGCTTTTCGGCCCAAGGCACCCGCCACCCTAAACCAGCGGCCGGGGTTGTTTCAATATATTTGACATAAGCGCGCCATACGCCCTTGCGGTGTTCATTTTAATAAACATAGACTTTGGCCCTTTCAAGCCACCGCGCCGTCATCACGGGAGAAAACAACAATGAACATCCAGAACGTCGTCGATATCAGCCTGACCAGCAGCGAAGCCGAACGCTATCGCCCGGATCCGGCCAAAGTGCTCAAGGGCGATCCCGAGCAAGCGGTGTTCAACCAGTACGACAGCCCTTGTGGGCAAATGGGTGTCGGCGTGTGGGAAGGTGCGGTGGGTCAGTGGATGGTGAACTACACCGAGCACGAATACTGCGAAATCCTGCAAGGGGTTTCGGTGCTGCGTGACAGCGATGGCAATGCCAAGACCTTGCGTGTTGGCGACCGCTTTGTGATTCCGGCCGGCTTCCGTGGTACCTGGGAAGTGCTGGAGGCTTGCCGCAAGATCTATGTGATCTTTGAACAGAAGGCCTGAGTCTTTCGCTGATATTACCGGCCCCTTCGCGAGCAGGCTCGCTCCCACATTCGACCGCATTCCATTGTGGGAGCGAGCCTGCTCGCGAAAGCGTCGCAACAGTCAGCACAAAACTCCAGGCAACAAAAAAGGCCCGCATCTCACGATACGGGCCTTTTTCGTAAGTCGGGAAAAATCAATTACTTGATTTTGCCTTCCTTGTAGATCACGTGCTTGCGAACAACCGGATCATATTTCTTGATCTCGATTTTGTCCGGGGTAGTACGCTTGTTCTTGTCGGTAGTGTAGAAGTGACCAGTACCGGCGCTCGAGATCAAACGAATCAATTCACGCATGATTAGCTCCCTTAAATCTTGCCATCGCGGCGAAGTTCGGCGAGCACGACACTGATGCCACGCTTGTCGATGATGCGCATGCCTTTGGCAGATACGCGCAGACGCACAAAACGTTTCTCTTCTTCAACCCAGAAGCGGTGATGCTGCAGGTTCGGCAGGAAACGACGACGGGTTTTGTTGTTTGCGTGGGAAATGTTATTCCCGGTTACCGGACCCTTACCGGTAACTTGACATACTCTCGACATGCCTCAGCCCTCTAAAACCACATGCCCAACCCGGCATGGGTTGGCCGCTTAATCTCTCAGTCATTTGGCGCCAGGCGCCGCGTTTCTTTAGAGGTCTTACCGGCTACACCTACAGTGAAGGAACCGGGCCCCTAGAAAAGAGCGCTGCTTTATACCAGAAAGACCGGGGTGCAACAACAATGGATGTGCAATCGACCGGTAAAAAGGCGCACTTTCCGCCTGCAGACGCTTTGGATAAAGGCTGAGGCGAGTTTTGACCACTCGTCGCAGAAAACCGCTCTAACAGACGTTTTCGACTTTTCCTCGTGCACCGTGGTCTGAAAAACGTCACTGGGCTGCCCCAAAAATGCAAAAAGGGGATAGTCATTTGCAATCCAGCCCTCTAGGGTAACCCTTTTCCAGACTGCACCTGCAGATGGCCTTCGATCTGTAAAGGAAGCCGACCATGCGCCTCGCTGCCCTACCCCTGTTGCTCGCCCCGCTTCTGCTGAGCCCCCTGGCCCAGGCTGCCGCCCTGAGCGTGTGCACCGAGGCCAGCCCTGAAGGGTTCGACGTGGTGCAATACAACTCGCTGACCACCACCAATGCCTCGGCCGATGTGCTGATGAATCGCCTGGTCGACTTCGACACCGCCAGCGGCAAAGTCGTGCCGAGCCTGGCCGACAGCTGGGAAGTCAGCACCGACGGCCTGACTTATGTGTTCAAGCTGCACCCGCAGGTGAAGTTTCACAGCACTGACTATTTCAAGCCGACCCGTACCCTGAGCGCCGAAGACGTCAAATTCAGCTTCGACCGCATGCTCGATCCGGCCAACCCATGGCACAAAGTGGCGCAAAGCGGCTTTCCGCACGCCCAGTCCATGCAGTTGCCGGCGCTGATCAAGAAGATCGACGCGCTTGACCCGCTGACCGTGCGCTTTACCCTCGACCACCCGGACTCGACGTTCCTCGCGACCCTGAGCATGGGCTTCGCCTCCATCTATTCCGCCGAATACGCCGACAAGCTGCTCAAGGCCGACGCCACCGACAAGCTCAACAGCCAGCCGATCGGCACCGGTCCGTTCGTGTTCACACGCTTCCAGAAAGACGCCTCTGTGCGCTACAAGGCCAACCCGGACTATTTCGGCGGCAAGCCGGCGGTCGACCCGCTGATCTTCGCCATCACCCCGGACGCCAACGTGCGCCTGCAAAAGCTGCGGCGCAACGAGTGCCAGATCGCCCTGTCGCCGAAACCGCTGGACGTGAAGGCTGCGCAGGAAGAGCCGACGCTGAAAGTGGAAAAGACTGACGCCTTCATGACCGCTTTCGTCGGCATCAACAGCCAGCATCCACCGCTGGACAAGCCGGAAGTGCGCCAGGCGATCAACCTCGCCTTCGACAAGGCCAACTACGTCAAAGCCGTGTTCGAAGACACCGCCGAACCCGCCAACGGCCCTTACCCGCCGAACACCTGGAGCTACGCGAAGAACCTGCCGGGCTATCCGCACGACGTGGCCAAAGCCAAGGCGTTGCTGGCCAAGGCCGGACTCAAGGACGGCTTCCAGACCACCATCTGGACGCGTCCGTCCGGCAGCCTGCTCAACCCGAATCCGAGTCTGGGCGCGCAATTGCTGCAATCGGATCTGGCGGAAATCGGCATTCAGGCGGAAATCCGCGTGATCGAGTGGGGCGAACTGATTCGCCGCGCCAAGGCTGGCGAGCATGACCTGCTGTTCATGGGCTGGGCCGGCGACAACGGCGACCCGGATAACTTCCTCACGCCGCAGTTTTCCTGCGCGGCGGTCAAGTCCGGCACCAACTTCGCCCGCTACTGCAATGCCGACCTGGACAAACTGATCAGCGCCGGCAAGACCACCAGCGAACAAGGCGTACGCACCAAGCTGTACGAACAGGCGCAGGCGCAGATTCAGCAGCAGGCGCTGTGGCTGCCGCTGGCGCACCCGACCGCTTATGCGCTGACGCGCAAGGATGTGCAGGGTTACTCGGTGAGCCCGTTCGGGCGGCAGGACTACTCCAAGGTCAACCTGAAATAACCTTCCACAACACAGCCCCCTGTGGGAGCGGGCTCGCTCGCGAAGGCGTCGGATCAGCCAACATTTTTAGTGACTGACACATCGCCTTCGCGAGCAAGCCCGCTCCCACAGGGGTTGGTGTTTGTTGTTGAAAGCTACATCCAGCCACACTCCGCCATCGACAGCGGCTCGCCGTCGCCAATGATGAAGTGATCCAGCACCCGTACATCAATCAGGTCCAGAGCCTTCTGCAAGCGCTTGGTCAGTTGTCGATCCGCCTGGCTCGGATCGCTGTTCCCCGACGGGTGGTTGTGGCAGTTATGGTATATGTTTGGAAACGTTGCAGAGGTGGAGCTAGTGATGCCCGACATGCCTTACTGCGAAATCCGAATGATCCGGACCGCTTCCAATCGCCTCAGGCCTTACCTGTTGGTGGATGGGGTGCCAGTAATCTTAGCAAACCTATGGGCCGAAGATTTGCTGCACAAATCACGTCTCAATACCGTCGAAAACTACCTACGTGACATTGCAATCGCCTATGAGTGGGGTCTTAGCCGAGACTCCTCCCTAGAGCGAAAGCTTGAGCGCTTCGCAGTCTTCAGCTCCACGGAGCTAACTTCGCTGGCTGAACGCCTCTGCTCCACCAAGCGCGGTGCCGGAGCGAGCCAAGCGACATGTAAACGACGATTCGAAGCCATAAAATCATACATAGATTTCTCCTTTGAGCACTATGTAGAGCTCAATCGGTTGAGCCTTCTAGAGCAAATCCAAGCGGAGAAAAACAAAAATAAAAATCTGCAACACCTTAAAAAAAAAATCATCAAGATCGCGCAACAATCAGAACCATCGTTACCTGCTACCCCGCTTGACTCAAGCGAACAAGCTCTAGTCATGGATATTCTAAGTCCCGGAAATTCGAAAAATCCCTTTAAAAGCACACAAACACAAGCCCGTAACTACTGCCTTTTTTTGGTAATGCTTGAAACACTTGCCAGGCGCGGCGAAGCGGTCCTCATAGAATTAGACGACGTTGAGCTAGGGCGCACTCCTACAATCCGCATCAAACGTCCAAGCGACGTTAATAGGGAGCGAAGAAATGACGGGGCGAGCCTAAAGACACGCGGACGCATAGTTCCGATATCGGCGTCGCTGGCCGCTGTCCTGGGCGACTACATTTCTAATAATCGCGCCAAACTACTCAAACCGAAACGACCTTGCACCGCACTCTTCGTCAGCTCGCGTGACGGTCGACGACTCTCTGCTCGAACGATAAATACGATTCTCAGAATCGTTGCAGGCATTCTCAGCCTAATTAAGTCCTCGAAGCGGATTCATCCACATGGACTGAGATCGACGGGAGCAAATATAGCCCGCAAAAAACTTGAGAATAGTCGTGTTCCCAGCATCAATGTGAACGATGCCCTAGCCTACCTGGGAGGTTGGAGTCCGAACGGCCAGAGCGTTCAGAGCTATTCGCGACAAGCAATATCGGACCGTCTTGGAGAACTCTTGAGAGAATCCGAAATTAGAAAATCACGAGGTAATAACGATGACTAAACTTTCGCCAACGGATTTAACTGAGGAAATAGAAAGACACCTTGGCATTGAGGCTGAAGCCTTCCCTTTCACGGTGCAGTCCACTTTCGGTCAGACAATAAAATTACGCAACGCTAATGCATGGTTTGAAAAGCTAACAATCGAAATAATTGGGCGCGCACCGATGAATATCGTATGGGGCCACCCGCTACACGGCAACTTGTTAGTAGAGTGGCTGCTCAGAGGATGGTTTATTGATCGAATCCAAACCCACATTGACCTTAGACCATTGATCGTCGTTCAGCGAATCTTAGCTCCCCATCAGTTCCCGGGCGTTGACGCAGAGTCCATTGGAGATCAACTGTCGTCTATTGCCGTACGCGAATGTATTCGTCTAAAAGCATTAGGCCGCAACGATGAGTTAGTTGCCCTCCGTGTATTCTATCGGTGGTGCCTGGATGAGGACGTTTCAGGCTTCACTGAGTACGACAGCCTTGAGTTATCGCAGCTCACTGTAAAGGCATTCAATAACAAACACCTAGTGACGATGCGAGATGATGACTTCGGCCCCTTTACTCGGGTACAACTCACGCATATTGAAATGAACATTTTAATCAATGAGCATGTAACACATGCACAGCGAACCCTTTTTCTGCTTTGTCGCGACTGGGGCATTCGTCCAATATAACTAGCCCTCATGCAGGTCACAGACTTTGACTTAGATGAGAGTGGCGCTTTTGTCAGGGTACCAAGCGTGAAAGGTATTCGACGCTCAAGGCTTAGGAGGCATCCGAGCAACCTAGTAAAGCGTTACATTTCCAAGGATACTGCTGAAGCTGTAAAGCAACAGTGTGCCTTTGCGGAACACCAATGTAGAGCTGCATCCGAAGAAATTGAGAGATTATGCGCTAAACATGGCATCAGCTCCCCCGTATTGCCCATTCCATTGTTTCCTTCAGCCTATAGATCTGAGACTCGTCTCCTGCGATTCCTATCGAATCCAAAATTGACGCCATTCACGCTACACCAAGACAATCACCGGTTGAGCTATGAATTAACATCGCTCACTTGGTCGCTTAAGCTGTTTAATCCGCACAGAAGCTCTAACGACACAGCACCCTTCATGCGAATTTCCGCATACCGACTTCGTCGAACCAAAGGAACTTCCATGGTTTTATCTGGAGCATCTCCCGACGAAGTCGCGGAAGCTTTAGACCATATAAATCTAAACTCCATAAAACATTATTTTCGCTACAATCTGGAACTTCAAGAGTTTATCAATACGACTCATATGGCGAGCCCCGAAATCAACTCGGCAGTTCAGATGTGGAACGGCAAGTTTACGGATAAAACTACTGATAGATCTGCATTAACGTCTATCAGCAGCTTAGGGCTGTGCAGCTTGACCGAGCCATGTCCTTTCCATCCTACTGTGACTTGCTATGCATGCCCCAAATTCAGGCCCGGCCGTCATGCTGATCATGAAGCGGCTCTAGCTGACATTACTAAATTTCAGCAGATGCTTGGGAACACCTCTACGGGCGCCATGGCCCAGCAAGTCGAAGCAGCAATACATGGCGCCCAGGCGGTAATAATCGCAGTGAAGGAGCTAGGCAATTGAGCATGTGCATGACGGTTCTGGAAGAACGCTACAAACTTGCTCATCAGCAATTTGTAGAACTCAAATCTAGCGGTTTAGTCGCCGGAGATTTTGAGGGTAAGGTATGGCAATACCGATCGAGCAATATCCCGTTTACATCTCTCGGCTCTTTGCAAAAAAGGATCCAAGATCAGCCAATTCTTCCGACGGTAACGGGAAAGCTCGCTCGCTGTTTTATAGCTAAAGAAATGCTTAAACGGCCGTCAGCGGCGCTCCTGATAGGACATATGGCAGCGATCAGGCATCTTTCCGCCGTAATGGATAGTTGTAACACTGAATGGAGCGGCATTACTCGTAAACTCTTCGACCGTACTGTGGACTCAATTAAGCAACATCATTCTGAGTCTACAGTATATCATCGAGCGAATGCCCTGAAGGCCTTTCTAGATTTCCTCAACAACTTGAGCACAACCAACGGTGGGACGCCGCTTCGACTCCTTGACCGGTTCATCAATTGGAAAACCGGAGTACCTAACCCGACCCACAGCGCACTAGAACTTACGTCACAAGAATTCAACAATCGAGAAGAAACCCTATTCTCTCCGAATTTGCACCAGGGAATAGCGCAAGCTAGGTGGCTTATCAAAAACGATCCAAGTCTTGAACCAACCCCTGGCTTCGACAGAGTTCGCCTGGAAGCAATTTGCTTTGGTATGGCACTTGGTTTGAGGGTTGGTGAGATCACGAACTTACCGGCGAACTGCCTCTTTCAAGACTACGATACTCATACAACTTTCGTGCGGGTCCCTATTGAAAAGAACCCTATCCCTGCTGCGGTGCCAGTAGCGGAATTATGGACCGCCCCTCTTACGGAAGCCTATGAATATTTGCTCACGGCTTGTCAGGAGGCAAGAGAAAGAGCCCTTGATATCGAGACAAATGGTTTTTCTTTTGTAGAAAAGATGCTTGCAGACTACCGAGCCAAGCATCCTCTAGAACCCGGTGCTGTAGATCAGATCACAGCGCTGGACTTACCAGTAGAGCACCATTATTTTGTGGACGAAATATCAGAGTGTTTTCCGATATCCAGTAAAGAGCTTTATAGCGGCGGTCGATTTCATAGCTGCGGCATTGAACTCCCTAGAATAACGGCAGCACGCTTTGCGGTTTGGGTAGACGAACGCATGCGCAAATGGGACTGGTCAGACTACCTCAATAAGTACAAGAAAAATTGCTACAGTGTTTCAGTGCTTGATATAGGAGTTTACACCAACGCTTCAAAACCGTCAGTTAACAAAAGCAAATGGTTTATTGATTCCCTGCGCACCTTACTGAAAGAAATGGTACAAAGCGGGCTCTTTAAACCAGGCGCCAAACCTTCATACGTCCAGCTTTTAAATATCAAAAGTCGGTGGGCTCATATTAGAGATGTCATGCTATCTAGGAGAGGCGCTGGAGCCGGAGTGCCATCTTTGGTCATAGATATCCGACTGCTCAAGCGGGCTCTAGAAAAAAAGTACCGCTTTCACTTACAGCGCCATTTTGACGAACAGTTTGTAATGCCCGATTTAGGCGAAGAAGCACCTTACTATGCTAAGCACACGACCAATGGATACCCTAACAAACTGAGCGACAACCTGATAGTTATCTGGGAAAACCATTTTAACTCCGTATCTGAGCAAGGCATCATCCCGCGCCCCCTTTCCAGAGCCGATTTTTATAACTACCTCTCTTCAAACTCCTCGAAGAGCACAATTTTTCAACGTCTTGACCTGAGAGACCGAGACGGAAAAACATTCTCCATCACGCCTCATCAGATCCGCCGCTGGGTTACCACAGCTATTCTTCGCGCAGGACCATCCGAAGCAGCTGTAGACCTTTGGATGGGGCGCACTCCGCGACAGAGTCGTCAATATGACTATCGTACCGCTAAAGAAAGAGCAGAGTATGTAAGATCGCTTTACTTGACCAATAATCCTCCCCAAGATTTTTTGGGCAAGCTGGTCATCCGATGGCGGGAGGAGTTCATCGCTGATGACCTAATTGAAGCAATGATCATCGAGAAGTTAAACATTCTTAATCTAACGCCATGGGGCGGATGCTCGCGTGAGCTCTACATTAGCCCGTGTGACAGGGGCCTCATGTGTATCAGAGGCTTCGGCACAGACGCCGGGTGTAAATCATTTCATTTGAACCCTGATGATCTGGAGGCGAGGACTGCTATTGAGAACTTACTCCTTGAATACGAGCGGATTTTGAAGATCATTTTAGACAACGAGGCAGATATCACAACTAGCATTAAGTCTGAGCTAGATAGCACCCATGTATTCGACCAGCATGTGTTATTTGTGTTTGATATGGTTTCGAGCTGCAAGGCAGCCTTAGACGCTTACTCAAAATTTAAATAGGCCTCATCATGAAGCAGAACAAAAAATGGAAGGAGCAGGCGAAATATATACTCGCTGAGTATAAAGAGGGCCGGATGCAGGGACCACTCACACAAAAAGGGCTTTCCCAGCACGTCGCTGTCAGTCGCCAGACGCTGTGGAGAGATCAAGAAATTCGATCATTATATGCAGCCACCCTAGCCCATCTTAAAGATGTTAAAAATTCCAGGCGGGGAAATACAAGTGCTAGGATTTTTGCTCTCGAAGCGCAGCTGGAAAAAGCGCGAGCGGAGAACAATCGGCTGATTCAGTCGATCATCAAAGCCGCTCAACTCATGACAGAAGACTCGATTGATCCAAGACAGTACTTCGAGGATGCCACTACCTGACAAGCCTATTATTTTCTTCGGTAAAGCTCTCGGAAAGAACAATGTCGAAGGCAATCGCTGCCAATAGGCTGGCAATAGGCTGGCAATAGTGCCGGCCGTTCTGAACGGTGTAGCACCTGTGAAAGCCATCCTCACTCTGATTAATAGCCTCCAAAGGCTCCATTGACCATCCACCGCTACCATTCATCCAACCAGGGGTGACGATCTGCAGCGACAACTCAGCCGCGCCCTCTACAGCCATCCGCGTGAACTGCTCAAGTGTTCGCATGTCCTCTAGAAAAAAGACTTCAACACACGATTCCTCTCCCCGTTCCCTTGTAACGGTGATGTGGAGCCATGGCGCTAAAAAGCCGTTGCTCTATGAAGTGCCCAGCCTGCTGATCTTCGGCCAGCCAAGCATGGGAACGATTCACTTCTGCCCATCGGTTGGTGATAAACATACCGCACCCCTTTCAAATGAACAGTATACATTGTATGTCATATACCACTCAGAAGGTGCCTTATCTTTCTCTTTGCGGAACAGCAAAGTGGAATTGAAAAGCGCATTCGGTCAGATTTTGCAGTGGGGGAGAGTTAAGCAAAAGCTGACCCAGGAAGATTTCGCGACGGTGAGCAGTCGCACATATATCAGCACGCTTGAGAGAGGCCGTTACGTTCCGACCATTCAAAAATTGGACACCATCGCGCCCGTGTTAGGAGTGCATCCAGTCACGTTGATGGTAGGTAGCTATGCCCTTAAGGAGAACCGACCAGCGAAGGATCTCCTCGCTCAGAGCTCCCAGGAAGCTGACCGCCTCGATCTTGAGGCCGCTCTGTCAGACCTGAGCAAAACCTGCCGCTAGATCTGGTAATAGTGCATCCAGCGGGAATATTTGTGCCGGCACAGATGGCATCGACTCTGGCGCGAAAATTGGAATTGCGGCCCAATTCAGCTTTGCGTAAGCCAGCGTGGCGCCCACTGATGTGCACTGCATATCAGGGGATTAATTTTTTCTGAGCCGAAGGAAGAATGTCTCAGACATATCCAATTGAAATCGCGGAGACCAAGGCTGTCTTCTACCCGAAACAGCAAGCGGAAGACCGATGGGAACAAGCCTTGGAGAGGGCGCATTTGAAAACCTATACCATGTGTCACTGCCTTTCCGACGGCAATGAGTGTAAGCTGGCAATTAGACGTATTCGATCCGGCTACGTGTTCGCTCGTTACCAAGACACCAATCATAATCATCGGCGCAACTGTCAGTTCTATGGCCCGAGTCGCGGTCAGTCAGGTATGCAGGGCTATACGCGAAAAGCAGTTAATGTCCGAGCGGATGGCGGGTTAACTGTAAGCCTCGCCCGGGGATTGAAGGCCCCAAAATCTGAGGTGGAAAATGATGCACCGCCAAATGCCCCCCGTCACGGAGATCGAGCTGTACGACGCGACACCATGCGCCTGGGCGGGCTTCTCGACCTTCTCTGGGAAGAGGCATCGTTAAACCGTTGGGATCGGGCAAAGCCAACCTACTGGGACGTGAGGGTTGGGACTGCTTTGCTGCGTCAAGCTGAAAAGATGCATGTAGGCCGCCTCACGCTGGATCAAGCGTTATTACTGCCGGCAGAGCGCAGCCGGCAAGAGAATGGCAAAACTATCGAGCATCAACGTAATCTTGATGTCTTGGCATTTGCGAGAAAACTAAATCTTCGGCCTATTGCGATCAGTCCGCTTGCTAGATATGACCGAGCGCGGGACGTTAGGCAGATACACCAAGCACCACTCGCGGAGAGGAATGCGAGTTACAGCTTAGGCTCGGGACGCCATATGGGATGCCTCAGCTAATGCTTGACGGCGCGCGAAGCGCAGCTCCTCGGCGTGGCTATGGCATTGAGCTAGCGGCTCGGATAAACGGCAAGAAAGTTTATCCCATTACCCAACTAGGCAGTCCGTCCAAATGATCGCAGATTTGCAGATATTTTGGACGTTAGCCCTCTCTATGTGAGTGAACGCTTTATTCCGCTGGACTCAAGCCATGAGGATGAGCTTGAGCATTATGCGTCCGGCGAAGTCATCTACCCAGCCCCGCAGGGCCAGGTGTAGTGGTCAACTGATCCCGGACACGACTTTAAGTCTTTTTTCGGACTGAGCTGGTGGTAGCCCGTTGTTGAACTGGTGTGGCCGAATCCAGTTGTAGCGATGCATCAAATAATGACTGATATCTCGCTGCGCTTCTTGGGCCGTCATGTAGCCAACGGTCGGTACTCCGCAAAACACACTCCATAGGCGAGTTATCGTAGCAATTACCTCCACGACTCATGCTCTGACGTATGCGATACCGCCAGAGCCGCTGGCAAAATTGTCGGCTGCCGTATTGGGAGCCCTGATCCGAGTGAAACAGCAGGCCTTGGGACTTGCCGCGTTGCTCATAGGCCATGTCCAGCGCCTTGATCACCAAGCCCGTATCCGGTTTGCTCACAGCCAGGTAATGCCATTTTCCTTGCGCCCAGATGTAGGTAATGTCGCCGCATCAGACTTGATTGGGCGCAGGCACATCGAACTCTCGATTCAGAATATTCGGAATGTCTGGTCGCTCGACCGTCGCTTTTTTATAAGGATGCGAGCCCGGTTGCTTGCTGATCAATCCCAGTTCTCGCACCAGACCACGCACCTTGAACCGGCCAATCTGCTCGCCATCTTCCTGCATCATCGACACAAGGCTGCGGCTGCCGGCAGAGCTTCGACTTTGCGTGAACAATTCGTTGACCCGACTGCGTAATCGAATCCGTTCAACATCTGGAGTTCATCGCCTGAAGCGACGGCTGTAGCAGCACGAGCGCGGTACATCAAAGGGTTCGCAAAGTAACTCAACTTGCTCGCGCGCACTCAGCTGATCAATTAGCGCATGCGCTCGTGTTCTTCTGACATCAAGAGCGCGGTAGCCTTTTTTAAAATAGATTTCTCCCGCTCAAGACGGGCAATCCGGGCTTCCAGCTCCTGAATTTTCTGCTGCTCGGGCGTCAGGGCTTTGCTCTGTGGGGTTACACCGTTGCACTCCTGTTGAAGCTGGTTGGCCCAGCGACGCAATGCAGACTCGACCACTCGGAGTGAGCGACAGGCTTCGATATGGCTGTAGCATTGATCGAGCACGACGCCTGCGGCCTCGCGTTTGAATTCAGCGGAAAAGGTACGGGGTTGTTTGGTCATCAGACACCTCTATCTGACGAGCATTCTCGCCTAAATGGGTGTCCGGTTTCATTAGACCACTACAAGGAGATGGTGTGCACTTAAATTTAAGTGGGCACCAGTTCCAGCCTTTTAAGCGGGTATTTCATGCGACCACAACGCCGTTCCTACTTCAAGTCCTTCAAAGTCCTGGTCATTCAAGAGTCTGCCCAGCCCGGAGCTTCAATTGCCAGCATCGCGCTCAGCCATGGTCTCAACGCAAACCTCGTACACAAATGGATTCGGCTGCAAGCGCAGAAAAGCACGGCGCTGCAACCTGCATTCATTCCGTTACCCATGCAGCTGGCCGTAGCAAATTCGCACGCAGCATAATGCGTTGAAATCCAGCACCCGCGCAGTACCGTCAAAGTGAACTGGCCAACCAAAAGTGCTGTTGCCTGCGCGACCTTTCTTCGAGACCTGCTGCGATGCTTCGCATCGATTCCATCTGGCTCGCCACCGAGCCGATGGACATGCGCGCCGGTACCGCGTTGGCCAGAGTGATCACGGTGTTTGGTGCGGCGAAGCCGCACTGGGCTTATCTGTTCGCCAACCGCCGCGCCACTCGTATGCAAGTTTTGGTGCATGACGGCTTCGGCATCTGGCTGGCGGCTCGCCGGCTGTACCAGGGTAAGCTCCACTGGCCAAGCATTCGCCATGGCTCTGAAATAGAGTTGGATACCGAGCAACTCCAGGCTCTGGTGTTGGGCTTGCCGTGGCAGCGCGCAGGCTCCGGCGGTGCGATCACACTGCTTTAACGGCTGCCATTGCCAATCGATCTATCACCGCGAATCGCCTGGTCTGGCAAAATCGGCACCATGACTTCGCTCGCGGTAGGGGTGGCAGGTAACTGCCATCCGTACCGCGACCGCTTAACGCTCCACTCTATGCGGCACTCGCTGGCGTCCTTAATGCAGGCCAAAGGGGTTCCTACGGCTTACGCTCAAGCTGTCATGGAGCACGCATCAGGCACCATTACCTTTGATGTCTATGGGTCAGGCGTACCCCGTTGAGACCGTCGCTAAGATGCTCGTGGGACTGCTTAAAGCGACTGGCACTGAAATAACCTACTTGCCAACTAACATCCTATTAGGTTAACGTTCGGTCATGGCTGTGGTAATGGCCCTTCAACTAATGGATTTTTACAAGAGCATGACCACTCATGCTGCCCACGCGATTTGGCAAGACGTGTATCGGCCACACACGAAGACGGGGAAGGCATATCTGAAACTCACGGTAATTGAAGACGTGCTGATCGTGTCCTTTAAAGAGTTATAAAACCATGAAATGTCCTGTTTGCGGTGCTGCGGAATTGGTCCGTGACACCCGCGACCTGCCCTATACCTACAAGGGCGAAGTCACTGTTATTACCAAGGTGACGGGGGATTTCTGCCCGTCTTGCTCTGAGTCGATCTTAGATGCAGTCGAGTCCGACCGTGTCGTGAAGGAAATGCGGGTCTTCTCAAAGAGAGTCAACGCGGGCCTTGTAGACCCCGGTTTTATCGCCACGGTGCGTAAGAAGCTCGCACTTGACCAACGGGAGGCCGCTAAGATTTTCGGTGGTGGCGCCAACGCCTTTTCCCGCTATGAGAACGGTAAGACCAAGCCACCACTGGCCTTGATAAAGCTGCTCAAGTTATTAGATAGGCACCCTGAGCTACTCAATGAGGTGCGAACGGCTTAGGACTGCCTGTTGCTGATGGCGATGCTGTATTCTGTGCGGTTATCTAAAAGGGAGCTTCATGGATGGTGCGCTGTGATTCTGTTGCTGGCCTTGTGATTGTTGGTGGACTCTTTATCAGTTCGAAAGGTTATGCCGCAGCACTGCAAGAGGAAGCAAAGAAGGCATATGCAGATTTGAGCATTGCAGAATTTCGCGCTGGGGCTTATGTGCGTCGCTAGCCTTCAGGCAGCGAAAACCCACGTAGGGTAAGCGATGACTACAAGATCAAATACCTTTGTTGCTGTAATCCGAACCCTGACTACCAAGCGTGCCACCTACAGATTTCTTGGTTTGATCGCTGTCTCTCTTGGAGTTGTCCAGGATGGTCTTCTGGCAGAGGGCCTCGGTGATGTCGTCTACCATCTATTTGGCGGCCATGAGTGACACGACGATCTTCGAGAATCTGATAGAAAAATCTGAATGACCACCTTCATTTTCAGACGCCGCGTATCCCGTAGGCCCTCGCGCCTGAGCCTTATCGCGCACGCGCAGGCGTCCTGTAAGTGGTCTTCGGGCGTGCCAAGTGGTGTTATAAAACAGGTGTTACACACCTGTTGTTTTGAACCTCTCAGTGACGTTGGGATGTGGTCTCCTTACTTCTCTCAGTTCCACTGTCGGAAAACTTGAGGACTGCCGCTTGGCCCGGTAATAGCAGGGCTATTAAGCTCCGTCGCCTCACGGAGGTAATCCCACAAGAGAGTGGTGCGCTTGAGCTTGCGCAAGTCCTTCCGGCAGTATATCCAGCACTCACCCTACATTTTGCGCAGGGCTCAACAGAGCCCTCTAACGCTTAAAACTTCATGTCCACTTGCGTCCAGAACGTGCGCCCCGGCTCGTTGATCGCCTGCGGGTGGCTGGCCGGATAAACAAAGCCTGCGTTGCCTGCCAGGTTCAGGTGCTCGGCGTACGCCTTGGCGAACAGGTTGTCGACGCCGCTGCTGACCTGCCAGTGCCGATTGATGCGGTACGCTCCGTTGAGCGAGAACACGCCAAAACCTGCACTGGATTCGTAGTCCCGGCCCACCACGTTGCCCTTGTGGCGATCAATCCGGTTCTGCGCCGCCACCACCCGCCACAAGGCGCCGGCACTCCAGTTGTCTTCGGCATAGGTCAGGCCAAAACGGGTGTCCAGTGGCGGCATTTGCGCCAGCGCCATACCGTCACTGCTGTTTTTTCCCCACGCGTAGGCCAGGGTGACATCGGCTTTCCAGTGTTCGGTCAGGTGATAGGCCGCCCCGAGCTCCCCACCCATGATCCGTGCCGAGACGTTGTCGGCGCGCGAGGACACGCCCTGGCCGGGGCTGTAATCAAAGAGAATGTAGTCACGCACCACCCCGACATACCCCGACAGCCAAGCTTCAAGCTCATGCGCCTTGTAGTTCACGCCAACATCCAACTGGGTGGTTTTTTCCGGCTTGATCCCATCAAAGGCATTGAGCGAGCCCTGCGGCCCGGCCTTGGGTGAAAACAGCTCCCAGTAATCCGGAAAACGCTGCGTATGACCGACGCCTGCGTACAGCGTCGCCGAACTGTTGGCCAGATCATGCTCAAGGCGCACAAACCCACTGGGCAAGGTCTCGGCACGGGTATGATCGGCTGTGGGATTGGGCCGAGTCACGCCGGACGCAGAGAGGGTAGGTCGATAATCCTTGGCCGAGGCACGATCGAGCCGCACGCCGCTGATCAACCGATCACGTTCGCTGGCGTGCCAGGTCATCTCGCTGAAGACGCCATAATTATGAAAATCGGCCTCCTTGAAATAGGGCAACGCCTTGTAGGCATCAACACCGGCGGCGCTGCGATAACGCGGCGCATCGGTCTGCGCATCCAGTCCAGCAATCCACTGCAGATCGGCCCAGTGCCAAGTGGCCTTGATTCGCCCACCCAGCGTACGTCGATCCACGCTGGAGCCACGCGACACCGCCATCGGCCCACTGCCGGAGGGGGTACGCAAGGTGTAGTTGTCCATCACATGATTGGCATAGTTGTAGTGGACCTGGGCTTCGAGCTTTTCCAGCACCTCGCCCAGGTTGGCGGTCTCAAAACGCAGGCCCAGGCTTTGGCGCAGAAACTGCGAGCCATCCATGCTGCGCGCCGCATACCGCGCCTGGCCATCGCCCTGCCCGGCCGTCAATTCGATCAGGGTGTCAGCATCCGGCGTCCAGCCCAGGACGAGGTCCGCGTTCCACTTCTCATACCGCGAAGGCACGCGCTCATGATGGCCATCCCGGTAGTCGTCGGCACGCGCCGTGTTGCCAATCGCGCGCACATACCCCGACGGGCCGCCGGCAGCGGCGTCGACCACCTTGTCCAGGCGCCCGGCGGATCCGGCGCGCAGACTGGCATTCACCGTGGCGCCAAGCTCGCCGAAACGGGAGGGTTCGCGCTCGAACAGGATGGTGCCGGCCGAAGCACCGGGTCCGTACAGCACCGTTTGCGGGCCCTTGATCACGGTCAACCTGTCAAACGTATCAGGTGAAATGTACGAGGTGGGCGCATCCATGCGCCCGGCACAGGCACCCAGCATCTGGCTGCCGTTGGTGAGGATGTTCAGCCGCGAGCCGAACAGGCCGCGCAACACCGGATCGCCATTGGTACCGCCGGCCCGAATCAGAGCAAAACCCGGCAGGGATTTCAGGTAATCACCGCCATCACTGGCCGGCACTGGCTGCCGCGCCTGCCGAGGATCGGTCACCTGCGTCAGCGGTGAACGGGGGGCCAGGCTGGTGATCACCGTCGGCGCCAGTTCCTCGGCATGACCGGCGTGGTCATCGGCGGTGACCAGCGGCGACAGAAACATGCCGCAGAAGACAGCCGTGACCTGTCGGCCGCGCACGGACACGCCGTTCCATGCCTGAGAGGCCATCGCCTCCAGACGCAAGACAGAAAACTTCGACATGGCACTATCCATCAGACAGGATTCACAGACATGGGACTGGCCCAGAGCACCAGCCGATGAGAGGGGAAACGCCTGCAACCATCAGGCTTTTTCAACGCGCAGGGTGTCGTCTTCGACCGCCACCCGGCCCTTCTGGCTCTCGGCCACCGTCGCCGTGATCAGGCCGACCTCACCCAAGGCTGCGTCTCGGGCTTTACGTGCCGCGCGACGTCGACGTCTTTGCAGGGCGAACCCCCCTGCTGCCGACATGCAGGAGGGCACCAGCCAGACCAGCACCTGAAGGTGCAAGGGCAGGTCGGGCTTGACCCAGACCAGCAATGAAACCAGCAACGCCCACAGGGCAAACCAGAACACAAAAAAACCCAGCGTGGCTATTTCAACGACCGCCAATACGAGGCCGAGAACAATCCACATCCACCCTTGCACGATCACGGCTTTTTTCCTTTCTTGCGTTTTTTACGTTTTTTCGTTTCTACGGAGCCTTTGGAAAACGGCCGTTGCCCCTTCCGATAACCGATAGAGGCGGCAAAATGCGCCCAGCCAGACACAATGGCGCCAAGCCTTCTGCGGGCAGAGTGAAAAGTCCTGAAGTCACAAGTATTCACCACCATCCCCGCGGGCGGAGTGGCGTACGCGCGCAGAAACGGCCGGTTTTTTAGCGATACAAAAAGACCGCCGACAGGCGCAGTTGAGTGACCACCCGCACCGCGTGCATGACCGCCAGGCTTTCGAAGATCAGCGCCCGGCCAATTTCATCAATGACGTGATGCGCCTTATCCATCGCGTCGTACCAAGTGACGCCCTGCACCGGGTGGCTTTGCAAAGGCACCACCGCCATCCGCCACGGCCCTTCGCAGACGCAGCGATTGGCCGGGATAAAGCTGTTGGAGGGATACATGTTGATGTAGGCCCGATCCAGTTCGTGGCCCTGCAGACGCGGCGCCAACAGCGACAACGCCGTGCGCATCGAGGCGGTGCAGCGCTCATGGCGCAGGCTGTAGTAATGTCCCGCATCGCCAGCAATGCCGATATGCGTGTGTTTGCGCGAACGATCCATAAACCGCAAGGGCGCCCTGTCGAACAGGCGACAGGCATCCTCTCTCAACAATGCACACAGCGCAGGGTCACACTGCTCAAGGCGAACCATAGGCACCTCCACGTCGGCTGACAGCCCAGACCACCTTGTCGAACCTGCTCCTTTATCGGGCACACAGCACCAGCAGTGCTCCGACCCTATCAAAGCCAGGGCGATAAGGTCGGTATAGACCGCCCCTTCTCAAAAGATCTCTGTGGCGTGTGAATCGAGCAGATTTCACTTCACAAACGCCCCGCTCGCTCGCCCAATGCGGCCATCGCAGCTGTCCGCCTCGCGCGAACACGAGAAATCTTTTGAAACATCTACACCCTATCCGCCGTACGAGGGCAACTAACCTTCGGCGCTTTGCCTTGCTGGATTAAACGATGCTGATAACACCCGCCGCTTTGCTTGAAAGTAAAAATGCCCTGGCCAGCCTGCTTGAGCAGGCCATGAGTGCCAAGACCGAGAAGCAATTTATGACCGCAACACGCGCGCTATACCTGTTGGTGGAGAAGATTCAACAACAACTGGCCGGTGCTCAGGTCACCCTCTCCCAACTGCTCGAGGAACAAGAGGCACTGCGCCAGGAAACCCTGCGACTCAAGCAATGGTCCCACGAATACAAAAGCTACGCGCTGCACAGCCTGCCGGCCGGCACCTTTGTCTACCGGCTCAAATCGCTGACCGATCGGGCGGCGGCCGACTACTACCTGTGCGTACGCTGCTTTCAGAACCATGTCAAATCGATCATGCAACCGACCGAGCCCAATCTCCTGGCCTGCCAGACCTGTGAGTCCAGCATTCAGATTCGTCCGCCGCTCAGAGCCCGTCCCTGACCCACACCCATTGCACCCGACCACTTGAGTGACCGTCTACTGTCGGCAGCGTCTGGATCAAGCGAGCAGATGCCCCAGCGAGGAGCGGGTTTCACGCGCCTGGGCAATAAAGCCCCTGACCAGATCGCAGAAGCGCTGTTCATCCAGAGTGCTCAGCTCCCGCTGGGCACACAGGCGCACATCCCCTTGATCCAGGGCCAGCCAGCAACCCCGCAACAGCGCCACATCAAAATTCAAACTCAACAGGTGCGTCAGGTTTTCCTGCTCGGGGTGCAAAGCACCCAGCCGGCAGTGCAGCATCACGCTGTCACTGTATTCGCCACCTTCGATGACGGCGGCCTGTTGCTGATGGCTGTCGTACAAGGCACAGACACCGTTTTCCAGGGTCAGGGAGGTGCCCAGTTGCGCGCCCAGATGGTCGATCAGCGAAGGGAGTGTTGGGGCACAGGTCATGCGTGTGTCTCCTTAAAAAGCAACCGGCACAGAACAGGTAAAAAATACAAAGATGGGAGGTCATACCGATGAGGCGGGATCTGAACATCCCACCCCACTGGTACTCACGCTGATGCTTAGCGCTCCAGTTCAAAACCGCTGTCTTTCAACGATCCGACCAGATGCCCGAAGGCCTCGGAGGGGTTAAGCAGCCCGCCGTCCAGCGTATAGCTCAAGGGCGTGTCGTGATCGCGACCGTAGCTGAAGTCGATCTTGCCCACCACCTTGTTGAGATTGAGCGAAGCATTGCTGGTGTAACGCACCACCGGCACGGGCGAAGAAAAACCTTCGGCCTTGCTCGCACTCTGGGTCACAGTGATGGTCTTGATGCGCATGTTCTGGCGGTCGCTGAGCAGCGTGGCCAGAGCCTGCTCGGACAGTTCACCGCGCTCCGTGCGGCGCATAATCTCCTCCTGCACCGCATCCTTGAGTTCCAGACGCACCTTGGCCTGGATGCCGCTGCTGGCCTGCAGTTGCTTGATCACCGCTTGAAGGGTGGCGTCCTGTTCAAGCCAGGCGGCCACTTTCTCGGCGTTGCTGGGGGCGTGATGCGCACTGACCAGGCCCATCAGGCGCGAGACCGCACTGGCGGTGTTTAGGCGTGACAATTGGGTATAGGCACTCTCAAAACGGGCACTGTCCAACACGCTGTAGTGCTTCTTGGCGGCTTCGTGCTGATGCAGACTGCGCTGCAGCGCCCGCACGGCGGCGTATTGCCGATCGTTTTGTTCACGGTTGAGGAAATAGCTTTTCAGGCCTGCCAGATGCGCATCAACGACCTGCTCCGGGGTCAGCTCCTTGTAGATCGGCTGCTGACGATCCGCCAGACGCGCCAGCTCCTGTTGTGGTGCGGGATCCTTGAACGCAGCGGCGAGTTTCACGGTCAGCTCGCTCAGGTGTTTTTCGGTCTGCACCACCGCCTGCTTGAAGGTGAACTTGATCCGCTTGCTGGTCTTGTTGTCCAGCACGCCGGCCACGCTGGCGCCCAGTCCGATGTTGGTTCCCAGCGCGTTCTGCCCCGTGCGGTGACTGGCGCTCAGTTGCCCTTGCACAGAGGCGGAAGCTTCGAGGCTGTTGAGCAGGCGCGGACGATTACGGCTGATTTCCTGCGTCTGCTCAAGCTCGTTGCGCTGCTCCAAGGCGTTGCGGGTGTAGTTCAGCAGATTGACATTGACGGTCCCGCCGACACCGATACGCATGGCCGCCGCCAACGGCGTGCTGCCCTTCTCCGACAGGTTAACCTCGCCACGCAGCTCAGCCGTGGCGTTGACGTTCAGATCAGTATTCAGGCGCGTGCTGCGTTGCGTGGCGTGCTCCACGCCCTTGCTCATTACCTGCAGAGGGTTCAGCTCACCACCAAACAGATCATCGACAAACGCCTCGATGCCGTCCTCCGGTACCGTGAACGCCACCGCATGGCGCTGCGTGGCACTGGCGCTGGCCGTGGCATTGACTCCCAGGCGCAGTGCCGGCGTCAGGGCGCGATCAGCCAGCGGGATAGTGTTGAGCACGTGCTCCTCGCCGAACAGCTCGGGCCACAGATCAATGGTCGCCAAGCCTACTGTCACTGCTCCCGACACACCGCCATCACGCATCAGACTGACCGTCAGCCCCTTGTCAGTGCGCTCGGCGTTCATACCGTAGGTGCGCACACCGCCGGCACTGCCGCTGGGCAAGCCGACGACGGGACTGCCCAGGTTTAGCCCGTAACTGCGCTGCAGAACAATTTCATCGTCCGTATTGAGGGCGCGCAGGGTGCTCTTGAGGGTTTGCGCAAGCTCAGTCTGGTTGCTGCTGCCGGTCGCGGCCCGCAGATTGACGCTGATGGCATGATCGGCCTTCTTGAACCCATTGAGAAACGCCTTGATGCCGTCATAGGTCGCCTCCAGGCTGGCATGATCGGTAAAGCCCATGCGGGTCACCTGACGAACCTCATTGCTTTCATAGGCAGCCCGCTGCGCCTCGAACTTGTCCTGTAGCGCCTTGAGGTGCAGACCGTCGTCGGCCATTGGCAGACACTCAAGCTCATCGAGTAATCCGCCCAGCTCCATCAGGGTCACGCTGCCCAGAGCCAGATCGGCCTTGACCAAGCCTTGGCTTTCGCCGCCATCGCGTCGCTGTGCCAAAGGTACTTGGGCCTTTTGATAGGACAGCTGCATGCCTTTTTCCTGCAGGGTACCCAGCAATTGGTGCGTGTGGTTTTCCGCTGTCGGCGCCAGATACTGCAGCGAATTTTTCAACGCACCGAGCAAATCATGCCCCGAGCTGTTGAGGTTGAGCTTTTGTGACAGCTGGCTGACCTTCATGCTCACTTCACGCCGCCGGGACGGCGCCGACAGCTCACCATGGATGTTTAGCAGGCCGGCTTTTTGCTGCAATAGTTTTGAACGACCGTGCTGCTGACCAAGTTGCTTGAGCGCGCTATGACTGGACTCCTCCAGCTGGGCACGAAACGTTTCCAGCGCCTGTTGCAGGGACTGTCCCTGCGGCCCCAGGTTCAGGGCGGCAATGCGCGATTTCAAGTCTCGACCGGCAGCTGCCAGCGGCTGCTGGCTGAGTTCTGGCAGGCGCGCAAACACCTTCGACTCGCTTTCATAGAGCGGGCGTAGGCCCTTGCGCCCCTGATACTGATGCTGGACGTAGTGACCGACGTTTTTTAGCACCCGCGGCACTTCCCAGGAGGGTTTGAAAATGTTGGCGCGCACAAACTCACGGGTACTGGCGGCATGGGTATTGTCTACATTGCTGCGCCCCATCAAGTTTGTGCTCGTTCGCATGCTCAGTCCCAGCGTGGGAAGCCGCACAACTTTTTCGGCCGTCTGGACTCGCTGGGACAGCGCGTCAAAAGGGTTGAGCGACGCAACGCTGGTGGTCACAGGTTGCCATTCGCCCTGCTTCAGACGCATTATCTGAGGCCCACCCGCCTGGCTGAAAGTGGCGCTCAAACGGTTGTCGCCAGCGTTGCGGATACCGGTCAACTGCGTCCCCGGCGGCGTCTGGATCGACGTCCATCGGGACAGCGCTCCCGCCTCGCTGCCCCGTGCCTGCCAGTCCTGTCTGGCCATCATGAACAATTCATTTTTGTCGGTCATGACATACAAATGCCGGTGCTCATCGAAGGCCAACGCGCACAGGTTGCCAGCCCACAGCGGATATTTGAGAGTGACCGGTTCACCGTCCGGATGATGAGCGATCACTTGCTGCTGATCATCCAGCACCACAAACTGTTGGTCGCTGAGCATGGCGAACGCCGTGACTTTACATCCCTGCAGCGCGGCTACCGCGTCCTTGATCTCCACGCTGGTCGAGCGTGCCGGCTGACTCAAGGCATGACTGGCGCCGAACACCAGTGAAGGCGCCTGATGCGAGACATTCAACTTTTTCACGGCGCCTTCGTGCAGCACATACGCCCTGCCCGCCATGTCGCACTGCAACTGCTCCACTCCCTTGACCCCGGAATCCTTCCAGGTCTGAGTGACCGCATCCCACCAGGTGATCCGCTGCCCCTCCAGTCCCAACTGGCCCAGTCGATTGAGATCCAGGGTCAGCGCAGGTGTCGACACCTGCGCGCCAGGCAACCCGCGGCGGTTTTTGAGCACCAGCGCCTCACTGAGGTTCCAGCCCGCCCCGGCCAGAACACCCTGCGGATCCAGCTGCTGCGAATGGACGCGTCCCCGGTCACTGACCAGCGCCTGAACCTGTCCGTCCTCGGTACTCAAAAAACCCACCACCGACTGCTCTGCCCTTGGCCGGGCCGAGGTCGCAGTGGACCCGGACGACGCGCTTTGCAGTGTCAGCTCCGCACCGGCCAGTGCCTCAAGCGGTGCTTGGTATAGACGCCCTTCGGTGTCACAGACAAACAGCTGCTGCTGACTCAGGCCGATACTCTGGGCCAGGGTTGATGCGCCTTGATGCGAGAGTTTCAGGGTAACCGGGCGCAACACGGGGTCTGCCTGGCCAAGATCGGCCAGGTGCAGCACCTGATCCGGCTCCCCGCTCAAGACCACCAGCTGTTGCTCGGCATTCACCGAGTACGCGCGGGCTCCCTCGGGCAAGGCCACGCGAAGACCGCTTTCGCCGGACAGATCGACCAGCGCCCCGCCAACCTGGCCATACACTTTGCCATCGCCCTGAGTCTGCAACGCTTTGAACTGCAGGTCGGCGGTGTCTTGGCGCAGAACCCACAGGTTTTGCCGGTCATCGAAGGCGTAGAGTTGCTCCTGATGCAGGCACAGACGCTGCCCACCCTGATCCTGATAGATGCCCGTCACATACCCCTGGTGCGCCAAAGGCAACACGGGCAGCGGCGCACTGCTGACTGCACGATCCACGACCTGAACACATCCCTGCCGATAGTCCAGGCGCGCGCGCTGGTTCGGGCTCGCGGCCTCTGCCTGCGCCTGGCTGCTGCGCGCCACATACACCGCCTCGGGGCTTTGTTTGAGGTGCACCACGTAACCTTTTTCATCGAGCAGAAACTGGCTGAGATCGGCGCACTGACTGGCTTGATAGGTCTGCCCGGACTGACCCAACGCTTGGTGCAACAGCTCACCAAGAGGGCTTGACTTGAAGGCGTCAAACAGCGGCCTGCCCTTGCCGTCCAACTGCACTTGGGGCTGGAGTTTCCAGAAGGGAGGACGACGCGTCTGATCACGAGTGCCTTGGCGACGTACGAAAGGCGCGCTTGAGGCATCATTCAGCGCGGTCGACTCATGGCTCACCCCGTTGGGACCGCCCTGAGTCAACTGTCCGACACAGGCGCCAGCCATCTGCCCCTGAACCTGCAGCGAGCGGACGCTGCCTTGGGTCGGCGGGTACGAACATTGTCTTAACCCGGCATGAGCCACCTCAGGCAAGGCGTAACTCGGCACAAAGGAGATGAACTGCGCAATAGGTTTCGACATGGTGTACCCCAACTACCTGACAGGCCCCTTCGTGCGTCAAGACCGCAGAATCGCCAGGGCTCTGGAAAAGAAAACGGGTGGAGGGCCCTACCGATCGACAGGCCGGCCTTGCTCCACACAACCTCATGAATTCCAGAGTCAGGTTACTGAGCCCGTTTGCCGGGCCCCATGGGGCAATCACCCCATTTTGCGGGATGAGCCAGACGCCAACACCCGCGCTGATTGCGCAGGCGTCATCGAGCGCTCAAAAAAGCGCGACGGGATGAAAGGTGCTAAGGCATCACGTTACACCCAGTCGGAGGGAAACGAACGCTGGGGGCAGGCCTACGCCTGCTAGTCGTTCAGGTTCGCCTGCATCGCCGCCAGGGAGGCCCGGGTAGCCTGAATTTCGCGCTGTTCCAGACCTAGGTCGCGCAGGCGTTCCACTTCGTTCAGGCAACCTTCTTGCTGCTCAAGGCTGATCAGTTTCAGGCGGGCCAGGCACAGAATCAGACCGGTACATTCACCGCACGTGTATTCAAGGTTATCCAACCCCGAAGGGATCGATTGCAGCAGTTTTTCCAGCACGTGCAGCTCGCCTTCAACGGCCAGCTGGGTGACGTTAAAACTCATGGTGAAACTCCTTTTTGTAGTGCGCGTGACAATGGGCTTATCCGGCCAAGCCCTTGGCGATTCCACGCAGGGTCACGCGCGATCCATGACCTGACAGCCACTGATCAACAGCGCGATGGCCACGACCATGGCGCCCAACAAGACGGCGGTGCCGATAATTCTCGGTTCGACGTCACCCCCTCCTTTGAGACGGCCGGCCAACAGGCGAGGAAAAAAAGTCCGCCCATGCTGGGGAAGGACAGGGGCGGACTAAAGCCTTAGGTTGAACCGCGATGCAGCCTAGCAAACCAATAAAACGCCGGTACGCCGAAGTCTTACTAATTGTTTCCAGAGACTTTCCATTGTCATGGGTACGCCAAATCACATTGATCCCCACCGCACCGATCTCGCAGCAGGGCCTCGACACCTTGGTCAACATTCATCTTTTTTGCTTGTTTTTGACTTTCAATATCCGTTCACGATCGCAAACTATATTGACTCAATATCGCCTATCCATGGCCACACGAGAGGCCACACACGAGCCTTTTGCCTTAATAAAAAACGTGCGATGGCGTGTTGATCCACTCACCTGCCGGCCCTGCTCCGCCCACTGAAAACCTTGGAAGCCCGCCCCCCGACCAACTCCCCCCCCCCAACCCAGGACCTCACCCCATTCCCCGTAACGCCGAGCGGCCCTGTCCGCGTCTTAACAAACTCAAATCAAATGGACTGAAATGAAACCGTTGAATTATTTATTCACCAGCGCCTTGAGCCTGATGTCTCTTTGGGCAGGCACTGTGGGGATGGCTCAAGCAACAGACCATACCGATCGCTCAACGACCATTGAAAAAAGCCACCACGCCTATGTGATCGAAGCGGACGGTAGCTATGTTGTGGAGGGCGAGCTGGTAATGCGCATCAATGAAGAGCGCGCCATTCAGCATCAGGCGCAACACTCATTGAGCTACAGTCAGTCCCTGGAAACCCTGAATGTTGTTGAGGCCTTCACCTTAAAGCCCGACGGGCGCCAAGTTCAGGTCAATCCACAGCAGATCAAAGAGCAACAGGAGCCTGTCTCGACCCAGGCGCCGATGTTTCAGGATCATCGGATGAAGGTCGTCATCTTTCCCGAGGTGGCCGTGGGCGACCGCCTGGTTCTGCGCTATCAGCGCCATCGTACAACCGCTTTATTCCCCGGGCATTTTGAAGAGCTGTTCCTTCCTGATTCCTACGAGGTCGAACAGCTAAGCCTGAGCTATGAATTGCCCGAAGACAAACCCCTGCAGGCCGACAGCAAAGGCTTTACTGGCACTACCCTGCCTGCGCAGACGGGGCGCAAGCGCTATCGCTGGGACTATGTGGCTCGCCAATGGCCTCGAATCGAGAGCAGTGCCGTGGCCTATGTGGACCACGGGCCGTATCTGGCGGTGTCGACGTTTGCCAGTTACAAGGATTTCGCCCGCGCCTACGCCCAACGCGCCGAAGTCACCGTGACTCCGGCCATCACGGCGCTGGCCAACGAGCTGACGGCCCACTTGGATACACCCCGGCGCAAGGCACTGGCCCTGAGCGAGTGGGTGCGCAAAAACATTCGCTATGTGGCGGTGCATGTCGGCCAGGGCGGCGTTGTCCCTCATCCGGCGCAAGCCGTCCTGGACAACCTGTACGGCGACTGCAAGGATCATGTGGCCTTGCTCGAAGCGCTGCTGCGCGCCGTGGCCATCGAGAGCTCGCCGGCGCTCATCAATCAGGGCAATGCCTATGCGCTGCCCTCAGTGCCCACCTTGGGCCTGCTCAACCATGTCATCACCTACATTCCCAGTCTGAATTTGTACCTGGACTCCACCGCAGCGCCGATTGCGGCCGGGTTTCTGCCCATTACCAACCTGGACAAACCGATCCTGCTGACCCAATCCGGCGAGATGGCGCGCTCACCTGCTACTCAAGACAACCAGAGTAAAAGCCACCTCTCGTTCAAGGTACAGGCCGACGGCGCGGCCGCCTTTACCCTCACATCCACCGTGGAAGGCTGGGGCGCGGAGCTTACCCGTTACATGCTCAGCAGGGTCGCGCCGGCGGCGCGCGATCATCTGGTGCAGTCCGTGCTGCAGCAGGTGGGACAGACCGGAACAGGCACCTTACACAGTGACGCTGCGGATAGCGACCCTCGCCGCTTCACGCTCACCTTGAAAGGTCGCGCAGACCGTCTGGTTCACTTGCCCGGGCCGACCGGCTTTCCGACCCTCACCAGCCTGGGCGGCGGCATTTTAGCCACCGTGCAATCCTTCGCCGCTGAAAACCAGCGCACCCAAGACTTCACCTGCCTATCCAGCGAAGCCGAAGAACAGGCGCGTTTTGAGCTTCCCAAGAGCGTGAGCATTTTGGCTGTCCCTAACCCGGTCTCGATCCGCAACGGCGCCTTCCACTACAGCGCCACATACGAGCGAGAAGGCAATGAGGTGGTGATCCATCGCCGCTTCAAATTCCTGAACACCAAGGCCACCTGCAGCCCGGAGGACTTTGAGCACATGAAACCCACGATTGAAAAAATGACCAATGACCTGAAAAGCCAAATCATCGTGCAAGCCTCGTAACGGAGGGGCTGGGATTTCATCAATGAAACGCCTTGCGGCGGATTGATCGACTCCCCTTATTGATCTCTCTGACCCGGAACCTGCCATGCAAGCAGGATCCGGGTCAGCGCAGAGCAATAGAGCCGCGTCTGCTCCACATCCGATAATCTTTAAATGCCCAGCCTGCTCAATTTGCAGTTGGGCATTCTCCCGGTGCTCACATGCCTCTTTCACACCCCACGCTTCACTTGAATCTCCCCGCTCGCCCAGCGCCCGCTTTCGGCACGGAGAAATATTTCTCACCGCCCGCTCATCTGCTGCTGAATTTTGACCGCTTGACCGAGCAGATGCGCAGCGAGCCGGCTCCCAGCTTCAGACGAGACCCGCACGCGCCCGATTATGACGCTGCACTCGGCGACCACAGCTTGCAGCACAACGGCTTTCGGATTCACAACGGCTGGCGGGATGCCTTTATCCATGCCCGGCGTGATGCCCCTCCACGAGATAACCGCTTCGCCGGCGATAAACTGCACCTGAGCGTCGACCGCGAACAGGTGCCCCAGGCGTTCAATGCCATGGCCAGCCTGCTGCTGAGCGATGACTGTCCAATTGAGGAGTGGAAGGTCACCGACATCCATCGCGTGGCCGCGGGCAGCCGAGTCAGTGAGGGCACCCAGTTCACCTTGTACATCAAGCTGGACAAAGACTCCTTGCAATACACGGCCCAGGGGCTCAACAGCGTACGGCATTTTGTCCAAGCATTGGAGGCGACACTGATCGAGCAGCAGATTCGACCTGGTCAGCGCCCCGACTCCGACGTATATCCGGTGCAATGGCAGTACAGCAGTTACCGCAACGAATGGCGCAGTGAGCGCGAAGGCAGTGAGGTGCAAAGCCGTGCACTGCAGGAGGAGCCGTTCTATCGCCTGATCGCCCAGTAGTCTGGCGGCGATGCACGACTGGTGACCAGCCCCGCCACCCTCAGGGTGACTGGAGCTGATAAAAAAGGCCGGAAGATTCGCTAATCCAGAAAATCTCAAGCGCGAAGATCAGCAGCTACATCTAACGATCTGCTGGCTGCCAACCAGTCATTGATGACGGTCTATGATGAAAGCAGAGTTCAAAGCGCTGTGGTCACCCACCACCGCTTGGGGCTGGCGATCAGCCTGGAAACCGTGGCTGCGACTGGCTGATGAAAGCGCGATGGCGGCGCTGAAGCAGTTTGCCAAACGCTTGTGACGAGTGAGGTTGTTGTACATTCGAAATTCGCCAGAGTTACCTAAGCAATTGAAAGGATTGTGATTTTTCTAAACGAAAGGAATTCCCGGCTATGCCCATGATTGACAGTAATACTTTCAAGCTCCAACTGGATGTCGCCAATCGTACTCGCGACGCCATGGTGGATCATCAACTGTTGCCTCAACCCTATGACCCTAGCTGCCATCAGATCAAAGCCACGGAGTTGCTTGAGGAATATCAGTGGGCGGCCAACTCGTTAGCCCATCAGATAAAAAGAGTGGTTGAGCGCGCGGGTGGCTGAGTGAGTTGCCGGCGGCGCCCTCCTAGCGATCTTGGGGCACGTCCCGAAGGATGCTGCTTTTCGGTGGGCGCTGTGCGTGACGCTACCGGTATATGCCCTGGTGACGGTCGTGTTGATCGGCGGCGCAAGGCAGGAAGGAATGTCTTCGGTCGTGGATCTGCGGTTTAGCTGGATGGGGTTCGCCCACGCTGTTTTGCGATCAGTGCCGGCTGCAATGATGGGAAAAAAACTGTTCACCGCTTGGTCGACAGCGTGCCTCTCCTTTGTGATTCCACTCCATGGAGGGCACTTGTAATTGCCCCGGCCAACAGCTCGCACTGATCCCGCACATCAAACTCGATTACCAGCAGATGCACATCCATGACATGCAGGCGCCTTACGCCGACATCACATTTGATCGCATCCGAAACACGGATATCAGCGCCGGAGTCAATATCACCAAGTCGCTCTCTTTAGATTCGGGACGCCGTGCCATTGTGTTTGCCACACCGGGCGTGCGCCAACGGCTCGCCAGTCAGGACTCTACCCATTACGCCTGGCGAGACGGCGCCGCCGACTTCTCAACCCCCAACAACACCTGTGGCACCGCCTTTCCCGCGCAGGTCGTGATCATCGGACAACTCATGAAAAACCTCACGACCACCGCCACGTTGGATTATAAATCGTGGCAAAAATCAACGACCGTCGCCGGCAGCCTCACCGCGGCGTATTCGTTTTGAACACTGCAACAATGACACTTTCCATCAAGGCCTGCTCACAGCCTTTTTTCACCTTAACCCTGTCCACCGGTGCCCCCCCCCCCCTCGCACGCCCCACACTCCAATTGTCTCTAGCTGCCCACCGGCGACTGTGTTCGACACGCAGCCACTCCTCTCAGCGCCTGCTCATCTGCTCCTGCATTTTGACCGGCTGACCGAGCAGATGCGCGGCAAGCCTGCTCCCTGGTTCAAGCAGGACGAACACGCTCCCGATTATGAGCTTGCCCGCGACAGCGGCTGGCGGGATGCCTTTATCCATGTCCGGCGGGACGGTCCTTCACACGGAGGCTTCGTCGGCGATAAGCTGCACCTGAGCGTCGAGCGCGAACAGGTGCCCCAGGCTTTCAAGGCCATAGCTGGCCTGCTGCTGGGCGACGCCTGTCCAATTGACGAGCGGAAAGTCACCGGCCTGCAACGGGTGGCCCCGGCTATCGGTTGTACTTCCAGCAACGCGGGACGGAAATTGTCATTCTGCTATGTGGGGGAGACAAGAGCAGCCAGACCAAAGGCATAGCAACAGCAAAACGCCTGGCAGTTGAATCGAGGCCACAATGACCGAGCCAATTTATGATTACGATCCTGCGCATGCACTGGACGGCCCGGAGGCAATAGCAGTGTTCATCGCGGACGCTCTAGATACAGGAGACGCCGCATATATCGCCAAGGCTATGGGAGTGGTTGCCCGCGCCAAGGGGATGACAGAGCTGGCCAAAGAAACGGGACTTGCCAGAGAACAGCTCTACAAGTCTATTCAGCGAACATAGCAACCCTACACTGAAGACCATGCTCGTGGTGATGCGGGCACTGGGTGTTGATTTGACTGCCCGCCCGCATGTGCAATAAAAGCACGCCCAATTGAAGCGCACCTCAATTGGGCCTCAGGTCCCGGGAGGCGCATCAGTGAATGCGCCCAGTTGACCGTACGCAAGCCGGAATCAATCGCTTGCGACATTCTCCACGCCTTGGAGATGATGCTGAACCAGCAGCAGATCCAGCCCGGGCAATGTCCGGACTTGGATATGCCAAGTTGAAGTATCGCATCGCAGATGCAAGATTTATCTCACCTCACCTCACCTCACCTCACCTCACTAAGCTGCTCCTTGGCAGAGCTCTCGCACAGCGAGCACTCCTATAAGAATGCCCACTACGACAGTTCACCAGCCCTCGTCGTAATGATTTTTCCGAATTCGGCAGGCGCCCATCCATAAAAGGCCGGAAGTATTGCTCTCCCGGCCTTTTTTGTTCCTGATAGGAACGCTCCTGCATGATCCGCTTTTCAGGCGGCGGGCTTGGCAAACACGTACACCAGCCAAGGCTCGCCTTCCATCTCCTGCCATGTCGCGCCCTGGCTTAGCAGGATCTTGGCCAGCCGCTCGCGGCTCTGGTTGAGCGCCGCATCGGCCATGGACTCAATGAAGCGCCCTCGCACTTGCAACACCCCCTCCACTTCCCGACCAATCTGGCGAATCAGCGCGACAAACCGGCTGACGGCCCGCCCCGACGCTCCATCCTGGCTATCGGTTTGCGCCGTGAAATCACACACTGTCAGCGTGTCGCCATCGAGCCGGTAGACCCAGGTAAAATCATCGAAGCCGACCTGCCAGCCGACGACAAAACCGCTCCCCTCAAAATAGGCGACCTCTGGCACGAAACCTTGCGGCAGCAGATAGGTGGTGACCGGGTCGGCCAGCGCATACGCCGACACTAGCGCGTCCTCATTTGCACGGCATTGGCCAGACGTTCATACAATCCGAGCAGTTCACGGGTGGCCTCACGCAATTGCCGCGAAGCCTCGGCCGCGCGCTCGGCGAGCGTGGCAAGGGTCTTGGCCAGATTGTCCGCCGTGGCCGCCTGAAAATCGCCCTGCAGCTGCGCTTGCTGAGCATGGCGGTTATCAAAGCCAGCACTAAAGTTTCCCAAGCCTTCAGCTGTCTTGCCAAGCGCGGAAGCCGCCGCTGAAATAAATTGATTGTCCCACCCGTAGCCGACGGCCGCTCCCGCAAAACCGGCAAAACCGGTAATGATCTGGGTAATACTCGTAGCCACAGCCGCGTCGAACGTCTGTTCGATACCCTTTTGCTTGGTATCCAAAGACAACAGCTGCTTTTCGAAGGCGACTTTCTGCATCTCGTCGTGAAAGCCGCGCAGGATGTCGCGCATTTCGATATTGAGCTTTTTCATTAGCAGGATCAGCTCGTTAATACGGGCAAAGGCATTGCCGTCGCCACCCTCGAGCAGAAGAGGGACCTGATTGCGCACAGGCTCCATCGCCACCCGTGCCGGAAGATTGACTGCCATCATGGGAATTCTCCTTTATCAAACCATCGCCGCGGCAATTTGCACTTGCACGGCACCTGCATTCGCGATCGCCTTACTACCGTCTTCAAGCACTAGGGACTGCCCTTCAACGAGTTCGCTCATGCGCTTTAACGCGGCATCTTTTTCCGATTGATAGAGCGCAAACAGCGCCTGCAGCCATTGCTGATCCAGTACCAGTTGATCGATCTCTTTCTGCAGGCGCGCTCGATCCACCGCCAAGGCGCCCGAGGTGATTTGCGACGCACCAGCCAGCGCGCCGCGCGTGGTATGGATACCGACATAGGCCGAGGCCTTGACCACGGCCTTGATCACGTCGTTGCGCACCGCCTTGACGATCTCCTTGGTCACTTGTTCGACCGTTTTCTGGACGCCCTTCTCGATCGCCTGATGGCCAACGCGGGCCACCGCCTGGGTTACCAGTGTTTCGATCGCCTGCTGGGAAAACTGCTTGAGCATCTGGTTGACGCCAAACTGCTGCACAAAGCGCTGCATGCCCGCCTTGGCCGTGGCCTTGGAGGCTTCCAGGGTGGCCTTGGTCAAGCCTTGGATGATTTGCTCCGCCACCTGCGAGGCCACTTGCTGGCCGACCTGTTTCGCGGTTTGATCCACGGCGGTCTTGCTGCCATTCTTGATGGCCTGCACCAGCGCCGCATCCGCGCCTTTTTTCAGCACGGTGCCGGTGACTTTCGGAATGACCTTGGTCAGCACCAGGTTACGTACAGCGCTCGTCACATCGACCAGTGCGCCGGCGATCTCGAAACTGAGCTGGACGTACCCCACCGTCTTGGCGATCTTTTCGTATGCTTCCTTGTTGTCCGGATCGATCAAGGCCACCGTGTTGATGATGGCCTTGATCGTTCCGGCCAGCCCGGCCAACAGATCCATGGCCCCGCCGGCCACGGTCGAGACATTACCGGTCAAGACACCGCCAACAATCTTCAGCACGCCACTGACCACCTCAACGGCGGCAATCACCCAGTCGAAGATCACGCTGAAAATGCCGGCCTTGCGCGCCTTGTCCTGCTTCTCGACGGCCTTGTCCATCTCTTCCCGGCAATCGCGAATTTCCTGCTGACGGATGCGCTCCTGTTTGTCGGTCATGATGGCCAGGGCCTTGGATTTGGCCAAGGCGGTGCTGCCCAGAATCTCGCTGGACAACAGGGTCGACGCCAGCATCATGGCGTCCATCGGAATCTTTTCCAGCTCCTTCAGGCTCAGTGGCGGCGGGCCGTCCTGGCGCGGCGGAATCTTCCCCAGAATGCGCTCCAGCGCCGCCTCGGCGTCGCGCTGCGAAACGGCCACCCTCGCAGGCGTCGGCCTGTGCATGGGCACCGCAGCGGTCTGCGCACCCTGCGGCTGCGCCGCCGATACCAGGCGAACCTGGCGACCTTTGACTTGGGACGCAACTGACGGGATCACGGCGGGCGGCGAGTCGAAGCGCTGCGCCGCGGTGGCTGACAGGGACAATCCCGTCTTCATGGCTGCCCCTCCTGAGCGCACTCGGCCAGCATCTGTTCGGCGCTGCGTAGCATCTGTTCGGCGCTGCGTAGCATCGCCTGATGCTCGGTTCGTCCCTTGCACCACAAAATGGCCGACTGCAGCGCCTTGCGGGCGCACTCGACCTGTCCCAGCAACGTGTGACTGATCGCAGCAAAGTACGCCGAGCGCGGATCGTCCACCCGGATCATGCCCGAGCGGGCCAAGCAGCTGACCGCCTCTTCATGCCGCCCCAGACGCTGATTGCACAAGCCCAACGCCAGCCAGCCGTCAAAGTGCCATTGATCGATACGCGACACCATGTAATAGATATTGCGCGCCGCGGCGATATCACCGCTTTCAAACAGGTGCGTGGCATAGCCGTACAGTTGCTCGATGTCTTCTTTCTGAATGTCCGCCAACATGCGCAGAGAACCGCCACGGGCGAAAAAATGCTGTAGCACTTGCTGCTCATCCTGAGCATGCGGGTTAACCGACTGCATCATGGAAATTCCTACTCATCGCCAATCGATCAAATGCATGCGCGCCACCCTCATCCAGGCCGTCAGGCACCGAGGACGCGCGTCATGCTCGGGATAAAGGGTTAAACAAAAGGGCGGTCACGCTTTTTTACCGGCTGTTTTGCCGTGGCGGGCTCACCCTGCGGTGCGCTGCGGGCAGGCACAATGGTCTGCGCCTCCAGGTGCGTGCGGATGTCTTGCAAGGTGTTTGCGAAGGCGCCGATGTGCGCCAGAATCTGACGCTGGGCCTGATGCCCCTCGCGGGTCATGTAGTCGTTGACGTTATGCAGTTTGCGACTGGCGTCGGCATCCTCATGGGCACGGCCCTGAAGATGGGAGATCTGGTTCTGCAACGCCTCAAACGCGCGCAGCTGGCCGGAAAACTTCAGCTGATTCTGGTTCAGCTCGAGCAACATGCCCTTGAGCCTTTCGAGCTCGTTCATCGCGCGCCCTCCTTATCCATCAACGAATGGCGGCTGCCGTGCCTTTGGTCATTTCGGCCAGCATGCTCTGCACGCTTTGCGTCAGCTGACTGGAGGTGCTGTAGTTCTGCATCACCTGCTGCAGCTTCAGCTGGTTTTGCTGGTTGTAGTCCGAAGCGCGACCCGACACCGACTCCAGCGCCGATTTGATGCTCATCAGGTCGCCCTTATCGAGCTTGTTTTTTTTGTCTGCAACGAAGGTGCTGATCGGTTTTCCCTCGACCATAATCTTGTTGTCGGTCATGAAGGTGACGATCCCGGCGGACAATTCCAGGGTCTGCTTGGGCTCATTCAGTTTGGCGATCAGGCTTTCAACGGCATTAGCCTGGTCTTGCGCATCCCGTGCTTCGGCCGACTTCTTGTTCATCTGGGCGAACAGGTCGTTACCCGACTGGGTCAGCTGCATCATGATGCTCTGCATGGTCATCAGACCGTGGCTAAACATGGACTGGTTGTCGCGCAGAGTGACCCATTCCGGTTGTGGGCCGCTCAGGTGAGAGGCGTAGGTCGGAGGCACGGGCACGGAGGAGGCTGATGACGCGATCACGGCTTGCGCCGGTAGACCCGCCGCCACCGTTCCCGGTTTGTTGGATTGCCATGCTGCTAAAAAAGGATGGTTACCTGGGTCATAACCCATACCGTAATTCATTCATTCAACCTCAATTATTACGCCTAGTTGGGTCAAACAACGCCTGGCGAAGCGTTGCCCGATTCATGCCTGATCGTCAGGACAATCACGGCATTGGGCCCATCCTACAAACTCACCCGTATTTGGCTTCTGAATTCCCACCAAAGGTTCCGGTTTTGACTTATCCCTGCCCGACGCCTGCCTCTCAGGTAAACACCGGATAGGCACCCGCCCCCCGGCCACCACACAATCCTGCACACCGAACCTTCACCCAGGCACCAACAGCCGATGCAGGAAGTACGACTCTTATTCACCCGGTGCGGTGGCAACGTGCGGATCGGGCCGGTTGTCGAGTGGCTGCCCGCGTATAGCCTGGCTCTGCAAGGCGGCAACGTCGGCTGCGAGGTCGATGCCAGTATTTGTCGTTACGACTTTCATCCGGCGGACTTCAAGCGCCTGTACACCGAAGTGTCGGATCTGCTCACGCCGGCGGCGACGGTCAGCCCCGCCTCGATGCGGGTGGTGCAGGTTCAGGATGAGTTGATCCGCGTGCTGGAGCTGCTGGCCCAAGGCACGCCCGAGGCCTTGCTGCGCTTTGCCTATGTCTACTGCCTGGGCGTGGACCGGCGCTATTTCTCGGCCTTGCTGCACCATCTGCTGGCGGGCGATCACCCCTTCTTCGAATTCATCGAGAACCATGCACTGAATCAGTGGCCGGTGGCGCGTTATGCCCTGGAACTGGATATTCCACTGCGCAAGTTCAATGCCCTGTTCCAGGAAAAATACGGCAGCCCGGCCAAACGCTGGTTTCTGGAAAAGCGCCTGGCCCGTTCGCGCGAGTTGCTGTTGTCGACCCCCTTGCGCGTCCTGGACATCGCCTTGGAATGCGGTTTTGCCAACCACGGTCATTTCACCGAAAGCTTTCGCAAACGGTACCGCTGCAACCCCTCGCAATACCGCCAACAAGCGCAAGCCTTACTGACACCGCCCAACCGCCGCCCGGACTAACCCTTGATGAACATAGAATCGGTCAACCAGCAGCTGTCCCAGATAGTCGACAAGGCCGGCCTCGATGTGCAGGCCAAGATGACCGCCGGCGACATGAACGACCCGGCCAAAATGCTGCAGGCGCAGTTTGCCATTCAGCAGTATTCGACCTTTGTCACCTACCAGAGCGCAGTGATGAAAGCGGTCAAGGACATGCTGGCCGGGATCATTCAGAAAATATGAGTCCCCTTGACCGTGACACCTGTCGCCTGCTGTGCGCCTGCGGCCTGGCCGCCGTCAACCATGGTCTGGTCAACCACGCCGAAACGATCCGCGACGCCCTGCCTCACCTGGTCAGCGACCCGGCCGACGGGCGCATCCTGGAGGCCACCCTGCTGATCGGCCTCGACCGAACCGCGCAGGCGCTGCAGTTGCTGCGCCATGATCACTCCAGTGCCGCCGACACGTTGCGCCTGCTCCTGCAGAGCCGGCACCGCAGCGCCCCGGCGAATCCCCCACCTGCCTCTTCCTGTGTCTTGTTTGGATAATGCCCATGCCCATCGATGCACCGGCGTTCAGCGCCGCCTTTCCCCCGTTGCCTGACGCGTCTTGCTCCACTTCCGCCAGCTCGGCCACATCCTCTCTGTGCGCGCCGTCCAGCGTCCCGGCGGCGGACGTCGAAGCCTTCAGCCAGGCGCTGTTCGGCCGCAGGCCCGCACCGGAGCGGGTGGCCCTAACGCAACTGCAGGAAGCGTCGCAGACGCTCAACAGCGCGCTGGCAAACGCCAAACACGCCTCCCTGGACAATCCGCTGAAGATGCTCGGCGTGCAGTCGCAGATGCTCAATTCGATTTTTGAGGTCGACCTGCTCGCCAAGACGGCAGGCGGTGTGACCCAGGGCATCAACAAACTGGTGAGCATGCAATGATCAGACACTGGCTTCGGCTGGGCGCGGTCAGTGCCCTGGCCCTGATGCTGCTCGGCTGCAAGATCGAGTTGTACAGCGACCTGTCTGAAGCCGAAGCCAACCATATGCTGGCCCTGCTGCTGCTGCGCAACATCGACGCGAGCAAGGAAACCAGCAAGGGCGGCGGGGTCACGCTCAAGGTCGACAAGCACCAGTTCGTCAATGCCGTGGAGCTGCTGCGCCAGGAGGGCCTGCCCCACAAGAAGGTGGCGACCCTGGAAGACCTGTTTCCTTCGGGCCAACTGGTGACGTCTCCCGTCCAGGAGCATGCCAAGCTCCTCTACCTCAAGGAGCAGCAGCTGGAAAAAATGCTGCAGACCATGGACGGCGTCATCGTCGCCCAGGTGTCGATCGGCGAGGGACAGAGCCCCAATCCGCGCGCACCGGCCAAGCCTTCGGCCTCGGTGTTTGTCAAATACAGTCCCGACCGCAACCTGCTCAACCGCGAAATGGCCATCAAAAGCCTAATCCACAACAGCGTGCCCCACCTGGCGCTGGAAAACATCAGTGTGGTGTTGCAGGCGGCCGACTATCGCTACCAGGCGCAGGCAGCGGTTACTGACGAGACGCCCTCGGCCTGGGACGGACTGGCACGTAACCGCCTGCTGCTGATCGGTCTGCTCGGTGCGCTCGGGTTGGCCGTAGCCTACGGCTTCTATCAAAAACGGCGCAGGCCCCGGGTTTCATGAGCCCTGAACTCATCACGCCCGCGGTGCAGCATTTGCACCGACTGGCCTACAGTCCCGGCAGCTGGATGAATGACGCCTGGTGGGCTTATCTGGAGCTGGACACCTGGCAGCACTGCTATCAGCGTTATGCGGCCTGTCGCCCGGCCATCAACCGGCTGATCCACCAGCGCCGCGGCCCGGACTGGCGCCCCCTGCCGGCCACCCTCACCCTCGAGCAACAGTCCGTGCTTGAGCTTGAGCCGCGCTTTGTCCGGCTGGTCACCGCCCTCGGGCTGGTGGCCCTCAACTGCCCGGAACACTTGCTGCTCAAGGCCCATCGCCAGGCGCTGATGCCAGTGCTGGACGCGCCAGACTGTACCCAGCTTCTGGCGTTGCACCCGGACTGGAACCGCACTGCGTTGGCGTTGCCGGTCGAGGGGCTCGCCCTGGGTGCCCTGCAGGCCGGTGCCGGGTGGTGGCGACGCGATGCCGCGCCCTGCGCGGTCACCCACCTGCTCGACCTGCACCTGCCCCCACCCGGCCCCGGAACGCCGACACCGACACCGACAGATCATGCCGTCCACTGGTTCCTCAAGATCGGCCGCTTTTTATGACCCTATTGACCATCCCCTGCATCTATCTACCTGGCAGTTCCCCCCATGGCCAGTTCATTGCGGCCGAAGAGCTGCAGGCGCATTTTGACGCAGCCTCAGCCCTGAACCAGGCCCACGAGGCCTGCGAGAGCCTTTACCAGCAGGCCGCTCTGGTGCTGGATCAGGCCCACGAAGAAGCCGAACAGATCCGCCAGCAGGCCTATCAGCAAGGCCAGCTTGAAGCGGCGCAGACTTGGTCGGTGCAGCATCAGGCCCTCATCGAGCAGACCCTGCAATGGCACGTGCAACAGAGCGAACTGGAAACGGCCATGGTGCAGCACCTGGACGGACGCCTTCGCGCCCTGGTGGCGGCCGCTTTGCAAGAGTTTATCGGCGAGCAGCATGCCGCCGACTTGCTCGTGCAGCGGGTGCAGCAGCGACTGAACCACTTTCTGCATGAGGGAACGCTTACCCTGCACGTCGCAGCGGCCGGCCACGCCCAGATCCAGGCCAGCCTGGCGACCCACCCACACGTACGTGTGGTCGGCTGCGCCGCGCTCACCGCGGCCCAGGCCCGACTGCAGTCACCGCTGTTCACGCTGCACATCGATCTCGACCAGCACCTTGACTCCCTGCTGTCACGCCTCACCCCACTTTCCAGCGAGCCTGCCCGCGATGATGACCAAAACCGATCCCCTGAACCCCAAGCCGATCACCACCCTGCAGCCGCCATTGCCCACGCCGCTCAAGGGCGCCACGCAGATCTTCCCCGCCCGGTCGGTGTTTGAACTGGCGCGCAGCGAACTCAGTGGCCAGACCCTGGAACGGGGCGCCGAGGCCCTGGCCGAGACCCAGGAAAATCTGGGGTTTACCCTGGGGGCGCGGCGCGGCGCCGGGCGCATCGGGCTGGAGGGGCGAATCGAGCGCCCGCGTACCCGCCCCTTGCTGCAACAACTGGTCAGGAGCCTGCCCGCCACGGCCCGGATCGATGAGGCACGCCGCCACCTGAGCGCACTGCCCGAAGTGACCGAGATTGTCGAAACGCTGGAGCGCGAAGGCCATGATGCCGGCGAGGCCGCGCTGTTGCTGGCCTCGTTACTGGAAGAGGAGCCTGCGGCCAGTCCTCGTCGGGCACAGCTGGAAAAGGCGCTGGCTAGCGTGACGGCCAAGAATGACTGGTCACTGCAACTGTTTGCTCGCCTGGAACTGGGCCCGGGCAGCCAGCACAGCTTTCAGCAGCTAAAACAGTTGTACCAGCGCGCCACCGACTCCCGCCCCCGCCTGCTGCAATGGTTCGAGGCGTTTCGCAGGCTGCAGGACCGTGATCGCAAACTCAAGGCCCTGATCCGCACCTTGGCGTTCGAGTTGTCCGCCGAAGGTCCGGCCACCGGCAGCCAACTGGGCGCGGTGATCAGCGACCTCAAACGCATCCTGCTGTTCTGGGGCATGGAAGATCACTGCCAGCGCGCAGCGCGCTCCCTGAATATCGAAGAACTGAGTGCAGACACCCTGGCACAGACGCTGCTGGAGGTCATTGAACAACCATGGATGCAGGCCGAGTGGATTCTTGAGCAGGCCCGCCAGCAGGTGCCCGATGCCACCCGGCACTATGCTTACGTGCAGCAGCTGCTGGAGCTGGTGAAATTGATGACCGAAGAATGCTTTGAGGACAGCGAACAACGCAGCGCCCTGCTCGAGACCCTCTACGAGGCTCGCGAACAATTGGCGGATCAGGGATTGTAATCGTCAGCAGCGCCGAGTCGCCTCAAGACCCTGCGCCGTCTGAAGCGGCTTCTCCTAACGAATGCCCACCCCAGGCTGCGCACTGCTAGAATCGACTGACTCATCGACACTCAAAAAGGAAACTCAATGTCCAAGCTAGCCGAATTTCGCGAACTGGAACGTCACCTTGCCCAGCAGATGGCCGCCCTCGAAGCCATGAAAAATGACAAGGGGCTGGAGCAGGAAATCGAATTTGAAAGCAAACTGCGCGCCCTACTCGGCGAGTACAACAAAAGCCTGCGCGACATCATCGCCATCCTTGACCCGCAGGCGGCTACCCGAGGCGCACGCGCGGCCTTTTCTCCGGCGAGCACATCGTCGCGCAAGCCTCGCACGACCAAGGTCTACAAGAACCCGCACACCGGTGAAGTGGTGCAGACCAAGGGCGGCAACCACAAAACGCTGAAGGAGTGGAAGGCCGAATACGGTCAGGACGAAGTGGAATCCTGGCTGGCCTGACGGCCACGTCGTCAGGGTGCGAAGGCCACTGCGACCTTCGCACGCCCCTGCTGGCCTGGGGCAGGCGCCGTTATTCCGTTGAACGCCTTCGACGCGCGGCGCCTAGCCATCACTGTCATCACTGCCCGGCAATGACACCTTGAACAACGTGCCGCGCTGTCGCGAGCTGTGCACCTCAATCCGGCCACCGTGCCCTGCCACAATTTCACCGGCGATAAACAGCCCCAACCCCAGGCCTGCGCAAGGCCCCTCCTCGCGCCTGGCGTAACTGGAGTAGCGTCCCTGTGGTTCAAACAAATGCGGCATCGCTTCGGCAGGAATCGGCTCGCCCTGATTGTGCACGCTAAACTGCACCGAGCCTGGCTGGCGGCTCAAGGTCACATGGATCGGCAATGAAGCGTCCCCGTGGCAGATCGCATTGCCAATCAGGTTGCTGAACACCTGTGCCATGCGCACCGGATCGTAGCGCCCCGTCGCCACGCCCTTTTCATGCAGCACGATACGGGCCCTGGGGTACCCCACACGGATTTCCTCGATGATCGAACGGCACAGGGCATTGAGCTCAAGGGGCTCACGGTGCACCGCAATTCCCGCGCGCAGGTTGCACCGCGCCAGATCCAGCAGATCGTTCACCAGATTGCTAGCCCGCCGGGCGCTGCTGCAGACCTGGGTGGCCAGGCGCCTGCCTTTGTCATCCAGCCCCCTCTGCTGCTGGAGCAATTCGCCAGCCATCAGCACAGCGCTCAGGGGGGAGCGCAGGTCGTGGCCGAGCATGGCCAGGACGGTGTGGCGCGTGGCTTGCAGCGCCTTGTCATACGCGGCAGCCGACTCCAGCAGCATCTGATCGATGGCAGCGTTGAAACGCAGGATGTCCTGAGCGTGGCCGGGGTCGAAGGCCTCGTCCTCCAGCCACAGCGACACCACACTCCAGCGCAGCCCCTTGTAGAGGGACATCAGTTGATCCATCGACAGGCCCGGAAACAACATCGTCATGCCCTGGCTGTGATCCGGCATTTCGCTGCCCCCGTTCAACGGCGGCAGCGGCCGGGACACGTCAAGGTGATGCCCGGGCGCAGCCTTGCGCATGCTCGCTGCCACGGCGTGCAGGATGATTTCGCAATGAGCCCGCAGACCCGCACTGTCCAGATCGGGCAGCGCCAACTCAGCCGAACGGGCGTAGTCCTCCCATCCCTGCAGAATCGTTTCCATGCGGCTATCGATGAAGTCAGAGAGGGTCATGATGTTCCCGATAGCGGCCGCTCCAAGTGGGGGGGTATTAGATAGACAGCCTAGCGGATTATGCCGGGCAGACAAAACAAGCGCTGAGAACTCCACCTTCAATAAAAGAAACAATACGTTATAAGCCGTGCCTAACAAGAAAGAACCCGGGAGGCACGTCATGAGTCGAGTGCTGGTGGTTGAAGACGACGAGGTACTTCGCTGGCTGATGTCAGACGCGGTAACACTGCTGGGGCACCAGGTCACTGCCTGCACCAACGCGGATGAGGCTTTGAGCAAACTGGGCGCCGCCTCGGCTTTTGAGTTGATCATTACCGATATCCAGATGCCCGGCTCCGTCGATGGCCTCGGCCTGGCCCGAACCGTCTGGTCGAAACACCCGCAGATCGCCGTGATTCTGGTTTCGGGCCATATCGTACCGGCCCCTGGGAGACTCCCGGGCAACGTCCGCTTTGTGGCCAAGCCCTATACGCTGAGGCTGTTGCAGCGCGCGATTAAGGAGCTGCTCAACACGCCTTGAGGGCGGTTGAGCAACGCGCGCTGCTGGCCGGACTCTGGGGAAACTGTCTTCCTGCCCGGCTCGCCGGCTAAGGCTGTCGATGGCGCCGGGCTTGCTTGATCAGCATCTGCACCCGGGTGGCCAGCTCGCTGGTGGCACGATAAAAATCCATTTCGGCCGCCTGAACCGCCTGCATGCGCTGCGGATGGGCGGCGCCATCGCGCTTGCCCCCCACGGGGTTGGCCAGCGAACAATTCCAGGCCGCATCCCACTTGGCGCGTGCCTGCTGTACCTGCAACAGGGCCGCCTCAAGCTCGTCACTGTCAATCATGGGCATGATGAGTTCCTTGTTGATGGGCGGTCACGCTGAGTTCGGTGACATCGCTCGCCCAGTCGTAAATACGCTGACCGGCCTCGGTCAGAGCCCCTTCGCGGACAATGAGTTCTTCGCCTGCCAGACGACAATGGGCCTTCAATTCTTCAAGGCTCAGGCCGTGCAGATCCGCCACGCTTTGCGCTTTGGCCAGTCCCTTAGCGCTATTGCGCAACTTTACAAACAACAGATGATGAAGGGGCCAGTCAGCAAACGGATTGGCATTCAAGGCAGACTCACCCATGGCAGCGCCCCTCACGTTCATTCAGCCTATCCAGTCCGGCACTCCTCGCAGGTATCCGACTCATCGTGTTCATCACTATTAACTCCTTTTTCATCACGAACTAAAAGCGATCAGGCGCTTAACCCGATCCAGTAAAACCCGCTGACATCCTTGTCAGCGTTGGGCGCCGCCCCTCGTCGGCCATTTTGCAAATCCAGGCCGGATTCGGCAACGCCAGGTCTGGGCATCACGGACGCCTACAACAAAAAAACCATCAAACCGCCTCCAGTACCAGCGTCAAGCGTCGTCCCAGCAAATTCAGGGCGCGCTCAAGCGTAGCGATTTTCGACGGCAGCAGAAAATCCACCAAGCGGCTCGCCGCCACCCGGGTACAGCCCATGCGCCGGGCCAGTTCGGCACGATTGACCCCTTCTTCACACATGGCATTCCACAGCATGATCTTGACCACCGTCATCATCGGCGGCGCCAAGACCAGGGCAGGATCGGTCGGCGCAGAGGCCAGGGGAATCTTGCGCCCTTCCTTGACGTACAGCGCCAGGGCTGCATTCAGACCCGTCATGGCATAAGCCAGTCCCTGCCTCAAGGTATCGCCCACGGCGTCGATTTCCGGAATGTCGGGACACAGCAGGCGAACCACACTGCGCTCAAAATGCAGGTGAATCGGATAGCTATACAACGACCGGGCTTGCGCCGTACAGGACGCTGCTGACGAATCCAGAACAGAGAAGGCTCTTGCATCGTTGGCAGCCGGATGGGTGCCATCAGGCAGATGAGGAACAAGGTTGGGGGTATGGGCGTCTGGCAACAGCCGGCAGGCTGGACACGCCGTCTGGGTCGGCGGTGCCGGGATCGCCTGATCGTCGCCACAACGGTGGCGTGCAGGTAACGTTAAGCGCGCGGATTGATCCACGGTCAGCATCCTTGTTGTCATGGGCTTAAAACGACATCCTTGTCGTCTCTTCGAACGTCCTGGCGCGGCAGCACGCAGCGCTAGGGAAAAAGCATCGCAGTTGCCCGTGCTGGGCAGTTGCATGGCATTTTCAACTATTTGGGACCGTTCAGCCACTCCTTGCACCGACAGGGTTGCGCCTGTCCTCCCCAGCCGGGCAGACGCATGAGCAGTGCTGGCTTCCCCCCTAGAACCGCGTCAGGGAAGCGGGCAGTAGCAGCGCGTGCTTTTGGCCTTTCGCGTCGACAATAGAACCATTCAGCGCCCCGCCATGGGCCTCACCCCGCAGAAACGTCGCGCGGCCTTTCATCGCCGCCAGTTGCACCATGCCCTTGGCATACTCCTGCAACAGCGCACGCCCTTGCTCATGGGTCGTAAAGTACTCAAGACGTTTCTCCATGGTGGCGCCCTGCGTGGCCTCGCACGCTTCACGCAGATAGCGATCCAGCACTTGGGCATTTAAACCGCTGCGGGCAAAGGTGTCGTACTGCTTGTCGTTATGATCCAGACGAACCAGCCGTCCCAACACATCAGCAGGCGCTTGACGGTCTTGCTTGAGCGCTTGCATCCACTGCAATTGATCAAGGATGGCGTCATTGGAAAAATACATGGACGCCACATCCTGATTGCGCAACGTGTCAAACACCACCTTTTCGGAATCCAGAGCGCCGTCTGGGGTGCTGCACAGGGCGTCCGTGAAACACTGCAATTGCAGGACATGGAAGGACGGCGCCGAACCCAGAATCGGTGGCCTGACGACATTGACGGCACTGCTAAGGCCTGCCCGCAAGCCCACTGAGCCGCCGGCCCCTGCCGCGAAGCCGATCTGGCCGTCAATACCCATCGAACGGTTTTCGACGTTGGAGGCCTGGAAGTAACACAGTCGCCACGGCTCACCTTTGTCGCTGCGATGCATGCCCACCTCGAACTGCCGTGAAATCCCAGCCGACACCCCCAGTGCACCTGCAGCCGGCGCGACCAGGCCTGTCGCCAAGGTGCTCGTCATTGAAGCGACGAACGCGGCATGCTCGTACTCGGTCATGGGCTTGCGATCACCGTCTTTTTGCACCTGTTCGGCGATTTTAATCGCAATGAACCGGGCCAGCGTGTCCATGCACCCCATAGCCGGCAGGTGGGTCGCCGCCACGTTAAAGGTGGCAAATTTTCCGTTACGCACCAGATTGGAATGCTGGGAAACCTTGTCATAGGTCACCGCAAAGTTCAGGGAACCCGCCGAGGCCAGACCGGCCTGCACCGTGGGCCCTGAACCGAGCGAGAGGGAAGGTAACGCCACACTGAACGCTGTGTTCGAACGCCAGCGCTTGAGCGTTGTCTCCATTTGCAGCGAGGCGCCATGATAAAGGTAAGTCGGCGCCATGAGGACGTTGGGCGCCTTGATTTGCTGATCCAGTCGCTCAAGGGCCACCCGGGTGGTATCTCCAGGGATCAAACTGGCTTGAGCATGCCCCAGCGACAGGCGGTTCCAGCAGCGCGCCAATGTCAGTTCAAGTCGGTCACTGTTGACGGCAAGCCCCTTGAGTTCTTCCGGTTGAAGCAGGAAGGTATCACTCAGCGTTTTAAGATCACGACCAAAGTGATGGCGGGCATGCGTTTTGAGCAGGGCCGAGGAGTCGCCACCACGAATCACGCCCTGCGCGCTTAGCAGTGTATGGGCCAGCGACTCAAAGGTGTCCATATCCCTTTGCAGCTGGGATACCCCTTCGCGCTCAATCTTGTCAAGATAACCGGACACCGAGGCATCCGCCGTTCGTACCTGATCCAACAGCTCGCGCCGGGTCACATCATCGCCATCCGATAAGACCTGCAACACTGCATGCGGCGCCATCCATAACTTGAACGGCAGACTGCGATGACTAAACACCTGGCTCCCCGCCACCTCGACCAGACTGGAAGTGGCCTCCGTGTCTGCAGAACCGAGCTCCAGCAAATTGCCGCTGAGCGCAGCACTGCCCTCGTACTCGTACCAGGAAGCATCGCCCACGATCGGCTTCAAGCTGTCAGGCAGTTCACGACGCGGCAGGTTCCCATACGCCTGATCGAGTTGCTCCTGTAAGGACCGACAGGCCGCGATGCCCTTGAGCAGACTGTTGTCCTTTACCAGGAAAAGCTCGGGCACTCCCCCCTTGATGAGTTTGTGCGTGTTGAGCGACACCTGACGATCCCCCGCCGGGCCGCTCCACAGTCGGCTGGTGGCGCTGTTCACAAAGCGATTCAACATGCCGCTCATGCCTCGAGTCGACAAATTGGCCAGCTTCGTGAGCTTTTTCTTGCCGGGGTTGAGGGCAGGAGAAAACGAGCCTCCACCTTCTCGCTCATGCATCATGGAATAGCCCACCACGTCCTCGGCCTTTTTTCCGTCGAACAGGCAGCCGCGCAATCCCTTCATATCAATGCCGCCGGAAACCTTACCCGCCGAAAAGATATTGCAGACTTTGCCCAAGGCGGCCAGGACCAAGACGGACAGGGCGCCCTGCCCCTTTTTAATGTAGAGATTATCCCTGTCGAAATCGTGAAGAAGCATGTTCGTCTTGGACAGGTTCACATCCACTTTCAGGTCCACAGCTCCACCCTCTAACGCCCCCATGGCCACCCCCCACTTCGGCCCGCCGCCGCCACCGAACTTCAGGGTGTGCTGATGGAATGCATTGGAGCGCGTCTCCAACGTTGGATTCTTTTCCAGGTAACGGGCGGTGGCGGTCTTGGCCGACTGGTCATATTCACCCACTCCGGCCTGATAATTATGGGTACGCGCCATCTGCATCACGGCGCCGGCCAGACGCTGCATCGACTCACTACCGTCCGCGCCTGCGATGGCCTGGCTGATGTCCTTCAAACTGCCGTAGAGTTTTGGCGAATCCTTGAGCTGGGTGGCGTTAAGCGTCTTGTCGATCAGACTCGCCGCCTTGACCGCATTGGGGCTCAGTGTCTGCAAGGCACTTTTTACGCCGAGCAATAGCTCTTTCATCATTGCAACGTCCAGTGTCCCCTCAGGCCCATACAGGCCGGCCGGCACAGGCTCGGTTGCTGCTGGAGCGCATGCCGCCCCTCCCGCGAGTTTAAGCTGCGGGTTCATCTCTCTCATTATGTTTACAAAATGCGGTCTAGAGGCATCACTCTGGCCGCCAGCTTCTTCCACTTGTTGTCTTAACGCCGTGAGCGACACCGCACCGTTTTTCATGACGGGAACCTTGCTGGCGGTTGCCAGGGTCTGCATCGACACCTCATTGACCGCCACCCGCTTGCTCGCAATATTCATAGAGGCTTTTCTCCTTTAAATGGTGACGTCTTACCAAACGAACCTGGACGGGCCGCATGAGGTTTCGGCCGAGCGCCAGTAGGTGGCCTGCGTGGCCAGTTCATTGAAGAGGTGATGCAAACGGGGGGCAGTCAATTGCTCAAGGTTCGCGGCCAGCGTAAACAGGACATGACCGTTTTCGGGATTCAAACAAAACGCAGCCGAATGAGCGTCGGAAAAATGGAAGTTCATTTCCATCAACTGTTTATAGATTGTCAGTTCCTTATGTTCAGGCACCGAGCCAAAATCACAAAAAACAGTGATGGGCTGGCCTTCTTTCTGCCTGAAATAAACAACTGAAAACGCCACTTCACGAACCACTACATGGGCCGTCGCCAGTGTTTCATCCGAGGTACGATTAATAACTAAAGCAGGGTCGGCCGAAAATAGCCGATAAGTGTCTTCGATCAGGGAATCAAAAGAGGAAGTATCGGAGCCCATGGGCAAGTGCCTTTTTTTAAGTTTTTTGGCATAACGTACAAACCGCAGGCAGGACTCACAGAAAAATTTCAGATCACGATAACAGCGGGCAGGCGTGCGCATTCTTATCGAATACCCCACACGCTGACTGCCTATACACACTCAAGATCAAAATTGATTAACCGTTCGTCACTGCCCTCATCCTTGTACAGATATCCCCCATGACCGGCTTACGAATTTTTCGGCTTTATAATGAATTCAATTTAAAGACTACATAGGGCTTACCGAGGGCGACTGTCAGCACAATTAAATAATCCCTCCTTGTTGTTTACTTGGATTTCAACGGGAACGAAAAAACTGGCACGCGCAACTCACTCGCCGCCCCATGGCCGAGCCTGATTAATCCGGGGAAACGTCGACACGCGTGGCACACGACAGACTCTTGCGCCTCTTTGCCGGGTCGCAAAGAGCGTGGGGAAACCGCGTGTGATCCCGTGAGGCCCCGCACGCAAGCCCACCCCGTCGCCGCAGCATCCTTGTACAGATTCGCGCGCATGTGGCGGAAACGCCTTGTCACACACACCGCTTGTCTTTGTCCTTGCCCAACTTATGCTGGGCGGGCATGGCAAGTCTCAGAGAGCATGCCTGTTCCACGCGGGGGCAGGTTTATCTTGGCCGTCCTTCGGGACGGTTTTTTTATGCCGGTCGATTGTACCGCGCACAGGGTGCTCAAGCCTCAGCCACTGCCCTCGCCGGCGTGGAAACGCCTTGTCACAGATTCCGATTGCTCCCTTCCCCTGCCCGCCCTAGTCTGTGTCGGCAGCGCAAAGGGAATCGCCCGTCCTCCGTGGGAGGGGCGGCAAAAAAACCGTCTTCCGTCCATGGTTGACGGTTTTTTTGCGCCTCGCGCTTGGGTCAGCACCCGACTGCTCGACGGTCAGACACGCACGTCGGCGTCGGCAAATCTGGCCTGGGTGTCGAGCCTGGCCTAGGTGCGCACAGTTTCACGCTTGAAGCGAAGGGGTGTCCCTGCAAGGCCGCGCCGCCCAGCCGAAAATACAACACTCATGTGCTCACCCTTGTCGATCAGGCGCGCCGCCTTGCACTCACCTACAGGGCCGGCGTGCCCCGATCATAAAAATGGCCTGCGTCGTAGCCTTTGCGTTTCAGGTCAGCTCCGCCGGATCGAGGCGGAAGGTCAACGTGGACGGCGCCAGGTAGCGCACCGCGCCACTGAAAGAGCGCCTGTCGGGCAGTGTCACGCGCACCCACACCGCCATCTGGACGGCGGGCAGGTTTTGCGGAAAATGCACCTCGAACACCCCCGGCAGGGGTTCGCGCAGGATGATCTCGACCACCGCCGAGGGCTCGTTACCGTCTTCCTGAACCACCGACAGCTGCGCTGTCCCCGCGTATGCAAATGCTGCCATGACCCCGTTTCTCCCTCTTCAATCCAAGCGGGCAAGGTTACCAGATGATGGTTCCGGCTGGGCGTGAGGAAAGTGCCCACCGCAGAACAACTGAAAAGACCTTTGCCTCAGACCCCGCCCAGAAAGGGCAACAGCAGGTACAGCTTGATGACGATCACGTTGATGATGTCGATAAAGAAGGCCCCGACCATGGGCACGATCAGAAACGCCAGCTGCGAAGGCCCGTAGCGCTGCGTGACCGCCTGCATGTTGGCAATGGCCGTCGGCGTGGCGCCCAGCCCGAAACCACAGTGCCCTGCGGCCAGCACCGCCGCATCATAGTTGCTGCCCATGACGCGGAACGTCACGAAGATTGCGAACAAGGCCATGACCAGGGTCTGCACGGCCAACAGAATGAAGATCGGCAACGCCAAGGCGGCCAGATCCCAGAGCTTGAGCGACATCAAGGCGATGGCCAGAAACAGCGACAGGCTGACGTTGCCCAGTACCGAGATTTCCCGCTCAAACACCTGATACAGTCCCAGGGCCGACAGCGTGTTGCGCACCACGACACCGACAAACAGGACGCAGACGAAGGTCGGCAACTCAAACACCGTGCCCGACAGCAGGCCATTGAGCAGGGAACCGATCATCAGGCTGACCGCAATCAGCGCCAGCGATTCGATAAAGGAAAAGGGGGTGATGGCGCGCTCTTCGTTCGGTTGCTCAAAGCCGCGCGGCAGACGCGGCGCTACCTGGGCAAGACCGGGCGTGGCCACCCGCTTGATCAAAAGGCGCGCCACAGGGCCGCCGATCAGGCCGCCCAGCACCAGGCCAAAGGTAGCCGAGGCGATCGCCAGTTCGGAGGCGGAGGCCAGACCGAATTTCTCGGTGAAGGTCGCCGCCCAGGCCGCCCCGGTGCCATGCCCCCCGGACAAAGTGATCGAGCCCATCAACAGACCGATGGAAGGCTCAAGCCCCAAAGCCTGGGCGAGCCCGATACCGATGGCATTCTGGACAATCAGCAGACCGGTCACCACCATCAGAAAGGTGACGACCAGACGTCCGCCCTTTTTCAAGGTGGCAAAATCGGCGCTCAGGCCGATGGTGGCAAAAAAGGTCAGCATCAAAGGGCTTTGCAAGGAGGTATCAAACTTGACTTCAATACCCAGCACCCGCATGGCCAGCAACAGCAGCGCCACCACCAGGCCGCCGGCTACCGGCTCAGGAATGTTGTAGGCCCGCAAAAAGTCCACGCGCGACACCAGACCACGCCCCAATAGCAGCACCAGGGAGGCGGCCACCAGGGTTCCATAAAAGTCGAGTTGAAACATCAAAGCATCCTGATTCTTTATTCAGAGGTGGGCATGGATATCTTCAGGGATATCTTCTGGTGTGCATCACGAACACTGGCGGTGATGACGCCCAGCAAACAGCTTCGCGCAGGCGGCCTCAGGTTTCTAAAATGCGGCAACAAAAGCCTTGGGCCAAGGCCCTGGCATCGAGCTAAGCGCCTTGTCTAAACGCGGCTTTTGATGAGTAAATATTTTTATCCCCGCCACGCCAATCCACTAATGAATTAACCTCATTCACGCCATTTCATAGGCGCCTTGGCCGCGCCCCATGCGCCCAAAGCTCGCCCTCGCTTAAGCAACTCGACAAAAGCCTGGGCACTTGGGGCACCCACACCCTTCCCGCCCCCTCCTTAATTCAGAGGTCTGGGCAGGACTGCTGAGATAGCGCCCAGGCTGCGCGCCGATGCCTCGTCCGCAGCCGGAGCGCAGGGCGCCGCGACGGCACCAACGTGATAGCGCTGCCACAACACATTGACCGTCTCGGCACCGGCCTGACACGCCGCCAGGCATTGCTCCAGTGCCTGGTAGGACGAGGGCGACTGAGGTACACGCAGTTGCCGGGTCAAACGCGCCTGCGCCTGGCCCAGTTGGTGAAGCCATTGATCCCGCCGCACACCGTGCGTGTCGGCGTGCAGCGCATCTTCCAGATCCGTGAGGCGACTCATGCACCCTCCCAAGGGTTGAACCCATCAAAGCTCAAGGGGTACCGACACCAGTTCCTGGCCCTTGAGGAGCACGACAGCCGAACGGCTGAGGGTCGATATCCTGTAACCACTGGGCAGAACACTGCCCGCCTGCAAGCGCATGCCGTTGGCCAGCTGCAGGTACAGCAAGTGGCGATTGCCCCCCACGCCGACAATGGCCGCGGGCAGGTAGGTGGACGTCGGAGCGCCGGCGGGCAGGTTCTGGAACACCGCCGGCAAGCGCGGCGCCGGCTGGTTGAACGCCTCCAGCGCCTCTTTCACCTGCGCTTCACGCTGAGGTGTGAGCTGTCCGCTGACGCGCAGGGCGCCATCGGCAATGTGTAGGCTCAACCCCTCCAGCAGCGCCTGGCGGGACAGTTGGGTGTACAGTTCGTTGAACAACGTCTCATGGTCATTGACCACCCGAAAGCCTTGCAGGGCGGCAATGGCCTTGAGCTGCTCAGCGGTGCGCTGCCAGCGCGCATCGGCGGCGATGTTGCCCCAGATCACCACCCGATCCAGCGCCTGCTCGCTGCCCACCTCGACGTCGGCATAACCGTTCAAGGCCAGCACTGCACGCACACCGTCCAGCACCTGGTCGGCACACACGCTTTCATCGTACAGGTGCAGGCCGCGCTCGCGCAGATGCCCCCGGAGCCCGTCGAGGCTGGAAGAGGCCTGGCACACCCCGCGCAGGGTCAATCCACCCTGCGCGGCACGCGCCAGGGTCAGCCCGGCCAGATCGGGCCGTAACAGCTGCTCGGCCAGCCAGTCGTGCGCGGTGACCGGCACAACCGGCGGCGCCGGCTGCCACAGCAGCATGCCGAACAGCATCATCATCAACACTGCAGCCACCCACCCCAAGCGCGCGCCGCCGCGAGCCGAGCGCGCGCCCCCCCGCGTCGGCACCGTCAGTGCGGGAAGCGAATCGCCGATCCGCCCCAGGACAAACGCCTGCCCGCCCAGATCGATCACCTTGCCCAGCGGCAACGGCTGCTCCCCTTGCCAAAGCGCCCCCTCGATCCAGGTCGAGGCGGGCGAACGCAGGCGCACCGCTTGGGCGTCGACTACCAGCACGGCCTGCGCATCATCTTCCAGGGCCAGGGCAATATCGGCGTCCGGCCCGCCCAGCTGCAGTTCGCCCTCCGGCAGGCGCAGCTCACGCCCCGCCAGCAGTCCGTTGAGCCACTTGAGTTGGTAATGGCCTTGCATCAGGAGTTTCCAGACTGATGCCAGGGGTCGGCCTTGATCAGAAACAGGCGCACCGTCTGACGCTGGGTGTTTTGCCGGGTCTGGAACAGACGACCGAGCACGGGAATGTCGCCCAGCAGCGGAATCTTGCGCACGCTCTGGCTTTCTTCATCCTGGACAAAGCCCCCCAGCAACAGCGCCTGCCCGGCCTTGAGCAGGGCGTGGGTGGCGATTTCCGAATTCAGGGTCTGCGGCAGCGGCTCAGCCTGACTGATCGGACTGGTCTGGCGCCCGTCCTGAATGATCAGGTTGAGCAGGATTTCCTGGCGCTCGGCCTCACCCACCACCCGCGGGGTGACCCGCAACAGGGAGCCGGCGGAGATGGATTCCAGCTTGGCCATATTTTCGGCCACCAGCTTGGTATAGAAGGTGATGTTGCGATCCAGCACCGCCTGCATGTTGTTGAGCGTCACCACCGAGGGACGGGAGAGCACCTGCGCCTTGGCATTTTGCTCCAGCGCACTGAGGCGCACCATGAAGTTGCCGGTATTGGAAATGACGGTGGAAAAATTGCCCGATCCCAACTCGCCGCCGGAGTTGAAGCTGATCCCGGCGCCGCCAAGGCTCGAGGCGCCGGACCAATCCACCCCCAGCGCGCCCAGATCCTGCGAGTTGACGTCGATGATGGCCACCGATATCTCGACCAGCTGGGGTTTTTGATCCAGCTGGGCGATCAGCGGCGGGTACAGCCCCAGGTTGAGCTTGCGGTCTCGCACCAGCACCGCGTTCTGCCGCGGATCGGCCGAGAACGTCGGCTGGCTGCTTTCGACAGGCGCGCTTTCACCGGTGTCCGCGGCCAATGGCAAGGCCTGCCCCTGCGTCATCTCCCTGAGCACCGAGACAATTCCCGGCACCACCACCTGCTGCCCGCGATAGGTGTAGGCGGTGTCCGCCGCCGAAGCATACTTCAAGGCAAACAGCTCAACCGCCTCCTGGTTGCGCTCCAGCGTCGCCTTTTGCTGATCCAGGCCCTGCGCCAGGCGCGCCACGCGCTCCAGGCACACGGGCACGCCCTGGGCTTCCAGGGCATTGGAGGTGGGCACCGCCCGCACCCGGCAAAACCGCGCATCGAGCATCCCCGTCGATTTGAGCTGGGTCATCAGGGTCTGGGGCGAGAGGTAGGTCGGCGTCAGCAACTGGCTGCCCAGCTCGCTGGCTTGGTAGACATGCAGGCTCTGCCCGTCGTAATACCAGGCCAGGGGGTACAGCTGTGCCAGGTGCTCGAGCGCCTGCTCCGGCGAGCGGGCATCCAGATGGCCGATGAACAGATCGTTGAGCCCGGCGCTGACAGTGACCGGCACCCCAAAGTTGGCGCCCATGTCCCTCAGGATATCCGCCAGCCGGGCGCCGCGGGTGTCGAGAAAAAAGTCAGCGGCGCCGTGCGTGGTGATCTTGGGGGTGGCACAGACCCAGCCGTTGATCCACATCAGGCCAATCAGGGCGATGAGGCTGCGGCTCATGCCCAAGAGCCCGAAGCACTGGTGACGGGAGTACCGGTGGCAGGGACGTCGTGGGTCGCAAACCAGCGCACAATTGCCAGGTGCTGCTGCAGGCGGCCGTTGCGTTCGTGTCCCAGCGTCTGCTGATCGTAGCGCCGCACCAGAAACAGGTGCTCGCCCTCCAGCACCAGACTGTCATCCAGACTGTCCGGAATCGAGGCCAGCCACAGCGTGGCCTGAACCAGTTGCGCCTCCTCCATTGCCGGGCGCTCGATGGTCAGGGCCAGGCACAACCCGCGCGGAAACTCCCAGCACCAGCCCGGCACGCCGGCCAGCGTGATACGCCAGCGTGCGCCCTCACGCTGGTGAACACGCAGGGACTCCACATCGGCCAAGGCAACAGGAAACGTCATAGGGATCAACAATAGGAAGAATTCACAACATAGTGTCAGTTTTCACGGACGGCTTAATCCGGTAATGACCTGATCCCGTTAACATTTATGCCGCGCTCCGAGCGCCGGTCGATTGACCTTTTCCCTTCTTTTTCCTTGCAAGCCAGGTTCTTCCAACCATGTGGCCACACCCGACGCCTTCGCCCGACAGAAAACGGATTCTCATTGTCGAAGATCACCAGATACTCATCTACGCCATCAGAAACCTGCTCTTGAGTGTGGGCACCTACGAGGTGGTCGGCGACATCAGCGACGGCCTCAAGGTGTATGGCGCCTGCTTGACCCTGAGCCCCGACCTGGTGCTGATCGACCTGGGCCTGCCCGGCATGGATGGAGTGGACATCATTCGCCAGCTCAAGCGCCGCCTGCCCCAATTGACGATTGTGGTCATCACCGCCGATGCCTCCGAACACCGGGCGCACAGCGCCCTGGCCGCCGGCGCGCTGGGTTACATCCTCAAGAAAAGCTCGCAGCAGGTGCTGCTGGCCGGCGTGCAGACGGCCCTGGCCGGCAAGGTCTATCTGGATCCCGAACTCAACCTGGCCCAAGTCACCTGTGGCCCCACACTCGATGGCCCGAGCAAACTGACCCTGCGCGAAAACCAGGTGCTCAAGCTGATTGCCGAGGGCGCGCGCAACCGCGACATCGCCGAACAATTGAAGATTTCGATCAAGACGGTGGAAACCCACCGCCTGAATTTGATGCGCAAACTCGATGCGCACAATGTCGCCGAACTGGTCAACTGGGCTTGGCGACTGGGACTTCGTTAAGCGTGTGGGTGCAGGCTCTGCTCGATCAGCCCACCCAGATCCTGCACCTCCTTGTCACCGGGCCAGCCGCCCTGCCCGATCTGGACTTCATGGGCCTGCGCCAGTTCCGCCAACAGGCCCAGCCCGGCCTGTCCGGCGCAGCCCTTGAGCGCATGCAGCCCCGCCAGTAGCGCCTGCGGCTCGCGTTGACGGTGCGCCGTCACGATATCGGCATACAGCGCGTGCAGCGCCGCCCCCACCTTGTTCATCAGCACGCCATCGGCAAGATTCAGCACCGGCTGTTGCAGCCGGGGGTTGGGCGCCAGTTCCACGCCACGCTCCAGCAACAAGGCCACCGCCTGATTCAGCGCAGCGGCCAGTTGTTCCAGGCTGACCGGTTTGGCCAAGTAGCCATTCATGCCCGCGGCCCGGGCGCGACATTGCTCCGAGGGCAACGCATCAGCCGTCAGCGCCCAGATCGGCACCGCGGGCTCAAGCATGCCACTGCGCTCCTCGCGCCACTGCCGGGCCACTTCAAAACCGTCCATCAACGGCATGCGGATATCCATCAACACCAGATCAAAGACCTGCTCGCGACCGCAAGCCAACGCTTCGTGCCCGCCACTGGCTCCATGCACCCGATGGCCCAGCACCGTCAGCATCTTGCCGACGATCTCGCGATTGATCGGCAGGTCGTCGACAATCAAGACCTGCAGCGACCAAGGGCACGGCGCCACTCGGGCCGAGGCCTCCTGAGGCACCGGTTCATCGCGCCCGATGGCACTGATCTTTTGGCGCAGGCGCCCCGGCAAATAGGCCAGCTCAGGCATGTCCAGCGGCGCACAGGCGCCCGCTTGGGCGACAATGCCCCACAGGGCCAGCTGCGGGTGCAGGCGCAGCGGTGCGACCAGACGACTCACCGGCAAGGGGGCTGCTTCGAGCGGCTCATGGATCGGCAGGTGCACGGCAAACACCGCCCCCTCACCCGGCTGGCTGCGCAGGTCGATGTTACCGCCCATCAGCCGCGCCAGACGCGAGGCAATGGCCAGCCCCAGGCCGCTGCCACTGTCATGGATGCGCACCTGGGAAAACGGCTTGAAGATATCCTGCTGCTGAACCGGCGGTATGCCCCGCCCCGTGTCCCGTACCGTGATGCTCAGCATCCCGTCCTGTTGCGCGACCTGGACGTAGACCCCGCCTGCGGCGGTGAACTTCACCGCATTGGCCAGCAGGTTGACCAGGATCTGCTGCACCCGGATGCCGTCCAGGCAGACGAAGGCCGGCACGTCGGCCATGACCAGCACCTGCAACTGCAGCTGTTTTTCCTGGGCGCGCAGGTTGACCGTCAGCAGCGCCTGATCCAGCAACGCCAGCACGTCAGTGCGCTCGCACGACAGTTGCAGCTGGCCGGCCTCGATGCGCGAGAAATCCAGTAGGTTGTTGATGATGCTCAGCAAAAACGCCGACGATTGCAGCGCCGTGGCGATCAGTTCCTGCTGCTGCGGCGCGGACAGATCACCGCGCTCCAGCAGGCTCAGCGCACCGACAATGCCGTTGAGCGGCGTGCGGATTTCGTGACTGACGCTGGTCAGGTGCTCGCTCTTGCGGTCATTGGCCTTCTCGGCCATGCGCTTGGCCACGCTGAGTTCGCGCGTGCGCTCATTGACCTTGTCTTCCAGGGTCTGGTGGTAGGCATTGAGGTTGGTCAGCAAGGCATTGTAGGCGCGGGCAATGCGCCCCAGCTCGTCCTTGCGCCGCTCCGGCAAGCGTACACTCAGATCCGTCGAGCGCTGCTGACGGTGAATGATCGCCACGATATGGCGCAGTGGGCGGCCCAGGCGCCGATGCAGGATCAGGGCGATGACCATCAGCAGCAACACCTGGGCGAGCAAAGTCCAAGGCGCCGTAGAGGTCAGCAAGGACAACACCTGGCTTAACGCCAGATCTTCCGGCGCCAGGGCCAGCATCTGCAAATGGGTGTCTTCAAGCACCACACAGGCCACGATAAAACCGGCCAGGGCGGTCGCTTCCGGAGGGCAACCGGGCACCAGGGCCTGCAAGGCATTGGCCTCGGCGCCCACCCCCAGATCGCTCCATAGCACCGTGCCGCTTTCATCGCGCAACAGGTAGGAAAACTCCGAGCGATGCTCGCCCATGCGGTTGATGTTCAGCGCCTGCCCGGCCACCACGCCAGAGCCCCGCTCGCGCGCCGTGACCACGCTGCGCGACAGGCTGTGCACTTCAAGCGCAGGCTCCTCAAAGGGCACACCAAAGCGTTGGCGAATGATCGCCTGCGACGCACCGGCGGTCGCCGCCGGCTGCAGCGGGGTCGCGCGATAAAAGAACACACCTTGGCCCGGCACTTTCAGGAACGTGGTCACCGGACTTTGCGGATCGGCCTGGCCGAACACTTCCAGCACCTGCCCCACCGCCGCCACCGTGTCATCGTCCAGGGTGACGCCGGCAAAGGGCACGAACACGGTCTGACTGGATGGCTCGCGCAGGGTCTTGGACAGCCGCGCGCCACTGAGCAGGTCGCTCCACAGGCGCAGCAGGGTATTGACGCGAATCTGGGCCAATTCGTACAGACGGTGCTCTTCTTGGGAAACCCGTTTGAGCTCCCACACCAGATCATCGCGCACCTCGGCCTCGGCCTTCTGGCAGCGGTAATAGAAGCTGATGGCTTCCGACACCAGCCAAAACGCGCACATGGCGGCGGCGAGCGTCAAAATGACGTTGCGGGTTAACGAAGCCTGCCAGAATCCGCGCATGCGATCACCGCCCCCTTCCCCTACACCCTTGGCCATCCTCGCAACCTACCGCAGCGGCCCGACCCCGGACATCAGGTCATCACCCGATGGTCTGGCACCTATCGATCCGCCAGCATACCGACACGCTGCAACAGCCTGGTTGCCCCCACAGAAAAACACCCAAGAAACCTTGAGCCCCCCATGGATCTACAAACGCAACGCCGCCTCGAGGAGTTTCTGCGCCTGGCAGACCTGGCGGTGTGCCGCGTCGAGACACGCATGGAGTTCTCACGACCTCCCCATCGACTGTATATCGAACACCTGCAAGGCCGCGTCCTGCTGTCCCTGTCCCGTCCGCTGGATACCTGCCAGCCCCTGCACACGCTCACGACCCTGCTACGCCGCTGCCATCCGGCCATCAGCCGCGGCGTACCGTTGCGCGCCTACGTGCTCAACCAGCAGCAGGTGCTCAGCTGCGCGCCAGCGCCGAACAGCGACGCCAGCCAATGGCTCGATTGCCTGAACGTCATGCGCCGATTGCTGGCCCTGCACGTCGCCGAACACTCGTGAAACGCCTGAACGCCTGGCTGGCGATGGCCGCCGCCCGCCAGGACATCGTGCTGGCCATTCTCCTGCTGCTGGCCGTGCTGATGATGATCGTGCCCCTGCCCACGGCGCTGGTCGACCTGCTGATCGCCCTGAACCTGACCATCGCGGTCGTGCTGCTGATGATGGCCCTGTACCTTCGCGAGCCGCTGGAGTTTTCTACCTTTCCCGCGGTGCTGCTGATCACCACCCTGTTCCGGCTGGCCCTGACCATCAGTACCACCCGCCTGATCCTGCTGCAGGCCGATGCCGGCGACATCGTTTACACCTTTGGGGAGTTTGCCGTGGGCGGCAACCTGGGCGTCGGTTTGATCGTGTTCACCATCATCACCCTGGTGCAGTTTATCGTCATCACCAAAGGCTCGGAGCGTGTTGCCGAGGTCGGCGCGCGCTTTTCCCTGGATGCCATGCCCGGTAAGCAGATGAGCATCGATGGCGACATGCGCGCCGGCATCATCGACGCCAATGAAGCCCGCCGCCAGCGCGGTCAGGTGCAGAAGGAAAGCCAGCTGTATGGCGCCATGGACGGGGCGATGAAGTTCGTCAAAGGCGATGCCATTGCCGGCCTGATCATCATTCTGGTCAACATTCTGGGCGGCACGGCCGTGGGCGTGTTCATGCACGGCATGAGCGCCGGGGCGGCCATGTCGACCTATGCCCTGCTGTCGATCGGCGATGGCCTGGTCAGCCAGATCCCAGCGCTGCTGATCGCCATCACCGCCGGCATCATCGTCACCCGCGTGCCGGGCGAGCAGCGCCTGAACCTGGCCGCCGACCTGAGCGAGCAGATCGCTCGCCAGCCTCAGGCCCTGGCCCTGGCGGCCGGCGTGCTGGTGATCTTCGCCCTGATCCCGGGGTTTCCCATCCTGTATTTTCTGGCCCTGGCCGGGGTGGTCTATGCAGCAGGCTGGTGGGCGAAAAAGCGTCGCCGCCTGGCCGGGGCCGCTGCCGGTACTGGCGGATTCAGTGCACACACCGCCGCCGAGGGCGACCCGGCTGTCGGCATGAGTCCCGGCGCCCTGCCGCTGATGATCCGCGTGGCCGACGACCTGCTGCCCGCCGCGCCCCTGCAGGCCGTCCTCAGCCAGTTGCGCCAGCACCAGTTCGAACAACTGGGCATTCCCCTGCCCGAGATTCATCTGCAGCCGGACACGGCGCTGGCTCCCGGCACCCTGCAGGTGCTGCTCTACCAGGAGCCGGTGCTGACCCTGACCCTGATGCCGGGCCTGCTGCTGGCCGACGCCCAGTCCCCGCCACTGAGCCAGACCCTGTACAGTGAGCGCCTGACGTTTGGCGGGCACACGCTGCAGTGGCTTGAGCCGCAGCATGCGGCGACGCTCAGCGCCCTGGGCGTGACCCTGCACCGCGACCTGGCCCGTGTGGGCCACTGTCTGTCGCTGGTGATCGACCGTTTTGCGGCCGAATTCATCGGCGTGCAGGAAACCCGCTTTCTCATGGACTCGATGGAAAGCAACTACGCTGAACTGGTCAAGGAGGCCCAGCGCCAGTTGCCGATCGGCAAGCTCTCCGACGTCCTGCAACGCCTGGTCGCCGAGGGCATTTCGATTCGCGACCTGCGCAGCATTCTGGAGGCGCTGGTGGAATGGGCGCCGCGGGAAAAAGACCCGATCATGCTGACCGAGTACGCGCGCGTGGCCCTGCGCCGCCACATCACCATCCGTTACCGCGCCGGCCAGCCGTGGATCAGCGGCTGGATGATCGGCGATCGCATCGAACAGCTGATTCGCGACTCGATCCGCCAGACCGCCGCCGGCTCCTACTCGACCCTCGACGCCACCCAGAACCAGGCCATCATTGCCGCGCTTCGCGAGCATGTAGGCGATACCAATGCGCAACGCGCCGTGTTGATCACCGCCATCGACGTGCGCCGCTTCGTGCGCAAGATCATCGAACGTGAATACCCTGCCTTGCCTGTGCTGTCTTTTCAGGAACTGGGCGATGAAGTGGAATTGCGCGTGCTGGGCAACATCGACCTGATCGAGCAGGCCTGAGATGCGCATGCCTAAGCTGGAGAGCCTGCTGCACCTGCTGAATCAGCAGCCCACCCTGCCCCCCGCCCACCCCTTGCACGCCAACAGCGGCGAACAGCTTCATGGGCGCATTACCGAAGTCGGTCCCACGCTATTGCGCGCCACCCTGCCCGGCGTCGGCTTGCATGAACTGTGTCGCCTGGAGCCTTCCGGCATCGAAGCGCAGGTCGTCTCCCTGCAAGGCCATGAGGCCTTGCTCTCGCCTTTCAGCGAACCGCGCGGCATCCGCACCGGCAGTCAGGTCCGCGCACTGGGCAAGGCCCACGACATCGCATTAGGCGACTTCCTATTGGGTACGGTCATTGATGGCCTGGGCCGCGCCCTCGACGGCACGACACCACCACCGGAACACGTACGCCGCAGCGTGCAGCGCAGCGCTCCGGCACCGCTGTCTCGCCCCATTATTGACACCCCGTTGCCGCTGGGCGTACGCGCCATCGACGGCCTGCTGACCTGCGGCGTGGGTCAGCGACTAGGGATTTTCGCCGCCGCCGGAGGCGGTAAGACCAGCCTGCTGGGGATGATCTGCGACGGCAGCCTGGCCGACGTGATCGTCCTCGCGCTGATCGGCGAGCGTGGCCGCGAAGTGCGGGAATTTCTCGAGCACACCCTGTCTCCCGCCGCCCGGGCGCGTACGGTGGTGATCGTCTCGACCTCCGATCGTCCGGCACTCGAACGCTGGAAGGCCGCCGACACCGCCACCACGGTGGCCGAATACTTTCGCGACCAGGGCCTGTCGGTCCTGCTGATGATGGACTCCCTGACCCGCTTTGCCCGCGCCGCCCGGGAGATCGGTCTGGCCGCGGGCGAGCCCTACGGCCCCAGCGGTTATCCGGCCAGTTTCTTCGCCCATTTGCCCAGGCTACTGGAGCGCGCCGGCCCCTCGAGCACCGGCAGCATCACCGGGATCTATACCGTGCTGGTCGAAGGCGACAACCTGAACGAGCCGGTGGCCGATGAAGTGCGCTCCATCCTGGACGGGCACATTGTGTTATCGCGCACGCTCGCCGAGGCCAATCACTACCCGGCTATCGACATCGCAGCCAGTGTCAGCCGGATCATGAGCCAGGTGGTGTCCGAAGAGCACCGTCAGCTCGCCGCCCGGCTGCGACGCCTGATGGCCGCGTACAAGGAGATCGAACTGCTGGTCAGGGTAGGAGAGTATCAACACGGACAGGATCCGCAAGCCGATGAAGCGTTGGCATGCCACGCGGCTATTCGTCAGTTTCTGTGCCAGTCCGTCACGGAGAAAGTCAGTTTTCAAGGGACGCTGGAACACCTATGTACAGTACTCAAAGTGTAACGCTGGAAAAGTTACTGGGGCTCAAGCGGCGCCGCGAGCAGAGTCAGCGCGCCGCCCTGGCGATATTGGCGCAACAGGAAAGCGAACTGCAGGCCAGCACCAGCCGCTTGCTTGATCAACGCCGCCTCCTGTGGTCGCAGTGGCGGGAACGCAGCAGCGTATCGGAGGTACTCGATCCAGGCACCTTGCGTGAGCTGAAAATCGATCTGGCCGACTACAACCAGCATGATCATGTCCTGGCCGAACGCATCGACCAGTTACAGAGCGAATGCAGCCGGGTTCGCCTGGAGCAGGCCGAACACCAAGCCCTGTTGCACAAGTTGCTGCTTGAGCAAGAAAAACTCAACCTGCTGCTGGAGTGAGCGATGCCCTGCCTCATGACGCTGTCCTACGCCACACGCCGCTCCCTGATGGCGACGCCCCCTGCCCGACCCCAAGATGAGGAAAGGCAGCGGCACGTTTTCCAGCAGTGGCTCATGACGCCGTCGCAGCCCGACAATCAGGCATCGGATGACGAAGCGCTGTCCCAGGCATCTCACTGGGCCTTTGCTCTGGAACTGGCTCCCTACCAAGGGCAGCTTGAACAACTGGGCCAGTTCAGCCAGCGCAGCCTGACGCTACGCCTGACGAACGGACCGTTGACCGGCCTTGAAATCTGCGCCACTGCTCAGGGCTACACCCTGCATTTGCTCGTCCGCACCCATGACCGAGCAGGCTTCGAGCACGTCGCCGGTTCCTGTCGCGCACTGCAAAGCGAGTTGACCCAGCGCTTTAACCGCCCGGTCACCCTGGAGGTAGTCGATGCCACTGCCACAACTGAGTAAAGCGGCCGGACAACTGGTCCGCGACATTGGTGCAGGCCGCAGGTTCTACCATCCCGAAGGCAGTCTGACGCTGCGCTATAGCAGCGGGGGCGGTGACGGCCTGGTGCTGACAGGAGAAGTTGACGGCCACCCCCTGCGCCTGTGGATGCCCACCGAACAATGGCTTCAATGGATCAGGCCTCAACTGGAGGTGCCGGACTGGGCCAGTCTCCCTCCCGATCTGCGCGAGGTGCTCTGCAGCTGGACGCTGGCCTGCGTCGCAGACAGCCTGGCCTACGCCGGCGTTCCCTGGCCAACCGGATTGACGCTTGAGGACGCGAGCGTACCGATCTCGCCTTATTGGCTGCTGGAAATCGAGCAAGACGGACGACATCTGCAGGCGTGGGTATTGGACGCACCACTACCCTGGCTGGGAAATCTGGCGGCTGCGCTGGATCCTCTGGAGGGGGGTGACACAGGGGGGGTGTCCAAAATCCCCGTCGCCTTGATTGCTGGCTGGAGCCGGATCGAACAACAAACGCTGGCCTGCCTGCAACCGGGTGACGGTCTGCTACTCCAGCAACGTTACCCGATCGCCGATGGCGTACTGGGTGTGTTTCTAAACCGCCCGCTGGCCACCGCCGTGCCCAACGACTTGGCAACTTACACCCTGGAGGCTGTAATGGAAGACTTCAACGACTGGCTGAATACCACAGCTGAAATTTCGGGCGCCTCGGGCGAACCGCAAGCTGATCTGTGGATAAGCGTCGTCGCGCAAGTGGCCAGCATCGACGTGCCGCTGCAGCAACTGGCAAGCCTGCAGGTCGGCGATGTACTGCAAGGATCGACGCGCTTGGAGGATGGTGTGCTACTGAAGGTGGCTGGGCGCACCATTGCCCATGGCCTGCTGCTGGACATCGAAGGCCGATTGGCGGTCCGCATCGAACGGTTTGTCTGAGAGGCACCACTTGCGCTATGCCTCATGGGCTTAGCGCTTTGCCGGATCTAGTCTGCGCAAAAATTAGGCTCAAGCCCATTTACCACTTTCCGTCTCATGCTGCGCACGGTAGCGTCGGGAAATAGCGCGTTTTTTGACTCAGCCTATTCATTTTCCGATTTCTCACGCAGCTCTATGCCTTAACGGCCGCTCTGAGCACGTCCGATCCCCAGCAGTTTGCGCAGCTGACCGACACCGCACCCGTCCTACAAAACGACCTGACGCAACGCTTCAACCGCCCGGTCACCCTGGAGGTGCACGATGCCTGTGCCCAGACTGAGTAAAGCGATGGGCGAGCGGTGCGCGACATCGCTGCCGGTCGCAGGCTGTACGCCGACGATGGCACCCTGACGACGCTGTGGCTGGCCAGCGCCCGGTACTGGTAGCTGGACGCTGGGCAGTCTCGGGGAATCCCTGAGTGCCTACGGTTTTGCCTGACCGCAGGGGATCATCCTAAGCCCGTCGACGGTCGCGCGTGCGCCTTACGTGTGTCTGGAGATCGAACAGGCCGGGCGTCAGTTGCACCCAGGTGCTGGAGACACCCGACCACTGGCTGGGCGATCTGAGCGCGGCGCTGGAGCCGATCGAGCCGCAGCAGACGCCTGGCGAGCAACCCGTTGCCATGGATCTGATCGCGGGACGGATAGAACAACAGACACTGGTACGCCTGCGCCCCGGTGATGCGCTGCTGTGTCGGCGCTACCCGATTGCCGAGGGCGTACTGGACGTGTGTCTCCATCGGCCGCTGGCCATTTTGCAGGGTGCAGCCCTGGAGGACGGGGTGCAACCCAAAGGGGCCGGACGCACCATCGCTCACGGCCTGTTGCTGGACATTGAAGGCCGGCTGGCCGTGCGCATCGAACGATTGGCCTAACGCGGACAGATCCTGACCAACACGGATCAAACGGGCCTCACCTCTTCAGCGTCAGGCCCGTTTCTCAGCAGCCGCCCCGGCTTAACGCGCAGGCGGGCTTGTTTCAAAACGCCCGGCCAAACTGATCGCGCACGTTTTCAAAACGGGTCACGAATGAACTTGCAGACCCCGGTGCGGCCGCCTCACGCCGAAAGTCCTTGGCGATGCCGCGATCCTGCCCGGCCACGGCAATGTCCACGCCCAGCAAGGCGCCGAAACGCGCCAGCGCACTCCCCTGCAGTTCGCCGGCGGCCACCTCGATGAACGTGAGCAACTCCTGCACCACCGGCTGCAGGGCCGGCCAGTGCCGATGCTTGAGAATGGCTTCGGCCTTGGAGAGCGGATTGTCGACGTTTCGGGAAAACAACTCTTGCACACCCCGTTCGATCCACAGTGCCTTTTCAGCGGCCGGCGCATGCTGCATGGTTCGGTTGACCATGCGCAGAATCATGGCCGGGCCCTGCATATCGCTTGGAGTAACCGCTTTGCCGCCAATGGCTTCCAGCGCAGGGGCCAGCATGGCCTCGATCTGATTCATCAACAAGGTGATCATCGAAGGCTTGCCTATCTTCGCCTGCGTCTCGGCGGCGCTCGTTACCCCGGCGGCGGCCGAGCCTGTGGCCGGGGTCTGTGCACGCGGCGCCGAGGTCAGCTCAGGGGAAAAGGACGGACGATCACGCTCCAGATCATATTTGAATTCCGACCAGTTATCGTTTTCGTAAATTTCCGCCTCGCCGGGGGCCTGCGCAGGGCGATGGGCTTCCTCGGCCAGCCCCTTGAACGTCTCCCAGTTTCGGTCGACGTAATCTGCCACATGATCGCGCAGCCAGCCCACATCCGCTTGCGTGACGGTCGCGCTGGACATGCCTTGCAGGCCGGCAAACACCGTGCGAAAAAAACCATCATCGGCTTTGGCAAAGCAGCGATCCCGACCGTTGTGCACACCGCCCAGGTAGTGATCCGAATTCTGCCCGATCACGATGTCATGGCTTTCATGACTGCCATTGGACACCGGTCGCCACCCCTCGGCGTCGTAACGCTTGGCACTATTGCCCTGCACAATGACCAACCCCTGCCAGGCCGGCCAGACATCCAGCTTGGGCAAGGCGCTGGCCACCAGTGCCGTGTAGCGCTCATCCCACTGCCCCGGCGTGGAGAGCGCGGCGAATACGCTGTCTTGTAGGTGGGTCGAGGGGACGCGACTGACCGCAGCTGCCGGGTCAACCTCAGACGCCACGCTTGAGGGTGAAGGACGTACGGGTGAAATACCGTTCATGGGAAAACCTCGAAGACAAATCGGCACTCTACGTAAGGCCCCACCCGGCGTCTTACAGAATTGCCCCCTTGCTTGACGCACATTGAGCGAACGCAGGTGCAGTGCCGATAAAACTCAGGTATGCGCCGGATAACCGCCTCGGGCCTGGCTGCGGATAATCGCGTCCTTTTTGTCCGGAGCCTTGTGATGAATCTGCTGGAGCAGCCGTTGCACCTGATTTTGCTGCTGTCGGCAGTGTCCCTGCTGCCCTTGCTGCTGGTGCTGGGTACCTCTTTTCTGAAACTGGCCGTGGTCTTTGCCCTGTTGCGCAATGCCTTGGGCATTCAGCAGATTCCGCCCAATATTGCCCTGTACGGACTGGCCCTGATTCTGACCCTGTTCATCATGGCGCCGATTGTTCTGGAAATTCAGGACAACGTGGCGGCCAATCCGGTGCAGATGCAATCGGCCGACTTTGTGCAGCAGGTCGAAGGCTCGATACTGGCCCCGTATCGGGTTTTTCTGGAACGCAACACCGCCCCTGACCAGGCGCTGTTTTTTGCCAACATCGGCAAGGAAGTCTGGCCGGAAAAATACCAGGATCGCATCCCGGATAATTCGCTCCTAGTGCTGATGCCGGCCTTTACCGTCAGCCAGCTGATCGAGGCGTTCAAGATCGGCCTGCTGCTGTACCTGCCATTTATCGCCATCGACCTGATCGTCTCCAACGTGCTGCTGGCCATGGGCATGATGATGGTGTCGCCAATGACGATTTCGATGCCCCTCAAGCTGCTGGTCTTCGTCTTGATGAACGGCTGGGAAAAGCTGCTTGGGCAACTGATCCTGTCCTTTCACTGAGGTGACACGATGAGCGAAGCCCTGATCACCCAGCTGGCCATGCAGATGATGTGGCTGGTGTTGCTGCTGTCGCTGCCGGTGGTGGTCGTGGCGTCGGTGGTCGGTGTGCTGGTCAGTCTGGTGCAGGCGCTAACCCAAGTGCAGGATCAGACGGTGCAGTTTCTGATCAAGCTGGTAGCGGTGGCGATCACCCTGGCCATCTGTTTCAACTGGATGGGCGATCTGCTGCTCAACTATGCCAACCGCTCCTTCGACCTGATCAACCAGATGAGGGTCTGAGGGTGGAGCTTCTGACTCAGTGGTTACCCCTGCTGGGACTGTGCATGCTGCGCCCGTTGGGGGTGATGCTCATGCTGCCGCTGTTCACCCCTTCCGCCTTGGGCGGCAGCCTGATCCGCAACGCCCTGGCTCTGATGATGGCCCTGCCGCTGGTTGCCCTGGCCGATACCTGGGCTGCGCTGGACGCGGCTCGCCAGCAGGCCACGGTCTCCACCTACGTGCTGCTGGTCGCCGGCGAACTGTGCATCGGCGTGCTGCTGGGCTTTTGCGCGGCCATCCCGTTCTGGGCCATGGACATGGCCGGCTTTCTGATCGACACGCTGCGCGGAGCCTCGATGGCCAGCGTGCTCAACCCGATGCTGGGCCAGCAATCGTCCCTGCTCGGCATCCTCTTCACCCAGGTCTTTGGCGTGCTGTTTCTCATGGGCGGCGGCTTCAACCTGCTGCTCGAGTCGATCTATTACTCCTACGTCAGCCTCCCCCCAGGCGAGGTGTTTCAGTTGGATCCAGGCTTTGTGGCCTTTATCTCCCGACAATGGCAACTGGCGTACGAGCTGTGCCTGCGCTTTGCCATGCCGGCCATTGTCGCGATTCTGCTGGTCGACTTGGCGCTGGGCCTGATCAACCGTTCGGCCCAGCAACTGAATGTGTTTTTTCTGTCGATGCCGATCAAAAGCGCGTTTGCCATTCTGATGCTGGTCATCAGCTTCGGTTTCGCTTTTCAGACCCTGCTCGAACACAGCACCTCGCCGACGCGTAACACCCGCGAGCTGCCGGCGTATCTGCGATGAGCGAAAAAACCGAAAAGCCCACGGCCAAGAAGATCCGCGACGCGCGCGCCAAAGGTCAGGTCGCCAAGAGCGCGGAAATCACCAGCGGTGTCCAGCTGGCAGTCATGCTCGGCTACTTTCTGCTCGAGGGGCCTTACCTGCTGGACAGTTTTACGCGCTTGCTCGACACCAGCATCGCCGTCATCCGGCTTGACCTGACCTCGGCCCTCAAACAGCTGGGCGATCTGTTTATCGAGGTGCTGCTGCGCATTGGCGGCGGCATCGCCGCGCCCCTGATCCTGATCACCATGCTGACGATCATGGCGCAGATCGGCCCCCTGCTGGCCCCGGAAGCCATGAAGCCATCCCTGAAGAAAATCAATCCGCTGACCAACGCCAAGCAGATGTTCTCCAAGCAGAAGCTGTTCGAGTTCGGTAAATCCATCGCCAAGGTCGCAGTGCTGTCCCTGATCTTTTTCTATCTGATCCGTCAGTACGGCCCCACCCTGCAGTTTTTGCCGCTGTGCACGGTCACCTGCGGCCTGCAGGTCAGCATCCAGTTGCTGTTCTGGATGTGGACGGTGCTGATCGGTTTTTATGTGCTGGTCGGGGCCACCGATTTCGCCTTCCAGCGTTACAACACCGAGCAGCAGCTGAAGATGTCGCTGCAAGACATCAAGCAGGAGTACAAGAACGCCGAAGGCGATCCGCACATCAAACACAAGCGCCGAGAGCTGCATCGCGAAGTGCAGAGCGGCAGTCTGGCTGCCAATGTCAAAAAGTCCACGCTGGTGGTACGCAACCCGACCCACGTCGCGGTGTGCCTGTACTTTCGCGAAGGTGAAACACCCCTGCCGCAAGTGCTTGAAGTCGGTCACGACCATGTGGCGCTCAACATCGTGGCGCTGGCCGAAAAAGCCGGCATCCCGGTGGCCGAAAACATCGGCGTGGCCCGGGCGCTGGCCGCGCAGTGCCCGGTCGGCAGTTACATTCCACCCGACCTGTTCGAGCCGGTGGCGCACCTGCTGCGCATCGCCATGCAGCTGGACTATGAGCAAGATGCGTAGCCCCCTTCTACCCGGCCTGCTGCTGGTGATGGTGTGGGGAGCCAGTCAGAACCCTGCCCTGGCCCGGGATGCAGCGCTGAACTGGAGCCGAGATACGCCGCCCGCTCCGTCGCTGCAGGCAGCGTCGTCGAGCGTGGCAAACACCCTGAAGTCTGTGAGCGCTACCGGGCCTGCGCCTGCCACGCCGCTGGAGGCGATCATCGACCACGTGGCGACTCAACTGCAGCTGGATGCACGGCTGCTGCATGCCATGATCCATGTCGAATCGCGCTACAACCCCGAGGCGCTCTCCAGCAAAGGCGCTGTAGGCTTGATGCAGGTCATGCCCGCCACCGCCGAGCGCTTTGGCTACACCGACCTGCGCCATCCGTCTAATAACGTGCGTGCGGGTGCCACCTATTTCAGATGGCTGCTGGATCACTTCGAGCAGGATCTGGAACTGGCCCTGGCCGGTTACAACGCCGGCGAGGGCGCGGTCAAAAAATATGGTCGCGCCATTCCTCCTTATCCGGAAACCCGGGACTACGTGGCCAAGGTCATGCAACGTTATCGTGAGGGTCCCTCGCCTGTGTCAGCGCCTCGCCTCACTTCCCCGACAGGCAGGCTCAACACGTCCCTGAACAAGGCGACTTTTGGGCAGAATGCTCCGCTGGCACTGGGCCGAGCCCTGGAGCTGCTCCTGAGCTCGCCGCCACCTGTAACGCAGCCCTGAAGGGCCTGTTCTCCAACGAGGGGCAAACGGTTGCACCGCTGCTGGATTGATTAGCGGGGCTAGCGCGCCGGGGTGCTACCGGACATGGCTTTGAAGAAAGCAATGAACGCACTATCACTGGCAAATCCCAGTTCATAAGCGCAGTAACTGAGGTTACGGCCGGTGGCGAGCAGCTCCATCGCGCGCATCAGACGCCACTGTTGCCGCCATTGCTGGTAACTCAAACCCGTTTCGCGCTGAAAGATCCGGGCGATGGTGCGGCGGCTGGCACCGATCCGTTGCTCCAACACCTGCAACTCTGGCGGCAGTTGCTCCGGCGTCAGCAGCAGCGTGCGCAGACGCTTGTCCTGCGTCAATGGCAGAAGCATCGGTTGCTGGGCCGCCTCACAGATTTCACCCAGGCACAGGCCCAGTAGGTGAGCGAATTTACCCTGTTGCCAATCAGTGTCGAAACCGGCCAGCGCCATCGGTTCCAGCACCGCGCGCAGCAACGGGCTGACCTCAATCACACAGACCTGCTGGGGCAGCGATTGACACAATTCGCGATCCAGATAAAGCGAACGATAATCGACGCTTTGTTGCATCACCGCCCGGTGGCTGACACCGGGTGGAGTCCACGCCGCGCGCGAGGGCGGCAACAGACATAACTGCTGTGCCAGAGTGATGCGCGTGCTGCCTTGGCGGGTGTAGAGCAACTGACCGCGGTGATGGTGATGAAATCCGGAATCGTGGTCGCCCCGGGTTGAAGCGATACCAATGACCGGGGCGGTGAAGACGTCAGCATCAAAAACGGCGTGGGTATCGATCCAGGCCATGGTTTGTCCGATTTTAACGATAAGTTGGCAGGATCCGGATAATACGCCAATCCTCACTTTTTACACTTCACGCCAGTTTCTGTTGAGGAGTGAGGTCAAATGAATAACCGCCATTTAGTGGCGCTGAGCATCACTTTGTTGATGTTCCCGCAGATTGCGCAAACCCTGTACAGCCCGGCGCTTGGGGATATTGCCCAGACGTTTGACGTCGGACCACAAACCGCGACGCAGACCTTGTCGGTGTACTTTCTGGCTTTTGCCTTCGGCGTGGTGACCTGGGGCCGAGTCTGCGACCGGATCGGCCGGCGACCCACGATGCTGACCGGATTGGCCCTCTATGTGGCAGCGGCGGTGCTGGCGCTGAACGTCAGCACCTTCAATGGTCTGCTGCTGGCGCAAGCTTTGGGCGCCTTCGGCGTCGCGGTGGGCTCGGTCGTCACCCAGACCGTGCTGCGTGATCGCTACCAAGGCTCGGATTTGGCGCAAGTGTTTTCGCGGGTGGGCATGGCGCTGGCCGCGAGTCCGGCGATCGGGCTGTTCAGCGGCGGCGCGCTGGTACAAGGCTTCGGTTAACGCGGCGTGCTGGGCGCCCTACTGCTGCTGGCCATGGGACTGTGGTGCTGGAGCTTTTGCAGGCTGCCGGAAACGCGTGCGCAATCGCTGGTACCAACCCGTTTAATGGACACCCTCGTATGCATGCTGCAAGACCCGAGGATCTGGCGTTCAGCCCTGTGGATCGCGCTGTTCAACATTGCGCTGTTCAGTTACTACAGCCTCGCGCCGTTCATGTTCAAGCGAATCGGACTGAGCCAGGCAAGCTTCGGCTACAGCGGCGTCTTGCTGGCGCTGGGCTCAGCGTTGGGCACTTGGCTCAATCAGCGGTTGTTGCGACTTGGTTTGAGCACATTGCAGCTGATTCGCCTGGCGTCGGTGACGGGATTGCTGGGCGGCATCGGCGTGTGGATGAGTGCAACCACGGCCATGTTCGTGCTACCGATGCTGCTGGTGGTACTGGCTTTTGGCATGGCGATCCCGAATGTCCTGGGTTCGGCGCTAAGCGACTACACCGACCGCTTGGGCACTGCCGGGGCGCTGCTGGGGCTGCTGTATTACCTGCTGATCGGCAGCGGACTGCTCCTGGCCGGCTGGATGCAGGCACTGGGACAGACGCTGATGCTGTGCTTCACACTGGCCCTGCTGCTGACATTGAGGAAGCCATGGAACAGAAAGTGCACTTAAGCCCTACCTGCGACGCTCGGTGCCTTCCTGCGAGGCATTCGCCTCGATAAACAGTTGCGCATCTTGACTTGCTGGCTGACCACGGTCAGCAGGTCATACACCGCCTTATCCAGCTCTTCGTCGCTCCAATAGGGAATGCTAAGCGTGTAGTTGCCCGATTCCAGCCACTTAATGCCATGGGCTTCAGGCAGTAGCGAATGAAAGGGACTTCCCCGCCCTAGGCCGCGGCGAAAGTCGCGAATCGGCATCCAAGTGCCATGATGAAGTTTCAAACCTGCATCAAAACCACAGGAGGGGAAGCCCATGCCAATTATTACGGTGGGAATCGATCTAGCCAAGGCCGTATTCGCTGTTCATGGCGTCGATAAGGCTGGTAGAGCAGCCTTGGTGAAGCCGAAGGTTGCCGGGACCAACTGGTACCATTGATCGCCCAGTTACCACCCTGCTTGATTGGTATGGAAGCATGCTCAGGCGCTCATCATTGGGCAAGGCTGTTTGCCCAGCATGGCCATACGGTCAAATTGATGGCGCCTAAACTTGTTGCGCCTTACCGAATGTCAGTAAGCGTGGAAAGAACGATGCCGCAGATGCGGCCGCGATCTGTGAGGCGGTTACCCGACCCAGCATGCGTTTTGTCCCCGTCAAGGACGAGCATCAGCAGGCCACTCTTTGCCTTCATCGAACTCGCTAGGGATTCATCGAGGAACGCACCTCTACGCACAACCGACTGCGCGGATTACTTTCTGAATTCGGCGTGGTCCTGCCACAAAGTCCAGAACGATTGAGAAGAGAGATTGGCCCTTATCTGGACAGCTTGCCTGGCTGGGCAAGACGGTGCATGAGCGAACTGTTGGAGCACACCAGCCATATCGAAGATCGTCTGGTGGAACTTGATCGAGCTATTGATCAGATCGCTCGCGAAGATGAGCGTAGCCGTAGACTGCTCCAATTACGTGGTGTCGGCTCGACCACTGCGAGTGCCTTGGTGGCCAGTATTGGCGATGGGCACGATTTCAGGAACGGTCGTCAGGTGGCTGCATGGCTGGGACTGACGCCAGGTCAATACAGTAGCGGTGGAAAGCAGCGTTTGGGGAGTATCACCAAAGCCGGGGATGCCTATTTACGCAGTCTACTTGTACTTGGTGCTCGGTCTGTCATGGCTAATCTGGGCGATAAACAAGATTCTCTGAGTCGTTGGATCCGCAACCTCATGGAGCGACGTGGTTACTGGCGTGCCGCCGTGGCGATTGCCGCCAAGAATGCGAGGATGGCCTGGGCCGTCCTGCATTACGGCGACACGTTCAAGCCTGAACAGGCAGAGCCAATTGGCGCGTGATACCTGAGACCATTATTGATGGTCCTTTGAGGTTACAAAGCGGGGAATCATGAGCGGATGAGCCGATCAATGTGCACTGCCGTCGTTGATGTGAAGCGGGTTGGACCTGCGTGGGGTATACCTGAAAATCGTATGGGGATTTCAGTCCCGGGTAGCGAACAAGGCCTCCACGTGCGTCTTTCATCAGGGGCCGAGCCCTCAGCTCAATATGACCGTTTGTAGTACCGCAGTCCTTCACCTTCTTACGTCAATTCGGCACGCGCAGCAGAGAATAAACAGAAGCTATTGGGCTTGTGCTCAATGGGGAAGCCCTTGTAGTACGATTGTTCTCCTTGGCCCGCTTCCGGGCACGCACGACCTTGCGATTGTACTCCACCGCCAGGCGCAACATGATGGTGATCACCCGCTCGATAGCTGGCTCTGCCGGTAACGCAACACGCTCTGCTGCCCCTATGGTTTGGCGATTTTCGGATATCTCTCAACATCCACTCCGCGATGGCGCAGAGAGCTATACCTCGCGTACAGGGTTCGGCTGCCATGGCAGTGGCCTCGGTCTTGACAGGCAACCCCTTAAGACGGCCACCGACTCGTGCCCGTGCGGCCGAGAGACTCGCTTGGGTGCGTTCGCGGATCAACTTACGTTCGAATTCGGCCAGCGAGGCGTACAGATTGAACACAAGGCGACCTTGTGCGTGGGGGGTGTCGATAGGATCGTTGAGACTCTGCAAGTCGACCTTGCGCGCCGCCAGTTCACCAATGCGACAGGTGCTTGAGCGAACGCCCGAGACGATTCAGTTTCCAAATCACCACAGCGTCACCCGCACGCCGGCCAGTCATTTTTCGAGTTCCGGGCGAGCGCTTTTTGCGCCACTGGCGGTGTCCTGATCGATGCGCTCGCACCCGGCCTGTTTGAGGGCATCGATCTGGAGGTCAGCTTGTTCGTGCAGCTATTGAGCGCACCTCCAGCCGTCCATGGGGACGGCTGATATCCCCCAAAATGTCCCGGCAAACTGAGTTCGCCGAGACATGCGTTCTTCACATTGTTGATACGCCAAGGCGGGAGCGTTTCGCGTTAGGCGTTTATCGCGTGATTCAACGAAAGAATCAGAACGACATACCAAACTCATCGCGTAGGCGCTCAAATCGGGCACCCAGTTGAGCTGGGTCCACTGCGGTGCTCGCTTGCGAAAAGCCTTGTGCAATCCCGTGATCTTTACCCGCTAGCGTTGTATCCACCCCCAGTAACTGCCCGAAACGTGTCAGCGCAACGCCTTTGAGCTGCTGAGCCGCGTTCTCCATGAACGTCATCAGGGCGTCCGCCACAGAACGCAGCTCTGGCGAGTTGCGATGCGCAAGCGGCCTTTGCGCCTTGGAGACGGGGTGTCGGGCGTCAGTGACAAACATATTCTGCAAGCAATGCTCAATCCACGCAGCTTTCTCCGCGGGCGACGCGGCGGTCAGGCTGTCATTGACCACTTGCAAACAGGAAACTAGGCCCTCAGTGTCTTTTTCGGCGATCTTGGAACGGTCGATGGCTCCCAGAGTGCGCTCCAGCTGAAACTGCAACTGAGTGATCACGATCGTCAGAGTCGACTGTCTGCCAATGCCCGAGGCCTGATGGAGCATTTCCATCTTGGGCGTCATCGACGCTGCAGCTTGCGATTGAGAAGGCGCAGCAGGTAAAGGAGCACGTGGCGCCTCATTCGCCAGTGACCCGCCTTGGCCCACAGACCGCTTAACTTCATGCCGGGGTTGCTCAAGGTGTCGGGGCAGTTCGGCAGAAATAAATGCATCGCCACGAGCTGACGTGGAATGCGACGCGCTCGGCTGCGTCCCTTCATGCGCGTCCCCTGGCCATTCAGGGTCCGGCGCGGCAAAAGCGCTAACCTCATCCCAGTTATCGAAAATGTAATTGGCCATTTCCCCACGCAGGAGCGAAATTTTCCAATCCTCGTCCACGTCTCTTTTGCCATGTTGCCATCCGGCCACTACCGCCCGAAACAGACAGTCGCCATCCCCCGCAATTTCGCCCTTGTCTTTATCCTCTTCATCGTCGGGCAAACTCAGGTTGTAATGGTGGACACGATTTCCGTTACCGTCTCGCGTAACAATAAGTATCAAAACCACATTGTTTTCATAGTTAATATCTTTTAGTGGTATTGGGTTTAGCCTTTGCGTATCCAAGGCCCTGCCATCTTGGATCACAATTAGCCCCCACCCCTCCGGCCATATGCGCAGTTTTGGCAAATTAGGCACGATCAGATCACCGTATTCAGTACTCCAGTTACCTCTTGTTGCAATGGCCGTATGGGCAGCCGCTTGCCGAGGATCAACGAAAGAGGAGTTCTCATGAGTGTTAAGGTTTTGTCTAGGTGCAGAGAGAAATAAGGAATTATTCATAAGTTGAAAAAGCTCCGGTGAAAAAAACACCCTACGCAGAGCGATACACCAGCGCTTACGAAATTGGCCATTTGTCCAGCTTCGAGTAAATAGCGCAGACCCTCAGGGCCTACCGGATAACAACGCGGATATCTAGTCTGCGGTTGCTAACCTGGACCTTCGGCGGTACGAGCCATGTTTCTGACAAATATGCCACCCAGATCCGCTCCTGAACGAGGCTGTAATCGGTTGCCAGCGACGACTACTTGCTAAAAAAACGCCTCGGCGAGGCGAACTCATCCGAGGCGTTATTCATGCATGACCGCGTGAAGTATTGGCGGCGCTATATTGCCCACTCGGGGAAAACACATGGCAATAGGAAAAAGCCATGCCAAACTCTTCACGAAAGCGTTCAAAGCGTGTTCTGAGTTGATCGGCAGGACCCGGCGCTGCGGCTTCACGCAAAAATTCCTGCGCAATTCCGTGATTTTTACCACCTTGGGCGATGTTCACCTCCAATAAGCGTCCGAAATGGGAGAGCTCCTCACCTTCAAGCACGTGGGCCGCCAGCTCCATGAACACCATCAACTCACGTACGACTGGTTTCAGCGCGGGCAGGCCACGATGCTGATAATAGATTCAGCCTTGGATACTGAGTTTTTACCATCAGAAACAAACAGTTCCGTATTACTTGCTAATCAGCAGCGGACTGCTCCTGGCCGGTTGGATGCAGGCACTGGGACAGACGCTGATGCTGTGCTTCACACTAGCCCTGCTGCTGACCATCAAACGATGAGAGACAACGATCTGAAAAATACGGGTTACTGGAACGCCTCCCGTGACTGGGAAGCCCTTGATCCGGTTCGCATTCGTGGGGGTAAGCACGCTTGGCGAAACAACCACATCGAGCTGCCCCCCAAGGCAGGACAGCAATAGTCGCAGCAACATCGCTGTCACCGCTCATCCAACTTAAACGATACGGGCAGTGTGTTACGCAATGATTCAAATCGCTTGCGCAATTCACCCATGGCCTCAGTCGAATCAGGGCTGTTCATGAAGTCCTGCGCAATACCTCGATCCTTCCCTCCGAGCGTTAGTTCCACTCCCAATTGCTCGGCAAGGCCAATAGGTTTTCATCTTGCAAATACTCGACAGCCTGCTCCAGGAAGCTCATAAGCCCCTTCACCACGGGCTTGAGCCCTTCCAGCTGACGATGCATGAGAATGAACTGCGCCGCCGAGCCAGCGCCCGCCTCGTCGCTGGCGAACAATCGCTGTAAGGCACGCTCAATACGCTCAGCTCTCAAGACCGGTGGACTTTGAATGATGGCGTTATTGGGGAACACAAGCATGGCGCTATTGAATATGTCGCCGGCCAGAGCGGTGACGGAACCCGAGGCGTTCAATGCAGGTGCAAGCAATGTCTGGAAAGCCTGTGTCGTAATCAGAGTATCGAAGCGCCGAGCTGACGGCGTACTCAGGATAGACGTCATCAGTTTTTCGAGCGCCTACGATGCTTGACTCGCGCCAGGAATCACCGGCTCTCGTTCTTTGCCTACCTCGCGCGGTCGACAGCGGGGAGCTATGATCTTGCGGCCACTCAGGCTCATGCAATCTGCTGTCTTGATCGACAAAAGGTTTGAATGTGTCCCATCGCTCAAAGATGTGGGCTGGGACGTGCTCACGTAATTGTGCGATATATTCTTTGGCCGTAGCGCCGTTCAATTGGCCATGCTGCAGGCCAAGGATGACAGCCCGAAATAGGCAATCTCCATCAGGTGGTACATCCACATCATTACTGCGCGACACGCCATTGTAGTGATTACCGTCTGATGACAACATCTGTAAAATAATCAATGTCGGTTATCTCTTTAGTGCGCACGCCCCTACCGACGTAGTGAGGGTTCCTGTCTCTCGTCATCACAACCAGCCCTCGCTCGGCAGGCCAAATGGGCAATTGTGGAAACGCTGGTATCACCAAATCCATGTATTGGTTATTGCACTGTCGGGGTCGCAATGGCAATAAAAGCTTCTTCTTGCTGATTATCCGATCTTTCCAACCAGCCATCGCGCAGATCGCGGTTGCTAGAAGGCGGATGTGGAGAGCACGGAAAGAAGGATAGAGAGATCACAAGCCAATAAAGTCTCAGCCTACATTGGCCATTCAAAATTCCGCTTACGTAATCGGACAACTTCGCGTGCCTTATGGAAAAACTGGCCGGAGATGCGCACTTTAGAACAACTGCCTTCCGATAACGTCTTGGATTACGCCAACTCACCGACAAGATAACTACCGTCCTCATATCAATATTTTTAGCAAAAGCAAAAATAACTTTCATAAAATCGCCATAATTCAGCAGCATAGAATCTGGCTTTATTTTTTGGGTTTCCCCATGATAGAACTTTGAATCCTGCCCTCTCTACACTACTGAAAGGGCACCGTTTGAATCCTCTACCGCTTAACGAATGAACACCTCCACCCCTCGCATGACGTCACGCCGTTGCTTGAGTTGTTCGGCGTAAGAGTTGGGGACTTTACCCATGACCGACTCCGTCTCCCCCCAAACGCTGCGGAAGCGGTGAGTCAGATCGCCCCCCTCTTCAATAACAAGACCCATCTCAATTAGCCTCACCAAAAACCACCCTTAATAGCGAACAATCAAAAAACTCAGCGAAGGAACCTTTAACTCATCATAACGTTCAATAGTGTCCGGACTATGCCGGACTTTTGTGATTACCAAACGTTTCTCTAGCTCTCATTACAAAGTCTATCGAAAGGCAAGGTTCAGATACCTCAAAGCCTAATCAAGATCACTGCTTCTTTACACACATCGCAAATCTCATTGAATCTCCATCCCAGCCCCCAATTCCCGATCCCGGCCCTTTTCCCGGCAGATAAACTTCGTGCTTACCGCGATTAAATACGTGAACATATGCGGTTTTGTCATTATAGCTACTCGTCCAATACTCATTATCGCCTCCGACAAGAACCGGCCTGCCTCCGGTTCTTTCGTAGCTTTCATATTCTGCGTAATTCGCCACTCTAGATCCCGATGGACATACAGATTTGACATACCTCCAAAGGACGTCTTTTTTCCATCCCGTAACCTCTATCGGACGCTCGAATATTATTTTTTTAGTCTCTGACGAAACATTAATTTGAGACTGCATCTTAAACGAGAGCTCAGCCACACTAGTACTGGAGAGCGAAAGTTCAGCGTCGCCAAGCGAATTTGTCATAACCGCAGGTGGAAATTTTATTCCCGTGTACGCCCCCTGAGGTTCTAAATACACAGCGTACCCCTTGAATGGATTCCTATTCCTATCGACAAACTTTACATAAACTTTCGCTTGACTTACGCCATCAGCCTTAACATAGCCAGGGGTAACGGTTGTTAATATTTCTGCAGTACTAATATCTGGATGAAACCCTACTTTGGTTTCAGTGGACTTTGCGCCGTCTTTCCAGCTAGCCGTTATTACGGCAGGATCTTGCTCGACCGGAAACTTGGCTGTTGTGCTAGTCCAATTCATCTCGACCTTACCATCCCTTCCAGTTTTTACTTTAGCTATGGCTCCTCCATTGATTTTAATGTTACCAACATTCACCGCCACGCTCAGGTCGACCCCCGTCAGAATCAGGTTGTTATGGGCATCCCGTGCGGTCGCCGTGACCTTGACCACGTCCTTGCCGTTGGCCACTGCCTCGGTTTTGTCAGCCACCAGCAGGATAGTGGCCGTGCCCGTATCCGCGATGAAC
>NZ_JACHCY010000004.1:269991-611299 GCF_014200835.1 Pseudomonas sp. JAI115
CACGTCCTTGCCGTTGGCCACTGCCTCGGTTTTGTCAGCCACCAGCAGGATAGTGGCCGTGCCCGTATCCGCGATGAACTTGACCTTGGCTTCAGCGGTTTTCTTGTTGCCCCAGCTGGCGGTCAGGACGCCGTCGGTAGCTTTTATACCGCTGATCCAATCGATATTGGCGGAGCCATCATCTCCAGTGACAACGGTCGCTACAACCGTGCCACTGGTGGCGGCCAACTGTATCTCCATCCCACTTACGGCATTGCCATGAGCGTCCTTGGCCGTCGCCTTTACTTTGATTATGTCTTTTCCATTGGCTATGGCTTCATTATTATCAGCCGACAACGAAACCGTCGCTGTGTTGAGATCCGGTACGAATTTCAGATTTCGGGAACGAGCGTGCAAAGGAACCGAAGCGGTGACTTCACTTACTCCGGCTAAGAAACTTACCAGTTCTTTTTCCACCTCACCTTTATCGTCTGTGACGGCAGTCGGCTGGATGACAGCCTCGTTGCTCGCTATAAAACCTATAGAGATTCCGGGCACGGCATTATCGTAATTATCCTGAACTTTAATTTTGATCTTATTTTGATCAAAACCATTTGCCAACGCTCCGTCTTTCGTAATATCAAAAACTGTAATTCGCGCACTTTTTCGGTCTGCTTCAAAAGTAGTATCTTGTGAGCGCTCTTGACTACCAAGTTTCACAAAAACCTTGGTTATACCTGCCCGGGCATTATGAAATCTAATACCGGCTTGACCAAGCACGTTGGTTGTTTGTGTGGCAGCGTCGAGCACCGCGCCATTCCCTACACTCAGCTCAAGATCAATGCCTCCCAAAGGATTGTTGTTTTTATCTACAACCGTTGCCTTGACGATATTCGAATTTTCTCCATCTTTATCGCTGACCGTAGACTTATCTTTCATTACTTCCAGATTTAGAAGTTGAGCGGTGTCTTTATCTGCGATGAAATGGGTAGCCTTGGTTTGCGACTGACCGTTTACCGTGACCTTCATAAGACTGGAATCGGCCACGGTACTGGTCAGCGTAGTGCTGGCCATACCTTTACCATCGGTATTCACTTTCGCATCTTTTAGCTTGATCAGCGCCTTTGGATTGGTCGATTCGAAGCTGACGCTTGCATTAGGCACAGCATTTCCGTGAGCATCGGTTACTTTCACCGTTACAGTGTTGTATTCAACCCCATCGGCTTTTGCTCCTGAACCCACCTGCAGATCACTCGCCAGAATCGTTGCTGTGGCCATATTGGGCACAAAGGTGGACGTCAGCTCATGAACGGTTTTACCCACCGTCACTGCCAGGGTATGACTGCGTGCCACACGACTGGTCATCGGCACCGTGAAACTGCCGTTATCGTTAGTACTCACAGTGGCAGCAACGGCCAGGCCATCATCGCCCTTCAGACCCACGCTGTAGTTCGCCAGCGCATTGCCGGTGCCGTCGACGATGCGACCTTTAAGGACGTTCTCGCCCTGGCCATCGGCCAGCGAGTTGTTCGGGTTGATCACCAACTCACCCTCGACCTTCGCCGTCGCCGGATTGACCTTAAAGGTCGCGTCAAGTGTCCGCTCATCACTGCCGGCAGTTGCCGTCAGTGCATAAGTGCCTGCCACACGGCTGCTCAGCGCTTCGCTGAACATGCCGTTGTCACCGGTCTTCACACTCCTGGCAACGAGCAGTTTGTCGTCTCCCGCTAGGGTGACTTCGTACTCCGTCAGCGCATTGCCCGTGCCGTCTACCACGCGACCACTCAGGCGGTGGGTCGCCACACCGTCAGCAAACACCTCGTGTTCGGTGATCGTCAGGGCATCGAACTTCGCAGTGGCCGGGTTCATCACAAAGGTGGACGTCAGCTCATGAGACGTTTGACCCACGATCACCGTCAGGGCATGGCTGCGTGCCACACGACTGGTCATCGGCACCGTGAAACTGCCGTCATCGTTAGTACTCACAGTGGCAGCAATGGCCAGGCCATCATCGCCCTTCAGATCCACGCTGTAGTTCGCCAGCGAATTGCCGGTGCCGTCGACGATGCGACCTTTAAGGACGTTCTCGCTCTTGCCGTCGGCGAACGAATTATCCGGATCCATTATCAGTTTACCATTGACCTCAGCAGTGGAATCGTCCGCCACAAAACGCTGCTGAACCGATTGCGAGCTGTCGCCGATTTTCGCCGTCAGCGTGATATCGCCAGCCTTGGTGCTGCTGAACGTCACCACGCTGGTGCCGTCAGCACCTGTGGCCGAAACACTGGCCTGGACAGTGTCCGCGTGTTCGAGGCTCAGTTCGGCGCCTGGCAACAGGTTGCCATGCTCATCCGTCACCGTCGCAATCGCCGAGTGCGTTGCCACACCGTTGGCCGCCACATCACCGGTCGATTGGGCCGTCAGCGAGACGATCTTCGGTGTGGCCGGATCCGCCACAAAACGCTGCTGAACCGATTGCGAGCTGTCGCCGACTTTCGCCGTCAGCGTGATATCGCCAGCCTTGGTGCTGCTGAACGTCACCACGCTGGTGCCGTCGGCACCTGTGGCCGCAACACTGGCCTGGACAGTGTTCGCGTGTTCGAGGCTCAGTTCGGCGCCTGGCAACAAGTTGCCATGCTCATCCGTCACCGTCGCAATCGCCGAGTGCGTCGCCACACCGTTGGCCGCCACATCACCGGTCGATTGGGCCGTCAGCGAGATAATCTGCGGCGTGGCCGAATCGGCTGCAAACAGGATAGAAACACTTTTACTGATAACCTCGCCTATCTGGCCATCTATTCGTGCAGTCACCAAAGCTTTCCCAGCGCTATTGCTTTGAAGGGACGCCCTGAATTCTCCCTTTTCATCGGTAATGACACTGCGAGCAATCGTCGGTTGCTTATCAGTTGCCGGGGCTATGCTCGCGTCAAATCCAACCGTGACACCGCCCACCGGATTCTTGTTTTCATCAATAAGCGTACCGGTAAGGATCACTTCATCCTTACCGGCAGTTGCTTGGTCTTTATTAGCTACCAGCGTGAGTTTTGCCGATACAACATCCGGGATGAAATGCACATCAATGGCATGCGCCTGGCTATTGGCTTTGCCTGTAACTGTGACTTTCCCGGCGAGCTGACTTACAAAACTCAAGCGCGCCACACCACTGGCATCGGTCACAGCCACCTGCGTATCGCGCGTCGTCGCATTGTTAAGCGTGAAACTCACCTCCGTGTCAGCGACCGGATTTCCCCTGTCATCCCACACCGTCGCACTCACCACGTTGGGCGTACTGCCGTTAGCCGGCGAGCGATCCTCAATAACTGCCAACTCGATGGAGCCGATAGCCAACTGACCCTCGATAACAGCCAAGTGATAATTGGCATCCGCCACTTCCAGATAATTCTGCGGAATAGCCTGATTCTCGACCGCATGCGCTGAAGGGATAAAGAAGTCAGCGGTAGCCCGCAAAACGTCGCCGGCAGTGGCGAGCAACTGCTCCACCACACCACGGCTACCATCCAGGGAAGCCAAACGTGGCATATGCAGGCGCGCGATAACGGTGACCTGTTGCGTCTCCGCACCAGGCGCTACGGTGATCACACCCGTTTGCGGATCGATCGTCACCAGCGCGGTATTGTTGACCAACTCGTAACGCACGATGCCGGCCGCCGGGGTGCCACGAAGCAAGGGGGACGGTTGGGTAACCGGAGTACCCGATGGGGAGTTTGCCTGTACGACCACGGCTTGCGAAATAAAACCGAAGTCGCGGTATTTGGCCTGCTCTTTATAGTTCAACACCACATTGTAATTGCGGTCAACAAAGTCCTGCTTGGCCAGGACGAGGGGCCGCAGGGCCGTCGCTTGTCCAGAACGCAGTTGTTGCTTGAGATCCCGGTCAAAACTCCAGTTCAGGTTCATGCCGAAGCTGAACTGCCCGCTGCCGCCTTGAAGTCGTTGGTGCTCAGAGGTAAAGCCCAGCAACGGGATCGGTTGCCATTTCAGGCCAACACCATGCCCGGACGGATCCTTCTTCAGCTTACCTGCGCCAAAGGCGTCAACACCCTGGCCTTTCCACTGAAAATACTGCGCAGTGGCAGAGAGCTGAGGTATGCCAGGAATCTGGGCTTCGCCACGCGCATCCCAACCCGCGGCCGGACGCTCAAACAGGTTCATCCGATTAGGATCGGAATTCAGGCGCTGCTGATCAGACTTTTTCCAAGGGCTGATAGGGGCATAGGCGTTAGTCGCCAACCGGGCAGTATTGCCCCACATCTCCAGGCCCACACCGGCCCGTGTATGACTACGGGTGAAATCATGGTCGAAGAACGTGTTGGCACCCAACATCAGATCCGAGCTGACCAAGCGGCGATAGCCTACGCCCACGTTGCCCAGATTACGATTGTCAAACGTACGTGCGCCCACCTGAGCAAACAGGATGTCTTGCTCGGTTTCGGCAATGGGGTGCAGATAGTCCACACTCAGGTTGACATCATTGGTCCGCGCATTCGCGCTCAATCCAATCTTGGCGCGACCATAAGGTGACAGAACCTCCTCCATCGAGGAGGACATGAGACTGGTCAGCGCGTTGGTGGCCGTCGTGGCCCCATGCTGCACAAAAAAGCTGCTTGCGCCTTGGCGATTGTTACGTGCCTGACGTTCATAGGCATTGCCGGCGTCGGCGGCCACTTTGGCCAGAAGCGTTTCAAAGTCCTGCTGACTTTGCGCAGAGTCCACCCCTTTAACGGGCTTGGAGCCTTTTGTGACTTTTGTGTGAGCGACGGCCGGAATCAGCATCACCTCACCGGCTTCAAGCGTGCTGACAACGGGTTCCCCCAACACCAAGGTGTTAAGCCGACGCAGCTCGACTTCGGAGCGGTTCACCTTAACAGCGACAGAGCTCAGCGTTTCGCCGGCCTTGAGTGAATAGGTGACATAGGCGGGATATAAACGCGTTTCACCCGAGCTCTGGCGTGGAACCATGAGAGCCTGGCCTGTCCAGCCCAAGAGCATGGCCTGATCATGCAGAGCGAGCAAGGAAGACTCCGGTACGGCGAAGCGCGCCGCCAGAGTACTGAGGGTTTCATGCTCCGAAGGCACGACCAGCACATACTGCTGATCCGGGGCGACTTTTTGATTTTTTTCACGCACAGTTTGCGCCACCTGCTCCGCTACCGGAGAGGCGACTGCACTGGCAACACTTAAGAACTGGAGGGCTAAGCAAAGAAATGCTGTTTTGCGAAAGGCGCCTGTCTTACGTTGAAAAAAACCAAAGTCTGGATTGTGCATAAACCATCTGATGTTCGTGAAATATTCACGTGCTTTATAGCCGCAAACAACACCGACCCGACGGCAATAACAATGAAAAAAAGTGATTCACCTCTCTTACCGAGGAACCAGCTGAGCCCAGCTCGCCTCTACTGCAGCTGGGCCAACGCTATATTTCATACATCAAGCGAGCACTGCCGCAGACTTCGCGTGTACTAAACGCTCAACGCTTAACAGCCACGAGCGCGGTGCGGAGTCAAGGCGCTTCCCGTTCGCGACCTCAGCCACTCTCCACCATTAGTTGAACCACGCCTGCATGCCTTCCAGAGGCACCTGCAAGTGCCAGAAACTGGCCCCAGCCAAACGCAGGCTTTGAATTTCCAAGCAGGCCTATTCGATTCACCCGATGTCACCGCCAGCGTGATCTCTCTCGGCCCAAATGTTGTTCCAGCAACAAGGGGATCCAAGGGCTCAGGCTCGATAGGCATGATCAGCCCCCCCTCCAACAGCAATCCTCTCCCGCCGGAAAGAGGAGTCGGGAATAACCTCCCCCTCCCTGCCATCGGTGCTCTGGCCGTTCAGCACCATCGCGAAGACAGGACTGACGAGATCAAACTGCCCCATTGCAGCCCGCTTTAGAAGAGAGATGGCTTCGATAACACCACTGTACCGTCCCCCACCTTGGCTGGCTTGCAGCTCAATATTGGCAACCTTAATCCCCCTCATTGGACATACCAGATCAACCGGCCGCCTCACTGCGCCTGCCAGCTCGACATTCAGAAAAGGATGACTGCCGCTGGGCAGGGTGAGTTTGAATGCCTGAGCCAAAACCATGTGCACGCCTCCCTGAGTCGCCATGAGGGAACCGTTATTGCTGAGATTCCCCGCACCGGCCAACACAACAAAACCCTGCTTTTCATTGCCGATGATCACTTGCTGGTTGCTCACCTCGCCAACGGTGACTCTGTAGGCTTGAAGTGAAAGCGGCCATTCATGAAATGCTCAATCTCGATCGCCTGCGTCGCTACCGCGAGACAATCCATGTTGAGTTGTGCCCCAGGACCAAAGGCCACGCCATTGGGATAGAGCAGAGATATTCGGCCATTAGTATTCAGCGCGGCATTGATCTGGCCTTGCGCCCCGGCGATCCGATTCAGCGCGGCATCGGCACTCAGCGCATGACTGAAGGAACGCTATGGCCGGTGCCGATATCGAAGGTGCTCCAGTCGATGGTTGCATTCCCCCTTGAGAGATGGTCATCTGCGCGCCATTAGGGATGAATTTTGACATTGCGATGAGTGACCACGCCGGCATTCGGCAGATTCTGCGCCCATAAGCCAGACACCCCACCAGCACACCACCGACATTGCGCCATGGGCGCGCAGAAAGGTGAATTGATCAGCTTTAATGGAAATGTCAAAACGGCGGGAGTTTTCCCCCGCCATTTCATTCCGGCCGAATTGCAGCCTCTGTGCGATCGATTTGTCGCTGGAGCTGCAAGCCGGCAAACACCCGCTCCTGCTCTGGATCATTCTTCCCGGTCTTTAGCGGCAAGGGCATGGGCGTAACGACCTCGAGCATTTCCTCCGGCCAGCCCTTGATCACCAGCTTCGCTTTCTTTACCAACGCCTCGGCATAGATATCCGTGCGCCTGACGTTGGAGCCCTTAGGCACAGTCACCCCTTGCATGACCCCGACCAAAACACGCTCCTGCGCCTCGGCCCGGTAGCCGCCACCAATGTTCGAGTGCACGCCAGGCAGGGTGATTTCCGGGTGATCGGGCGACACCCGGTTCAAGGCAAAATTGGCCCGATGCTCATCACGCGCCACCAAGTGCACCAAGTCGCTAAATAACGCTCGCGGCAGGAGCAAACGCACACCTGGCGTGATGGGGCTTTGCACGTTCCACCAGTTGGCAAAACCACCTACAGAAGCAACAGTGTCAAACAGCCCAATGAAGCCCATGCGGATGTCGCTGTTGTAGTAATCCAGAAAAGTGCGGCTCAGCTCCCTTTCATATCTGGTCAGGATGGCTCGCAGCGGGCCTCGCTGGCCCAAGGCGACTTCATTGGCAAAGTGACGTGCGGCCGCTGCGCCTCGGCTGAAACCGAATGCGTCGAAGGTCAGCGAGGTGATTTCACTGCCGGGGTTGTCTTTGAGAATGTTAGAAATTGCCCTCTCAATTAAGTCAAAGGACTGCTGAACCCGGCCAGCGATTCCTGTCTCGCCACGTCCTGTCGCCATACCCAGAACATTATCCTTTGCACCGGCGGTGGTGCCGATACCTTCCACATACACCATCCGTGTGGACAGCTTGCCCGTTTCGTCTCCGTCATTCCCTTCGTAATAGAGTCGACTCAGTTTTTCCACATTGCTGACGTCGTTGCCATAACTGCTGTCCGGATCACTCATATACGGCTTGCAACTGGCCGCCAGGTCTTGAGGCTTGATTGCATGATGCGCGCCACATGCCAGGCCCATGGCCGAGTTCGCCGCGTTGTTGCCGGTACCGTCGAAAAACACGCCAATGCGCACTGCGATGCGAGTGCGGATCTTGGCCGGAAGCGGCTTTTCTTCGAGTAAGGCTGGCGGCTCGTAGGGCGCGGCAGGGCCGGTTTTGGCTTTCTTGCGCGGTGGATTTGGAGTAGCTGGCCGACAAACCCCTCGGCATTATGTGATCACACGCTTTTTCCCAGTCAGTTGGACACATTCCTTGAGCACTCGACTTCTTTTCCTTGAAGAACGGCGAGGCTAGCAAACGAATCCCCAGGCGCGTGGGGCAACTCTTACTGATTGTTTCAGTAGGAAAAGCAATCGCCCTGACAGCCGTACAAGGCGACCTTAATGCCGCTCCTCGCTGTTCAGCGCTATTGAAAGCGACGCCCCCTGCTCAACAGGCGGCAACCGCACATCGGGGTCACAGCGTGGCAAGACCCTAACCGTTTACAACATCTCAATGGTGGGTTTGGGCAAGGGCAAGCCTTGGATTGAAGAGTTACAAACGTGGCACTCAAAGGCTTTATGCACGGGCTGAAGAATCGATTTGACCTTGTTCATAAAGCAGGTGGCGCACAGGTAGTAATCACTGATTGCATTATGGGTGGGGGTCACGCGGCAATAGACGTAGCTGCCTGTTTTCAATCGATGCAACGTGTAATTCTTCTCTTCCACTTCCCAGTCGCGGGTATCCGCCAGCTCGACCTCAAGCTCCTCATTTTCCAACTGCAGTCTTGAGAAAGCCAAATGATCGGAGGTCAGTTGCTGGTGGAGTTGATCAATCCAGTCGTACACCGCGTCTGATGCGGCGCTCCGGTCAATCTCGCCTTCTGCCTTCAGGGCTGTTTCCAGCAAGGCTTTAAGTTGATTTTTACTGTTCAGCAGGTTTGGCAGGGTCGTCAGCATTTATGGGCTCCAATAACGAAGAGTCCTCGAGCGTAGCAGCGCCTAATGAGCGCGCCGCCCTCACCTATTTCATAATATTTCAGGCATCACCCAAGGCCCACTTCTCCTGTTTCCCAATGAAAAAGGCCTAAGGATGCGCTTCCCCTTCACCTTACGCGCCGGCAGGTAAGCCCATCCCTCTCGCTATTCAAGCCGCGCGGAACCTTGCTCAAAATGCCCACTGTCATCAACCAGGGTGAACTGAACCTGCGCCTGAGCCTGCCCCCCCTCTGCTGGACCGGGCGGCAAGGCGTAACAGCGATCGCTCAAGGGCGAGGTCATCATGTCGTGCGCCGGGATCACCGCCCTTTCATGGCCGTATTCGACCAGTTTCAACGAAGAAAAAGAGGCGTGATACGGCGAAGGATTATGCACCCACAGGCACTTCTGCTCGCCCGCCGAGCGCAGCTCAAAGCGTAGAGTGGTGGCCGAGCTGTTGCCTGCGTCGGCGAGTGCCTTGGGCCGGTAAAACACCTTCATCTGGGTGTTCATGGCCACCGCTACCCGCGGCCCGGGTTGCGACGCTTTCGAGAGGGTCGGAGGGACTTCGTAAATATTGAGCCAGAACACCGATTCACGATCGGTGGGCAGGTGCTCGCCCGTCAAAATCAGGCGCAGCCCTTGAAGCGCACCGGGCTGTAGCCGAAACACCGGCGGTACGACCACCAGTGGCGTCAACGCTTGCTGGAGAGCAAGCGCTTCCTCACCATGGTTGGTCCAGACCTGTACCAGCACCGGGTAGGCATTGGTGTTGGCCAACATCAAGGTGCGCTCCTTCTGCCCCTCGCGGTAAATCACCCGGGTGCTTTCAGGCATTACACCGGCATGGGCCTGCAAAGCGATAACGCACCCTGCCAGCAGCAGAACCTTTCGCCTCCAGCGTTCGCATCGATCCGTCATTGCACCCTCACCCGCACGATGGCCACGGCGTCAACCTTGCCCGCGCGCGCCCTCATGCCGGGCAAGGCCGAGAGAATGGCGGTGATCGACTGGGTGTAGACGGAGGCACCGGTGCCAGTGGCACTGATCAGTTGGCCTTCGCGGATCGGATACCAGCCGCCGGCGCCGCGGTTACCGACAGCCCCGACAGGGGCGCCGGCCTGGCCGACAAAATTCATGTCCGCGCCGGTGGCATTCTGGCGCAGACGAATACCCACCCCGGTGGCGATCGAAGGATCGCTGCCATAGCCGGTGGACAGCAGATAGGTCACCGCACCGTCCCCGGTGACGAGTCCCAGTTTTTGCGCCTGCTCATAGGCATTGGGGGAGACCTGAATGCCATACAGACTCTGCGTGGTGATGTTCAAGGCAAAGTCATTGCATTCAAGCTCGATGGAGAAATCGCTTTCGCTGGTCTGCCCGGTATTGAGTTGCTGGCTTGAAATGCGCGCAAAGGTGACCACCGGGGTCACGCTGCGCACGGCGCAGGCGGCGTTGTAGCTGATGAAGGCGCCACCGCGCAGACCGAACGCCACCCCGTTGCGTACCCCGAGAAAGGTGCGGCTGGTATTGGCATCGGTGCCGGCCCGATCCGATACGATGCCCGGCCCCTTAAACTGGATATAGGCATTGGGCACCGTACAGGTGTAGGCGGCCACGCTGCTGCCGGCTCCCTGGGCAATTCCTGCACATTGATCGCTGCCGCTGCCACTGGCCGGAGGCAGTGCGGACACACGGGCAAGCTCGGCCTGCACCATGCTCAGGTGCTTGCCCTTGATCTGAATCTTGTCCCCGACCACGTCATAGTGACTGATCGGGCTTTCCTGCCAGTAGCGGGTAAAGGTCTTGCCGGAGTTCAGGTGCGTCAATTTGAGGGACACATAGCCAAAATAGGTGGCAAAGTACCCGGGCAGTCCGTCGTTGGCCGAAGTGCCGGCCCCGGCGCCGATTTCCCAGTGCCCGCCGACCCGGTCGGCGCCGTTGGTGGCAAACAACTCGTAAATCTGGTGCCTGTCCGCTTGGTCGCACTGCCACAACACCGTTTCGCCACTGAGCCCCGGCGCATTGGCAGCGCTCACCAGCACGCTGCCTAGGGAGGAGCCTACCGGCTGCAGGTGGGTCGAGGTCAGGCTGACCCGCCCGATGCTGATCTGCGCCGAACTGCCGTCAGAGGTTTGTACCCCATTGTAGAGCTGCTCACATTGGGCCTGTGCGTGGGACGTGCCCAGCAGGCTGACCAACATCAGCCCGATCATTGAAAGTTTCATGGTGCACTTCCTGCTGTACGGCATTCGCTGTCCAGCCGCACCAGCGGCTGCTTGAGATTAAGTCCCTTGAGGTCATACGCCATCACACACTGTTCATCGGCCTCCTCCCCCCAGCGAATGCTGAAATGGCCGGCCTGTTGCTCGCTGCGCACATACGCCTGACTGCCCTGCCCGACCATGCCGACCACCACGCCCTGGTCGTCCATGACCTCGGCCCCCATGGGAATGACCTGGCCCTGCGGCAGGTGCGCGGTGATCAACAAGGCGGCCCCGGAGCGGGTCTTGAACTCGATCTTCACCGCCGCTCCCGCCAGCGGGGCCACCCGCTGCTGGCCCGATTCCAGCTCGGTGTTGACGTCCATGCCTTCCGGATCCAGGGCGATGGTGTTGTAGCGGTACGGGGTCAAGGACGGCACCAGGGCATAGCCAGAACTGTCGATGTGCGTGCCCTGGCCGTTGAGCACCCCGGCACCGGTCGCGCCCTTGGCCTGCACCAGGGCAAAGGTGTCGCCCAGATAGGGGCCGAGTGTGATGCCGCCCCTGTGAATGGCCACCCCCCCCCGGGCCGAGCCGGCCGCCTGCCAGTAATCCTGTCCCTTGGAGGCATTCAGGCCGAGGGTGCCCAGGCGCGTGCGTTTTTGCACGTTGCCACTGTAGGTGTTCTGGCGTTGCTCGGCATCATGCGACACGTCGAGTCCGTAACTCAGGCTTTGTTCTTCCCCGGCCACCCCGGACAGCGAGCTCTGGTACACATCGCCATAGTTGACGCTGTGGCTGACGGAGCTGTTGAGCACCGGCGTATTGACGTGAGAGGGGTCGCCCAGAGGAAACGAGAGTGACACCAGCACCAGGGTTTCGGTGATGCCGGGCACCTGCACCTGATTAAAGCTGCTATCCACCAACGGATCGTCGATCACGCCAGGATCCCCGCCCGCGTACCCGCTGCGTGAAGGGCCGGTGCGCTGACGGGCCACCGAGACATTCAAGCGCAGGGTGTCGTTAAATACTTGGCTGTAGCCCATCTGGTACTGGGTGTCGCGGTCATGGCCGCCGCGGTAGTTTTGGGTCGCGGCCGACAGATACAGCGACCCCCAGACATCCAGCGCCTGGTTCACCGAGACCTCCCAGCGCGTGTTGGGCAGGTACTGATTGTCCGTACCGGCATAGCCGTTGTAGGTGTTGTAGGTAAGGCTCGAATTGAGCACGTCACCAAAATCCCGATAGCCGGCGGAGAAATACCGGTAACCAGCCACCGTCAGCAACGTCTGGGTCGGCTCAAAGGTGCGGCTGTAGGACAAACGCGACATCCAGCCACTCATCTGTCCTGCCCTCTGGACGTCGGAACGCGCATAGGTGGTGTCCAGTCCAAAAGCACCCAGCCAGTTAGCGTACACCCCGCCCAGCAGCACGGCCTGATAGTCTTGCGCCAGGCGCAGACCGCTGTTGACGGTCACGGCATTGCTCAAACCGTGCTGATAGGTCAGTTCGGTAAACGCAGTATCGGTGCCCATGTCGCGGGTGCGCGCCAAGGCAAAGGCATAGCGCGAGGAGCCCGGGCGCAAGGATTCGGCAACCGAAGAAAACGGCACCGAAAACCGACTGATACGCCCGTCGGCCTCCTCGACCGTGACCTGCAGATCGCCATTGTAGTGGGTGGCGTACAGGTCGCTGATCTCGAAGGGGCCTGCCGGTACCACAGTCTGATAGATCTCGCTGCCATCCTGGACAATGCTCACCCGGGCATTGGATTGGGCAATGCCGCGCACCGTCGGTGCATAGCCGCGAATGGACTCGGGCAGCATGCGTTCATCGGAGGCCAGCTCCAGTCCGCGGTAACTGACCCCGGAAAAAAACTGGCCCGAGGTGTAACCCTCGCCCAGGGTCAGCTCGCTTTGCAGGCTGGGCAGGGGGCGCTGCAGGTATAGCAGCGTACTGTTCCACTCGGCACCCTGATCGCTGTATCGCACACTGCCCTGCTGGCGCAGCCGCCACATGCCCATGTTCACCCCACTGTTGAAGACGCCGTACGAGGAATCGCTACGGCTGGCATAACTGCCCGTATGGCTGACGTGATAGTGGTTGAGGTTGTAGTTCACAAAGCCCAGGGTCTCACCACTGTCCAGACTCTCGGGGGGCACGTACCCCTGGGGCATGCGGTTGATCAGGCTTTGCGGCACCTGCAGGTCCAGACGTTGCGCGCCCATGTCAAAGGTGAAACTGGCGCCCTTGACCGCCTTGACCAGCTCAAGGCACGCCTCACCGCCCGCCCCTTCAATGGCACTGCGCTTGACGCCGGCATTTTCCAGCAAGGCTGCCGTCAGACAAGGTTGCACACGGCCATCGGCCAAGGCGGAAAAACGCAAGGTGGCGCGTTGCACAAAGTGGTTGTTGATGTACAACTCAACGCTGTAGTCACCCGGTTCAATCGCATTGGGCTTGTTGAAGCGCGCGACCGAGCCCATGCCAAACATCAGGTTCTCATCAAACTGATATTCATCGCTGCTGTCAGGCGAAGCGGGCGTCGCCGGAGTAGCCGGCGTGGCAGGCGCGTCCACAGCGGCGTGTGCTTTGGGATAGAAAAGGCTCAGAGCCACCAGCGCAATCGTCCATAGCGCGACCAGCACGCTCGGGCGAGCAGAATTTGAAGCCACACGCTCATGATGACGCTCATCCATACAGCATCCAATCAACACCCTTACTCAAGCATAACTTCACTGACGTCATCGCCGCCCAAATCATTGACCAAGGTCAGTTGCAGCCGTTGACGGGCCTCAAGCGCTGGCACGGACGCGGGAATGACCCACGACGTGGTGCTTTTGGGGGAGAGCATGAGGCTGGATGCGACGGGCACTTCCTTGCCGGCGATCAGCAGGCTCGCCTCTCTGATCACAGCGTGATACGGCGTGGCGTTCTCGACCTGAATCTTGGCGCCGGCCCCACGGCCCTGCACCTTGAATTTCAACGCCTTGCCCAGCTCGTCGGTACTGCCCCCCAGTCCCTTAGGACGATAGAACACTTTCACCCGACTGGTCACGGACATCACCATTAAATTCGAACTGGCTTGGCTGGCCTTGATCGCCGGCATCTGGACAAAATTCAGATAAAACACCGATTCGCGATCGGTCGGCAGATCCGCACCGGTAAACACCAGACGCACCAGTTGCCCCGAATGCGGATTCATGCGAAAGATCTGCGGCGTGGCAATGAACGACGCATCGGCGGTTTCAGGTTTGGATTGCGCATTGCCCTTGTCCAGCCAGATCTGCACCAGGTTAGGGTAGTCGTCCTGACTGGTAAATTGCAGCGCTTTTTCAGAAGCGCTCGCCGGATAGATCACCCGCGTGCCGACCAGTACCACACTGCAAAAAGCCGGTGAGGTGAACAGCATCGAGAGCACGATCACGGCGTAAAAGCTGAATCGATAAAAAATAGTCATCATGGAATCGTCCGCGCAGGAATGAAAAACCCATCAAGCTGCCGATCCCCAACCACGGGATCGGCAGTGTGCGGTTAACCTGGCTCCTTACAGGTAGGTGATGGAGTACTGCACAGAGGTGGTCACTGAACCAGGGCCGACTTTATCTTCACTGATATACCGTGCACGGAACTCTGCGCTGGCTTCGGTTTGACCCTCTTCCAGCACCAGTCCGTCTACACGGGTGATTCCGTTCAGCTCTATCGGTTTGCCGTTAGGCGCCACCAGTTGCACGGCGACCCCTTCGGCAGTGCCCATGTTCTTGAGGTTGTGACCTTCGGAGACATCATTGGCCAGAAACTGGGTCGTGATGGGTGTTTTCCCCTTGGGTGCTTCACAACCACTCACCTCGACGGTGAAGCTGATTTCGCCGTCAGTCAGACCGCGTTTTTGCAACGACGAGGTGGACACCACAGGCAACAACACGACGGTGGAGCTTCCGCCATTGACACTGACTGCACAGGTCTGAGCCGCCACCTCTCCTTTGAAGGTGAGCGTATTTTGGCTCGCAGCAAATGCCATGAAGGGAAAAGCCACCATCGCAACCGTTAACGCTGTACGTTTCATATTCAACTTTCCTCTTGTACTCGAGCGGTGGCCATCGGCTTGCGCCGAACATCAGCCACGTCTTTTTGGAATAGCGAACCTCTACAACGTGCCTATCCAGGCTCTCTTTTGGATTTACCTGTCTGCTACCACCTCCTGCATCTACCCTGTTAAAAGGCCATGAATCAGCGCTCCCTCAATGACTCCTTGAACTTGTTCAACGGCTTGAACAGATAGTCGGCCACCGTCTTGGCGCCGGTCTTGATCTCCACGCTCGCCACCATGCCCGGCACCACCGGAAACTCGATGCCCGCCTTGTTCTTGATGGAGGTGCTGCTGGTACGCACGTACACCCGATAGAAGTACTGGTCGGGGTGCACGTCGTCGCGAATGGTGTCGGGGGAAACGATGTCGACCACCCCCTTAATGTCGCCATAGATGGAGGAGTCGTAGGCGGTCAGCTTGACGTTGGCGGCCAGCCCCGGGCGGATGTAGGCGATGTCGCGGGGGTTGATCTTGGTTTCAATCAACAGCTCGCCACCCAGCGGAATGATCTCGATGAGTTTTTCGCCAGGCTTGAGCACCTCGCCCAGGGTGGTCACGTGAATTTCCTTGATCACCCCGTCCACCGGCGAGGTCAGCACGGTGCGGCCCAATTGCTCTTCCCGTCCGGCCATGATGGCGCGCTGCGCTTCCATTTCGCCTTTGGCTTTGACCAATGCTTCGTGCGCCTGCACGTAGTAGTTGCTGGTGACCTCGTTGATCTTGCTTTGCAGTTCCGAGAGCTGGCGACGCAAACGAATGGAAGTCACCTGGCTGGCCGCGCCCTTGCTGATCAGAGGATCGGTCATGGCCAATTCCGCGCGGATCAGGTCCATGGTTTTTCGAAGGTCGACGACGGTGGCCTCGATACCGAGCTTGCGCGCGTTGTACAGCTCAGTTTCCTGGCGCACGAGTTCGGGGTCGGCTTGCACCCGGGCACTGAACACAAGCGGCGTTTTGGTGATTTCAGCATTCAAACGTTCAATGGAGGCCTGCAGGGCATCCACGCGTACGCTGGCTTCACGCACGGTGGATTCGAAGTAACCAGGATCGAGCTTGGCCAGCACCTGGCCCTTCTTCACCAGATCGCCTTTCTTGACCAGCATCTGCAGGATGATCCCGCCGTCCAGACTCTCGATAATTTGTTCCTGCGAAGCCGGCACCACCTTGCCGGCCCCCACGGTCACTTCATCAAGCAGAGCGAAATAGGACCACACGCCAAAGACCACCAGCACCAGAAGCGATAACCAGATGATCGAGGATGAGGGGAGTTTCTCCGCCGTCATCAATTTACTTGTCGTTACGTTACTCATAATCGATACCTGCCAATAAACCCGGGTGTAGAGCTATTTGGTTGCCTTCTGGGCTGGCACCATCGCCGCCGCATCAGCCGGCGCCGAGTACTTCTTCAGTACCTTGTCGCGCGGGCCGTCATCGATCACACGCCCGCCCTCAACGATGACCAGACGCTTGACGATTTTGAGGAGGGCGGGACGATGGGTAACCACGACCAGCGTGCGGCCGGCCACCCAGGTATCCAGACGCTTCAAGACCTCTTGCTCCAGGCCCTCGTCCATGTTCGAGGTCGGCTCATCGAGCAGCACGATCTTTGGATTGCGCAGCAGCATGCGACTGAGCAGGATCATTTGCTTTTGCCCGCCGGACAGGCCGCGACCGCCTTCATGAATCACCTGATCAAGAATCGAGGCGTCACGCTGCAGCATGCTCAAGGCACCACTGACCGACAGGGCGTCGAGCATTTCCTGTTCGGTCGCATGCGGGTGGCCCATCAGCAGGTTCTGGCGCAGAGAGCCGAAGAAGAGCCTGGAGTCCTGGGCCAGAAAACCGACCTGAGCGCGCACATCCATCGGGTCGATCAGGCTTAGATCCACGCCATCAAGCGTGACCTTGCCCTGGGTGGGCATGCCCTGCCCGGCGAGCAGTTTAAGCAAGGTGGATTTACCGGCGCCGACCCGACCGAGAATGGCCACGCGCTCGCCCTGGGCAATGCGCAAGTCGGCAATGTCCAGAATGCTTTTGGTCTGCCCGTAGTCGTAGGCATACTGCACGTGGTTTAACTGGTAGTTGCCGAGCAGATGCGGGCAATGCGCACGCGACTCTTCAGGAGGCAGATCGACCGGTTTTTTCAGCAGTTCATCCAGCCCGTTCATGGCGACCTTGGCGTGCTGCCAGCGGGAAAAGACCATGGTCAGTTGCATGAGCGGTGACAAGGTGCGCGAGGACAACAGGCTGCAGGCCACCAGGGTACCGGTGGTCATTTCACCCTTGAGGACGAAGTATACCCCGAGCACGAGCATGGCCGAATACGACAACTGCTGAACCAGACCACCCCACCCCGACAGCATGCCGCCCCAGAAGCGTTGCTTGATGCCGATGTCGGCGCTGATCTCGTGGTTCTGCTTCCACACGCGCTGGAAGTAGGGTTCGGCCTGCAGCGCCTTGATGTCCTCGATGCCCTCGATGGTTTCCACTAGCACCGCGCTTTTCAGGGCACTCTCGCGCATTCCTTCACGCGAGAGCCTGGCCAGCGGCCATTGCAGCAACAGACCGGGAATGATCACCAGCGGAATGGCCAGCAGCGGAATCCACACCAGCGGCCCGCCGATCATGGCCATGATGCCCAGGAACACCAGCACGAACGGCATATCGGCAGCCGCCCCCACGGTACTTGAGGTGATCATTTCGCGAACGTGATCAACCTCGCGGATCTGCGAGATGAACGAGCCGGTGGACTTGGGCCGCGCTTCGTTACGAATGGCCATGGCCCGGGCGAACAGGTAGGCGGAGATTTTCAAGTCCGCGTTCTTGCCCATGATGTCGGACGCGCGCGTCCTCGCTATGCGGATCAGGAACTCGAAGATCGCCGCAATCAGCACGCCGATGAACAAGACCCACAGCGTGTTGTACGACTCGGCGGGAATGACCCGGTCATACACCTGCATCGAAAACAGAATCCCGGCCAGGGCCAGAACATTGCTCACCAGCGAGGCCAGAGACACCTCGATGATCTTGTGCCCGGTGCCGCGAAAGCCCTGAACCAGCCAGTGTTTTTCGTAGGGTTTGACGAACTCGTCGACCCGCGAATCGCGGCCACGCAGCGCCGGGGTCAGCAGCACCACCATGCCGCTGGCATGCGACCAGAAGTCTTCGGCCGCCAACTCGTATTGCAGGTCGCTGCTGTCGGTGAGCCAAAACATCAAACTGCCATCAGCATTGATCGCTTCCACCACGGCCAATTGACCGTCATTGCGGGCGATGACAAAGGGCACCATCTGAGGCGACAGGTGAACCTTCTTCAGGGTTTTAATCTTGGCCTGCAGGTTCACCAAGGATGAGAGGCGCAGAATTTTTTGCTCCAGCGTGTCGCTTTCATGCCAGGTCATCTGGTGCGCCAGATATTCCGGGTCTACCGGATGCCCATAGGAGGCACCGACGCGCGACCAGGCTGCAATCCACTTTTTGAGATCAATGTTGCCGTCGAATTCGCTCATATAAATCCTTGACTCTCTTTTTATATTCTTTTTAAAACCTGAGTTCCGATGGCCGGCTTCAAGCCTTAACACCGTTTAGAGATGGGGCAGTGTCTGCGGCGATGGGCTGTCCACGCCCAGCAGCGGCAATAAGGAGTTCTGGATCACGGCAAAATTAATCACCGCATCAAAGCGGTCGTACTTGGCCGAGGCGCTGTTGCTTAGCGCCTGGAAGACGTCCTGCTCGACACTCAGCAAGTCGGTGAGGCTGCGCTCGCCGAGCTTGTATTCCTCCTGGTAGATGTCCCGGGTGCGCAGGGCGATATCCACCTGATAGCGGCTGCTCTGAACCCGGGCGTCCGCCCCGCGCCAGTTGCTCAAGGCGGTGGAAGAACGCTGATCGGCCTCGAGCATGGCCTGATTGACGTTGGCCTTGGAGGTTTCCAGATCCTCGTAAGCCTGAGAGACCCTCGCCGAGATGGCCCCGCCGGTGTACAGCGGCACGTCGACCGAGATCCCGACTTGGGTGTCCCAGCCGTTTTGGCTGTTGGCAAAGTTGCGGTTGTATTGGTGCAGGTAAGCCGCATCCAGACTGATGCTCGGCAAATGTTGCGCCTTGGTGGAACTGAGCACCGCTTCGCCGGCCTTGACCTGGGCCACCGCCGAACGCACCGCTGGCACAGCACCGTAGTCGACCTGCCCTTTGTTACTGGACAGATCCGGGGCCAATGCTGGCGGCAGTTCGGCAAGCGTCTGGGCATACTTGCCGGTCAATTGGGCGAGACTGACCTTGGCGTTCTCCAGCTGACTGCGGTACTGCTCAAGGGTCGTGTTGTAGGAGGCAATGCGGGTGGTTGCCTGAAGTGCGTCGGCTGAGGAACTCAAACCGGCCGACAAGCGCAACTCAGCGGTCGATTTCACATTCTTCAACGAAGCGATCATGCGCTGGGTTACGCCGATGATTTCCTCATAACGCCTGACGTTGGAGTACGCCAACAAGGTATTGCCAGAGACTTCGGTAATCGTCTTCATCAGGTCTTCACGATAGGAATCGGTCAGAAAAGCCTGGTTATCGATCGCCCCCGACGTTTTACCGAAGTCATAAATGAGTTGTTTGAGTTTCGGGCCATAAGCGTATTCATTGTGCAGGCCGTAATTGCTGGCCAGACTTAATTGCGGGTAATACGCACTCTTGGCCTCGTCTTTGCGCGCCTCGCCTTTCTTGATCTGCGCATAGGCCTGCGCCAATTGCGGACTGCGAGCAAAGGCCAGCATGATCGCAGCTTCAGCGGTTAAATGTGCAGCGGGCGTGATCTCGACGGCTTGCGGGTTCTCTGCATAAGCCGCCCACGCCAAATCAGGCTGCCAACACATCAACGCAACCCACAATCCAGAAAGGGCAAACTTTTTATAAAAGTGATTGGAGGCATTTTTGGGCAGGAGCGGGCACACGAAAGGCACCCTCATATAGCTACGCATATAAAGTTCCCAGCAAAAAACTATCGTTTTTTTAATCGAGCTTTGCGCTCAGGTGCCTGGAGGAGCGGTAGTGCGAGTTCGTTGTCGCACTACCGCACTCCTTTCACTCATACAATCAGTTGGTGGTTGACCAGCAGGGTCTCCATGTCCGTCGCTACGTTGTTCAGCGTCAGTACCAGAGTCGGGGCAAACGTTGAACCAGTCCCGTCGCGGTCAATGCTGATCGAGGTGTTGGTGCCGTTGTTGGTGACATTCAGGTAATTCATCAGCCCCTCCGAAGCCTTATCGAGTACGGGTTTGCTGGTAGTGGTATCGGTGTAGACGTAAGCGGTGCCGGTGTAGCCTGTCAGCAAGGCGCTGAGGTCGATCGCATCCGCTGCCGCCACGCTGTTGACATTGCCCAGGCCAAAGCCGATGGCCGTGTCACTGCCGTTTCCACCGGTGGCGTCACTGTTATTGAGGTTGGTAAAGGTCAGCAAGGTATGGCCGCCACCGGTCATGGTGTAGGTGTCATTGCCGCCGCGGCCGTCGAAGAAGTTATTGGCCCCCGCCGTAGTGCTGGCAGTGAGGTTGTCATTACCCCCACCACCGATGATGCCTTCGATACCGGTCAGCGTCACTGTGCCGAAACCGGTGCTTTGCGCCGTCGTGGTGTTGAGGTTGACGGTCACCGCGGTGGTGTCTGCCAGCTTGAAGTCCAGGACATCTTCCCCGCGACTGATATTCCAAGATGGCGTACCGTAGTGAGTCAACCAGCCTCCGCCGCCGACAAAAGTATCTGTTCCGGCTGTGGCAAAAAAGTGATCGTTGTAGCCAGTACCGATGAACTTTCCGTTGGCGCTATTGCTGCCAGACTCAGCGGACAGCACATAGTTGTGAGTGGCCAGCCCCGTGGTTAATCCCGTCCAAGTGGCGTTGACGTTTTCAATGGTGTTGCCACCAAGCGTATTTACACCAGAAACATCACTGGAAACGCCGCTGACACTCTTCAGCAAGACTGCAGTGTAGGTCTCGGCTGCGCTCAAGCCGTAAAAATAAACCAGTGCGGAACTTTCGTTAGTATTCATACCCGATTGCGGATTGATGATCTGTGATGAAACCAACGCGCCGGAGGAGTTATAGAGCTGCACAGTATTAGCATAGAAAACATTCAGCCCTTGATGATCAAATATCTGCAAATGCAAACTCGCACCATCAGCCACGGCGTTATTATTTAGCATAACTGGATTACTTACTCCTAGCGCATAAACATACTGCACAACATCTTGTGCTCCATCCCAGTTAAAATCCATCAAGACGGCACCAAGATGGTTGCTACCTGTAGAAGCGAAACTAGTCAGTGTAAAGCTACCGCCACCTTGATTTAAATAAAGTTGGCTACTCCCAGACGCGGCAAACTCCACCACATCCATTTTCCCATCATGATTCCAATCAATAGCCAAACTCTCATTCCCCGCAACCGAGTCGGAAAAATAAGTTGCGGTTCCTCCGGTTGTCCCCGCGGCTGTACCAAATCCACCACTTTGGTTATTCCAATAAATCCGACTTGCACTAGTATCGGATGTATTAGCAGCGTTGCGTCCGCGCCCTAAAAACAAATCCATATAACCGTCATTATTAAAATCCGCCCATGTCATCGGAATGGTGGGGGCAGTCGAAAACACGCCCGACAAATGCGATAGGATGAAGGTGTTGGGTGATTGGGTGTTTAAGAAAGTCGTCAGGGCAAAATTACCATTGCCGTTTGTATGCTCAACAATATCGACCGTGCCATTATTATTTAAATCAACCGCCGATGCTTCGGCATAGCTGTTAATGCCTGCCGTCCCTGTTGGACGACCTCCCGAAGAGCTCGTTCCATTCATCCATATAACAGAACCTGCATTATTTGACGCAAAGGTTAGAGACGCCGCATTACTATCACCCATAGCAAAATCAAGCCAGCCATCACCGAAGTGATCATAAACCACAATCCCCCCCCCACTACGCGCATTCCCAGTAAGCCCTGCGTCGCTGTACAATGTATTACTCGTAGTCCTCATCATTTTAAAAATAGCTGAAGGATTTACACCTACAGCAATTAATCCTGAATAACCACTTCGCTCAAAATCCGCATAGGCGATAGATGTGAAGGTTCCTTGACTGATACCATTCCCCGCAACTGTAACGCTAGTCAAAGAAGTTTGAACTTCAACCTCCCAAGAACTTGCCGATTGTTGACCTGGGCGATAGATATTCCACAAGCCGTTATGATCTAACTTAACTGCTTCAAATGCGATCACTCCAACAAACCCACTTACAGTTAACTGCGACGATAAATCTGAGCCTACTACCCTTAAATGAGTATTCGCAGTGAGTACGCTCCGATTGCCCGCTGTGTCTACTCCCATAAAGACCAGGTGATAGCCACCCACCGCCAACCCGCTGGTACTGAGCGACCAAGCGCCACCTGCTGCTACGGTTGTGCTCCCTAAAATCGTATCGATACCTTGCGAATAGACCCCGTCATTGTCGACATCGTTGACCAATACGATGGTCGAGCCCACCTCTCCTAATCCACTGGTGGCACTGGTAAAGGTGATGGACGTGTTGGTGGTGATGTTGTCACCTACCACGCCCGAGTCAAACGCCGAGGTCAACACCGGTGCCAATAGAGCAGCAATCGACGGCGCTGTGATATCGATGTTAATCACCTGCGAAGCAGCACCCGCCGCCACGTTACCTGCCGTATCTATGACCCGCAGTTGATACGTGGTAGCCGAGGTTCTTTGCGTTGGATCGGTGTAGGTCCAGGTTTTGGATGTGGTGTTGATGTTGGCGGTCGGCACATTGATCCAGGTCGTACCATCGGTACTGATCTGCAAAAGTTCGGTCGCAGTATTCAAGGTGCCGGTGTAGCCGCCGCTCACGGTTAAGAACGTATCGCGGGTATTGAAATCCGTATTGACCGCACTGTCGGTGGTGCTGCCAGTGCCCGTGGTCAGACCGGCCGTGGTATCGGTGGTGACAGCCGTCAGAGTGATCGCCGTGACGGTAGGCGCGGTGATATCAATGGTCACAGCCTGCGCAGCCGAAACCGTTCCCGCGTTGCCCGCTAGATCCACCACCCGCGCCCTGAGGTTGTAAGTCGCAGCTCCCAACGTCGTACCTGTATTGTCCACACGATAGGTGTTACCGCTGACCAATGTGGCCGTCGTCGCCAGCCAGCTCGACCCATTGTCGGTACTGACCTGGATGCCTTCTCCTGCACCCAACGTTCCGGTCAAGGTCACATCGATCAGCAGGGTCTGATCATTGGTAATGAAATCGGTAGCACTGATGCCGTTATCGTCCGAGATAGCACTGATCGCCACCGTGGCGGTCGGCGCCGTAGTATCGACCACCACCGTCCGGTTGGCGGTCAGCCCCACGTTGTCGGCCAAGTCGATGACCCGCACGACTACCGGATAGGACGCCTCAGTCAAAGTGGCGATGTGGGTCCAGGTGGTGCCTGTCACACTGGTGACCGTCGTCCACGAGGTGCCGTTGTTGAAGCTGATTTCCACCCGCTCCCCGGCGCCCAGAATCGCCCCCAGAGTACCGGTGAACGTGAGCGTGGTGTCGCTGGTGATGAAGTCGCCATTCACACCGGTGTCGGTGCTGATCGAGCCAATCGTGATGGTCTGGGTCGGCGCGGCGAAGTCGACAGTCAAGGTCTGGTTGGCAGTGTTGACGTAGTTGCCTGCCGCATCCACCACCCGCGCCTTGAGGAAGTGATCCCCTTGACCCAGGGTGACGCCGGTCGCGTCGTACGTCCAGTTGGTGCCACTCACAACAGCGTCGTTGTAATTGGTTCCGTCATAGCTGAACTCCACCCGCTCGCCGCTGCCCAGCGCGGCGCTGAGCGTGCCGCCAAACATCAGGTTTTGATCACTGGTGGTGAAGTCAGTGGTGGCACCGGTGTTGTCGGTGATGCTGGTGATCTGGATGGTGGCAGTCGGGGCGGTGAGGTCTATCGTCACCTGTTTGGTAGCGTTTTGGCCGACGTTACCGGCCGTATCGACCACTCGTACATCGACGGTATGCACCCCTTCACTCAAGTCGGTAGCGGTGTAGTCAAATGACCAGGTCAGTCCGCTGTTGCTGGCAGCCCTCCAGATGCCATTGTCGAAGCGTATTTCCACGCTCTCACCCATGTTAAGGGCGGCCCCCAGAGTGCCGTTGAAGAACAGCCCCTTATCATTGGTGATGAAGTCGGTGGCGCTAACACCGGTGTCATTGGTGATGGAGTTGAAGGCGATGGTTTTGGTCGCGTCCGGCGCGCTGGTGTCGACCTCTAGTACCTTGTTGGCGCTCTGCCCAGCGTTGCCGGCGGCGTCTACGACCCGTACCTTCAGGTTGTAGATGGCGTCGTTCAGTGTCTGGCCACTGTAGTCGTAAGTCCAGGTCAACCCGGTATGGGTGGCCGTGGCATAGGTGGAGCCCCCATCAAAGCTGAACTCCACATGCTCATCGGCGGCCAGGGTGGCGCCCAAGGTACCGCTGAAGATCAGGGTGTTATCATTGGTGATGTAGTCGGTGGTCACACCGCTGTCGGAATTGAGCGCGCCGAAGGTGATGGTTTTGGCCGCGCCCGGGGCCTGGGTATCGACGATCAGGGACAGATCGGGGGAGGCTAGGCCGATGTTGCCCGCTGCATCCACCACCACCGCGTGATAGGTGTGCGAACCTTCAGCCACTGTGGCCAGGATGTATTTCCAGGTGGAGCCGGCAACGGTGGCCAGCCCCAGGCGGGTGCTGCCCTCGTAGACGGCCACCGTGTCACCGCTGGCAAGCCCGGTGACCGTGCCATTGAGCCGTGGAGTGGTGTCGTTGGTGCTGGTGCCGCTGGCGAAGTCGCCCGTCAGGGCAAAAACATCGTCGGTGAAGGTATTCAGGCTGAGGGTGTAGCCCACGGTCGGACCGGTGATGTCGATGGTCACGTTTTGCGAGGCGACCGCCGAGGCGGTGCCGGCGGCGTTAATCACCCGAGCCAGGAAGGTGTAGGTGGCTTCGCCCAGGGTGGTGCCGGTGTGGTCATAGGTGTACTGGTTACTGCCAATGGAGATCGCGGTGTGCCAGTTGGCACCGTTGTCCACCGAGATTTCCACGCTTTGCCCAGCGCCCAAAGAGCCGGTCAGGGTCGCGGTCACCACCAGGCTCTGATCGTTGGTGAGGAAATCCCCCGCCGTGCCGCTGTCGGTGGTGATAGCGCTGATGGCGGCCGTGGCACTCGGTGTCGTCGTATCGACGGTAAAGCCGCGGCTGGCGCTCTCGCCGATGTTGCCGACCAGATCGACCACTTGTACCAGCAAGGTGTAGGTACCAGATGGCAACTGGGTGCCGGTGTGATCGTAGGTCCAGTTGGTGCCGGTGACGCTAGCGGTGTGCCAGGTGGCGCCATTGTCCAGGCTCACCCGCACACTTTCGGCAGTTTGCAGGGAGGTGGCCGTTTGCAGGGGCGCGCCCAGAGTGCCGCTAAAGATCAGTCGGTCATCGCTGGTGACAAAGTCTCCCGCGGTGCCGGTGTCATCGGTGATGCCCGTGATCGCAACGGTGGTAGTGGCACTCGGGGCCTGGGTGTCGATCCGAATCTCTTCCTGCGCCGTCTGTTCGACGTTACCGAACACGTCGGTAATGCGCGCCATGACGATTTGTGAGCCTTCGGGCAGGCTGTTGGCGGTGTTGTCGAAGGTCCAGTTGGTACCGGTCACGACGGCATTGGACCAGGTCAGGCCGTTGTCAAAGCTCAGTTCAACGTGCCCGCCGACGTCCAGCGGCGAAGTGATGATGCCATAGAAGGTCAGCTTCGGATCGTTGGTGAAGAAGTCGGTCGGGCTGCCCGAGTCCGGCGATATGGTGGAGATTTCAATAGAGTTGCCAACCGGTATTGTATTGTTGATTTCCACCAACTGACTGTCGGTCTGGCCTACGTTGCCGGCCGCGTCCACCACCCGTGCCTGGACAGTGTAAATATCATTGGGTAGCACATTGCTTTCGTTGTTGTAGTTCCATTCGGTCGGACCGGTCATGGTCACCCGATCCCAATTGATGCCATCGATCGAGATTTCGACGTACTCGCCCGCGCTCAGAGGGCTACCGATATTGCCAAGGAAGATCAGTGTATTGTCCGCCGTGAGGAAGTCACTACCGCTGGCTCCGGTGTCGAGGGAAATGCCGATGATGTTGACGGTGGTGCTCGCGCTCGGCGCTACCGTATCCACCTGTACCGCTTGGCTGTCGGTCTGACCGATGTTGCCGGCGGCGTTCACTACACGGGCTTCGACTGTGTGGGTGGCATTGCTCAGCGTGGTGCCGGTGTAATCGAACGCCCAGGTGGTGCCGGCGCCGGTGATGGTGGCCGCTCCCCAGTTACCGCCGTCCACCCGCACTTCGACCGACTCTCCGGCCAGAAGCTGAGCCCCCAATACACCGGAGAACACCAAGTTGGTATCGTTGGTGATGAAGTCGCCGAGGGTACCGGAGTCGTCGGTGATACCGGTGATGTCGATGGTAGTGGTCGCACTCGGCATTTGTGTAAACACCGTCAGGCCAAAATCGCTGGAGGCGGTACCGGTGTTGCCGGCGGCATCGGCGATCACAGCGTGGTAGGTATGACTGCTATCACTCAACCCCGACAATTGATAAGTCCAGGTACCCCCGGTCACGGTGGCCGTGCCGAGCAAGGTGGTGCCCTCAAAGACCAGGACCACGTCCCCGTCACTCAGGCCGCTGACCGTACCGTTGAGCACAGGCGCGGTATCGTTGGTCTGGGTGCCTGCACCGAAGTTGCCGGTGTTCAGCAGCACATCGTCGGTGTAGCTGGAGATTGCCACCGCATTGCCGGAGGTCGGTGCGCTGATGTCGATTTGCAGCGTGACGCCCGCCACCGGACTGCTGTTACCGGCTACGTCAAACACTCGGGCCTGCAGCGCATAGGTGCCTTCAGGCAGGGTATTGGCGCTGTTGTCGAACACGTAGGTGCTGCCCGAAGACAGCACGGCATTATTCCAACTGTTGCCGCCATCGAGCGAGATCTGCACGAACTGATCCGCGCCCAGGCTGCCGACCAGGGTCAGGGAGAACACCAGAGTCTGGTCGCCTGTGACAAAGTCGGCGGTACTGCCAGTGTTATCGGTGATGCCGGTGATCGACACGGTGGCCACGGGCACGACGTCATAGATCACCACGGTCTTGCTGGCCGTGGCGCCCACGTTGCCGGCATCGTCCACGACCTGCAGGAGCGCAGTATAAGTGCCATTGCTCAGCGGAAGGGTCGTCCTGTCATAGCTCCAGGCGGTACCGCTGACGTTGGTGATAGTGTCCCAGTGGGCGCCGCCGTCGATACTGAACTGCAAATGTTCATCGCTGGCCAGGGGGGCCGTCAGGGTACCGTTGTAGATCAAGCTGTGGTCGCGGGTAACGAAGTCCGTGCCACTGATGCCCAGATCCAGGGTGATGCCGCCGAAAAGCGGCACGGTGCTGAGTAACGGCGGCGTGGTATCGACGATCACCGCCTGAGTGACGCTGGACGTGCTGTTGCCTGCCGCATCGACCACACGAGCCTGCACGGTGTGGCTGCCATCGCTCAGTGTCGCGGCGCTGTTATCAAAGCTCCAACTGGTGCCGATCACAGTGGCCGTCTGCCATTGGCCGCCGTCGATACGAACTTGCACCACGCTGTCGCCCGTTAGCGCACTGCTCACTGCGCCGCTGAAGATCAGGGTATTGTCCTGGGTGGTAAAGTCGCCGAGCGTCCCGCTGTCGGTGCTGATACCGGTCAGGGTCAGGGTTTCGCTCGGCGCCGTACGGTCGATGACCAGTGCTTGCGAGCTTTCCGGGCCGATGTTGCCGGCCGCATCCATCACCCGCACGAGTACGGTGTAGTTACCCGGGGCCATTTCGTTACCGGCACCGGTATGGTTGTAGGTCCAAGTGGTGCCGCTGGCCGAGGCCAGTGTCCACGAGGTACCGCCGTCAAAGCTGATCTGCACAAACTCGTCCCCGACCAGCGCTGTCGACAGGGAACCTGTGAACAACAGCGTGTCGTCGAAAGTGATGAAGTCGTGCAGACTGGCACCAGTGTCGAGCCCGGTATCGGTGGAGATCGAGTCGATGGTGAGGGTCGGAGTCGGCACCTGGGTATCCACCACCAAGGTCTTGATGGCCGAATTCCCGACGTTGTCGGCTGCATCGATGACCCGAATTATCAGGTTGTGCGAACCGTTGCTCAGCGTCTGGGTGGTGTTATCAAAACTCCAGGCCGTGCCGGTCACACTGGCCGTGGCCCATGAGGTTCCACCGTCGAGACTGATTTCCACACGCTCGTCGCTGGCCAGGGCTGCACTCAGGGTGCCGCTAAAGGTCAGGGTTGGGTCACTGGTGATGTAGTCGGTTGCCACCCCGGTGTCGTCACTGATGGCACCGAAGGCAATGGTTGTCATCGGTGCTACGGTATCGATGGTCAGGCTTTGGATGGCGCTGTCGACGAAGTTGCCCGCCGCGTCCACCACCCGCGCTTGCAGGCTGTGCGTCCCTTCACCCAGCACTTGGCCCCGGTTATCAAAGCTCCAACTGGTGCCGGACACCGTGGCCAACGCAAAGCTTGTGCCACCGTCGTAACTGAAGTACACCTGCTCGCCGGCGCCCAGCGCTGCACTCAGGGTGCCGCTGAAGACCAGAGTCGGGTCGCTGGTGGTGAAGTCATTGATCGCACCGGTGTTGTCGGTGGTGCCAGTAATGGCCACCGTGACCGTCGGTACCGAGGTGTCCACCGTCACCACTTGACTGGCGCTTTGGCCAACATTGCCGGCGATGTCGACCACCCGTGCCTGCACAGTGTAGTCACCTTCGTTTAAGGTGGTGCCGGTATGATCCAGAGTCCAGCTCAGGCCACTAACGGTGGCCGGCAGCCAGCCGCCGCCGTTGATTTGCACCTCCACGCTCTCCCCGCTTTGCAACGATGCACCGAGGGTGCCATTGAAGATCAGGGTTGGATCACTGGTGACAAAATCCGCCCCATTGACTCCGGTGTCCGAGGAAATGGACGTAAAGGCGATGGTTTGCGTGGCCAGCGGCGCCGCGGTGTCAATCACCAGCGCCTGCGTGTCGGTCTGACCTTCGTTGCCGGCCGCATCAACTACCCGGGCCATAAGGTTGTAAGTGGAGTCCAGCAGGGGGGTGGCGGTGTGATCATAGGTCCAAGTGGTACCGACCACGGTCGCCAAGTGGTAACTCACCCCACCATCCAGGCTCAGTTCCACGCGCTCATCGCCGACCAGCGCCTGACTTAGAGTGCCACTGAACACCAGGGTGTTGTCATTGGTGTTGAAATCACCACTGGTGCCACTGTCGCCATCGATGGCGGTAATGTTGATGGTGGTTAGGCTGCTCGGCATCTGGGTATCAATGGTCAGACTGAAGGCGCTGGAGGACAGGCCGGCGTTGCCGGGGGCATCGACCAGGATCGCCTGATAGGTATGGCCGCCCTCGGAGGTGGTGCCCAGTTGGTATTGCCAGGTGTTGCCACTGAGGGTGGCCAACCCCAAGAAGGTGGAACCTTCGTAGATTTGCACGGTGTCACCGCTGATCAGACCGGTCACGGTGCCCTGCAACAGCGGGGTGGTGTCGTTGGTGCTGGTGCCGGAGGCGAAGTCGCCGGTCTGCGACGGGGCGTTATCGGTGTAACTGTCGAGGGTGACGGTATAGCCCGTGCTCGGCCCGCTGGCATCGATGATCACGGTTTGCGAGGCCGACGCACTGGCGCTGCCGGCCGCATCCACGACCCGGGTCAGAAAGGTATAAGTGCCTTCGGCCAAAGTATTGGCGGTGTTGTCATAGACATAGAAGCCACCGACCTGGGTCGCGTCATGCCAGTTGGCACCGTTATCCAGAGAGATCTGCACCGTCTCACCGGCGTTCAGACTGCCGGTCAAGGTGGTGCTCACCACCAGCGTCTGGTCGCTGGTGATGAAGTCACTCGGGGTGGCACTGTCAGTGGAGATCCCACTGATGGTGACACTGGCCGACGGTAGCGAGGTGTCGACGGTAATGGTTCGGGTGGCGTTCTGCCCAACGTTGCCAACGAGGTCGAAGGTTTCGGCCAGCAGCGTGTAAGTGGCGTCTGGCAACGGAGTGCCGGTGAGGTCAATGCTCCAACTCGTGCCCGTGACGGTGGCAATGCTCCAGGAGGTACCGCCATCGAGACTCACCCGCACACCTTCGCCGCTTTGCAGGACATCGCCCAGGGTGCCGCTGATAATGAGCGTGTTGTCGCTGGTGATGAAGTCGCCCGCAACACCGGTGTCGTTGCTGATCGCAGTGATCGCCACAGTGGCGGTCGCGCTCGGGGCCACGGTGTCGACCTTGATGACTTCGGTGGCGGTCTGTTCAACGTTGCCAAACATGTCAACGATGCGCGCCTGCAGGTTGTAGGTACCGTCGACCAGGTTTTGCGCGGTATTGTCGAAGGTCCAGCTGGTGCCGGTGACGGTGGCCGCGAACCAGCTCAGGCCGTTGTCCAGGCTGACTTCCACGGCCCCGCCCACGCTGAGCGGCGCGGTGATGATGCCGCTGAACGACAGTACCCCGGTGTTGGTGAAAAAGTCGGTCGGGCTTCCGGAGTCAGGCGAGATCGCCAGGATTTCAATCGAGTTGCCTACCGGCGCCTGGCTGTTGATTTGAATGATCTGGGTGTCGGTCTGGCCCACGTTGCCGGCGGTATCGATGACCCGCGCCACGACGGTGTACGTGTCGTCCGGCATCGTATTGGCGGTGTTGTCGTACTGCCATTCGGTGGCACCGGTCATGGTCACGGTCGCCCAGCTGGTGCCGCCATCAAGCGAGATTTCCACGCGCTGACCAATGCCCAGCGGCAAACCGATGTTGCCCAGAAACAGCAGGGTGTTGTCGGCGGTGTTGTAGTCGCTGCCGTTACTGCCGGTGTCGAGGGAGATGCCAATGATGTCGACGGTGATGTTCGCGTTCGGCGTCTGCGTATCCACCACGACGACTTGGCTGGTGCTCTGGCCGACGTTGCCGGCATCATCGATCACGCGCGCCTGCACATTGTAGGTATTGTCGGGCAGTGTGGTGGCGGTGTGATCGAAGCTCCAGGTATTAAGACTGGAGCTGACGGTCAGCCAGTTGGCGCCGCCGTCCAGGCTGATCTGTACGCTTTCCCCTGTCCCCAACGGCGCACCCAGCGTGCCGCTGAACACCAAGGTGTTGTCGTTGGTGATGAAGTCGCCCACGGTCCCGCTGTCGACGCTGATGGTGATCGGCCCCATCGTGATGGCGTTACTTGGGGGCAGGGTATCGAGGCTGAGGCTAAAATCGCTGGAGACGGTGCCGCTGTTGCCGGCGGCATCGACAATCACCACATGGTAGGTGTGAGTGCCGTCCGTGGTCGCTGCCAACGCATAGCTCCAGGTGCCCCCGCTGACGGTGGCCAGGCCCAGCAAGGTGGTGCCCTCAAAGACCTGCAGCACGTCGCCCGCGCTCAGGCCGCTGACGGTGCCGTTGAGCACCGGGGCCGGATCGTTGGTCGGGGTGACGGCGCCAAAGGTGCCGGTGTTTTGCACCACGCTGTCGGTGTAGCTGACAATCGCCACGGCATTGCCGGTGGACGGCGCGCTGGCGTCGATCACCAGCACCTGGCTCCCGGCCGCACTGGTGTTGCCCGCCGTGTCGGTGACGCGGGCCAGAAGGTTGTAGACGCCGTCGCCGAGCTGGGTGGCGGTGTGGTCATAGGTGTAAGTACTGCCGCTGACCAGTGAGGCCATTTGCCAAGTCGTACCACCATCGAGCGACACCTGCACCGACTCGCCGGCATTCAGGGTGCCGCTCAGGGTCAGGCTGAAGATCAGGCTCTGATCGCTGGTGACAAAATCGCTGGCACTGCTGCCGGTGTCAGTGGTGATGCCGCTAATGGCCACAGTGGCGGTCGGGGCCACGCTGGCCGCAATCTGCACCATCTGGGCAGCAGTGGCCCCCACGTTGCCGGCGGTATCCACCACGCGCAGCTGCGCCAGGTAGCTGCCATCGACCAGCGAAACGCTGGTGTTGTCATAGACCCAGCTGGTGCCACTGACGGTGGTGGCCGACCAGGTCAGGCCGCCGTCCAGGCTGAACTGCAGGGTTTCATCACTGGCCAGGGGCGCGGTCAGCGAGCCGCTGAACACCAGGGTACGGTCCATGGTGACAAAGTCGGTGCTGCTGACGCCCGAGTCCACGGTAATGCCATCGAAGCTCGGCAGGCTGGTGACCGGGCCGCTGGTGTCGATGCTCACCCCCTGAGTCACCGCAGCGCTGCTGTTGCCGGCCGTGTCGGTGACGCGCACCTGTACCACATGATTGCCATCGGCCAGCGGCGCACCACTGGCGTCATAGCTCCAGCTCAGGCCGGCGACGCTGGCAGTCACCCAGGTGCTGCCACCGTCCAGGCTGATTTCCACGCTGCTGCCCGCCGGCAGCGCGCCACTGAGCGAGCCATTGAAGATCAGGGTGTTGTCGTTGGTGATGAAGTCGCCTGCCACCCCGCTATCGGTGCTGATGCTGTCCAGGGTCGCGGTCTGCGCCGGAATGGCGCTGTCGATCACCACCAGCTGGGTGCTGGAGGCACCCAGGTTTCCGGCAAGATCGGTGACGCGCACCTGCACGGTGTAGCTGCCATCGGCCAGCACAGTGGCCGAGTTGTCAAAGCTCCAACTGGTGCCGGTGACGTTCGCGGTTTGCCACGAGGCGCCGCCATCGAGGCTGATCTGCACCATCTCGTCGCCCGACAGCGCGGCACTGAGCGGGCCGCTGAACACCAGGGTGTGATCCTGGGTGGCGAAGTCATGCGCATCGCTGCCGGTGTCGGTTGTGATGGCATCCAGGCTGACACTGGCCGCGGCCGGTGCCAGGGAGTCCACCACCAGCGTGGCACTGGCGGTCGCCGCGACATTGCCCGCCAGATCCACAATGCGCACCTGCACACCCACGGTACCGTCGGGAATGGCGGTGGCAGTGTTGTCAAAGGTCCACGAAGTGCCGGAGACCACCACGTTCTGCCAGGTGGCGCCGCCGTCCAGGCTGATCTGCGCCGCTTCATCGGCGGCCAGCGCCGCGCCCAGGCTGCCGAAGAACACCAGGGTGTGGTCGCTGGTGTGGAAATCGCTGCTACTGGCGCCGGTGTCCTGGCTGATCGCCGTCAAAGCAATGCTGTTACCGCTGCCGGGCTGGGTGTCGATGGTCACGCTTTGCGAGCTGACCGCACTGGCATTGCCGGCCATGTCGACCACCCGCGCCTGCACGGTGTAGGTGCCGGCGGCCAGGGGATTGGCGGTGTTGTCATAGACATAGGTCGAGCCGCCTTGTAGCACGGCATCGTGCCAGGTGGCGCCGCCGTCCAGGGAGATCTGCACTTTTTCCCCGGCACCGAGGGAGCCGGTCAGTTGCGCGCTGATGCTCAGGGTCGAATCGTTGGTGACAAAGTCGCTGCCACTGGCACCGGTGTCGTCGCTGATCGCACTGATCATCGCGGTGGCCGTGGGTGGGGTGGTGTCCGGATAAGGCAGCGAGGCCGGGGCGCTGACGTTGCCGGCAATGTCGGTCAAGGTCATGCTGGTCGGGCCGGCTGGCTGACCCAGCGCGCTGGTGATCGGGCCATAGCTGCCGTCACTGCCAACCACGCCTGTGCCGCTGCTGCCATCCGGAAATTGCACGGTCACGATACTGCCAGGCTCGGCAGTGCCGGCACCACCCGACAGACTCAAACTGCCGTCCGGGTTGGCCACCAGGCTGCTGCCCGAGGAGGAGACCACCGGCACGGTGGTGTCCACAACCAGATCAATGCTCGCGGTGCTGCCGATGTTGCCCGCCAGATCGATGACCCGCGCCATGATGTGGTAGGTACCGTCCAGCATCGGGTCGTATTCCCAATGGGTGCCGTTGACGATCGCCTGCTCCCAGGTCACCCCGCCATCGAGGCTGATCTGCACGGTGTTGTTGGCATCCAGAGGCGCGGTGAGTGTGCCGAGGAAGGTGATCTTGGTGCCGTTGGTGACGTAGTCGACGCTGCTGATCCCGGTGTCTGGCGAGATCGAGCTGAAGCTGATGATCACGTTATCCGCCGCCGAAGACAACAGCAGGCTGTGGCTGGCCACCTGGCCCACATTGCCGGCCGCATCGATTACGCGCGCCTGCAGCGTATAGGTGCCGTCAGCCAGCAGATTGGCGGTGTTGTCAAAACTCCAGGTGGTGCCCGACACCGTGACGGTGGACCAGGTCACGCCACCGTCCAGGGAGATTTCCACCCGTTCGCCGGCCCCCAAGGGCGCGCCGAGGTTGCCACGAATGACCAGGGTGTGATCGCTGGTGATGAAGTCGCTGTTGCTGGAGCCGGTGTCATCACTGATGCCGGCAATGCTCAAACTCTGCGCCACTGTCGGCGCCACGGTGTCGATGACCACCACCTGGGTGCTTACCGCACCGGGCGTGCCGGCGGCGCTGACGATACGCGATTCGAAAACATAGGTGCCGTCGGCCAGCACCTGGGCGGTGTTGTCGTAGGCGTAGAGGTTGCCACCGATGGAGGTGGCGTCGTGCCAGGTGGCTCCGCCGTCGAGCGAGATCTGGACTTTTTCACCAGCCGCCAAAGGGCCGCTGATCGCTGTGGTCACCACCAGCGTGGCATCGTTGGTAGTGAAATCACCGGCGACACCGCTATCGGTGCTGATGGCGTTGATGTGCGCGGTCGCGGTTGGGGTGTGATCCGTGGCGGCAGGCGCGCTATGGCCACCACCACCGCCACCACCGCCGGCCAGTGCGAGACCGCCGGCCAGCAGCCCGGCACCGGCCAACCACCAGCCGTTAAATTCTGGGTTGGTGCCATCGAGCAACAACGGTTCAATGCTGTCGATGTGCACAAAACTGGCGGTGTCGAGCACCGGTTGACCGGCGGCATCGACCGCCGGGGTCAGCAGCTCACCCTGCGCGTCCTGGATCACCAGAGTATTTTTGACGCCTTTGTGCAGCAGATAGAAATCATCGACGGTAAAGACCTCACCGGAGCGCATCGAAATCACCAGCGCATCACCCTGGCGCGCAAGCGAGGCAATGTCTTTGACAGAATTGACGGACAACTGAACCACGGAAGGCTCGGCAAGCGCGGCATGAAGACCGAAGACGGTGCTGGATGCGCGGGTGGTTTTGTTGATTACGGTGATGACTGCTTTCATTTAGAGTCTCCAAAATCGGTCGTTCTGCTGCGTTAAAAAGATTATTTATCGTCAATCAAAGACATAGCCGCGCGCGCCCTGTAAGCCGTTAATAACCATCCTTGGGATGGGTGTGTAGTGCACTTTGCAAAGTGCGAACTATTTCAGAAGATTTCTGTCCAAACGCCTGCTAATTACCCAACGGAGGTCAGCGTCGCGCTAACGCCGCTTGGAGCTCGTTGTCCCGGTCTGCATTCATTTACGATCCGGCGGGGCAGAGAAGTAAGAAGACAAGGTACCGATTGCATTTGCGTAATAACCATGCACCTCGTTTTGAACGAATCATAGTCCTGTTTTTTATTTTCCAGTGTAAGAGCCGCCATTCAAACCGGCGCCATTGAAGTCAAACCGCCACCCTTTTCACATATTCAGACAAAAATTCACACACACAGCCCAGCGCATGAGAGTGCCAACTAACTAGGTGGTGCCCTTTCCCTTCCCGACCAACTCAAGCGCCGCCTCGATAAACAAAGGTCGAAAGCGCATTCGGCATATTTTTCCATCGCCTTTCAAAACAATGGGGATCCAAGTCACCACGCAACCACGAATACCGAAAGAAATAGTCGTGAATAATTCATTTTCACTAAACCCAATGCTCCCACGCCGCTAAAACCCAATTATTTAGCGAGGAGTGAGTTAAACCTGCGCCCCCCCCTTAATGATCATTGACGACAAGTACTTTATTGGCGCCAAAAAGACGTCTCAAAAATACTTTTCCTCCGACCTCATATATACATATATAAGTACATAACCCCTTCGCCCGTCGCCGCTCTCGCCGCCAACCGGCCGCCTCGATACCTAAGACACTGCACGAGTCTACCGGCCAGCCCCGCGCCAGAGCGCCCAAGCCCCACCCATGACCGACACTCCCCCCAGCGTCATAAATGCACTCAATAAAGAAAGAATGGCACCGCACCTGTGGGTGACCACCCACGACCCAGCCGCCTGGACTCGTGCAAAATGCATTCAACCGGCATGAATACAAATGAATTAACCGAATATCACAAAACTCACACGCCAGCTGGCGCGGATTTCGCCTACCATAAAACCAGGCACCGATCATTTGCAGTGAAACAAAGTGAGGCAGCGACAGCTCACGCACGTTTCACACGTGAAATCCCGCCCTTCGCGGATGCTCGATCCACCCAGCGCACGGAACATTTTTTGAATGAGCACATGATGACGGCTGCACACCGTCCAGTCTTGACAGGACGGTTCGGATTTTCCCGATGATTAAATACCGCGGTCACCTGAGGCGCCATGAAAAAGCGCCGCTTACATATGTGCATGACAACAACACGCATGAGGTGCGCTCCACTTTTAGTCCCTACAAGTGTTGGCGTCAGTCCTTTGACCATGTAACATTGGCTTTGTGGCTGAACGATACATAGTAGTAACTACCGGGCGCGGGCCTCGTTCAGCGTTAAGAAAACGGCCGTGCGCGTATATAAAACGAGCGTTAGATAGCGACAACACGAGTTAATTTTTTTTGCAAAGCACGTGCATTCATCAAAGGTTGGGCTTTACTACATCCATGACGGCGCATTCCGGCTCATTGTTTTCACCTCTGGCGTTCTGCCAGGAACGGCAGAGGTGAATGATTTAATTGCTCCCGGGTGAAAAAATACATCCCCGATTCGACCTATATACCTGCCTGAATGCCTTGCACTTTATTGACTGGCGACCTTTTGACGCCGCCAGCGTTTTAACAATGTCACAAATGATCAGTACAGCAATGGCCCGATGCTTGGATGGAGCCAGGAAACGGCTGAGTAGCAAACTACGTGTATAGAGGCACATGCAAATGTTAACCACAGACGATCACACGGCCCTGTCCATAGACGACAAATCAACCGACTATTTCATCACTTTTTTGGAGGGGCAGCAGCACGCCAAATTCACGCCCGCCAAGCACCAGATCGTTATTCACGACGGTGTGAGCAGCAAGCTTTTTGAGCTCAGCTACACCTCAAGCCGGATTCTGGAATTGCTGATTCTCAAGGCCGATGTGATCGTGAGCCGCGAAGAGATTTTTTCATTCGCCTGGCCGCGTCGCGTGGTGGGACAGAACAGTCTCAACCAGGCCATTTCCAACATCCGTGAGTTGTTTCACGATGACGAACACCGGCTCATCATCCAGACGTTCCCCAGACGCGGTTACCGATTCAATTCGAGCTTCCTCAACAACGAGCCGGATCACAGCTATTTTGTCGATGCCCATGACGTGCCGCCGACCAGTGCACCGCTGCCGCCCCCCGCGGCCCCGCCCGTTCACCTGGAGCCTGCCAGTACAGCTCCTTCGAGTTTTTCGATCAACTTTCTATTGGCCACGCTGATGACGGCGCTGCTGGTGACGCTGCTGTGGCGTTTTGACTGGCTGCTGGTGCAACAGACGGGCCTTTCCGTGCTCAAGGAGCACACGGACAACCTGACCACCTTTTATACCTCCGAAAGCGACCAGGAACTCATTCAGATAAAAAACGATTTGCAGGATTTACGCCTGCGCCTGGCTCGCCTGGCGACCCAGCCCGAAACTGTGATCCTCAACCGCATGCACAGCTTTTATGAAGTCACCTGCATTGACCGGGGAACCAGCGTGCGATTTCTGACGATCCACAAAAAACAGCTGGGTGCGATTTCCGATGCCCAACTGAAGGGGTGCCTGCAATGAAAGCGATCCACCTTAGCTTGAAGACCGTGCTGATAGGCGCCATCGCGCTGTTGCTCGCGCTGCATGTTCTGTACTACACGCTTTCGCAAAAGCCGGTCTTTCAGGGCATCTACTTTGCGTCCGGAGAAATCATCTCCAGTACCGGCAACGTCTTTTCTGCCAATCAGCGCCTGCAATCGCACGGCCGGCAAGTGCATCAGTTCGAGCAGATTAATGAGGAGAACCAGAAGTACACCTTGAAGCTGCTGAACGGCTTGGCCGGCAGTGGGCGTTTCATCATCGACAAGGACGAAGCCAATCAGCGCAATTTGCTGTCGATCGACCGGGACATTTCTTTCAACCAGACCTTTTTCTCCACCGCCATGTCGGAACTGACCCTGTACAAACTGGACAACAAGGGCGGGAGCTTGTGCTTCTACCTCAAAGAACTCAGCTCGGTACGCTGTTTTGGGCCGGAATGAGGATGTACATCCTGCTGTGATGCAGGTTTGTTTTTGCTTCCCCGCGGCGACGTGAAGATGAGAGTGTTTCACGGTTTTTGATTAGGATTGCTTAGCAGGGTATGCAACGATCGGGTCACTTCCACAAAAACGAATGGACCCGACTCAATGATTGAAATGGATATTCTGATAGGTGAATCCGTCACCCTGCACACCACCCAGATACACGTCCTGGCGGTTCGCTGCGGTCTTGTCAAACTGGGCCTTGAAGCGCCGCAGCAGGTGTGCATCGTGCGCTCGGAACTGCTCAACTCACCTCACTTCAAACCCCGTTTTCCCAAGGCCCGCCTGCGCACTCTGCGTAAATAGATGCCGTGGTGGCCGCTCATTCTTGAACGGCCTTTGACACTTGGCGAGGCGGTATTCCCACCAAACCTGCCAACAACACCCTCCACGGCCAGCACGGCGTACAGCCCCACTATTTATCCCTCGGTTGGCCCTCTAGGATTCTGGTGCCCCACCACCGTATCTCACCCCCGATGAATTCCTCCCAATTCACACTGATTGCGTTAACGGTATTTTGCCCGCTCCTATAATCGGCATGAGGTGCGGGATCCCCCTGTTTTTCTTTGGCAGGCCTCTGGTAGGGATAATTTGAAAATATAAGTTTCTTGCCCTTGCTCGCGTAGACGATGCACTGGTAAGCGGCACGATTGTAGGGGACATGCCATGACACGTAAGACACCCGTCCCGCCCAGGCTGGTTGGCCGATGCCTTGCCATTCTTTCCTTACGGCGCTTGCTGCGCTCTTCTGGCACGCCGCCGCCATCGGCTACGGGGTCATCGATCTGGTTCGACGATACATTGGCCAACATCACCGCGAGCTCCCCCAAGGTACAAACGTCGCAACCGTCGCGGATCGTGATGTCCTCTTCTCTGGGGCCTGGCGCAGCCCACCGCACGCCTCTGACGGCGCACACAGCTCCCCACGCCCAAGCAGAATCCACCATGAAACCGACTCTCGCGCCGCACTTGTCTCATCGCGTCCTTTCCACCTTGCCGCTTCTGTGGCTTCAGCAAATTGTTATCGCCGTGTATAACAGGTACCTCTTTTCCGCTTCCGACTTTCTCAAAGCCCTGCACCGCAAGGAGCTGGCGGTGCATTACCAACCCATCGTGGACATGCACACGGGTATGTGGATCGGTGCCGAAGCGCTGCTGCGCTGGCCCGGCAAGGGCAGTGAATTCAAACCCGAGGCCATCGTCTCGATGCTTGAACGCGCCGGGCTAATGTCCAATGTCACCCGCTGGGTCTGCCAGCAGGTGGTGGAGGAATACTCGCAGAGCCTGTGGGCCTGCGAGGACTTCTACGTGACCATCAACCTGTCGGCCGACGACGTGATGGATGCCACCTTTCCCGACTTCGTCAAACAGCTGCTGGCCGAGCACCGACTACCCGCCTCGCTTTTTGCCTTTGAAGTCACCGAGCGCGTGGCGCTCGACAGCGAACTGGCCGCCATCCAGTTGAATCGTCTGCGTGCCCATGGCCACCTGATTGTGCTGGACGACTTTGGTACCGGTTACTCCAACTTGGCCTACCTGGATCAGTTGCCCGTGGACGTGCTCAAGATCGACAAGTCCTTTACCCGCACCGAAAGCTCTTCGGCCAACATCATCCTGTCCCATGTCCTGGACATGGCGCGCAAGCTGGACATCGATGTGGTGGTCGAGGGCATCGAGACGCAAAACCAAGCCGAGCGCGTCAGTGCCCTCGGAGCCCAGAAGGCCCAGGGCTGGCTCTACGCCCGCGACCTGCCGGTTCAGGAGCTGGTTCGGGCGTATTTCTCCAGGCCGCATCCGCGTCTGTACGACGTGGTCTGACGGTGCGACCACAACGCAGGGAAGATGGGTCACACGCAAAAGGCCGGCGGTGCCCGCTTCTGGAAATCCTTTCTTACAGTACAGTGCTGCAAGCTCGATGGTGCGAGCCGCCCGCTCGGGTAAGCTTGACAGCCGCCCCTGGCGCGCTCACTGCGTAGTGGCCTGGCGGCCACTGTCCAGCCCTGTTTCTTTCTCACGCTCAGTGTTTTTTCAAAGACTGCGACCATGTCCGAAGCAATCCTGACCATCAGCCCGCACCATGTGCCTGCCACTTACCGGCGGTACGCCTGGCCCACCGTGTTTGCCATGCTCGTCAGCGGCTTCTATCAGATGGTGGACGGCATCTTCATTGGCCATTTCATCGGCGCAGATGGCCTGGCGGCCATCAACACGGCATGGCCCTGGGTGGGCTTGATCGCTGGAGTGGGTCTGATGATGGGCATGGGCACCGGCATCCATTGTTCGATCGCCCAAGGTCAGGCGCATCCGAACAAGGCCCGGCAACTGATCACGCAGGGGCTATGGTTGTTTGTGCTGACCGGCTTGGCCGTCGGCGTCCTGATCCTGGTTTGGGGTGATCAGCTTCTGCGAATGCAGGGCGTCGAGGCGCAGGTGCTCAGCCACGGCAGTGACTACCTACGCGTATTTGGCTGGTGCTCTCCATTGATCATGGCCAGCCTGGCGCTGCCCATTCTGGTGAGAAACCTGGGCGCCCCAATGCTGGCAACCGGCATGATGCTCATCGGCGCCCTGCTCAACGTGCTGCTCGATTATATGTTTATCGTGGTGCTGGGCTGGGGTCTGGAAGGCGCAGCCTGGGCCACAGTCACAGGCGAATCGGTCTCGGTAATCATCGGTCTGTTTTTTTTGTGCTCACGCCGCAACCCGTTGCGACTGCACGGCCACGGGCTGTGGACACTGCCGCAGCTGGCCGTCTGCCAAGCCATTCTGGGCAGCGGTTTTTCCAGCTTGCTGATGTACCTGTATGCCAGCTTTGCCGTGGTGCTGCACAACGCGGCGCTCATGCACTATGGCGACACCGTGCACGTGGCCGCGTATGCGGTCACCGGTTATGTCATGACCCTCTACTACCTGCTGGCCGAAGGCCTGGCCACCGGCATGCAACCGATGGTGAGCTATTTCCACGGCGCCGGACTCACGGCCTCGATCCGCCAGACCCTCAACCTGACGCTGCGCTGGATCGCCGGCACCGGCCTGATCTTTGTGGCCCTGATCTTTGCGCTGCCGTATGCCTGGACACGCGTCTTCGTCAGCCCTGACGATACGCTGCTGACCCAGGCCACCGTACAGGCGCTGCAGCTGCATCTGTTTGCCTTGTTTATCGATGGCCTGCTGGTGTTGGCTGGGGCCTATTTCCAGGCCATCAACGAAAACAAAAAGGCCGTCGCCATCACGCTGGCAAACATGCTGGTTCAGGTGCCGGCGCTGCTGGTACTGGCCCCGTGGCTGGGCGTGCCGGGGGTGTTTTTGGCCTTGCCGGTGTCCACGATCATTTTGGGGGCGGCCATGCTGATGATGCTCAGGCGCCACGCGGTCCTGGCCACCCCACCGCCGAGTGCCACAGAAGAGGATTCGCAGCAGCCCTGACGCGATCGGCGCACCGCGTTCAAGTGTTCAAGTGTTCAAGTGTTCAAGTGTTCAAGTGTTCAAGTGTTCAAGGTCGCAGACAGAAACAGACCGCGGCGCCGGCCGAATCGTCCAAAACGCGGGCACAAAAAAACCGCCTAAGGTAGGCGGTTATTCTGCCGCGCTCCCCTAGAGTGAAGCGCGATTCCCTTTGCATTGCCCACCCAGCATACGGCTACAACGCGGGTGAGGGAATCAGCAGCTGTGACAAATCATTTCAGCGCGCGGGACACGAGGCGAGGAAGGCGTCAGCGCCCTATTGGCGCTCCCGGGACACCTTTATCGGTACATAAGCGGGACAGGCGAATGCAACCATTGGGCCGTGGCCGAGGTCATCCGGTTAAGGCGTCCGCCCGAGCGCAACCCCTGCGTGCACCCTCACCGGCGCGAGCATCCCGTACTGAGGTTTACATGAGCAAGACCGTTTACCAGATCAATGGACAGGGCCTTTATGTCGGGCCGCTGCAGCTGCCCGAGGCGCCGCCGGCCGGGGTGCCGCTGCCGCACGACTGCATTACCACGCCGCCGCCCTCGAAGATTCCTCCCCTGACGGCCGCCTGCTGGATAGCCAGTGCTGGCAGTTGGTAGATTATTTTCATGGTATGGCTGTCTACGCCACGGCCACCGGCAAGCCGCTGACCTTGACCGGCGCCGGTGCCATTCCCGCGGGCTCCACCACCCAGCGGCCAGGGCCGGATCAGGAGTGGCACAGAGACCGCTGGGTCGACTCCCTGTCGAGGCGATTGATCAAACTCAAAGTACTCAAACGGGCGCTCATCGAGGAAGGTTACACGGCGTACCTGCTGAGCGGCTTCACGTCCATCGCCCTGGGCAAAGTGCACCGCTACGACAGTGCTCTGACCGATCAGGTCACCTTGAACAGACTGGTACAAAGTGGCCTGTCGGGCCTGGTCGCCTGCCGCAACCGCATTGGTGCCCGCACCCTGACCAAGCACAGCGCCGAACAACTACACCAGGTTCACCAGGATCTGCTGCATTTCCAGCAGCAGGCCCGAGCGCAGGCCGAACACCTCAAAAGCCAACTGGATCAGGCGCTGCAGCAGCAGGATCAGAGCGCGATGAACCGCATTCAATGGTGTGCGCCTCAGCACCCGTACGCCTGCGTATGAGGCGCCGCCGTTAGCCACCTCAAAGTATTTGGGCAAACCCTCAGGCACACGATAAACGTCAGGCGTTAGACGGCGACGCCGCCTTGAGGATTGCAGCAGGCCGCCACTTCACTCATCAGGAAAAAGGCACCATGAAACAGAAAGCTGTCGTCGTCTTCAGCGGGGGTCAAGGCTCGACGACCTGCCTGATCCAGGCCCTCAAACGCTACGATGAGGTGCATTGCCTGACGTTCGATTACGGCCAGCGCAACCGAGAAGAGATCGACGTCGCCCGCCACCTGGCCACCACCCTGCGCGTGACCGCCCATAAAGTGCTGGACATCACCGTGCTCAACGAACTGGCCCTTAGCCCTCGCATGCCTCTCTCCCTCCCCGCAGTCGCTATCGGCGCTCTACCTGGCGCGCTACCCAGTACGCAGGCGGGACGCCACCTGCTGTTTCTGACCCTGGCGGCGCTTTACGCCTATCAGGTGCAGGCACGCACCGTCATTACCGGCGTGGGTGAAACCGACTTTTCAGGCCAGGCGCAGGAGCGTGACCCCTTGGTCGACGCCATGAGCCAGACCCTGGCCTTGGGGATGGCGTATCCGCTCACGATCCAGACCCCGCTGAGGGGGTTGAGCAAGGCGCATACCTGGGCAATGGCCGATGCCTATAAACAGTTGAACCTGGTGCGCTACCAGACGCTGACCTGCGTCAACGGTCTGCTGGGCAGTGGCTGCGGACAGTGCACTGCCTGCCATCGGCGGGCGCAGGGACTGGAGCAATACCTGGCCAACCAGCGTCCCCTGCGCAATGACTTCCTCGAAAGGCTCAACGGTTGCTGAACACCGATAGCAGAGACCTCAGACCCAGCGCGAATGGAAATGGCGCCAGTACGGCTCTTGCGCCTGAGCCAGCAAAGCCTCATCCCCTGCTGAATCCCCCCAGGCGCGCAAACGAAACTGATGCAGTGGGCCATACACCTGTTCAAGGCGCCGCACCTTGTTGGCAGCCCGGCAATTCCCTCCCAGCAAACGGCCGGTCAGTATACCGTCAACGCTTTCCAGTTGCGTACCAATCAACTCGACCCCCAGTCGATCGGCGAACGCTTGCAGAACCAGGCTGGGCGATGCCGAGCACAGGGTAACCCGGGCCCCGGACTGCAGCTCGGCGGCCACCGCCGCACACCGGCCGGGCGCATCAAGCGGGGCCAGCGTGCCTGACAGAATGCGCTCGCTTGCTCGCGCACCCACTGCACCGAAACACCGGTCAGAAAGGTGGACACCAGTTGCGCCTTGAGCTGATCACGGCTCAACCGACCACAGACAAAACCCAGGCTAGGCCCGGCCAGCTTGAGCATGTTCAGGCAAAAACGTGGCGTGCCGCAGGCAAACCACAAAAACGGAATGAAACTGTCGTGACGCGTCAGGGTACCGTCAAAATCGAACACCGACAGCACCGGTAGCGGGGAACAAAAGACATCGGCAGACGGCGGCGAAGCCAGGCCGAGCGGATTCAGGGTGTCACTCATTTCACTCACAAAACGCACGGGGCGTGAGGTGGATGGATCATCGGCGCTCACAGGAGATTCGCGCCGGGCTCGGCGGCCAGCGCGGCACCACCCGGGCCTTAACGAGGACAGGGCTGCGCCTTGACCAAGGAGGCACCATAAACCCCATCGTCCTGGCCGGAGAACTGATAAAAACCTTTGACCGACGCGCTGGCCTTGAGCGTGCCCTGAGCCAGCGCTTCATCCATGGCATCGACGGCATAGGCCTGCCCTTTGGCGTCATACGCCTTAAAACACAGGGTACTAAGATCGATATCCTCCTTGCCCGTATTCACCAATACGGCATCAAAGGATTTGAAATAGTAACTGACCGTGCCTGTCCACACCGATCCTTGGTCTTTTTGCACCGAATGCAACAGGATCGAGGGTGCCGGGCTGTTCTGGGCGCTCACCCCCAACGCCACGAGGCAGGCCCCCCCTGCAAGGATTAGACGAATGTTCACAGATAACTCCACAGGCTTGCGTGGATAAGGGGTAAGGCCGGGTAACACGAATACTCGGCCAACGCGGCAGGGGCGTCATCTTTTATGGCGTGTTTATTTTGCGAAGGTGTAGCACCGACATTCAACCCCCCTCCCATTGTCGCTACTCTGCTCGCGAACAACTTCGACCTCAACAGGGAACGCCGTGAAAACTTGTTAAAAATCGCCGCCTCACGGCTCACACGAGCCGCTTCTTGAGTCTCATCGAAGGCCGAGCCATGTTTTGACGTCACAACACTGAACACGCTGTCAAAAAGCCTGAAAAAGATTAGCCCTCAACCCTAAACAAATGGCTCTTTGCGTAATGCCCTGAGGGCGCGAAAAAACAACGCCACTGCGTTACAGGGGGGATAGCTTGCTACTGCGGTTATCCAGTCGCCCGTTAAAGCGCCCACCTTTTCCCCAACGAAATGACGTCATTAAAAAAGCCAGCCATTCTTGATTGCGTATCCAGTGTGCTGTCGCTGCAGATCGAACTGCCCCCTGCGCTGGGCCGCCGCCATTTTGAATCACGCGATCAGACCCGCCTGGAGAGTCAAATAGTTTTTGCAATTCGTTCCAGCTAGCTGCGCCTGAGCAGACCCGAGCGCGGCGTCAGGCCCCGTTGCCAGCCGCCGACGCATATGTGCAGACAAACGATTGTCGGTACGACCCGCTCCCCTCTAGACTGGGTAACCCTCCCCTTTCAGGGATTCATGCAACAAACAGGAGCACACGATGCCCCGCGCCCATTACGCCAAGGCCCATATTATTCTCGCGGACGGTCCCTGTGGCACCGCCCTGGCCGACACGGCGACGCCACAGGTGCTGCGCCTGGAGCTCAGCCATCCGCTGCTGGGCCCCACACCCGTACGTTATATCAGCCTCCTGTTGCCCGATGGCCGCACGCTCGCCGGTCTGACTCTGCGAGACCAACGGGAGCTCGATGGCGGCTGGTTGACGTTCAGCAACGATAACAGCAACCCGGAGCCCCACACATGATTGAACCCACCACACACATGCCCATGGCGACCCCGGACTTGCCACGGGCGGTCTATATCCAGGTTGGCCAGCTGTTGCAACTGATCCGCGCCGCCCGGACACACGCCGAGACCCAACGCGCCATGGATCGCGCCCAAGGCTTCGTTTTGGGCCTGGAAACCACCCAGGCGCTGCCCCCCGACAGTCTCGGCGTGCTGCATCAAGGATTTGACACCGCCGTTCAGAAGCGTCGACAGGAACTGGAGCATCGACACTCACTCCCTACATGAACGCGTGGGCCAACCACTTTTGGTGTCCCCACACCCTACCCCCGATCCGCCACCCTGCGAACACCCCGCACGCAGAATTCCCCTCATTGTTTAGCCGTTTGCGGGTAAAAATCCTGTACAGCCTGGCCCAGGATACGGAAAAAAATTGAGGGCCGGGCTGGCCGCTTAACCTCCCCTGACGCGGCTTAACGAATGATGAGCAATAAACGACAAAATTTCGCACAGCCCATGCGCTTCGATTACACCACGCCTCAAAAACTAGCGCGCAAAAATGCTCAATGGACCGAGTTGAACTGGCGCAAATTCGAAGTTGTTACACTATTGAAACAGCACAACAAAGAGCAACTGCCTATCGAATGGAGCGATTTAAAATGCAGAGATTGAGTACAATGAGTCGTGTATAACCGACGACAAATTGACAAACCCACCATGGTTTGAACAGGCGATGTATCGGGTCATGCTGATCACATCGCGTGGTTATTGGATAAGGGCGAACATCCCAGCCTCAAGGAGGCCGCACCTAGGGGTCACTTCAATATACATGTATCTGGCCTGCGTAGGCGAATGTCACCTGAGGTATTTCAGGCAGACTGTCCGGGATAATGAGGCCATCCCTGCAAACAACCCTGTCAACCGTAGGACGGCGCGCCGCCGCTCTGAAGTTAGACAGCCGCGTCAAGCAGCCAGCCTGCCCCAGAGCCCTGGCAAGGTAGAATCGCAGCGCACCGTCGGAAAAACTGTAACGTCAGCGGACAAAACGATGTCCATGTCAAAATATTGAATTGCCTTGATGTATATGTGTAAAGAATGTGAACCGCCACTGCATCTCAGGGCCAAGCATTCGCTCCCCGCTGAAACGCCCATAAAAGCCTCATCAGTCCACGACCACGACCACGACCCATTAAATACTGAAAAACACCTGGGGCCCCAGGCGCGCTTAAAAATATCCTGTATTTTCTTATGGTCTATCTTTAAACTTGTGCCTGGCTGATAAAGGCGCTCCTCTCTGTACATTCGAAAAAATATAGCCGCACAATAGATGTCGCCCCTCATCGTAGTGTTTCAGCCTGTAGTGCCAAGCATGCACTGTTTGGGGTAGTATTATTAATACAGCATCAAAACAAACGGAGTTTTCCATGTCAAAACTTGTAGAATACCGTGAGCTTGAAAAACACTTGGCCCGACAACAAGAGGCGCTCAATTTTCTCAAAAGTGATGCGCGCCTGAAAAAGGAGCTTGAATTTGAAGCGCGGCTGCAGGATCTGCTGAGCGAGTACAGCTTTAGCTTTCGCGAAGTGGCGCAGATCCTCGATCCGCAGGCACGGCAGCGAGGGGTGCGGGCGTTCCCCGTGGTCGATGGCCGCAGCCAGCGCAAACTCAAGGTTTATCACAATCCCCATACCGGGGAGGTCTTGAAGACCAAAGGCGGCAATCACCGCGTCCTAAAACAATGGAAGAGCGAGCATGGATCGGTCACCGTCGAAGGCTGGCTGACTAACTAGACGCACCGGACTGCCGAACACTTGGGTCCCGCAGTCTCGGTTCACTCGAATCATTCGGCGCCTAGCGCAGCCTAGTCGCCTTCGAGTTGCGACCTTCACGGTTTCCCCTACGCGGCCTCCAAAGCCCCCGCGACGTACCTCACCCTGCCATTCTCTATCGACTAAAGATTTCGCCAGGCCCTACCCACCGGGCCCTGCACGTGTGCGCGAGCGTTGAGCCGAGACGCCGGCCGGTTCTCTGGCAAGACCGAGAAAGCGCAGAAGGGGGAAAAAAGAGCAACTCCGTCACCTGCAAGGCGCGCCTACCTGGGCGCGCCTGCGAAGCAGATCACAAGAAGGGGTAATCCTTGTCGTGCAGCGTCCAGTTGTGCATTTCCTTGAACGGTCTGGCCACCAGCGGCTGCACTCGATCCAGGGCATGACGCATCAAGTTGAAAGCCTCTTGCAACTGCGCCCTGTCACGCTCGGACAGCGGCAGCGAATGGCCTTCGATCAGGCTACGCGACGCATGCTCACCAAACACATTTAGGGTCTGACAGGTATTCAATACATCGTCCGCCACCAGATCGGGTTCGGTCTGCATGGCGGCGTTCTCACGGATGGGTTCATCCTCCCTGACGCGGTCTCCACACGCTGATTAAATGCCCGATTGCAGGCCTTTGCCAGTGAGGGCGGTGTGAATTTCTCTCAGCAGATCTTTGAGATCAGTAATCACACGGGTAAACCGTGGCTATCAGCGTCAAAAATCCAACTCTTATTTACTCGTCCATGTCGGCGGCCACGCTCGCAGCGATTGCTCCCCTCCTACAATCCGTGAGAACACCCCGGGGGGGGGGGACTGCTGACCCCAATGTCGTGAAACAAGCAGGTTGAAATACCCGGTAAGAGTTTTCGAATAACCCGGTTCGCTCGTTTGCTAGGGTTATCGGCACGTTTTTGCGACCACGCTCGATGAGCGGACGAGCGGGCACAGAAGCCGTTAGCGTCAGGTGATCCCTGTGCTGTGGCAGCGCCCTGTGAACGACAAGAGTCATCGCGTGCCGGCCGGCCAACCCGCCCTCAATGCGCCGAACGAAAGCGCGAGCAATGGTCTATTCAACATTTAAGGATGACGCCAGGTATCACTACCCGATAACCCTGCAGGGCGAAGCTGACGGGGTTCGCCTGTCCTGTCCGGACATTGCCGAAATGGATCTTGTGGCTCCCACTCAGGCGCAGGCGCTGACCATTGCCCGCGAGGGGCTGATTGCCGCGCTGGATCGGTACGCCAGCAAAGGCGCAGGATTCCCCGGGCCTCTGCCCTCCCCGACGCCGCCATGGTCTTGCAACTGCCCATCATTGTGGTGGCCAAGCTGATGCTGTGGAATGCCGTGTGCGATGAAGGCATCAGCCGGGCCGAACTGGCCCGTCGCCTTCATTGCACCCGCGTGGTGGCCACACGCCTGGTGGACTTCACCCACCCCTCCAAAGTGGGGGCGGTGGAGCGCGCGTTGGGGCTGCTGGATCGCCGCTTGTTGCTCGGGATGGAGCGCATTGGCAACCGCGAGCCGGAGACGGGTTTTCGCAGCAGCGCAACGTCCTCGAGCGCGCCGCAGGCGACGGTATCTAGCTAAACCTGCAGCGCCGGTACGGGTGGGGAACAGCGCCTGCTCAGGCGCTCGGTTGGCTGCCCTGCGCCTGGATCAGGGCCGCCTGAAATCCGGGGGCACCTAGCTCATTGAGCCGTGTGAGGGTTCGGGCATAGGCTTGATCCATCTGCGCACGCAGATTCTCACACCCCTTCCCATCAATCAGGTGCGCCCAGGACAGGGCGCCGATCCAGACATTCATATAGCCAAATTCATATTGGGCCCCGGCACGGGTACGAACACAGTCCATCTGCTTAATTCGCTCGTGGACAGCAGCCAAGATCTCTCGGTTGGAGCACTGGGTCATGGATCACTTCCTGGTTCTTGGATGGGATAAGGTTATCTATCGCTGGGTCACGACGCCAGTCACTGCCGTGCGACAGCAGCGCCCTTACGATCCCTCAGCGGTCCGCTTTATACGCCGGCACATCTTTTGCCCCTCAGGGGCGGCGCACGCCTCCTACCCTCTAGAGCCCCTTGCGTGCCGCCCGGTTCATTGCACATTCACCTTAGCCGCTGTTTCGCGCCGGCGCGCCAAGGTCTGGAACATCTTGTGACCATTCCCTTACCCACGCCGACACGGCAGATGGTAAATACCTTGCCGGATCCGTGCCCCGACGCACACCCCATGGAAGGAGTATGCCTTTTGAAAGCGGCTCTACGCGTGTTGGTCTGCAGCCCCTGGTTTGTCTGGCTGACCGCCTGCGTGCCCCTGGCCGAACGCACCGCCCTATCGCCCGTGGGAGACGACGTGCGCGTCCTGTCCCGTGAGGTGGCGACCGTCAGTGTCGGCTCGGTCAACTTCTACAGCGTCTCGGTTTTTCTGTATACCGAGCAGACACCACAGAACTATTTTTCCTTGACCCTCGACCGAACCGATGTCCGGGAAGGTTTTACCACCGATGGGCAGCAGGGTTCTGAGCGCAGACCGGCAATCGAGGCCAACTGGAATGGCCGTTTTTATTACCAGTCCCGGGGCTACCCGCGCGATGCTCGCCTGGCGATCACCTCTCTGACCGACAAGGAGGCCGCACTGGAACTGGCAGCCCGGCTGGTGCATGCGGAGACCGGTGCCCTTATTGATCTGCCGCCGGCCGTGGTGAAGATTCGCGGCGACGACCTGGCCGCCCTGACTGAACGCATCTGATCGGCTCGCTGCCCACACCTTGGTGTGACAACAAGGCGTTTTCTTTAAGCCCAGACACACGCCGGGCTGTTTGGGATGGGCCTCGTGAACGTTCACAACACCGGCAAAATGCCAGCATTGTATAGCCCGCAGCTTTTGGCAAACTGCGCGCCTGATCACCCAGGGACGGGTGATGTCACTTCTCTCTCAGAGTACCTAACATGGATCGTTTTCCGACATGTCTTTGCCTGCTAGGCCTGGCCAGCTTGCTCACCGGTTGCAGCGACCTTGAGCCCCCAGCCAGCCCACCACAGGCTTCACCCTCGCCGCAGGGTCAGGCTGCCCAACCTCTGGTCAGCATCAAACAGGTCAATCGCGTTCTCTCTGGCGTCAACAGCCTCGGTGAGCCGTCCGTCTCGATTCGGGTCGGTTCCAGCCGCAATCATCTGTTCGACCTCACGCTGCTGCGCGCCAATATCCACCCCGGCTACCGCGTGCGCAGCCTCAGCTACAGCCACCCCGAAGTCGAATTGATTACGCGCTGGAATGGCGACCTGTTCACCCAGTCGACAAAATTCCCTACCTCGGTGGAAGTCACCATCCAGTCGATCTCCACCGAAGCGGCTGTGCTGAGTTTCTCCGGCCTGTTAGTCAATGCCGCCACGGGCGGTTACGTCAGGTTATCGCCGTCCCAAATCACCATCACCGGCAAGGATCTGGAGGAGTTGCTCCACAGCCGCTGAGCGAAACGCCGCTTTAAAAGCCACTCCCCCGTATAAAATCGATACAAAAATCGCCCTGCCTGCGCTGTCGGTCGTTGAATACTGAGCCACGGCAGGTCTGCCCAACGCTTTCATGGAGGAAAGCGTCGTTAACACCAGGACAGGAAAACAGCTCTATGAATACGCACGAACAGTTTGTCTGGGAAGACGTCATGAAGGTCTGCGACATGTTCAACGGTCTTACCCAGCAAGGACGCCAGCGCCTTTCCCTGGGGCTGCCAGCGATTGCCAACCAGGAGGAACAGAACCGCATCTGTACGGGCAATGGAGCCGTTGCATTGTTCCGTGTTTGAACTGAGCACAATGATTCTGGATTCCAGTAATAAAGCGGTGAACGCGGTCAACGACCTTTTTTGTATTTGATTTAAAACCGCTTGTTACCCCTCACCTGGCTTCTGGCCAGGTTTTTTTGCACCAGACATCAATAGTATCGCTAAGCTAACAACGCTATGTAAAAAATCGATAACGCATTGAATTTTAAGATTTTTAATAAATTAAAACGCACTATGTTTTACCATGATTTTTTTGCTATTCATGATAATTCACATGTCTTTCATGAAAACCTGCACTCCATCGACCTGCACATGATAGTCGATGTGGACCCGTACCTTTTTCCATTCGGCATAGACGTATGGATGCTCCGGCAGCGCTTGCAGCGTCGGTTGGTCAAGGGTTTCGAAGGCTGAGCGGCGTGAGCCGGGCAGTTTTTTGAAGGGCTTTTGGTTGAGCCGATCCAGCAGCACACCGATGGCCATGTTGAGTTCGCTCAAGGAGAAAAACTGGCGGTTGCGCAGCACCGCCAGTATCCAGCGCTCGACCACTTGTACGTCGACTTCGATCTTGGCTTTGTCCTTGGGTTTTCGTGAGCGAGCGGGCAAAACGGCGACACCGTAGTGCTCGGCCAGATCGCGGTAGTTGGGCTGATATCGGGCTCGTAACGGTGCGCCTTGCTCACGCCACTGCGATCTGTGCGGTGCCGCCGAAAAAAGCAAACCGCGGGCATGAGAGCCAAGCCAGAGTGCGGGCAAGAATCGATTCCCCACAAGCAGGGCAGAAATCGCCGTGCACGGCCGGGATAACGGTCGATTTGTTATTGTTGGTGTACGCCAGGTCGCGGGTGTCTGTGACCAGCACCGCGCGCCCACAGATCGGACATTTCAGGTCATTGCTTCTAAAACGACCATGAACGAGTCATCGGTCACAGCGAGTTTCAGATAGACCCGGCGACGATCTTCGGGAAGTAGACGCCTTGCCAATGATGTGGTCGGCATAGGTGGTCATGCTCTTATAGAAGTCGGCAGGTTACTTAAAGCTATCGCTCCAGCCCCTGAGACCGTTATTCGCTGGTGGAGCGCAGATGCCCTCAGAAGCTAATTGCCTCAAGTGCAGCGGTAACTGAGGAGGGTCTGCAACATTCCAAGTGCAACGTCCTAGCCTATCAGAAAATCAAACACGGGCCCTGGTACGGTAGTTTCAGGCATATGCAACTTTTTGTTTGACACCATAATGACGCAGAATCACCGCCGCCGCGTTGTTGGCCAATGAGCGTTTCACCACTTCCCGAGGATGCACGCTGGTGTTATCGATCGAGCCGCGAAACAGTGCCTCGAACGTCAGTACTTGATGCTTGGAGTCGAGAAACAGGCAGCCGAACACCTCGTGGGGCTCATGGCGCAGCATGGATTTCAGATAGTCCCGAACTGCCTGCGGATTCTCCAGTGCTGGCTTTTTACGCATGCACTCGGCCAGATGTCGCCGCCCCATTTCCAGCACCGCCTGCAACTGCGCGAATTTCGCAGGCCCCAATCCCAACTGTCCGCTGAACGCCGCAAGATCGGCCTCCAGCAACGCGCGCAGGCTGCCGAATTGCGTCAACAGGTGTCGCGCCAGATCCACCGCGCTTTTTCCCGTGACCCCGGTTCGAAGAAAAATCGCCAGCAACTCGGCGTCCGAAAGACTTCCCGAGCCCTGTTCAAGCAGCTTCTCCCGCGGCCGCTCCGCCGCCGGCCAATCGCGAATACTCATACACCTTCCTTGTCTGTGGGCACCGCTGTTCCGTAGCGGTCGCTGTGATATCGTAGCCCATCTTTTTTGCGGGCGAATTCACCCTGGGGAGGGGGTTTCGCCACGTATGTCACCCACGAAATGTAAAGGCAGACCTATGCAGCGGCTGTATCGGAAACGCATCGTTCTGGGCGTCGGCGGCGGCATTGCGGCCTACAAGAGCGCCGATCTGGTTCGTCGCCTGATTGACCAGGGCGCCGAAGTGCGCGTGGTCATGACCCATGGCGGCGCCGAGTTCATCACCCCGCTGACCATGCAGGCCCTGTCCGGGCACCCGGTTCACCTCGACTTGCTCGACCCGGCCGCCGAAGCGGCCATGGGCCACATCGAACTGGCCAAATGGGCCGATCTGGTGCTGATCGCCCCGGCCACTGCCGACCTGATTGCGCGTCTGGCCCAAGGCATCGCCAACGATCTGCTGACAACTCTGGTGCTGGCCACCGACGCCGTGGTGGCCGTCGCGCCAGCAATGAATCAGGCGATGTGGCGCGATCCGGCAACCCAAGCCAACCTGAAAATCCTTGAAAGCCGTGGCCTGAAGACTTTCGGCCCGGCCTCTGGCAGCCAGGCCTGCGGCGACGTCGGCATGGGCCGGATGATGGAAGCCACCGATCTGGCGCAGTGCGCGGCGGACTGCTTCCAGCGTCAGGCGCTGACCGGCAAGCACGTGGTGATCACCGCCGGCCCGACTCAGGAAAACATCGACCCGGTGCGCTACATCACCAACCACAGCTCCGGAAAAATGGGCTTCGCTCTGGCCGAAGCCGCGGTGGAAGCCGGCGCCCGCGTGACCCTGATCAGCGGCCCGGTGCACCTGCCGACGCCGGATCGCGTCACGCGCATCGATGTGGTCAGTGCCCGCGACATGCTTGCAGCGTGCGAATCGGCCATCCCGTGTGATGTGTTCATCGCCTCGGCAGCGGTGGCGGACTACCGTCCGGAAGTCGTTGCCCCGCAAAAACTCAAGAAAGACCCTACAAGCGGCGACGGCTTCGTCCTGCAAATGGTGCGTAACCCGGACATCTTGGCCACCATCGCGACCCGTCCCGACCGTCCGTTCAGTGTCGGCTTCGCCGCCGAGACCGAACACCTGCTCGACTACGCTGCACGCAAGCTGAAAGACAAGAATCTCGATTTGATCGTCGCCAACGACGTGGCCAACCCGAGCATCGGTTTCAACAGCGAAGAAAACGCCTGCAGCGTGATCGACCGTGAGCTTCATGCCACTGTTTTCGCCCAGACCAGCAAGAGCAAGATCGCTCGCCAATTGGTCACTTTTATCGCCGAACGTCTGAACCAGGTTTAATTTACATGCACGCTTTGCAAGCCAAGATCCTCGACCCACGCATCGGTACCGAATTCCCGCTGCCGCAATACGCCACCCCAGGCTCCGCCGGTCTCGACCTGCGCGCCATGCTGGAACAGGACATCGTGATCAAGCCGGGTGAAACCGTGCTGATCCCTACCGGTCTGTCGGTGTACATCGGCGACCCGAACCTCGCCGCACTGATCCTGCCGCGCTCGGGCATGGGCCATAAGCACGGCATCGTGCTCGGCAACCTCGTCGGCCTGATCGACTCGGATTATCAGGGCCCTTTGATGGTGTCCTGCTGGAACCGTGGCCAGAACGACTTCACCATGACCGTCGGCGAGCGTCTGGCGCAGCTGGTGTTGGTGCCGGTGGTGCAGGCGCATTTCGAAATGGTTGAAGAGTTCGTCGAAACCGAACGCGGCGCGGGCGGATTTGGCCATACCGGCACTAAATAACCCTGAAATATTATTGTGGCGAGGGGATTTATCCCGATGGGCCGCGAAGCGGCCCCAAGGCTTTTGGATCTGCTGCGCAGCAATCGGGGATAAATCCCCTCACCACAAAATTTGTGCTTTTTCGGCAGCAGGTTTTAGCACCGAAAATCAAGGTTTTGCCGGCCACAAGCCACGCCAGCCGAGGCGTCATGGCCCTTTCACACCACGAACTCTCTGTGGAAAACGCCGTCATACCCTTCAGTTTGAGCCTGCCGCCGAGTGAATCGTCGGTGTGTCCCGCCACTTTCGAGATGGAGCATTTGTGCAGATGAGCACCCCCGCCAAGATCGCCCCGAAGCTTCCTGACAGCATCTTCCGCGCCTATGACATTCGCGGCACTGTGCCGGAATTCCTCAATGCCGAAACCGCCTACTGGATCGGCCGCGCCATCGGCTCGCAGAGCCTGGCCCAAGGTGAACCGAATGTTTCCGTCGGTCGCGACGGTCGCCTGTCCGGCCCGGAGCTGGTTGCAGAACTGATCCGCGGTATCGCCGAGAGCGGCTGCCACGTCAGCGACGTCGGCCTGGTCCCGACGCCTGCGCTGTATTACGCGGCGAACGTATTGGCCGGCAAGTCTGGGGTGATGCTCACCGGCAGCCATAACCCGTCGAACTACAACGGCTTCAAGATCGTGATCGCCGGCGACACCCTCGCCAACGAGCAGATCCAGGTGCTGCACGAGCGCATCAAGACCAATGACCTGACCAGCGGTCAGGGCAGCGTGACCCAGGTCGAAATCCTCGACCGCTACACCACCGAAATCGTCCAGGACGTCAAACTGGCCCGACGTCTGAAAGTCGTGGTCGACTGCGGCAACGGCGCGGCCGGCGTGATTGCCCCGCAACTGATCGAAGCGCTGAACTGCGAAGTCATCCCGCTGTTCTGCGAAGTCGACGGCAACTTCCCCAACCACCACCCGGATCCGGGTAAGCCCGAGAACCTCGTCGACCTGATCGCCAAGGTCAAGGAAACCAACGCCGACCTCGGCCTGGCCTTCGACGGTGACGGCGACCGTGTCGGCGTGGTGACCAACACCGGCAGCATCGTCTACCCGGATCGCCTGCTGATGCTGTTCGCCCGCGACGTGGTGGCGCGCAATCCGGACGCGGAAATCATCTTCGACGTCAAATGCACCCGCCGCCTGGTGCCGCTGATCAAGGAATACGGCGGTCGCCCGCTAATGTGGAAGACCGGTCACTCGTTGATCAAAAAGAAAATGAAACAATCCGGTGCTCTATTGGCCGGTGAGATGAGCGGCCACATCTTCTTCAAGGAGCGCTGGTTCGGTTTCGACGACGGCATCTACAGCGCCGCACGGCTGCTGGAGATCCTCAGCAAGGAAAAATCCACCGCCGAAGAGCTGTTTGCGACCTTCCCGAACGATATTTCTACGCCGGAAATCAATATCCATGTGACCGAAGAGAGCAAATTCAGCATCATTGATGCATTGCACGACGCACAGTGGGGCGCAGGCGCCGACCTGACCACCATCGACGGCGTGCGAGTCGATTACGCCAAAGGCTGGGGCCTGGTACGCGCCTCCAACACCACTCCGGTGCTGGTGCTGCGCTTCGAGGCCGATGACGAGGCTGAATTGCAGCGCATCAAGGACGTGTTCCACGCCCAACTGAAACGCGTTGCACCTGATCTCCAACTACCGTTCTGATTCACCCGGAGCCCTGAATGACCCTCGAACGCGAAGCCGCCGCCCACACCGCCCAGGTCCTGTCCGAAGCGTTGCCTTACATCCGACGTTATGTCGGCAAGACCCTGGTGATCAAATACGGCGGCAACGCGATGGAAAGCGAGGAGCTGAAAACCGGCTTCGCCCGCGACATCGTCTTGATGAAAGCCGTAGGCATCAACCCGGTGGTGGTTCACGGCGGCGGCCCGCAGATCGGTGATCTGCTCAAGCGCCTGTCGATCGAAAGCCACTTCGTCGATGGCATGCGCGTCACCGACGCCGCGACCATGGACGTGGTGGAAATGGTCCTCGGCGGTCAGGTCAACAAAAGCATCGTCAACCTGATCAACCGTCACGGCGGCAGCGCCATCGGCCTGACCGGTAAAGACGCCGGGCTGATTCGGGCGAAGAAACTGACCGTCACCCGCCAGACCCCGGAGATGACCCAGCCGGAAATCATCGACATCGGTCAGGTCGGTGAAGTGGTCGGAATCAACACCGAGTTGCTGAACCTGCTGGTCAAAGGCAACTTCATCCCGGTGATCGCGCCGATCGGCGTGGGTGAGAACGGCGAGTCGTACAACATCAACGCCGACCTGGTGGCCGGTAAAGTCGCCGAAGCGCTGAAAGCCGAGAAGCTGATGCTGCTGACCAACATCGCCGGCCTGATGGACAAGTCCGGCACCGTGTTGACCGGCCTGAGCACCCAGCAGGTCGACGACCTGATCGCCGACGGCACCATCTACGGCGGCATGCTGCCGAAGATCCGCTGCGCACTGGAAGCGGTTCAGGGCGGTGTTGGCAGCTCGCTGATCATCGACGGCCGCGTACCGAACGCGATCCTGCTGGAAATCTTCACCGACACCGGTGTGGGCACGCTGATCAGCAATCGCAAGCGTCCGTAAGCAATGACGTAAACAAAAAGACCCCGTTCAGCCTGGCTGAACGGGGTCTTTTTTTGCCTGCAATCCCTGTAGGAGCTGCCGCAGGCTGCGATCTTTTGATGTTTTGCTTTCAAAAAACAAGATCAAAAGATCGCAGCCTTCGGCAGTTCCTACAAGGGCAGCGCGTCAGACGCCGAACTGGGCGCGATACGCTTCCACGGCTGGCAAATGCTGCTTGAGCTGCGGGTCGTCGGCGAGGAATTCCAGCACCTGGTTCAGCGAAACGATGCTGATCACCGGAATACCGAAGTCACGCTCGACTTCCTGGATCGCCGACAATTCACCGTTGCCACGCTCCTGACGGTTCAGGGCGATCAGCACCCCGGCCGCCTTGGCGCCCTCTTGGGAAGCGATGATCTGCATCACTTCGCGGATCGCAGTGCCGGCAGTGATCACGTCGTCGATGATCAGCACGTCACCGGTCAGCGGCGCGCCGACCAGGCTGCCGCCTTCGCCGTGGGCCTTGGCTTCCTTGCGGTTGAAGCACCATGGCAGGTCGCGGTCGTGATGCTCGGCCAGCGCGACAGCGGTGGTGGCTGCCAGCGGGATGCCTTTGTAGGCCGGGCCAAACAATACGTCGAAAGGAATGCCGCTTTCGGCGATGGCTGCCGCGTAGAAACGCCCCAGCTGCGCCAGGGCCGAACCCGAGTTGAACAGGCCGGCATTGAAGAAGTAAGGACTGGTGCGCCCGGACTTCAGGGTGAACTCACCGAAGCGCAAAACGCCGCGATCGATGGCAAAACGAATGAAATCGCGCTGATACGCTTGCATGAAAAAAACCCCAAATACCACGGATTTAGCTAATTAGCTTGACGCCGTGTATCATACACGCACGCGATTTTTGGGGCCATTTATGCGGATCATCAGTGTGAACGTCAATGGTATTCAGGCTGCAGTCGAGCGTGGTTTGCTCAGTTGGCTGCAAGCACAGAATGCCGACGTCATCTGCCTGCAGGACACCCGTGCCTCCGCCTTTGAACTGGATGACCCAGCCTTCCAACTGGATGGCTACTTCCTTTATGCCTGCGATGCTGAAGTCCCTGCCCAAGGTGGCGTGGCTTTGTATTCGCGGTTGCAACCGAAGGCTGTCATCAGCGGTCTCGGTTTCGAGACGGCCGACCGCTACGGGCGCTACCTGCAAGCAGATTTCGACAAAGTCAGTATTGCCACCTTGCTGCTTCCTTCGGGGATGAACGGCGATGAGGACTTGAACCAGAAGTTCAAGCTCATGGACGACTTCGGCAAGTACCTGGACAAACAGCGGCGTAAACGTCGCGAGTACATTTATTGTGGCTCGCTGTACGTTGCGCAGCAGAAGCTCGACATCAAGAACTGGCGCGACAGCCAGCAATCCCCGGGCTTCCTGGCGCCAGAACGCGCCTGGATGGACGAGATTGTCGGCAACATGGGCTACGTCGATGCCCTGCGCGAAGTCAGCCGCGAAGGCGACCAATACAGCTGGTGGCCGGACAACGAACAGGCCGAGATGCTGAATCTGGGCTGGCGCTTCGACTACCAGCTGCTGACCCCAGGCTTGCGCCGTTTCGTACGCAGCGCACGCCTGCCACGTCAGCCACGGTTTTCGCAGCACGCGCCGCTGATCGTCGACTACGACTGGACGCTGACCATATAAGCGTCGATTCGTGAATGCAAAAAAGCCGACATTACTGTCGGCTTTTTTGTGGGTAACTGCTTTTCAAATGTGCGACCGGTCTTGCTCGCGAAGGCGTCGTGTCAGCCACCTATTCGTTGACGGATACACCGTCTTCGCGAGCAAGCCCGCTCCCACAAGGGAAATCGTCGCTGGCTATTATTTGATCAGGCGCCAGGTGAACGGATAGCGATACGGGAACCCGTCATTGGCCTTCACCCCGGCAATGATCGTCAGCACCAATGCACCGATGGCCAGCAGGCCCAGCAAGAAGAAGCCGATGATCAACACCATCAGCAGCAGACAGATCGCGGCAGCAATCGCCACGGTGATCTGGAAATTCAGTGCCTCTTTGCCCTGAGCGTCGATGAACGGGTCGGTTTCGCGCTTCATCTGCCACAGGATCAGCGGTCCGATCAGGTTGCCGAACGGAATCCAGATCCCCAGCAAGGCGGACAAGTGACAAAACATCGCCCATTGGCGAACCTCCTGGCTCGGCTTGGGCAGCAACTCTTGCTCATCACTCATCACGTCCTCCTTGCGGGTTACGAACCTGCTCAGTCGGCCAGTGCAGCCTTTTGCAGTTCGAAGATTTCGTTCATGCCTTTCTTCGCCAGCTCCAGCATGGCGTTCAGCTCTTCAGGCTGGAACGGCGCGCCTTCGGCGGTGCCCTGGACTTCGATGAAGCCACCGGTGCTGGTCATCACCACGTTGAGGTCGGTCTCGGCGGCGGAATCTTCAAGATAGTCCAGATCCAGCACTGGCTCGCCCTGATACATGCCGACCGACACCGCGCCGATCATTTGCTTGAGCGGGTCGCCGCCTTTCAGGCCGCCGCGCTTCTTGATCACTTTCAGTGCATCAACCAGGGCCACCATGGCGCCAGTGATGGAGGCGGTGCGGGTGCCGCCATCAGCCTGGATCACGTCGCAGTCGACGTACAGGGTCACATCGCCCAGCTTGGACATGTCCAGCGCAGCGCGTAGCGAACGGCCGATCAGGCGCTGGATTTCCAGGGTGCGGCCGCCCTGCTTGCCACGGCTCGCTTCACGCTGGTTACGCTCGCCAGTGGCGCGCGGCAGCATGCCGTACTCGGCGGTCAACCAGCCCTGGCCCTGGCCTTTGAGGAAACGCGGCACGCCGTTTTCGACGCTGACGGTGCAGATGACCTTGGTATCACCGAATTCGACCAGTACGGATCCCTCGGCGTGTTTGGTGTAGTTGCGGGTAATGCGGATCGAGCGAAGCTGATCGGCAGCGCGACCACTTGGACGTTTCATAGGGAATACCTGTACTGGGGACGGAAAACTGCCGAGCATTATAGAGCGCTGCACCGCGCCTGGGCACGGGTTAAAAATTCCGACCGTCGACCCAGGGCCCTGAAACGCGCATAACCGACGGCCTGCAGCCCTTTGTCACACCGTGTGTTTGGGCGCATCCGCCGCACTGCGCTACAATCCTGCGCCTTTGCTGCCAGTCGGCTTAAATTCATTGATATCGAGCCTGCGGAACATCCCTTCTGCGCCGATCTGCATTGCGAGGTCACCGCCATGGTGCACAGCATGACCGCCTTCGCCCGCGTCGAGAAAGCCGGCGTCCAGGGCACCCTGAGCTGGGAGCTGCGCTCGGTCAACAGCCGCTATCTGGAACCGCACCTGCGCCTGCCGGAGTCGTTCCGCGACCTCGAGGGCGCCGTGCGTGAAGCCCTGCGTCAGGGCCTGTCGCGGGGCAAACTGGAATGCACCCTGCGTTTCACTGAAGAAAGCACCGGCAAGCCGTTGCAAGTCGACCGCGAGCGCGCCGCGCAACTGGTCGCCGCCGCCGAAACCGTTGCCGGCCTGATCAAGAACCCGGCAGCACTCAACCCGCTGGAAGTGCTGGCCTGGCCCGGCGTGCTGGTGGCCGACGCGACTGATCCACAGGCGCTGAACGCCGATGCGTTGGCGCTGTTCAATCAAGGTCTCAAGGAACTCAAGGCCGGCCGCGAGCGCGAAGGCGCGGAGTTAGCACGCCTGATCAACGAGCGCCTGACTTCCATTGAAGAGGACGTCGTGACCTTGCGTGAGCTGGTGCCGCAGATGCTCGCCACCCAACGTCAGAAAGTCCTCGATCGCTTCACCGACATGAAAGCCGAACTGGACCCGCAGCGCCTGGAACAGGAAATGGTCATGCTCGCGCAAAAGAGCGATGTGGCCGAGGAACTGGATCGCCTGAGCACCCACATCATTGAAGTGCGCCGGGTGCTCAAGTCCGGCGGTGCCGCCGGTCGGCGCCTGGACTTCCTGATGCAGGAGCTCAACCGCGAAGCCAACACACTGGGCTCCAAGGCCTTCGATCCGCGCAGCACCCAGGCCGCCGTCAACCTCAAGGTGTTGATCGAGCAGATGCGCGAACAAGTGCAGAATATTGAGTAAGGCAACAGACATGACCCACAGCACCGGCACCCTGTACATCATTTCCGCGCCATCGGGCGCAGGCAAAAGCAGCCTGGTCAAGGCTTTGACCGATGCAAATCCGGAGATCCGCGTCTCGATCTCCCACACCACCCGCGCCATGCGTCCGGGTGAAGTGGACGGCGTGAACTATCACTTCGTGACTCGCGAAGAGTTCGTGAAGATGGGCGAGCACGGCGATTTCCTCGAACGCGCCGAAGTCTTCGGCAACTTCTACGGCACCTCGCAAAGCCGCCTACAGCAGACGCTGGACGAAGGTCACGACCTGATTCTGGAAATCGACTGGCAAGGCGCCGAGCAAGTGCGCAAGCTGATGCCGCAGGCACGCTCGATCTTCATTCTGCCGCCGTCATTGCAGGCCTTGCACCAGCGCCTGACTAACCGCGGTCAGGACAGCGACGAGATCATCGACGGCCGGATGCGCGAAGCGGTGAGTGAGATGAGCCACTACGTCGAGTACGACTACCTGATCATCAACGACGATTTCGCCCATGCACTGGACGATCTGAAGGCGATTTTCCGCGCCAATCAGCTGCAACAGAAACGCCAGCAGGTACGTTTCGGCAAATTACTGGCCGAACTACTGGGTTAATCAGCACTTCCCAAAACCGCTGCAAGCGCTTTACATTGGTGCTTGCAGCGCGTTGAAGGGTCTGGTCAAAAAATCAGCGCTTCCCTAATCGCTGGTGATTTTTTAAACTGCTCAGTCCGCTCGCCCAACCGGGCAGCGCGCATATTGCATTCGCTCCGAGGAATACCATGGCCCGCGTAACCGTTGAAGACTGCCTAGAACACGTGGAAAACCGCTTTGAGCTGGTCATGCTCTCTACCAAGCGTGCCCGTCAACTGGCCACCGGCGGCAAAGAGCCACTGGTCCAGTGGGAAAACGACAAGCCGACCGTTGTCGCCCTGCGTGAAATCGCAGAAGGCCTGATGAGCTACGAGTTCATCGCCGAGCAGGAAATCGTCCACGAAGACCCGGTCTTCGCTGCGTTCGAGGACGAGTCCAACGAGGCCGTCTAAGCCTATGCCTGGTCGACGTAGCACGGCGCGGGAACACAGCCTACGGCAGGAGTCATCATGCCGAGCATAGACGCCCTCGCCGATCGCTTATCGACCTACCTCGGCAACGACCAGGTCAACCTGGTCCGCCGAGCGTATTTCTACGCCGAACAAGCCCATGACGGTCAGCGCCGTCGCAGTGGCGAGGCGTACGTCACGCATCCTCTTGCGGTGGCGAATATTCTTGCCGACATGCACATGGACCATCAGAGCCTGATGGCCGCGATGCTGCATGACGTGATCGAAGACACCGGTATCGCCAAAGAAGCGCTGCAAGCGCAGTTCGGTGAAACCGTGGCCGAACTGGTCGACGGGGTCAGCAAACTGACCCAGATGAACTTCGAGACCAAGGCCGAAGCCCAGGCCGAAAACTTCCAGAAAATGGCCATGGCCATGGCCCGCGACATTCGCGTGATCCTGGTCAAACTTGCCGACCGCCTGCACAACATGCGCACGCTGGAAGTGCTGTCCGGGGAAAAACGCCGCCGGATCGCCAAGGAAACCCTCGAAATCTATGCGCCCATCGCCAACCGGCTGGGCATGCACGCCATTCGTATCGAATTCGAAGACCTCGGCTTCAAGGCGATGCACCCGATGCGTTCGGCGCGGATCTACCAGGCGGTCAAGCGCGCCCGGGGCAACCGCAAGGAAATCGTCAACAAGATCGAAGAGTCCCTCGGCCACTGCCTCGCGATCGACGGCATCCAGGGCGAAGTCAGCGGTCGCCAGAAACACCTCTACGGCATCTACAAGAAAATGCGCGGCAAGCGTCGGGCCTTCAACGAGATCATGGACGTCTATGCGTTCCGGATCATCGTCGACAAGGTCGATACCTGCTACCGCGTGCTGGGTGCTGTGCATAATTTGTACAAACCGTTGCCGGGACGCTTCAAGGATTACATCGCGATTCCCAAGGCCAACGGCTATCAGTCGCTGCACACCACGCTGTTTGGCATGCACGGCGTACCGATCGAGATCCAGATCCGCACCCGCGAAATGGAAGAAATGGCCAACAACGGCATTGCCGCTCACTGGCTGTATAAATCCAGCGGTGACGAGCAGCCCAAAGGCACTCACGCTCGTGCCCGCCAGTGGGTCAAAGGCGTGCTGGAAATGCAGCAACGTGCCGGCAACTCGCTGGAATTCATCGAGAGCGTGAAGATCGACCTGTTCCCGGACGAGGTCTACGTGTTCACGCCCAAAGGCCGGATCATGGAGCTGCCCAAAGGCTCCACGGCGGTCGACTTTGCCTATGCGGTGCACACCGACGTCGGCAACAGCTGCATCGCCTGCCGGATCAACCGCCGTCTCGCACCGCTGTCCGAACCGCTGCAAAGCGGCTCCACGGTCGAGATCGTCAGCGCACCCGGCGCGCGGCCGAATCCGGCGTGGCTCAACTTCGTGGTCACCGGCAAGGCACGTACGCACATCCGTCATGCACTGAAACTGCAACGTCGCTCCGAGTCCATCAGCCTCGGCGAACGCCTGCTGAACAAGGTGCTCAACGGTTTCGACAGCTCGCTAGAGAAAATTCCGACCGAGCGCGTCAAGGCGATGCTCACCGAATACCGCCTCGAACTGATTGAAGATTTGCTCGAAGACATTGGTCTGGGCAACCGCATGGCCTATGTCGTGGCGCGCCGCCTGCTTGGCGAAGGCGAGCAGCTGCCGAGCCCGGAAGGCCCCCTGGCGATTCGCGGTACCGAAGGTCTGGTGCTCAGTTACGCCAAATGCTGCACGCCGATCCCGGGCGACCCGATTGTCGGGCACCTGTCGGCGGGCAAAGGCATGGTCGTGCACCTGGACAACTGCCGCAACATCAGCGAAATCAGGCACAACCCGGAAAAATGCATCCAGCTCTCGTGGGCCAAGGATGTCACCGGCGAATTCAACGTCGAGCTGCGCGTCGAGCTGGAACACCAGCGCGGCCTGATCGCCCTGCTGGCCAGCAGCGTCAACGCGGCCGACGGCAATATCGAGAAAATCAGCATGGACGAGCGCGATGGCCGCATCAGCGTCGTCCAACTGGTGGTCAGCGTACACGACCGTGTGCACCTGGCCCGCGTGATCAAGAAACTGCGCGCCCTGACCGGGGTCATCCGCATCACCCGCATGCGTGCCTAATTCACACCTAACAAGGAGTCATACATGACCAAGACCGTTATCACCAGCGACAAGGCCCCAGCTGCCATCGGTACCTACTCCCAGGCGATCAAGGCCGGCAACACCGTCTACATGTCGGGCCAGATTCCTCTGGACCCAAAGACCATGGAACTGGTTGAAGGCTTCGAAGCCCAGACCGTCCAGGTGTTCGAGAACCTCAAAGCCGTGGCTGAAGCCGCTGGCGGTTCGTTCAAGGACATCGTCAAGCTGAACATCTTCCTCACCGACCTGAGCCACTTCGCCAAGGTCAACGAGATCATGGGCAAGTACTTCGATCAGCCGTACCCGGCCCGCGCCGCCATCGGCGTTGCTGCCCTGCCGAAGGGTTCGCAGGTCGAAATGGATGCCATCCTGGTCATCGAGTAATGCGCACGGCGCAGCCTTCAAACGCTGCGCCGACTGCTCTGCGGTAAAGAAAAGGTTTTGAAAGGATTCCACCATGCGCAAAGCGCTTGCTCTCTCGCTGCTCGCCATTTTCCTCGGCGGCTGTGCCAGCGACCCCGCCGACCGTGACATCAGCGGCACCTGGATCAACCAGGTGGCGATCGACGCTGCTGCCAAGGGCGGCCCCCTGCGCGAAGCGCTTCAGGCCTATGGCCCGAACCTGGAGTGGGACGTCAACACCAAGGCTGGTCAGGCCCGCTACACCAACGGTTTCGAGAACGTCGAAGGACGGCTGCAGGGCGAACAGTCCGGCGCCTGGAAAGTCGACTTCTATGGCAGCTCCGGCAGTGAGCTGAAACGCGACGGCGGACGGATGAAACAAGCCGCCACCGAGAACGAGCCGGATCAGTTGTTCGACCGCGCGCAAATCCCCGTACCGGAAGGCGCGCCAATCGGTGCCAGCTTCGAACGGGCGCTGTATTCAGCGTACCTGGGCGGCAGCTGGAAGATTGCCAGCGGCGACGGCGAAGGCAACACCGTGCAGTTCCAGGCCGACGGCCAGGTCTCCGGTCTGCCCGGCGCCGACCGCTATGCCCTGTGCCTGGCAGGCGACTGCGCCTCGATGAACAGCGACCACGACAGCATGTGGCTGCAACTCAACGGCCAGGGCAACAACTGGATCTTCGCCCGCAAAGGCAAGGCGCTGGAGATTTTCCAGGCGGTGAACAGCGCACTGGCGGATGAAATGCCGCAGTTCACCCCGGGTGAGCGCAAGTGGTTGCTTGAAAAGCAATAACCACACCTGAGAACAATATATAACCCTGTGGGAGCGGGCTTGCCCGCGATGAGGCCATCAGACTCAACACCTTAGTTGACTGCCAAGCCGCCATCGCGAGCAAGCCCGCTCCCACAGTGGTTTGTGGCGTTAGAAAGTCAGCACTTACCTTCAAGAATCGCCGCATAGCCTTCACGGTAACTCGGATACGTCGGCGTCCAGCCCAGTGCCTTCGCCCGAGCATTGCTGCAGCGCTTGCTGCCGGTGCGGCGTACGCTGGCGTCTTCCGCCCAATCGGTGACACCCAGATACTCGCGCAACCAGGCGACCACTTCGGCCAGCGGTGCCGGCGCATCGTCCACTCCGATATAAACATCCTGCAACGGCGTGCCCTGATGAGCTGCCTGCAGCAGAAACGCCATCAGCCCTGCTGCGTCATCAGCGTGAATGCGATTGCCGTACAGCGGTGGCTCGACCGCCACCCGATAACCACGACGCACCTGAGTCAGCAGCCATTCACGTCCCGGGCCGTAAATGCCGGTCAGGCGCACGATGCTCGCCGGGATACCGCTTTTCAGCGCCACTTGCTCAGCCTCAAGCATCACTCGCCCGGAATAGCCGCTGGCGACGGTCGCTGAATGCTCGTCGACCCACTCCCCTTCCTGCTGCCCGTACACACTGCTGCTGGAAACGAACAGCAGTCGCTCAGGCACCTGGCCAAAGTCATTCAGCCAGCTCAGCACATTCTGCAAACCCTGTACGTAGGCAGCGCGATAACCGGCTTCATCGTGATCGGTCGCCGCCGCGCAATACACCAGATAATCCACCGCCCCGAATGGCCAGTTTTCCGGGCAGTCTTCCTTGAACAGGTCACCCGCCACGCCGATGACGCCATCCGGCAAACGCGAAATATCACGGCGCAGACCATGCACCTCCCAGCCGGCGGCCAACAATTGCGTAGCCAGACGACTGCCGACGTCACCACAACCGGCAATCAAAACAGAAGGCGCGGACATCAAAAAACTCCCTAACGAAAGGAACAGACTAGCCCTCGCAAAGGACGAACGGCTAGCAATCGTGGAAAAAAAGATACTCTATTACTTCTGTTAACAAGAATTACTTGCAATAATGCACCCCACTTTTGTTCTCGGCCTCACGAGGCCTGGAAGAGCATCAACCGTTTTCTACTTCAGGTCCGGCCAGCATGACACGTAATCAAAACCCCGCTTCGCCAACCAAACGACCTCGCGCCTTCAGCGCGGTGGCGGCCCTGCTGCTCAGCCTGATGCTGGCGCCGACCGCCGCCTTCGCCGATGCCCAGGCGCCAACCGCCCCGGCTGCCACCGAACAACACGCACCTGCCGCCGCCGCGCCAGCCGCCACCGACCCGGTACAGGCTGTAGACGCCAGCGCAGCAGACGCGCCTGAAGTGCTCGAACCTGACAACAGCTTGGGCATGGCCCACGACCTGTCGCCATGGGGCATGTACCAGAACGCCGACATCATCGTGAAAATCGTGATGATCGGTCTGGCCATCGCTTCCATCATCACCTGGACCATCTGGATCGCCAAAGGCTTCGAGCTGATGGGCGCCAAGCGTCGTCTGCGCGGTGAAATCGCTGCGCTGAAAAAAGCCGCGACCCTCAAGGAAGCCAGCGCCACTGCGGCAAAGGAAGGCACCCTCGCCAACCTGCTGGTGCACGACGCCCTCGAAGAGATGCGCCTGTCGGTCAACAGCCGCGAGAAAGAAGGCATCAAGGAGCGCGTCAGCTTCCGTCTTGAGCGCCTCGTCGCAGCCTGTGGCCGTAACATGAGCAGCGGCACCGGCGTCCTCGCCACTATCGGCTCCACCGCGCCGTTCGTCGGCCTGTTCGGTACCGTGTGGGGCATCATGAACAGCTTCATCGGCATCGCCAAGACCCAGACCACCAACCTTGCCGTCGTGGCGCCGGGCATCGCCGAAGCGCTGCTGGCCACCGCGCTGGGCCTGGTTGCGGCGATTCCTGCGGTGGTGATCTACAACGTGTTCGCCCGCTCTATCGCTGGCTACAAGGCGCAGGTGTCCGACGCTTCGGCGCAGGTCCTGTTGCTGGTCAGCCGTGACCTCGATCACCAGCCTGAGCGCAGCAGCTCGCAACCACACATGGTGAAAGTGGGGTAATCGGCCATGGGCCTGCATTTGAAAGAAGGCGCAGACGACGATCTGGCCGAGAACCACGAAATCAACGTCACGCCGTTCATCGACGTGATGCTGGTGCTGTTGATCATCTTCATGGTGGCCGCGCCGCTGGCTACGGTGGACATCAAAGTCGACCTGCCGGCCTCGACCGCCAAACCGGCGCCGCGCCCGGAGAAACCGGTGTTCCTCAGCGTTAAAGCTGATCAGCGCCTGTACATCGGCGACGACGAAGTCAATGCCGATACCCTTGGCGCCGTGCTCGACGCCAAGACCCAGGGCAAGAAAGACACCACCATCTTCTTCCAGGCCGACAAGGGCGTGGACTACGGCGACCTGATGAGCGTGATGGATAAATTGCGCTCGGCCGGTTACCTGAAGGTTGGTCTGGTGGGCCTTGAGAGCGCAGCCAAGAAATGATCACGACGCGCCATAAGCTGACGCGTTACAGCGGTAGCCTGGCCGTGGTGCTGGGCGTACACGCGCTGGCGATCGCGCTGGCGCTGAACTGGACCGCCCGCCCGCCCATCGAACTGCCGCCGCAGGCAATGATGGTCGAGCTGGCACCGGTTCCGACCCCGCCACCGCCTGCTCCGCCGAAAGTCGTCACACCGCCGCAGCCACCGGCTCCGGTCGAAGAGTTGCCGATTCCGAAACTGGCTGAAGCACCCAAGGCCGAGATTGCCGTACCGAAGCCCAAACCCAAGCCAAAGCCGAAACCGCAGCCGCCCAAACCGGTGGAGAAAAAACCGGAGCCGGTGAAGGAAAAACCTTCCGAGGAAAAACCGGCGGAGACGCAGCCGACCCAGGCACCGACGGAGAAATCCGCCCAGCCGGCACCGGGACCGTCGCCCGCACAAATGGCCGCCAAGGCCAGCTGGCAAAACACCCTGCTCGCGCACTTGGGCAAGTACAAGAAGTATCCGGCCAGTGCGCAGGCTCGCGGCAAGGAAGGCTTGAACCGTCTGCGTTTCGTCGTCGACGCTGAAGGCAATGTGTTGTCGTTCGAACTGGTGGGCCGCTCGGGCAACGCCGATCTGGACCGGGCCACCCTGGAAATGATCCGCCGCGCACAACCGCTGCCCAAGCCACCGGCGGACATGCTCAACAACGGCTCAATCGAAATTGTCGCGCCGTTTGTGTACTCGCTGGATAAACGCCGCTGATCCAATGTGGGAGCGGACTTGCTCGCGAAAGCGTCGTGTCAGTCGACATCCATGGATCTGACACACCGCATTCGCGAGCAAGCCCGCTCCCACAGGGTCGACAGTGGGAACGAAAAGGCACCGAAAGGTGCCTTTTGCCTATCTGGCAACGGCAAACTCACATTGCCCGGTGTCGCATTCCTCACTCAGTCTGATAACGTGCGTCTATCGATTGCAGCCGTTATGCTTGGCCCGCAACTTCATGGACGCTTGCTATGACCCTCACAGAATTACGCTACATCGTTACCCTCGCCCAAGAGCAGCACTTCGGCCACGCCGCCGAGCGTTGCCACGTCAGCCAGCCGACCCTGTCGGTGGGCGTGAAAAAACTTGAAGACGAACTCGGTGTGCTGATTTTCGAGCGCAGTAAAAGCGCCGTGCGCCTGACCCCGGTCGGCGAAGGCATCGTCGCCCAGGCGCAGAAAGTCCTGGAACAGGCGCAAGGCATCCGTGAACTGGCCCAGGCCGGCAAGAACCAGCTGACCGCCCCGCTGAAAGTCGGCGCGATCTACACCGTCGGGCCGTACCTGTTCCCGCACCTGATTCCACAACTGCACCGGGTCGCCCCGCAGATGCCGTTGTACATCGAAGAAAACTTCACCCACGTGCTGCGCGACAAACTGCGCAACGGCGAGCTCGACGCGATCATCATCGCCCTGCCGTTCAACGAAGCCGACGTGCTGACCCTGCCGCTGTACGACGAGCCGTTCTACGTCTTGATGCCAGCCCAGCACCCGTGGACGCAAAAAGAATCTATCGACCCGGGCCTGCTCAACGACAAGAGCCTGCTGCTGCTCGGCGAAGGCCACTGCTTCCGCGACCAGGTGCTTGAGGCCTGCCCGACCCTGACCAAGGGCAACGACGGCGCCAAGCACACCACGGTGGAATCCAGCTCGCTGGAGACCATCCGCCACATGGTCGCCTCCGGCCTGGGGATCTCGATCCTGCCGTTGTCGGCTGTCGACAGCCATCACTACGCCCCGGGCGTGATCGAAGTACGCCCGCTGTCGGCGCCGGTGCCATTCCGCACCGTGGCGATTGCCTGGCGCGCGAGCTTCCCGCGGCCGAAAGCCATCGAGATCCTCGCCGACTCCGTTCGCCTGTGCTCGGTGGCCAAGCCCGCCGCGCCGGTCACGGCCGGTTAAGCCAGGGTCATGACCGAGCTGTCGCAAGTGTCGGTGACGGCACTCAAGGGTGTCGGCGAAGCCATGGCCGAGAAGCTGGCCAAGGTCGGCCTGGAAAACCTCCAGGACGTGCTGTTTCACCTGCCGCTACGTTATCAGGATCGCACCCGTGTGGTGCCGATCGGCCACTTGCGCCCTGGCCAGGACGCGGTGGTCGAAGGCACCGTCAGCGGTGCCGACGTGGTCATGGGCCGGCGTCGCAGCCTCGTCGTGCGCATGCAGGACGGCACCGGCGGCCTGAGCCTGCGCTTCTACCATTTCAGCAATGCACAGAAAGAAGGCCTCAAGCGCGGCACGCGGATCCGCTGCTACGGCGAAGTCCGGCCCGGCGCTTCGGGGCTGGAAATCTACCACCCGGAATACCGCGCCATCACCGGTGACGAACCGCCGCCGGTGGACGAAACCCTGACCCCGGTTTACCCGCTCACCGAAGGCCTGACCCAACAGCGCCTGCGCCAGTTGTGCATGCAGACCCTGACGCTGCTCAAGCCAAACACCCTGCCCGACTGGCTGCCGACCGAACTGGCCCGCGACTACCAATTGGCGCCGCTGGCCGACGCGATCCGCTACCTGCACAACCCGCCCGCCGACGCCGACGTCGATGAACTGGCCCTCGGTCATCACTGGGCCCAGCATCGGCTGGCCTTCGAAGAACTGCTGACCCATCAACTGTCGCAACAACGTCTGCGCGAAAGCATGCGTTCGCTGCGCGCGCCGGCGATGCCGAAGGCGAAAAAACTGCCACCGAAATACCTGGCCAACCTCGGCTTCAACCCGACCGGCGCGCAACAACGCGTGGGCAACGAAATCGCCTACGACCTCAGCCAGCACGAACCGATGCTGCGGCTGATTCAGGGCGATGTTGGCGCGGGCAAAACCGTGGTCGCCGCCCTCGCGGCACTGCAAGCGCTGGAGGCCGGTTATCAGGTCGCGCTGATGGCGCCGACCGAGATCCTTGCCGAGCAACACTTCATCACCTTCAAGCGCTGGCTCGAACCGCTGGGCATCGACGTCGCATGGCTGGCAGGCAAGCTCAAGGGCAAGAATCGCGTCGCCGCGCTGGAACAGATCGCCAGCGGCACGCCGATGGTGGTCGGCACCCACGCGCTGTTCCAGGACGAAGTGCAATTCAAGAACCTGGCGTTGGTGATCATCGACGAACAACACCGCTTCGGCGTGCAACAGCGTCTGGCGCTGCGGCAGAAAGGCGTCGGCGGGCGCATGTGTCCGCACCAACTGATCATGACCGCCACGCCGATCCCGCGCACGCTGGCGATGAGCGCCTACGCCGACCTCGACACCTCGATCCTCGACGAACTGCCGCCCGGTCGCACCCCGGTCAACACCGTACTGGTCACCGACACCCGTCGCGTCGAAGTCATCGAACGGGTGCGCAGCGCCTGCGCCGAAGGGCGTCAGGCCTATTGGGTGTGCACCCTGATCGAAGAGTCGGAAGAGCTGACCTGTCAGGCCGCCGAAACCACCTTCGAAGACCTCACCGCCGCCCTCGGCGAGCTGAAAGTCGGGCTGATCCACGGGCGCATGAAGCCCGCCGAAAAAGCGGCGGTCATGGCCGAATTCAAGGCCGGCAACCTGCAACTGCTGGTTGCCACCACGGTGATCGAAGTCGGCGTCGACGTGCCCAACGCCAGCCTGATGATCATCGAAAACCCCGAGCGCCTGGGCCTCGCGCAGTTGCACCAGTTGCGCGGTCGCGTCGGTCGGGGCAGCGCGGTCAGCCATTGCGTGCTGCTCTACCATCCGCCGCTGTCGCAGATCGGCCGTCAGCGCCTGGGCATCATGCGCGAGACCAACGACGGTTTCGTCATCGCTGAAAAAGACCTCGAACTGCGCGGCCCCGGCGAAATGCTCGGCACCCGTCAGACCGGCCTGCTGCAATTCAAAGTCGCCGACCTGATGCGCGACGCCGATCTGCTGCCCGCCGTACGCGATGCTGCGCAAGCGCTGCTGGAACGCTGGCCGACTCACGTCAGCCCATTGCTCGACCGTTGGTTGCGCCACGGGCAGCAATACGGCCAAGTGTGAGCACCGTCGCAGTTTGTGCAGGATCGTTCCTACAGAGCTGGTTATACTCCTGCCATTGTTTCAAAAACGGATACAGACCATGACTGACGCAGCTCTCGCCCCTGAACTTCCGCACGCGCCGTCTGTAATTCGGCTGCTGCTCGGCAAGCTGGGGATCGCCTACGAAGAAGTGCTCGACCACCACGGCCTCAATGCTTCGCGCAAGGTACAAGCCGTGTTGCTGGACGATGCCGTCGGCGCGCTGATGGTGCTGTTTCCGCAGAGCCAGTTGCTCGACCTCAACCGCCTCGCCGAACTCACTGGCCGACGCCTGACCGCCGTGTCCACCGAGCGCCTGGAAAAGATGCTCGGCAAACACAGCCTGAGCCTGCTGCCGGGCCTGCCGGCGCTGACCAGTTCGCCGTGTCTCTACGAAGAGAGCCTGCTGCGCGAACCGAAGCTGCTGATCAACTCCGGCGAGCCGGGCCTGCTGCTGGAAATCACCAGCGAAGCCTTCAAGAGCATGCTGACCAAGGCCAGCGCCGCCAACTTCGGCGAAGCCCTGAGCAGCATCCGCCCGAACCTTGATCGCCCGGACGATGACCGCGAGGAAATCACCCAGGCCGTGCAGGCATTCACCGCACGCCGGATCCAGCAGCGTCTGGAAGCGACCATCGAAATTCCGCCGCTGGCTGAGACCGCGCAAAAAATCATCAAGCTGCGCGTCGACCCCAACGCCACCATCGACGACATCACCGGCGTGGTCGAAACCGACCCGGCGCTGGCTGCACAAGTGGTGAGCTGGGCTGCGTCGCCGTACTACGCCTCGCCGGGCAAGATCCGCTCGGTGGAAGACGCGATCGTTCGCGTGCTCGGTTTCGATCTGGTGATCAACCTCGCCCTGGGCCTGGCCCTCGGCAAGACCCTGAGCCTGCCGAAAGACCACCCGCAACACACCACGCCGTACTGGCAGCAATCGATCTACACCGCCGCCGTCATCGAAGGCCTGACCCGCGCCATGCCGCGCGCCCAGCGCCCGGAAGCCGGCCTGACCTACCTCGCCGGTCTGCTGCACAACTTCGGTTACCTGCTGCTGGCCCACGTGTTCCCGCCGCACTTCTCGCTGATCTGCCGCCACCTGGAGGTCAACCCGCACCTGTGCCACAGCTACATCGAGCAGCACCTGCTGGGCATCAGCCGCGAACAGATCGGCTCGTGGCTAATGCGCTACTGGGACATGCCCGATGAACTGGCCACTGCTCTGCGCTTCCAGCACGACCCAAGCTACGACGGCGCCTACGCCGAATACCCGAACCTCGTCTGCCTGGCCGTGCGCCTGCTGCGCAGCCGCGGCATCGGCTCCGGCCCCGACGAAGACATCCCCGACGCCCTGCTCGAACGCGTCGGCCTGACCCGCGACAAGGCAAATGACGTGGTCAGTAAAGTCCTCGAAGCCGAAGTCCTGCTGCGCGAACTGGCCTCGCAGTTCAGCCAGGCCTGAACCAAAACAGGCCCGCTCCCCCAAGGTTTACACAACCCCTGTGGGAGCGAGCCTGCTCGCGAAGAATCCACCTCGGTTTCCTGGATGTACTGAGCACCTGTGGCGAGGGAGCTTGCTCCCGCTCGACTGCGCAGCAGTCGCAAAACCAGCCAACAAGATATGCCTGACACAACAAGGCCTCAGGGTTCAGGGCCGCTCCGCAGCCCAGCGGGAGCAAGCTCCCTCGCCACAAAAGCTCTTCTCATCAAGACTCGGCTCAAGCCTTAGGCTTGGCCTTCCTCGGCTTCAAATACTTCATCAACCCCTGAAACCACATCACCAGCGCCGGATTCCCCTTTAGCTGAATCGACTTGTCCTGAATCCCCTGCATAAATGCCAGCTGCTTGTTCTTCGCCTGCATCGTGGCAAAGGCATAACCCGCATCCTTGAACGCAATCGCAAACGCCGGCTCCGCCACCACCCCAGACTTGCTGGTAATGCGCTGATCCTTCACCACGAAATGCCGCGCCACTTTCCCGTCCAGCGTCTGCAGCTGAAACACCAGATCCTTGTCACCCAACTGCTGCTGGAACGCAGGATTTGTCCGGCTGGCCTTACCCATCAACAGACCCAGCATCCACAGTAGAAAACGAAATTTCATGCGCACAGCCTCAAAAGGAAAATGAACGGCCGGGGCAGTGTAAGGGATTCAGACGATAACGCCACTATCGGCCGCTATTGGAAGATGATGCAGCCCATTTCCCGCACGATGACCGCCAAGTCACACTTCTGCACCCACCGTCCTACACCTGTTGAAACACATCCCTGTAGGAGCTGCCGAAGGCTGCGATCTTTTGACCTTCCAGCCTGCAAACCTATGGGAAATTTCCTGCAAGGCGTGGTGTTGTGCGTGAACTAGGCAGGATGATGGTTCATCGATAGCCTCAATAGGTCACCACGAATTGGTGATACGGACGTGCAAGTCCGGTGAGAGTCCACATTGGTTATGGCAATTCGCCGAGCGTTTTCCTATGCTCGCGGATCGTTATGGCTGCTGTGTATGGGAGGCCTTCGGGTCTGCCGGGTGACTCCACCGGTCTTGCACACCTATGCACAGCTGCCACCACTTTCGAAGTGCGAGCGAAACGGTGTCGGCTCCTGAAACTGGAGTAAGACCGAATGATCAAACCAACACCCAATCCCCCCGAAACCCCAGACATATCGCCCTACGAATCGCTGGAATCCAAGAAATTCCACGAAGCCGCCGAACGCGCCCTCGACCACCACTTCAAACCGCGCACCGAATCCCAACCCAAACGCGAAACTGGCCTCTTCAGCCTCACCCCCGGCACCGACGCCGAAGCCCTGATGGCCAACGCCTCCGAAGACCTCCTGTCCATCAGCGCCATCGCCTGCGACCTCGCCGACGACCTCCACGGCTCCCGCCGCTCAGTAGCACTGGCCCTGAGCAGAATGGCGGACGGGGTGCGATTGATGGTGGAAGGGACGCTCGACCATATTGAAGTGCGGAACCTGGCGGCCAAGTCGTAGCGGGATTTGCGGATGAAAAAAGGGGACTTTAAGTCCCCTTTCTCAAGTACGTGAGTCACCACTGACAGCCTGTTTCAGGCAAAGCATTCATGTTGCTATCGTGTTCGAATATGTACTTCTTTCCGGACTTACGGTTTGTGTAAACGATTCCGTAAACGAAGGGATCCTGGCTCGCCATTACATAATCACCAGTCACAAGGCCTCCCGACACCTCCTCCCACTTCGTCGTGATTTCGGGGGGCCGATTAGGGTTCGGAAACTCTTCTTCCGAGCCTCCATAGACGAGAGTAAGCGCCTCTTTCGACTTACTGTACCTAACGCTCGCAACTTGCCATTTGGCGCTCGAGTCGTGATACGTCCGCAATTCAAAATTGCTGCTCTTACCCTCTTGTGAACGGAAGCAATAGATCTCCGTTTTGACCTCGCTGTGAGCCACAAGAGGAAAGAGGAATGACAACGCAACAGATAACATCCGGATTGATTTCAAACCGATCATTCCTTCAACGGTTCAGAGGTAACTGAAAGCGCATCCGCACGCTGCAATTCGCGAAATCCTCACGGAACAAACGCTCGCTCATTTCGCAGTGCCCATCCGCATATTGCTTCCAAAGCGGATCATCGAACTCATCCCCTCCCAGTCGCTCAATGGCGGCCGCTAAGTCTCTCTCATGATCCTTCCCCGCAATCGCAGATGCCGCCTTGTAAAAGCCATCTAGCGGTAAGCCCGTCTGCAGAGCAATCAACTCTCCCAACCGGGCATTGGTTGTTTGCACGAGACACGCGAGCCTTTCGATGGGTGCCTCTGCACCGGGCAAAGCCGACTGATAGGTATCCTCGCAAAACGACTCTTTGAAACGCACCCATTTCTTCTGCACATCGGTCAGCTGATTCTTGTCAGCAGGCGCCAAACTGACCAAAACTTTCTTATATTGCTCATTCAACACTGCATCGACTTTCTCGAAAGTCTGCTGACCACAAATGATCAAATCGGGATTGGAAAAACTGTCGGGATTACAGACTTCCTGGGCATGCGCAGGAATCAGCAAAGCAGCAAAAAAAACACCCGCGACCGGCCTACAGAGCGCCTTGAGTTTGATCATGACCCGGATACTCCGCCACTGCGCTCAGCTACCCGAGCAGGAATTTTCAAAGCCTTTCCCGCGTCCGACATACGCGACGCATATTGCTTGTACGCCGATACCGCTCGCTCTTTATCGTTCATAGCCCAATAGCTATCTGCGAGATTCAGGTAAGCCACCGTCCGCGCTGGGTTGTGTGCAATCACCGCATTCAACAGCTCAATGGACTCTGCGTAGTAACCCGCTTCGCCGAGTAAAAAACCTAAGTCGTTGGACCAGCCGGGACGCTGCGGGTAGTAGTACTTTGCGACGATATAGCTATCGGGGGGACAAGTGTCATGCGAGCCACCGCCCATCAACACGTAGCTCATCGTATCCTTGAGGGAAAACTCATCACCCTTTCTATAGGCTGCCAGCGCCATATCCAGAAGATCAGCCGAATCGACGGTCATCAATTTCTTAACACCCTCAATACGACCAACACGAGCAACCTGCAACTTCTGCAGCACTTCACGCCCATCGAAAGAAGCGAGAGTGATTGGGCCCAATGTCTGCACCGGCAACTCCACTACGCTGACGAGCGATCGATCACATGAGTCGTTATTCGCCACTTCTAGCAGAGCTTTCAGCTCAAACTGCTTCGAGCTTCTATTGAAGGCGAACAACAGGTTGAAGTTATAAACCGCGTTGTCTTCCTCACTGGTTACCAGCGCTATGTAATCCCCAGCCTCAACGAACGGCTGCTTGACGACAGCTTCCTCAGCCTGCGGATCAATGACAGTCATGACGCCAGGGCGACCTTTGAGTACATGGACGCTGAAGACACCCTGAAGCGCAGACGAGTACTGACTCTTGATCAGAGGCAGCGCCTTCGACGTATCGAGCAAGATGTTCTCATCACGTGCCTGTACCGGCGCAATCAACAACCGGTTGGAGACCTCGTCCGCTTCGCCCGCCAGCACAAAGACGTTTTGCCGAGATTCATCGCCTAATAAGTTTGCCGGGATTTCCTTGAGAACTTGGGGCGCAGCAAGCGCGGGAGAACCCGGTACAGCGACACAACAAGTTAGAGCGCAGAGAACGCTCTGCAATACGCGTTTCACTTTCTTCAATCCTTGATTCAATCAAATGATGTCCAAATACGCCCAATAGATCTTGCCCGTTTAAGCACCGGGCTCAAACGAACCGCATTTCAGTTCTTTGATTTGCTCATTCTGAATCGGAATCACACAGGCAAGGCGCCTCTCTCCAAGTCCACGAAGCTCCGTCAAACTGAGCGTCACGTGCAACCCATCCTCGGCAAACGCATGATCCTCAAACCCGGCATCGGCATAGTCCGTCCAAAATGCCTTGCCTTCGAGACTGCAGAACCGCTTGGAGGACAGCACTCTCCAACCGCCATTGGGCGCCAATATCTGGACTGTCAGGCAAGGGCTGCCAAAGGTGCTGACATAGCGCGCGACGACATCCCCAAATCGATGGGCGTCGGTTCTGGACACTTTGTTGAGATCGACCACATTACCCGGCTCATCAGCGACGATCGTGTCCAGATAAGCTGCACGTTCCAGACTCATTCTGGCCACGCAGTTGTTGATAGTCGTGACATGCGCTGCCACCCCAGGCTCGATTTCCGTGGCTTCAAGCGGGCATGTGGTGTCGCGTAGCTTGATCCAGGCGCGCTGGGATTCTCTGGCCATGGCGACCAGCGCCTTACCCTGCTCAGGGTCGCGCCGCTGTTGAGCCTCAAACCGTCCCAGCAGTTTCTTGTAGCTGGCATTGAGTTGCGTGTCGGCTTCCTTGCGGGCTGCCTCCACACACCGATCGACCTGGGCGCTAACGGTGATTTCTTTGCAGTCGTCCTCGGCCATCGCAAAAGAGGCAAACAGGCATCCAAAGGACAACGCGATAAAACGCACAAACATGTTCAGTTTTTCATTCCCTGAATTGCGGATCGCTCAACTACGCGTCGAGGTATTTTCTGCGCCCTGCCGTCGGCACTCATCGCGTCGCGGTACTGGATGTAATAGCGCTGCGCTTCATCTTTGCGATCAAGGCGCCAGAGCGAGTCGGCAATGTTCAACATCAGTACCGTGCGTTTACCAACGGCTTCAACGCCGCGATAAAACTTCAGCGCCAGCTCATCTCTACCGCCCTCGGCTAGATAAAAACCCAGGTCGTTGTACGCCTGAACATTTTGCGCCGGGGGATGGCACGCCATGTAGGACTCGGGGCTTAAAAAGTTCAGGCCCCATTCGATGGATTCTGCGCGGGATTGCGCCGGCCTCATACTTGAAACATATTTCAGCAAGTCCTTTGGGGACTTCGTCTCCAGGGCAGGAGTGAGCACATCACCGTCTGCGGAAATCCACTGATTGCCCTTCCACTGACCGACACAAAAAGTGGACCAACGATCAGCCAGCACGCAACCGGTCTCCATGGAGATCACAACGCAATGCTGTTGCGACTCCAGTTTTTCTTCACCATTCTCGAGCGACAACATCCCGAAGATCACTGGATCGAGCAGCAGAGTTTTCTTGTCAGGACTGAGCATATTGGAATGCCCATCGGCGCCAATGTCGGCGCCGAAAAGCGGGAAGGTTTTGCCGTTGGCGGTGAACCATGCGATCCCCGGCTCAACGCCGGGCATAGTCCACTTTGTCGCTCGAAACGTAACCGTGTGTCCGTCGATACCGACTATGGGCGGGTCCTCGGCAAGGGCACTTGTGGCGGCAAGAAGGCAGTTGATCATCAACACCCACTTAAGGCTGGCCATAGACGATCCTCTTCACCGCCGGGCTTTCTGACATTAGCTGTCTCTTCGTAACGCCATAGGCCTTGATCAGCTCTTCCCGAGATCCCTTCGAGCCAAAAGAGCGTTGGTTATTATCGAAGCTGTATTGCTCCAATAGCCCTGCTGTCGAGTAATACCCATGCCACTCCGCGCAGGCACCACAACCGCCATATCCGCCTATCGAAACAAGGCTGCCCTGGGTGCCTTCCACGCAATCCATCGCCACAACGACATTGCTCAACATCTTCGTCTTCGCACCGTCGGAAGTGAGTTGTGAAACTTTGCTGATATCGCGTCGAAGCACCTTGCTACCGATGTTGATGGTCTGGTCGGAGCAAACCGGGATAACGTGGGTTTCCGCATCATCCACCGTCACCGATCGGCAAGACGACACCAACACCACTTCAACACCGCCGCACTGCATGACATCGCGTTGGGTGTAAGCATCCGTCGGCGCGGCGAAGGCTGGGGAAGAGAACAACCATGCCAGCCCCCCGAAAAACAAAAACTGATTCATTAAGAAATCCTTTTCGCCGTTAACCAGCCTGTTGTTCCGCCAAGCACTTCGCATAGCCGTCCGCAAACTTGGCATCGAATGACAATGCCACTGGCTCCTCCAACTCCGCCGAGCTATTGAGCAATACACGGGTAGCCGGGGTGTATTTGATCCAGCCAATCGTGCCGGTGCCGTCGGTGTCGAAAAACAGCTGAGCGCGCACTACTTCACCGTCATCCTCATCGATCAGCAAATTGACCTTGTCCTTGCCGACATAACGAAACGGAAAATCGCTGCTCCTGACAAGCTCAGTAAGGTAGCCGTAGCAACTCCCTTCGCTGGCAGTCGCGGGCAGTGAATGAGATAAAAGCGAAAGCGCAATCAGCACAGGCCGAATGAAAAACCGATTCATCGACTCACTCCTCATCCATCGGCGACGATTCCACGTCTGTCATGCTCAGCAGCCGGAATTCGTTATTCACAAACTCGTAGTAACGATCCCGGTTGCCGCTTTCCAACGCATTCCCTTGGGCGTCCTCTTCACCGTCGAGCGTGATGCCGGAGACGATGATCAAACGACTATCGGGCTGGTAAACCATGCCGAAGGTGCTGCCGTCGTAAGCATTCGGCAGACCGCCAACAACCTCACCGGTCTGGGCATCCAGCACTTCGCCGCAAATGGCGCTGCCGCCACAACCTAGTCTGTGCAGGATGTAATGGCCGGCGAAGTTGACCTTGCCTTGCAAGGCTTGCACCCGTGCCTGATCCATCATTGAGCTGCTGTTTTCTTGCAGCACCAACTTATGGTTGGGGCCGGTGAACACTGGCGTGACGGTGTAATCCTTGAAGGTTGGGTCGGCAGCGAATGCCATGGACGCGGCAGCCAATATCAAGCTGCCGAGAACAATCGAAAATCCTTTCACGTAGTAACTCCGTAAATGCAGTGGGGACCGTCGGCTCACTCAGACTGCCCTTCATAAAGCTGTGTGTGCGGATTGAATCGCCACAGATGTGGCCGGGTCATGGCCTCTTTGCCCTTGTAGCGGATCTGGCCGCGCTTATCGCGAATGTAGGAGTAGATCTCGATGTCTTTTACATCGCCGCCGTTCTTGGGCGTACCGTCCAGAACTTTGACCTCGGCGAAATAATCGCCCCCGACATGCTTCAAGTAACCGTGGCACTGGATGAGGAAGGCGAAGGTCGAGTCACCCGCTGAACCACGGCTTGAGTAGGAGGTGAAAATGAAATCTTCCTGGCCGTCGTCATTAAGATCGCCGTGATACACCACCTTGCCCTCCTCCAGACTGAATCCATCAGGTTGAAAACTTGAATGTATATCCAGGATGTAATCGGGTCTTTCCACCCATTGCGAGAGAAAATTCTTCGTATCGGTCTCCGAATTGCACAGATCCGTCGCCATGCTCACCATCGGCAACCAGGCCAAACACATCAACAACCGTCGTTTCACTTCGTATCCTTCGAATTCATCAATTGCAACTCACCATCCCGATACAACACCTCACACCCCACCCACGCAGGATCCACCTGCGGCATCACCGCCGACGGCTTTCGCAATTCGCGCAGCAACGTCGAGCCATGCGACAACCGCCCACCCATCCGCGCAATCACTGCCCGCGCCGTTTGGTAATGCGCGTGCCGCCCCGGATCGAGGGTGTCTTCGAGCAAAATATCCTCGCCCAGAATGCCTTGCACTTGCCCCGGATAAATCATGAAACCGGTGGCCTGCTCCGCACCTTCGCGACCGTCCTGCCAGAAGCTGCCGTCACGGGTGCGCACGTCGGGATGCGGCGCAAACCAGTGCTCGCGATCCGCCATCGGCATGGCGTGATGCAGACGGAAGAAGATGCGCATCAGGTTGTCGCGGTACCACTCGCGTACTTGCAGGTAGTAACCGCGCAGGCCCGGCAGGCCGGTCGAATGCGCGAGGCGGACCAGCCCGGACCATTGCGGGAATGGCTGTAGCGGCAGCTCGCTCGACGCGGGTCGCGGGGTGGCCGGATCGGTTTCCCACGGCAATCGGTGCGGACAGTTTTCCAGGTTGTCGTACGCGGTCGGCGGGCGGCCCAGCCAGTCGCCGCCACTGCTCGCCAGCGCCGTGGCAATGCACAGATTGCCTTGCACGACGAACACGTAAAACCGTGTGAACCAGTCCGCCAATTGCTGACCATCGGCAGCTTGGGCGACGAGTTCGGCCAGTTCCCGATCGAAGCGCTGCAAGCCGTTTTCAAGATTCAGCAAATGGCCGCGAGCCTTGCGTTGCATACGTAAAAACAGCGGCAAAGAACGCAGCATCTTCAGCGGTTGCCACGGCAGATGCGGCGTCGCTCCGCCAACTTCACCGGCGTAGTTAGCGGCGCTGATGCCCCAGTCGGCCAACCGGGCAAGAAACAGATCATTGTTGATGTAGGAAGCACCGCCGAACACAGCAGTGAATGGCTCGTTGTCCTGCAACACTCGCGCATCCCAGCGCGCCATGATCGCCGGGATACTCGCTGCCGCGCGGCGCTGGGCGTACTCGACCAGCACGCTCGGTTGCGGCGGCAGGATCTCGGCGATGTTGGCGGCGGTCAGGTGCCGGCGCCAGCCATAATCGCTGATCGGCCGGTATTGCAGCAGCCACAGTTGCGAGCCGTCCCAGGCCCATTCGACGTCGCCGGGCACGTAGTGGAACACGCGCAATACGTCTTGCAGAAAGCACCACAGCAGGTCTTCGGTCAAGCCGTGGGACGGCGTGAACGTGCCGCTGCGCCAGGCATCACCAAGCCGCGAAAGCGTTGCTTGTGAGGGGCTGACGTGACCGTCGGCCAGCGTTTCGAGATGGCCTTCAACCCACTCCAGCTCTACCGAGAGATGGCGCACGAACGCGATCCCGGAAACTACCGGCGTGATGAAGCGCTGCACCACCACTTCCTCGACGCCTTCGGCCGTCAGTTCGGCGATGCGTTTCGACACATTGGCGGTCGGCTCGCGCAGATAGGTTGTGCTCAAACCGGCATTTGCCGAATCGGCCTGATCCTCGCCATAACTGGAGGAGCGCACCGCCCAGGTCACGTCGGGTTGGGCAGCGAGAAATGCTGGCAGACGCGGATCATTGCAATCGTTGAGGGTCAGCGCCGCCGGCACCGCTTGCCGGGCCAGTTCAGCCAAGCGCAAACGCCCGCCCTTGGTGTGCGCGACAAACCCGCGCTCGCCCGACTCCAGCCACTGCGCGAACTGCGCAGGCGAGTCGATCCACGGGTAATGGCCCCAACCGGGTTTGAGGCTGATAGTCAGATCAGCGCGAGCGAGAATCGCCGACCACGCCGCCGCTTGCTCGATGCCGAGCACAGCGTCCTGATCGCCCCAGACCAGCTCGACCGGATCGGTGATCCACTCCAGCAGCGGCAGCGCAGTGTCGGCACGAATCAGATCCCAATGCGGAACGAACGCACGGCAGCGCGCATAACCGGCGCCCATGCGCTGGTATTGCGCGGGGGTCCAGGTCTGGTTGGAGAACTTGCGCGCGAACAGCGCGGGTTTGTTCGACAGCAGCCAGTGAATGGTCTTGCGAATCGGCAGCGGCGACATCAGCGCCGGCAACCGCCGCTGCCATAGAAACGCACCGACTGGCGCCAACAAAACGCTGCGGGAGAAGTGCCCCGGCCGACGTTGCAACGCATGCAACACCAGCAACGCATTGACCCCGACCGCCATGATCGCGCTGCCCTGCTGTGTCATCGCCAGCAAGGTCTGCGCGTAGTCCGCCAGATCCTCGCAGGGCGGCTGCAGGTTGGCGCCGAAGCCCGGCAGCTCCAGCGGCACCACGTCGTAACGCTGAAAGTGCGGCAGCGCGTCACTCCACCAATCGGCGGCGCTGCCGTTGCCGGCCAGCAGATACATCAAGGGCTTGCTCATGGACGATCCTCAGGTCAGATCGCGCAGAGCAGCGTCGAGGGTTGGATAACGGAATGTGTAGCCAGCCTCGGTCAAACGCTGCGGCACCACGCGCTGACCATCGAAGAACAACTGCGCCATCTCCCCTGCCAGCGCACGCACTGGCGCGGCGGGAATATGGAACCACACCGGACGCTTGAGGACCTTGCCGGCCTGCTCGGCGAACGCTGCCTGACTGACCGTTTCCGGCGCCACCATGTTGTAGGTACCGCGCAGACTGTCGTCATCGAAAGCCATTGCGATCACCTGAAGCACATCATCGCGATGCACCCAACTCATGATCTGCCGACCATCGCCCATGCGCCCGCCGAAGCCCAAGCGGAACGGCAGCAGCAACGGCGTCAACGCGCCGCCCGGGCCGAAGACCACGCCAAGACGCAGCACCACCTGACGCACGCCAAACTCAGTGGCCGGTTGCGCGGCGGCTTCCCAACGCGCGCAGAGTTCGGCCATGAAACCGTCGCCCTTGCTGGCGTGTTCACCGAGGCTTTCGCTGGCATCGCGCACGCCGTAGAAGCCGATGGCAGAGGCTTGAATCCACAGCGATGGTTTTTGCTTGGTGTTCTTTAGCCAGGTCATCAATGCTTCGGTGGTGCCGACTCGGCTGGCGAGCAGTTGCGCCTGACGTTTGGGAGTCCAGCGTGGGCCGGCGACGGGTGCGCCGGCGAGATTGATCACTACGTCGAAGGCTTCGTCGCGGCTGAGTTCGCTGAGCGAATGCACGCAGCGGGCGCGGCCGTCGAATAGATTGGCCGCGTTCAACGGGTCGCGCGTTAGGACGCTGACCGAATGGCTGGCGTCTAGCAGTTGGTTGACCAAAGCTTCACCGATGAACCCGGTGCCGCCGGTGATCAGCACGCGCTTGAAAGCGCCGCTGGCAAACGGGTTAGACAGGCTCGTTGTGTTTACTGCAGGAGACTTCCGGCGGTCATGGCGATACAGCCACACCAGCGGCGGTAACAACACCAGCAACGCAAAACCGTCGAGCCACAGATGCGACCAAACCTGCTTTTGCGCAGACAGCCACATGTCCTGCGGCGCCCATAACAGGATGCCGGCGATCAACCATCCCCACACTGCTGGAGCTTTCAAGCGATTGCCCAAGTGCACCAGCGCGAGCATGTACAGCGAATAACTTTGCAGCGTCGCGCCAAACAGCGCGAGCCACCAGACCTGTTGTTCGTGGCCGGCGGCAGGTACCGCATCGGCGCCCCAGAATGCGAGTTCCAGGGTGTGCAGATAGCCGTCAAGTAATCCGGAATGCCCGGCCCAGGCCAGGGTGAGGCCGGCAAGTATGTGCACGATTGCGGCGGTGTATAACCAGAACACTACCGCGGGGCGAAGCGAGGTCGAGGGGGCTGGCATTCCGTGTCCTGAGCGCATTACTTGGGGTGGAGAGTTTAAGGGGGACGGGCAAAACTCAATACACAATCCGCCCCCATTCAACCTGCTTACTTTAATGCTTGGATGGTTGGGTCTTGATAGCTCGAATCAATTTCAATACCCGCCTTTTCCGCCTTGTTTTCCCGGGACTGCCGAATCGCAGCGTATTCTTTCAACTTGCCTGGTAGCAGTTCTTTCCAGCGTTTTTTATCTTCAGTCTCTGGAAAAGCAGCACTCCAATACTCACGGTCGGTTGTGAAGCTCAAGCTCACCAAATAGGTTCCGCGCTCATCAGGAGCATCATCAGAATCTCGCCGCCATGCCTTCAACGTCAGATGATTGCCATCTTTGTGAAAATGCCAATTGTAAAATTTACCAACCTTCAACCACCGCTCAAGATCCAGTTCATAGTTCGGATCCAGCCACGGGTGGCTTAATACGTAATCCCCCATAACTTCATCAGCTGAATTAATCTTGTCAATCTGACTGCCCGAAATTCTTGGGTCAGAAGGTGCGTAATAGTGCATCCAACCCGCTTTTTTTATGTCTTTAATCAACCCGTACAAAAACGCTCGATACTCATCATGTTTGCTGCCATCCGGGAGGCTGCGAACCGATAAGTCAAGGTTCTCTGTAGTCGTACCTACCTCACCATCTACTGCAGTGCTGACGCTGGCGACCTGATTCAGTCGCAGATTTTTATTCACCTCAACTGACGGCAGATCATCGTCACCGAAAGACTTCTTGACTTTATACCAACACATGTTTACGTCAGAGATGCACTCTTTCGAGAAAGGCACCGGGGAATTAGAAAGTAGATCTTTGATCTCTTCGCCAATCTCAACACTGATTAGCGGATTTTTGTTCGTCATGGAGCCAGCTCCTACACTGTCTGAATCGCCGCATGCTGCAAGCAATAAAAAAACCAATAAGCCATAAATTTTCATTTCCGGTTTTTCCAGGTAGAAATCATCCCTATTTGCTGCTCCATATATTCTTTTTTCTGCCCCATCATTTTATGGTACTGCTCTGCAATTTCCTGAATGAACACCATTCGATCTGACTCGTTAAACAAATCGCCTTTCGTCATCTGAACTCTCAACTCCTTATTGTTCACATCACAAGCAGAACTAAAAGAGGCAACCCGTAACGGTACAAAAGGGGCACCTTCGGCAGCAGCTTGAGTCTGTAGAACCTTCTGAAACAGAAATCCGTTGTAAATAAGCGGCTGAAGAATTCTTCTTTGCTCATGATCAGCAATTGCCAGAAGCGATTGCTGCTGAAGATTTCGTTTCGCAACTGGATCAGATGTCGTCTCGGATTTTTTTATAAGATTGAAGCCAGTGGTGATATCTGGGGTCAAGCCCAGATTATTCAGAACGGGTAGTGCATCGTCTGCCCAAGGCAGTTCATCAATATTCATTTGAACTTGCGCATCACAGCTCTTGGCATTTCGCTTCGGCGCACAATCATTAAATTGTTCTGGATACTTTTTATAGAACCAGTGCCAAACAAAAATATCCTGAAACAGCCAAAAATTGCCCATACCGAGGCCGTTTTTACCTATTTTGTAGGGGATCTGAAACGGCAACGGCACTATCCCTGTCAGGTACGGTTCCGAAGGAATGTAATCCAGACCGCACATGACCTGCTTACTCGCGAAAGCTGCCAGCCCCATCCAATAAAATCTACCTTTTAAGTCTGGCTTTCCATCTTCACCACGCTCCAAATAAAACTCGGCATAGGCAGCGGCGATGCGTGCGGCTCGTGCGCTGAAATCACCCACCAATACCATCTTGCTGGACGAAGAGAACCAGCTCGTCTCAGCCACACTTAGCCGACTGATCGCCTCTTGCTGCCCCATCGTCCACAATTTGTCACATTTCAACGTAATGTCTTGAACGGAGCAGCTCTGATTGTTTGTTTTGAAGGTAGCAACAGGTGTGCTCATTTATTTCTACTCGCTTCGTAATCGTCGGAGCCTTCCGGCACGATGAGTTCATCCCACATCAAATGGACTTCCGCGGTTTCCTCGCTATCGCTTACAACACGCGGGTGCAGACCCTCGGTGTTGCTTTTGGAGATTTTTGGAGCGACTGAAGAAGGGAGAATAATTGCGGCTTTTACCGACTTGATAGGTTGACCTAGGCCAGTCACAAAACGGATCTGTTCATCATATTTCGGGCTATTCGCAGTCCCGGATTTAAGTGTATTGCCCGCCCGAGCCTGATCAGCAATCAGTGGAATGACCGGAGCCAGAATCCCGATCCCGGTGCCACTCCCCGGCGAGCCCCCGGCATTAATCTTCACCACCGGCCCAACCACCGTCACACCACCGCCATCGAGCTTGATAAAGCTCCCACCCCCTAAGATGGTCAGCTCCGTCCCCGCCTCGATAACAATCTTGTCCCCAGCCTTGAGGTGAATCTCTTTGCCCACGCTGGTGAGCTGCGCCGTACCGAGTTTGATGTGTTGGTTCTGCCCAACAGTCAGGTGATCATCCAGCTTCGCTTCGATCTTGCGATCGCTGATGGTGGTGCGGTGTTCTTCAGCCTTGAGCTCGGTGTAGGTGTTCTTCACCACGGTGTCGTGGCGTTCGTTACCGACGCGGATTTTCTGGTCGTGCTCGATGTTTTCGTCCCAGTCGCGCTGGGCGTGGATGTAGATCTGCTCCGCACCCTTTTTGTCTTCAATGCGCAGTTCGTTGTAACCGCCGCCACCCGGGGAGCTGAGGGTTTTGAAGACGCTGCGGGTTTTGTTTGCCGGCAGGGCGTACGGCACCGGGTTTTCCTTGTGGTACAGGCAGCCGGTGACGAGGGGTTGGTCGGGGTCGCCTTCGAGGAAGGTGACGAGGACTTCCATGCCGATGCGCGGGATGCTGATGGCGCCGTAGCGGTCGCCGGCCCAGGAGCTGGAGACGCGCAGCCAGCAGCTGGTTTTGTCGTCGGCCAGGCCTTCGCGGTCCCAGTGGAATTGCACTTTGATGCGGCCGTATTGGTCGCAGTGGATTTCTTCGCCTTTGGGGCCGGTGACCATGGCGGTCTGGCTGCCGAGCACGCGCGGTTTCGGGTGTTCGAGGGCCGGGCGGTAGAACACGTCCCACGGGGTGGCGAGGAAGGTGTTGCGGTAGCCCTGGTGGAAGTCGTCCTTGTTGTCGGTGGTGTCGCTGGTCACGCCTTCTTCGAGGACTTGCGGCTGTTTGCCTTCGTGGAAGATTTCGGTGAGCAGCCACAGGTCGTTCCACTCGCTGCGCGGGTGGTCGGACATGGCCATGAAGTGGCCGCTGACCAGTTTGGTCTGGTCGCCGCGACCTTCGGCCTGGCGGTAGTCGGCCCGGTGGCGTTCCAGGGCGCGCTGGCTGAGGAACTTGCCGCGCGCGCGGTCGATGAAGCGGCCCGGGTAGTCGTAGTCTTCGAGATCCGGTTCAGTGCTCTCGCCATCCGGTTTATACGCTGCTTCCATTTGCAGGCGCGGTTTTTCGAAGTCGTAGTCGCGGCGCGTGGTGCGGCTGGTGCGGGTTTCCAGGCGCAGCTTGAAGCCCTTGATCACCGGTTCTTCGGCGACCATGCCACTGCCCTGTATGTAGGCGGTCGGCTGGCCGAGGTCGGGGAACACGGTCTGGTCATCACCGAACACCAGCAGGTGGGCCTTGTCGCTGTGCTGGAAGTGGTAGTGAATACCCTCCTCTTCGCACAGGCGCTGGACGAAGTGCAGATCGGTTTCGTCGTACTGCACGCAGTAGTCGCGATCCGGGCACGGCTGGCTGAGCTGGAAGCTGTAGGCGTTGCCCTTGATCCCGTGTTCGTCGAGGATCAGCGCGATGATTTTCGGCGCCGACATTTGCTGGTAGATTCGCTGGTTGGTGCGGTGATGCAGGTATTGCAGTTGCGGCACCAGCGAGACTTTGTAGCGGGTCAGGCGCTTGCCGGCATCGCCCTGGGCAACGCGGTAGATCTGGCCGTGGATGCCCGAGCCCTGTGGATCGAACGCGAGGAACGCCTGCTTGTGCAGGAGCTTTTCCAAGTCCAGATCGGGGTTTTCGCTGACCAGTTCGAGGTCGAAACGAAACGGCTGGCTGATGCCTTCGGTGCCGGTGAACGACAGCACTTGCAGGTCGCCCACGTAGTCTTCGACCTTGAGGCTGAAGTGGGTTTCGTTAGCTGGGTTGAACATAAAGCGCTCCCTGTTCGAATGTCGTCCGTTACGCCCGAAGTCGCAACCGTTGCAGCCAGGACGAAGTGGCGCCCAAGGCGTCACGCAATTGTTGGGCAGTGATGGTGCGTTCTGCCGCATTGAAGCTCAGCGCGGTTCGCAGCGCTGGCCAGCCGTGTTTCGGTAAGTTCGCCGGGGCTTGCAGCTCGCGCTCCAGGTGCTCGTCGCGGGCCTGGGTCGAGGGCAAGCGGCGGAACGGGTGTTTGCCGCTCGCCAGTTCATAGATCACGCAAGCCACGCCGTAGACGTCCGCGCTGGCCGACAACGGTTGGCCCTCAAGCAGTTCGGGGGCGGCGTAGCCCGGGGTCCAGGCGTTGAAACGCTCGCGGCTCAGGTGCGGCAGGCCGGGCAACACGCCCTCGTCTGCCTGGCCGAGACCGAAGTCGAACAGGCGCGGGCCGTCTTCGCTGAGCATGACATTGCTCGGTTTCATGTCACCGTGCAGCACGCCGCGACGGTGGGCGTAGGCCAGCGTGTCGAGCAGCGGCAACGCGATGTCGCGCGTTTCTTTCCACGGCAGGCCCAGCGGCCGCTCGCAGAGCAATTTGTCCAGGGTCAGGCCACGCATGTATTCCATGGTGATGAAGGCCCGCTGGCAGTCGGTATCGACTTCAAAAGTGTGTGCACGCACGACGTTGTCGTGGCGCAGGCGTCGGGTCAGGGCGAACTCGCTGTAGAGCAAGGCACTGGCGTCCGGCGATTCGGCAAATTCTTCGCTGAGGATTTTCAGCGCAATGTAAGGGTCGGGATCGCCGAACTGCTCGTGCAGCAGATCCCGTGCCCGATAGACCGCGCCCATGCCGCCAGCCCCGAGCAGACGCTCGAGGTGGTAGCGGCCGGCGAGTACGTCCGGCAATGCACCGATGCTGGCCTTGGTCGGCGCCAGCAGCGGCTCGGCGTTGTTTGCCTTGGCGAAGGCGAAGTAGGTCAGGTTGCTGGCCTGCTCTTCGCTCATCAGCAAGTCATCGACTGAGGATTCGATTTCAGTCATTGGCGGATCACCACGGCAGTCAGGTTGTCCCGAGCGGCGCCCCGCAGGGCGCCGTCGAACAGACGTTCCAGCGCCACGTGCGGCGCGCTGAGGCTGAGGGCGTTGCCGAGGGCATCGCTGCTCAGGCCCTGATACAAACCATCGCTGCACAGCAAAAACGCATCGCCCGGATAGACCTCGAGTTCGAGGACATCCAGGGTCAGCTGTTCGGCGGCGCCGACGGCTCGGGTCAAGGCCTGAGCCGCCGGGTGCGCTGCCGCCTGTTCGACGCTCATCTGTTGCTCGTCGATCAGTTGCTGTTGCAGCGAATGGTCCTTGGACAGCTGATACAGCCGCTGCCCACGCCACATATAGCAACGGCTGTCGCCGGCCCAGATGCAGGCCGCGCGATTGCCTTCCACCAGCAGCGCCACGACGGTGCTACCCATGATGCTGTCGTGGCGTCCGGCGGTGACCGTCAACTCCTGCCCCAAGCGCCGGTTCAACCAGTGCAGGCACTGGCGGATGGCTTTGAGGCGTTCGTCGAAGTCCTCGTGCTGCGGCAGTTCAGCCAGGCTGGCGACGATCAACTGGCTGGCGATGTCGCCACCCTGATGACCGCCCATGCCGTCCGCGACCACCCACAGCCCCTGCTGTGGCGAGTCGAGGAAGGCATCTTCGTTGCGCGCCCGCACCTTGCCCGGGTCGGTACGCGCCGCGCTGCGCCAGGGACTGGCCACCAGCATCAGAGCTGCACCGGCATACGGAAGGTACGCAGCACGCCCATGTCGAACGGGTTCGGCGTGCGTTGGCTGGTCAGCAGGTAGTTGGCGCGCAGGCCACCCACGTCGGCTTTGAGCACCAGCACGTCGCGACCGGTCAGGTACTCGGTCTGCATCAGGTCGAACAGACGGAACAGCGACCATGGGCCCGAGTTCTTCTCGATGCCAATCGGACGCCCGGCCATCTTGTCCATCACCAGGCTGGTGCGACCGTCTTCAGCATCGGTCGGCCACTTGAACGTCATCGGCAGGATCGGACCGTGGCGGTATTCCATGGTCTTGTCGCCGAACTTGAACTCGGAACGGCTGACGGCCGGATCGAGGGTGTACGGCTCCAGTTTGAACTGCACGGTCGGCTCGGCCGGGTTGATCGAGAAGAAGCTCTGACGAATCGTCAGGGCTGCTGCCATCTGGTCGAGGTACATCTTCGACACCGGCAGGCTGTGACCGTCGACGCTGCGCATCCGGTAGTTGCCCGGATCACCGCTGACGAACGGACGCATGTAGCTGTCGAAGAAGCGATCGACGGTGCCTTGAGCGCGGAAGAACTCGCGGAAGTCGCTGATCGCCACGTCGCTGGTGCTGCTGGCGCTGAACGGATAACGCTTGCTGATGGTTTTGCCATACACGCTGTACAGCTCGTTCTGATAACGGCCGTTCAGGTATTGGTAAGCGTCGTTGAGCACCAGGCGCCACGAGTCTTCGGCCAACACGTTGAACCACACGCTCAGCGGACGCGGCAGGCGACCCGAGGCCGCACGCAGGTTGGTCAGCGCATCACGCTGGCCGCTCATGCGGGTTTTCGCCATTTCGAACGCGGCTTGTTCCGGCGTGCTGGAACGGGCCAGACCGGACAGTTGCAGTTGCAGGTCGTTGAGCGCGCTGATGGCCGGGGTCAGGTCTGCGGCCGGGCCGTTGTTGTCATCGAGCAAACGGTGCAGCGGCTCGAAGCGGCGTTGCAGCGACTTCTTCGCGGTGTCCGGCAGGCTTTTCGCCACGGCCATCGCCGAAGCCTTGTCGGCGACAGCCGAGGCCAGTTTGCCGACCTTGCCCAGTTTGCCCTTCTGCCCTGCCAGTGCATCGGCGGCATCACCAGCTTCATCCACCGGATCGGCAGCAGCCGGGAAGCGCGTGTTCTCGCGCACTTCCGTGAGCAATGCCAGCACCGGCGAGTTGGCCGAAGTCAGGCCCGCCAGTTGCTCGGCGCCTTCACCGGCGTCGCTGATCGGCGGCAAGGCCACCTGGCCAACGGCCTCGCTCCAGTAGTTGGCGTAATCGCGGAAGTACAGCTGCTCCAGCTCGACCATCAGGCGACGCAAGTCCATGTCGCTGATGCCCGCGCCTTCGCCCAGCACCCAGTTGTCACGCAGGATGTCAGTGACCAGCGCCGAACCCTGCACCGAGAAGTATTGCTGATAACCCTGCTGGGTATAGAACCCCGGGATCACGTATTCGGTGCCGATGAACAGCGAGCCTTGCGGGCCGAGGTGTTGGCTGAAACGGTATTCCGGCAGGTTGCGCGCCTGCTCGCGGAGCATGCGATACACCACGGTGGCCAGCGATTCGGCGCGCAGCACCTGACGTGCCTGAGTCACCAGTTGATCGTTCAGCGGGTAGATGAACGGCTGCTTCAGCAGGCGCTCAAGGTGGGTGTTCAGACCATTCTGCACCGCGGTGTTGCCGGTGTAGCGCTGCGACCAGTCAGTGGCGACCCAGTCCTTGAGCCACACCGCGTCACGACGGTCTTTCATGTTCAGCATCAGGTACGCACGCAGGCTGTTGAGCAGCTTGTCGCGGTCCTTCATGTTGGCGCGGATCTGCCCTTCGAGCATCGTCGCGACCCGTGGCAGCAATTGCGCTTCGAGCTCATGCTCGTAGGCTTGCCTGACCACCGGATTGACGTCTTCGCCCTGATACAGACCGCCACGCTCGTGGTACGAAACGTCGCCCTTCTTCGGGAACACCTGAGTCGCGGCGTAGCTGGTGTCGAGGGTTTTCAACACGCCCATCGCGTCATCACGCGGGGTCAGCGCCGAACGCTGCTGAGTCCAGTTCTGCGCCAGCGTGCGCAGGTTTTCCAGACGCTCATAGTTGGCCGAGAAACCACCGGCCCAGAGCATGCCGAACAGCGCCAGTGCCGCCAGTGCGCCAACGTACAACGCACGCTGACCCCAATGGATGCGGCTGCGCTCACGCTTGTCGAGGCCGGCCAGATCCGACTCGGGGAAAATCACCCGGCTGAACAGATGATGGATGAAACGCGAACGGCCGCTGCGCAGGGTCGGCAGCACGCCGGCATTCATGCCGAGGTTGGCGCCGATGCCGGCGGTGGTCGCGTCCATTTCCTGCGTCAGGTGCGGAGCGCTGGTCAGGTAGAAACCCCGCAGCAGCGACGCGCGCTGATACCGGTTGCCAGTGAACGCCATGTCGACGAACAGGCACAGGCGCTCACCGATCTGCCCCAGTTGATGCGGGAAGTCGAGGATGCGGCCACGGCGCTGGGTATCGCGCTCGGAGTGCATGCGCATGATCACCTGATTGTTCAGGCGCCGCAGCAGCTCTTCGAATTCGCCGCGCAGTACCGCGACGTCGGTGCCGACCTGATCCTTGCGGAAACTGGTACCCAGCACCTGATCGCTTTCTTCGCGGGTCAGTTGATCGAAGAACTCGTCGAAACCGAGCAGCTTGTCAGCCTTGCTCAGTACCAGATACACCGGCACATCGACGTGCAGTTTCTGATAGACGTCTTGCAGACGACCGCGCACCTGGCGCGCCAGAGTGTCGATGTCCTGCTCGCTGCCACCGATCAGCGATTCCACCGGAATGGTCACCAGCACACCGTTCAACGGACGCCCGCGACGACGCTTGCGCAGCAGTTCGAGCAAGGTGGTCCAGGCACTGCCGTCGACTTCGGCGTCCGGCTGCGTGGTGTAGCGCCCGGCGGTGTCGATCAGCACACCGTGATCGGCGAAGTACCAGTCGCAATGACGGGTGCCGAGGGTGTCGCGGGTCAGCTTGCGGTCGATCTTGTTGATCGGGAATTCCAGCCCGGAGAAGTCCAGCAGACTGGTCTTGCCGGAAGCCTGCGGACCGATCAGCAGGTACCACGGCAAGTCGTTGCGCCAGCGTTCGCTGCGGCCGCGATACAGGCTCGAAGTCTTCAGGGTTTTCAGCGCGTCCTTGAAGCGCGCCTTCAACTCTTTCTGCTCTTCTTCGATCAGCTCGTCACGACGGATGCGATCCTGGCCATCTTCGGTTTCTTCGACGGCTTTCTTGCGGATGCCCGCGCGCCAGCTGACGAAGACCATGGTCAGGCCCCAGATCAGGAACAACACGGCGATGGTCAGCAGACGCGAGGTCGCGCTTTCCCAGAACTTGTAGTCATCCACCGCCAACAACGGGCCGACGAACCACACCAGCAGCGCCACGAACAGCACCAGCAGCAGAGTCCAGACCCAGGTCTGGCGCAGGAAGGCGCCGACTTTCTTGAAAAACTTTTTCATCACACGTCCCTGTTTACGGCTGCGACTGCGGTTGCACCGCGGCCGGATCAAGCGGCTGATAAGGTTGCAGAACGGTGTCGCGCTGCTCGCCCAGGACCCAGGCGAAGCCCGAATACATCACCACCAGGCAGACCAACGTGAACAGCACCACCATCCACGCCGGCACGATGCGCACCAGGTTGCGGCGCTGATCGTTGAGGCCTTCCCAGTGCGGCGACAACTCGCGCGGCACGTCGCCACGCAACTGACGGATCTGCCGGTACAGGGCGTCGCGGATGCCTTCGAGTTCGAGCATGCCACGGGCCTGCACGCGGTACTTGCCCTCGAAACCGAGGGACAGGCACAGGTACATCAGCTCGAGCATCGGCAGGTGTTTGACCGGGTTCTTCGACAGGCGATCGAGCAGCTGGAAGAACTTCTCGCCACCGAAGGTCTCGTTGTGGAAGCTGCTGAGCAGGCTCATCTGCGACCACTCGCTTTCGTTGCCCCACGGCGTAGTCACCACAGCTTCGTCGACCACGGTGCAGAGCACGTAACGCGCGGCCATCACCTGGCTGCTTTCGGCGCCGTTGTGCAGGGCGCGCACTTCGAACAGTTTGAGCCCGGCGGTCAGGCGCTCGTTGAGCGCGTAGAGGTCTTCGCGAGTTTCGCTGTGCTTGAGGCGCACCACTTCCGAGAGCAGTTCGGACGACGCCGCCACCAGCGAATTGAGGCTGATGTTGAACGCCTCCGCCGGGCGCAGGCGCGCGGCGTAGATCATCCGTTCTTCCAGTTGCTCGAAGCGCGGCGGCGCGGCGAAGTCGGTCAGCGGACTGGCTGCCGGTCCGTGGCCCTGACGATCGAGCAGGACGGTTTTGTCGTCCTGGTTGTAATCCGTTTCCTTGATCATGGCGGTCAGTTCCTGATGGCCCAGAATTTCAGTTCAAGCTCGGCGAATTCGCCGGACACGTGGAACGCGAAGCCGCCGGAGCGCTCGAGCTGCGCCAGGTCTTCGGAACTGAGTTCGAGGATGAAGTAGGTTTTGTTCGAGTGGAACGCGATCTGCCGCGGGGCCACCGGCAACGGTTTGACCTTGATCCCCGGCAGGTGCAGGTTGACCAGTTGGCGGATGCGCTCCACCGGGCCGACCTTGAGGTGCGCCGGCAAGCGGTGGCGCAGTTCTTCGGAGTCGCAGTTGGCACTCGCCGCCAGCACGAACGACGCCGAGCCGAGCAGTTTGTGGTCGTGCAACGGCGACACGATGATGCCGTACTGACGCGCTTGCAGGATCAGCTCGATAGCGTGCTGTTCGAGCACCATCGACAGCACCTGACGAATCGCTTCCATCAGTTTGCGGAAGCTCGCGCCCTGATCGGCGTGGGAATAGCGGCTGTCCAGACGCGGGCGCTTGCTGTCGCTGGAGAAGGTCGCCAGATCGCCGAGCATGGTCAGCAGCGTGCGGTACAACTCTTCCGGGTGCACCTGCTCCAGACCGAGGTAGTGGCGCAGCAGCAGTTCGGTACGGTTGATCAGTTGCAGCATCATGAAGTCACCGACTTCCGCGCCGCCGACCTTGCCGTTGGAGCGGATCCGCTCGGCAATCGTGTCGCCCCGGTGGTTGAGCATGCTGATGACTTCTTTCAGGCACGACAGCAGATAGCTGGACGCGTGGGCCTGGATGTAGGTCGGCACGAAATCCGGGTCGAGACTGATCACGCCGTCCGGCGTGGTGTCGAGCACGTCGCAGATCTTCAGCTTCACGTAGGCCTGATCGCTCTGCTGCTCGCCGAGCAACAGTTTGAAATCCGGGCGGCCACAGCTGACCTGGCTGGCGGAATCATCGCCGGCGTTGGAGTCGGCCACTTCGGCGTCGTACACGGTGTAACGCGCGAGCACGTCGGACTGCTCCGGACGGCGCGCTTCGATGTGGTTACCGGTGACCAACGGCAGCGCCAGGTAAATCGGCGTGTTACCGGTGTTCGGCGGCACGTCCAGCGCCAGCGGCTCGGTGTTGCCGCCGAGTTCGAACAGGCTGCCGTCCGGCAGGATCCCCGAGGCGGCACTGATCACCAGTTTGCCCATGTTGAGGAACTGCAGGTCGATCTCCAGATTGAGGAAACCCCAGGTGTAGCCACCCAGCAACTGGGTGCGGGTTTTCATCTGGTGATCGTAATAGCGATCGTTGTGCTGGAAGTGCTGCGGCCGCAGCAACATGCCTTCCTGCCAAATGACTTTATGGGTATTCATGTTCAGTCATCCGCCTTGGCGAGCGCTTCATGGGTGTTGCGGATACCGGCCTGATCGAGGGTCAGATCGGCCTCGGTCAGCTCCAGCGGGGTGACCTGAACGGTGTAGCGCCACTTGGTTTCCGGCAGATCGCGGTACGCAGCGAGAACGCCAACGTAGCGGCTGCCCTCCTCCACGCTGAGCTTCATTTCCACGGTTTCACCCGGGCGCAGCTCGAGTTCTTCGCTGGCCACCAGATCCGGGTTGAGGGATTCCTTGGCGCGTTCGTAGAGGCTGAAGAAATCAGCGTTCTCGAAGGTCACCGGGTGCTTGAGCTCGAACAGGCGCACGACGATCGGCGAAGGACGGCCGTTGAGGTCCGGGTTGAGCTGATCGCTGCCGGTCAGCTTCAGATTGATCTTGGTCACTTTCGAGTACGGCGACAGCGACGAGCAACCGGCGAGCAGCACCAGCACGGTGAGCGCAGTCAGCGTCTTGAAAAAAGCGGTCGAGCGGCGAGACATGCGCATCATCCTTGGTGGTCGGTGTGGAGGGTGGAGATCAGGCGGATCTGTTCTTCGTAGGCCTGGGCGAAGTCGCGGGCCAGCAGACGCTCGCTCCAGTCATCGTCCTGACGCAGGGCCTGGTGGTAGCGGCCGAACGCTCTCCAGCGCCCGCCCGAGGTGGCGATCAACGGCTTGTTGTCGCGCTCGAAACGCAGGGTCAACTGCTCTGGCGAGAAGTGCTCCAGCGTGCCGCGCACGGCGGCGCGGCTGGCGGTGAGCAGCGCGACCTGATGCGCTTGCAGATCGCGGAATGCACGGGAGATCGCCTGCTCGGCCGGCAGGTGCCCTGGCTTGTGCGGCTGCAACAGAATCTCCAGCGCTTCGCTCGGATCGACGGCGAATTTCAGCGGGTTCTTGTTGGTGCCTTGCACGGTGGTCTGGGCCAGACGCAGTTCGTTCTTCAGCTCCGAACGAGTGCGCAGGCTCTGCTGCAAACCGCCGATGCTCTGGCGCAGCAGACGCGCGGCATTCAGCGCCAAGGCTTCGCGGGCGTCGTGATCCAGACCTTTGACATCCACGCCCAGCGCCGCGCCGAAATGCTCCCAGAAACCTTCGCTCTGACGCTCGACGGCTTTCGGGGCCGGAGCTGGCTCGGGCTCAACCGGGGCGATCAGCTCCGGCACCATCAGGCTTTCCATGTCGATGCGCGCGTAGTCGGCACGCTGACGGGAGTCCTCGGGCTTGGCCGTCGGCGCCAACAGTTCGTCGATTTCCGAATAGACGCGCTCTTGCTGTTCGATCGCGTTCAACGGATCGAGGTCGAGGAAGGCGTCGTCCGGAATGATGCTGCCGGCGGCACGCGGACGGCCAACTTCGCCGTCGAAGGTCGCCGGATCGCGCACCAGCCGTGCACGAATCTCGAAGTCACCGAGCACGTAGGTGCTGCCGTGCTCGATGCGCACCGGTTCGCCCTTGTGCAGGCGTGCGCCGCTGCCGCCGTCCTGGACGCCGTTGCTGCTGGTGTCGGTGAGGAAAAACATGCCTTCGCGGTAGCTGACAATCGCGTGGTGATTGGACAGATGCCGCTTGCGGTCAGGAATGATCCAGTCGCAGTCCTCGCCCCGCCCGATCACGCCGCCGGCCTGTTTGAAGGTCTTCTGGCACAACTCGGTGGGCACGAACTGCTTGGTGTTCAGCATTTCGAAAACCAGTTCCATGTTTGATGCTCCTTGCGGTCACTTGCCGCGATTGACCGCTTGCGGATCACCCAACGGGCGATAGTCGTTGTCGTTGAATTTGTAATTGCCGCTACAGCCGCCAAGGCCGCATAGAACGACGAGGGTCAGCAGGACAGCGTGCCAGTGACGAACAGACATCAGAGGGTCTCCAGGGGTAGACAAAGCACAAAGCGCCGACCCTTGCGGGCGGCGCTGAAATTAATTCTTTGAATGGTCTCGAAGGCTCTACATCGGGGCCTTGAGCCAGACCAGCGAGGCGCACGCACCTCCTGTGGCAAGTGAGCAACTTGTGGTGAGGGGACTTGTCCCCGATGGGCTGCGAAGCAGCCCCAAAACCTGATTACCGGTTCTTTCAGGAGAACCGCGTTTGCTGGATTACGGCTGCTGCGCAGCCGATCGGGGATAAATCCCCTCGCCACAGAGAAGTCCTTCAAGACAGGAGTTGTGCAAACGGCAAGAGCCAGGTTCAGATCAACCATCGAAGTCACCCAGGTTGATATTCAACCGCCCGAGGCGGTACAGCAGGGTGCGGCGCGGCAGGCCCAGTTCGCGGGCGGCGAGGGTCTGGTTGCCGTCGTTCTTGCGCAGGCAGTCGAGCAACAACGTGCGTTCGACTTTTTCCAGGCGTTCGCGCAGATTCAGGCCGCTGTGGTCTTCGGGCATCGGCTCCATGCGCAGGGAGAAATGCTCGGCCAGCAATTCGCCGCCCTCGCACAACAGCACCGCGCGTTCGACCAGTGCCTTGAGTTCGCGCACGTTGCCGGGGAAGGTGTAACCGGACAGGTGTTCCAGCGCCGCGCTCGACCAGCGCACCGGATCACGCTGCAAATATGCGCAGGTCTTCTCGGCAAAGTGCTGAGCCAGTTCGAGGATGTCGCCTTCGCGCTGACGCAGGGCCGGCAGCTCGATCGGAAACTGCGCCAGTCGGTAATACAGGTCCTCGCGGAATTTGCCTTCGCTGACCAGCGTCGACAGATCGCGGTGCGTCGCGGCGATGATGCGCACGTCGATCTTGTGCGTGTCGTTGGAACCCAGCGGACGAATCTCGCCCTCCTGCAACACCCGCAGAATCTTCGCTTGCAGCGACAGCGGCATGTCGCCGATCTCGTCGAGCAACAGCGTGCCACCGTTGGCCGCATCGAACAGCCCCGCACGGTCGCGGTCGGCGCCGGTGAAAGCGCCTTTGCGATAGCCGAACAGCTCGCTTTCCAGCAGGTTTTCCGGGACTGCCGCGCAGTTCTGCACGATGAACGCCTGAGAGCGACGCGGGCCGCAATCGTGAATCGCCCGGGCCACGACTTCCTTGCCGGTGCCGGTCTCGCCGCGCAGCAGCACGGTGTACGGGCTGTGCAGGACTTTGCTGATCAACGAATGGGTCTGGCGCATTGCTGCGCTTTTGCCGATCAGGCCATAGCCGCTGATGCTCGGCACACTGCGCGCCACCGTGGCCGATTCTGCCGGCGGCTGGCGCAGACGCTGCAGCAAGTGCAGCTGACCAAGAACGAACGAGCCGAGCTGGCCAAGGGAATCGGCAAAGCCTTGCAGGTCGACGTGACGACGACTGGCGCACAGCAGCAGGCCTTCAACCGCCTTCTGCTGATTGACCAGTGGCACGCACAGCAGCGATTGCCAGGCACCCGCGGTGGCCGGCAGAAAGCTGGTTTCGTGCAGGCTGGCACCGAGATCGTCGAGGCAGACCACGCGGTTCTGGCACAGGGCAAACTGCAGCAGCTGCTCACCGTTGTAGTCCGCCGGCAGGCTGGTGGCGGCGCGCGGTTGCAGCGCGCCGTCGAGGCATTCGGCGTTCATCCCCAGGCAAGTGTGGGTGGCGTCGAGCAGGTACAGCTGGGTCAATTCGCAACCGCTCAGTTCGGCCAGCCCACGCACGAAGTCACCCAGCAGCGCAGCACCGTCCGCCGCGCGCGACAGGCTGGCGAACTGCGCCAGCAAGGCTTCGGCATAGACCAGTGGCTGCGGCACTTGAGTGAACATCACACCCACCTCAGGCGAACTCGCACGTCACGCTGGCGTTGCCGTCGAGCGTGGCGTGCACACGCTTGAGGCTTTCACCGGTGGCCATCGCATCGAGCAAGCGGTCGGCCACCAGCGGCAGCACGTGCTGATCGAGCAGATGGTCGATCAGACGCGCACCGCTCTCGCTTTGCGTGCAGCGCTCGGACAGGTGATCGACGAGGTTCTGGCACCAGCTGAAATCCAGCTGACGGCGGTTCAGGCGCTCGCCGAGACGACCGAGCTTGATCTCGATCAGCTCGCGCAGCACCGGGCCACCGACCGGGTAGTACGGCACCACTTTCATCCGCGCCAGCAGCGCCGGTTTGAAGTGTTTGCTCAGCACTGGGCGAATGGTCTCTTCGAGCAACTCGGCGGTCGGGCGGGCGCCGTCTTCGCAGAGGTCGCTGATCTTGTCGCTGCCGAGGTTCGAGGTCATCAGGATCAAGGTGTTGCGGAAGTCGATCTCGCGACCTTCGCCGTCGTTGGCCACGCCCTTGTCGAAAATTTGATAGAACAGGTTGAGCACGTCGGGATCAGCCTTTTCGACTTCATCGAGCAGCACCACCGAGTACGGCTTCTGGCGCACCGCTTCTGTGAGCATGCCGCCCTCGCCGTAACCGACGTAGCCCGGTGGCGCACCGATCAGACGCGAGACGGTGTGCTTCTCCTGGAATTCGGACATGTTGATGGTGGTGATGAAACGGTCGCCGCCGTACAGCAGGTCAGCCAGGGCCAGCGCGGTTTCGGTCTTGCCGACGCCGCTCGGGCCGACCAGCAGGAACACGCCGACCGGTGCGTCAGGCTTGTTCAGGCCGGCGGCAGTGGCGCGCATCGAGCGATCCAGTGCGTGCACGGCTTGTTCCTGACCACGGATGCGCGTGCGCAGGTCGGTGGCGAAACTGGCGACCTTGGCGTTGTGCTCGCGGGCCAGTTGCGCCAGCGGCACACCGGTCCAGGCGCTGATCACTTCGGCCACCAGACGCGGGCAGACTTCGAAGCTGACCAGACGCTCTTTGACTTGAGCAGCGGTCAGGGCGCTGTGGGTCTGGTGCAGTTCGGCTTCCAGCGCTTCGACGCTCTGGCCCTCCTCGACCTCGGCGGCGATGGTTTCGATCACGGTGCCTTCGGCGTCTTCTTCAACACTGACAGTCGGCTCGACGGCGGCAGCTTCGCGGGCCTTGGCCAGTTGCTGACGCAGTTCCAGCAGACGCTCGGCCAGTTGTTTCTGCTCGGTCCACAGACTTTCCAGCGCGACCATTTCGCTTTCGGCTTCGTCGAGCCGCGCTTCCAGCGCATCCAACGCTTCGTGGTCGATCAGCAGACCAGCCTCGGCATCGCGACGCAGGGCCTGACGCTGACGGCCACCTTCAGCCAGTTCGCCACGCAGGCGTTCGAGGCTTTCCGGGGCAGCGGCGAGGCTGATGCGCACCCGGGCGCACGCGGTGTCGAGGACGTCGACGGCTTTGTCCGGCAGTTGGCGACCGGCCAGATAGCGCGCCGACAATTCCGCCGCCGAGACCACCGCGTCATCCCGCAGGTAGATGCCGTGGCTCTTCTCGTAGACCTGCGCCAGACCACGGAGGATGGTCACCGCTTCGCTGACGGTCGGTTCGTGCAACTGCACTGGTTGGAAACGCCGAGCCAGCGCCGGATCCTTCTCGAAATATTTCTTGTACTCGGCCCAAGTGGTAGCGGCGATGGTGCGCAGTTCACCACGGGCCAGCGCCGGTTTCAGCAGGTTGGCCGCGTCGGAACCGCCGGCGTTGCCACCAGCGCCGATCAGGGTGTGGGCTTCGTCGATGAACAGAATGATCGGTTTCGGCGAGGCTTTGACTTCGTCGATCACGCCTTTGAGACGCCGCTCGAATTCACCTTTGACGCTGGCGCCGGCCTGCAGCAGGCCCATGTCCAGCGACAGCAGCTCGACGCCCTTGAGCACCTGCGGCACTTCACCGGCAGCGATGCGCGAGGCCAGGCCTTCGACGATGGCGGTTTTACCGACGCCGGCTTCACCGACCACGATCGGGTTGTTCTTGCGCCGACGCGCGAGGATGTCGACCATCTGCCGAATCGCGCCATCGCGGCACAGCACCGGGTCGAGTTTGCCGTCGCGCGCTTGTTGGGTCAGGTTATGGGTGAAGCGCTGCAGCAGCGATTCGCCCTGCGCCGCCGGCTTGCCATTGGCCGCCGGTTGCTCCTGTTGCGACAGGGCGAATTCCTTCAGGCGATCGATGTTCAACTTGGCGAGCAGCGGCTGGTAACGGCTGCCGGCGTAGCGCATCGGGTTGCGCAGCAGCGCGAGGATCAGCGCGGCGTCTTCGACCTGGGTCTGGCCCAGTTCGAGGTTGGCCACCAGCAGCGCGTCTTGCAGCCATTGCACCAGTTCCGGGGCGAACACCGGGTTGCGCGAGGCGCTGTGTTCAACGCGAGATTGCAGTGCGGCGCTCAGTTCACCGGCATCGACGTCGGCATCCTGCAACGCACGCGAGAGCAAGCCGTTCGGGCGCTCCAGCAGGCCCAGCAGCAGGTCTTCGACGAGGATCTTGCTGCCGCCACGGGCCACGCAACGTTCGGCCGAACGTTCCAGGTCACGACGGGTTTCGGCGTCCAGCGCCTGGATGAGTTGTTGCAGGTCTACGTTGATCATGGCTCACGTCCTTAATGAATTTTGCTGCCCAGGGTGACCACGCCGTCTGCTTTTTCGCAGCCCAGCCAACTGGTCCACCCCAGGCGACAGTCGTTCTTCTCACCAATGCGCAGTTCGCGGATTTCTTCCGGGCGCAGCACCAGGCGAATGTCGTAATCGAGCGGGTCACGCAGGGTGAACCGCACCAGCGCGCACAGCGGCTGGTAACCGAAACCGATCGGCAGGAATTCGTGGAATCGCTCCCAGTCGAGTTCGGTGATGTGAATGCGGAATTTGCCGCTGCGGTCGCGCACCTGCTCGCCCAGCACCAGGTCTTCACCGAGCAGGCTGTTGGCGCGACCGAGGCGGTTGCGCTGCTCGTCGAGGATCTCCACGCGACGCTCGATGCACTGCTCGATAACCAGGTCCTCGTGCTTGAAGTAGTAACGCAGCACGGCTTCGATCAGCGCCGCCGAGTGCGCGCGCAAGCTGAGCAGACCGAGGTATGGCAGCAGGCGTTTCCAGTTCAGTTCCTTGGCCTTGCGGATCTCGTCGCCACCCAGACCGATCAGCGCGAACAGCTGCGAGGAGAACGGGTCGATCGCGCCGCTCTGGAAACTGGCGCGATAACGGTATTTGCGCCAGATCGGCAGCATCAGCCGTTGCAGGCGATGATGGAACAGGTCGAGGAAATTGCGCGTCGGGTTGCCGTCCTCGCTGTCGCCCAGCGCTTGTTCGCCGTAGAACGCCGGCAGCGGCGAACCGGAGCCGACCAGCCCGATCAGGTTGAAACGCATGCGCGCGCGCATCTGCCCGTGCTCTTCGAAAAACTCCACGCGATCGACGTCGCTGCGCGGAAAGCCCAGGCTCGGGTTGGCCTGGAACTCCACTTGATCGTACAGATCGTCTTCGCTCAGGTACGGGTGCGCCTCGCGCAGCCGGTCGATCACCAGCAGCACGGCCTGAAACAGCGAGTACTCGCGTATTACCTTGGTCAGCCCGCTTAAAGCAGGGGCTGCAGGCCCATACGTGGTGTCCATTGGTACACCTCTCCCTGTGTGCTTTTTACCCGCAGCTCGTGGTACGAATTGAGACTGGCGTAAAGCGCGAAAAACTCGTTAAGAACCGAAGCGAAAACGAACAGGTCGCCTTCGCCGATATACCCTTCGGGGTCGATGGTCAGTTCGGTGCGCAGACCGCGCACCGGCAAGCCACGGTGCAGCCGGTCGACGTGGTGGTGCTTGATGTGCTTGAGGCCGCCGAGCAGGCGTTTGCTGACCTTTTCCGCGTGCTGGTCGTAGTAGCGCGGCAGGTCGTAGGTTTCGAGAATCACCTTCAACGCGTTGACGTCGGCCAGCGACAGATAGTTGAGCGACATGTTGCTGATCAGCTTCCACAGGAAGTCACGGTTCAGCGGCGGCGCAAAGCTCGACGTGGCCGGGGTGATGTTACGGAAACTCAGGAACTCCGGGGTCTCTTCACAGGCCATGCAGATGTCGCCGAGCTTGAGCTTGCGCGGCAGGTTCTGGTTGGTGCAGATCAACTCGATCGACAGGGTTTCGTGGGCTTCGGTGTGGCGGATGCCGAAGCTCAGGTAGGTGTCGAGGCCGTCATGCAGCAACGACGAACGCTGGCGGATGCTGTAATGCGGACGGCTGTTGGGCACGTCGAAACTCGGGTCATGCTCGAAGGATTCGAACGGCACGTACTCCTGATAACCGAGGCCGCCGGGCTTCCAGCCGGTCACGGTTTCCACCGAGAACACACCGCAGTTTTCCAGATCGTATTCCGCCGGCAGCAGCAGGTATTCATCCTGTTTGCCATCGAGTCGGATCGGCAGCGCGTCATGCGCGAACAGGTTGGCAATCGGCGTGCAGAACAGCTTCACGTTATCCAGGGTCGGCCGCATGCGCATGATCCCGCTCTTGCGGATATCGAAACGCAGCTCGAGGCCGCGCATCTGCTTGAGGGTGTCTTCCGGCAGCGCCTTGAGGATGTCCAGACCGTTGACATCGACGAACAGGAACTTGTCCTGGAAGGCGAAGTATTCCTGCAGGTAGCGATAGCCACGGAAGGTGTTCAGCGGATATGGGATCAACGCCTCTTCTTCGGCAAAGCCCACTGGCTTGACCCGGTCACCGGGAATCTTGAACGCCATCGGCTTGCCGGACACGCCATCGATCGGCTTGCCGGCACCGTCCAGCGGGATCAGCTCAATGCCTTCCAGGTTGCGCAGCAGGCTCAGATACAGCATCTGGCTGATGTAGCGCTCGCCGGCAAAGTGCAGGCGCAGTTTGCTCAGCTCCAGCTCACCGAGGTGGCCGTCGGCGCTCATTTCCAGACGCAGGCTGAGCAGCGAACCGTCGCCCTTCACCGAGTAGTTCAGCGCGGCCAGATCCAGCGGCAGCACTTCAGTCGGGTAACAGGTGCGGAAGCGGCAACGCACGTCTTCGATCGGTTTGCTTTCGATCGGCGTATCGCGCTCGACCACCAGCGCCGGGCCAGAACGTTTCAACGGATCGAACTGCAGAATGCTGAACGCCGGAAGCGGACGCATGTAGTTCGGCCACAGCAGTTGCATCAGCGAATGGCTGAGCTCCGGCAGCTCATCATCGAGCTTCTGCCGCAGACGCCCGGTGAGGAACGCAAAACCTTCCAGCAACCGCTCCACATCCGGATCCCGCCCGGCCTGCCCCAGGAACGGCGCCAGCGCCGGACTACGCTCGGCGAAACGGCGGCCCAACTGGCGCAGTGCGGTGAGTTCGCTTTGGTAGTAGTGGTTAAAAGACACGGGTTACCTGCCTGGTAGTGGAACTCATCAAAAAAATATCCTGTAGAGCGCAACCGTCACGCCCGCACAGAAATAGCCGGCGATCAGGAGATACGGCACGAGCAGAATCCAGCCGTAAGCCATGAATGCACTGTCGAACGGCCCGGCGATCAGACTGCACAAGCCATAAAGCATCCAGGGCACCGCGTAGAAAGGTATGAACTTCAACGGCGCCAGCCAGACCATTCGCAGCGCCTGCTGCTCATTGCGGCGCTTCGCAGTCCGCGATACCCACAGAGCAAACAACAGCAGCCCGGGCAAGCCGAAACACAACAGATACTCCCAGTGAGTCTCGGACGAATCGAATGTCGAAAATTCGCCAATCCACAGGCCATAAGATGAGAACGCCAGCATGGCCAAGAATGGCGTCCACAAGGCGCCCATGAAGAAACTCAGCTGCGCGCGACTGAGGATGGGCATCTCGTTCGATACACCAATCACGGGCAACCCCTCATCTTCGAAACCAAGTCCTGCGAAGCAATCGCAGGCAATGCCTGCCGCATCAGCTCCAGCGCAACTGCGCAGGTGTTCAACAGGTACACGTCATTGCGATAGACCCGCTGAACAGCGCTGGCAGGCAACGAGACCAGAAATGCGAAAGACCCTGTCCAGCCCAACATGCAGATGATCCCTGACAGTTTCATGGGCAGATCGAAACCTCACGGATCGTCCATTCCCGTTGCGTGCCTTCAGTGACCTTCTTGACCGCAGCCAGGCGTTGTTTCAACTGAGCGGAGTCAAGGGTCTTGTTGCCCGCGGCATCGTGGATGTTCAACTGATAGTTGCCTGTCATCCGGATCATATTCAGCCACATCATTTGACCGCTGCCGCATTCAGTTCCAGAACTGTTCCATCCTGTAAATAAACAACGTCACCACCGTCGTAACCAAGTAGGTCCTGGCTGGTTAACTTACGGCCCTCTTTAAGGCCGTGCTTTATCCAACCCTCAGCCCAGATGTCCCCACTCTCATAACGAATCTCAACGTAATAGGCTGGAGGATCTGATTTAGTGATTTCAAAAAAAACTCCTCCATCCTGCGCCCCGCTCCAATGAGCATTAGGATGATTTTTCAAGGTCGGCACCTTTCCGTCAGAACGCTCAAGCAATGAGTAGGCTGCGATTCCCAAAAAGAGCGTCAGCGCAAATATGGAAACGAAAGTCCACTTCAATACCTTCACTTGCTAATCTCCAAAGTGTCGGTTGAGAAGATGTAGTCCAGATCTGGTTCACTGAATTGAAATTGGGCCATGTAGGCACTTGGGACGACAACCCGCGTACGAAAAGGAATCGAGAAACCAACCGCCTCTGCCAAATCCGTCGCAAACGTCACACAGTTATGATTTCCGAGATCATATTCTTGCCGTTTGGCGTTCGAGTTTTCCGCCTCTTTCGCTTTGAGCCAAGTAAGCGCTTGGTCGTAGACATGTCCTCTCAAAACAACCCCGGTGATATTTCCGGATTGGCCGTGCTCGATGGCGATGTGTCTGAGGGTTTTCTTGAGGGACGATTCAGTAATCGAGCCACCTTTCAGTACCACGTCAGGAATTCGACCAACGCGTACCCGCCCTGCCGGTCCAGGCCCGGGATAACGACCATATTCATAATATTTTGACTGACCCGTTTTTCCGTTAATTACGAGAACGCCCGCATGTCCGAGGTAGGGAGCTTTGCCACCGGGTATCTCTATTTTTTTACCGAAAAACGTCGTCTGATAGCCGTCGATGTGGATTTTGTAGTCTGGAAAAACAACTGGAATAACGTAGTCGTCGTCACCCACCAAATAGATTTGAACCGGCGCCACATCAGCTGCAGGCGTCGTTACTACGGTTGAGACTTGAGCCGCTTGACCCATCTCACTCTCCTCGCAAAAGCCAGTTCGGCTTAGCAGCGAACTGAACGCTTTGTGATTGAGCCTTTTGACCCAAGGGCTTCGAAAAACCCACCTCGTCTGTCACTCCCTGCACCTGCGTCCCATCCTCTAGTGTCGCTACATAGGAGACGTTTTTGAGTGGTGCCCCGGAAGCAGCGTCCAAGAGCTGAACACGAACATTGAACCCAAAAATACTCAACGGAATCGGTGGAACGAACGGTGCAGGCGTATGCGAATTCCCGATGATTACCGTCCCGGAGCCGGCAGTGACCTTGTTACCATGGGCCCCGACTGAACCTACGGTGGCGGCAGGTTTGCCATTGATCAAAACCGTGGTCGCCAGATCGCCAACCAACGCACCACCACACGCCGAGGCATCGCCTTGGCGGGCGGCCGCGAGGCCGTCGAAGAACACGTCGCCGGAACCGGCGGCGATCGGGTTGGTACCGTGGCCTGGAAGTGGGCAAGCGGTGGGGTCGGATACGCGTGCTGCGGGTTTGCCAGACATCGGGAATCTCCTTAGGTGACCTTCACTTGGCCGCTGCCATCCAGGCGCGCGGAAAAACTGACCTGACGCTTGAAACCCTCGACTTCCAGCAGGCCTTCGATGCTGAAGGCCAGCCGCAGCTGGTCGTGGTCACGCGGCAGGGAAATGACACGCACGTTGCTCAGGCGCGGCTCGTAGGCTTCGATGAAGTTTTCGATGGCCAGACGGGCCTGACTCAGAGAGTCGTGCAGGCTCAGACGCATGTCATTGAGATCGGGCAACCCGTAGTCGGCCAGCGTTTGCACGCTGCCGGCCCGGGTGCTGAGCATTTTGGCCAGATGGGCAGCCACTGACGCCATGGCACAAGCCTCGAGGCTGTTGCCCTTGCGTAGTTGCGCGTCGCCGTTGAGACGCTCGAACAGGCTGCCGTATCCGTCCATGAGTCGCTCTTACTCTTTGTCCAGCTTGCCAACCAGCGACAGGGTGAAATCGGCCCCCATGTACTTGAAGTGCGGACGCACGTTCAAGCTCACGCGGTACCAGCCCGGCTCGCCTTCAACGTCGCTGACGATCACTTGCGCAGCGCGCAGCGGACGACGGCCACGCACTTCGGCGCTCGGGTTTTCCTGGTCGGCGACGTACTGGCGGATCCACTTGTTCAGTTCCAGCTCGAGGTCGGTACGCTCTTTCCACGAACCGAGTTGCTCGCGCTGCAGCACTTTCAAGTAGTGGGCCAGGCGGTTGACGATCATCATGTACGGCAGCTGGGTGCCGAGCTTGTAGTTCAGCTCTGCCGCCTTGCCTTCTGCGCTGATGCCGAAGAACTTCGGCTTCTGCACCGAGCTTGCGGAGAAGAACGCCGCGTTGTCGGAGCCTTTGCGCATGGTCAGGGAGATGAAGCCTTCCTCGGCCAGTTCGTATTCACGACGGTCGGAAACCAGAACCTCGGTCGGGATCTTGGTTTCGATTTCGCCCATGCTTTCGAAGTGGTGCAGCGGCAGATCTTCAACCGCGCCACCGCTCTGTGGGCCGATGATGTTCGGGCACCAGCGGAATTTGGCGAAGCTGTCGGTCAGCTTGGTGCCGAACGCGAACGCGGTGTTGCCCCACAGGTAGTGCTCGTGGCTGTTGGCAACGGTTTCCTTGTACACGAACGATTTGACCGGGTTTTCTTCCGGATCGTACGGGTTGCGCAGCAGGAAACGCGGCACGGTCAGGCCAACGTAGCGGGAGTCTTCCGAAGTACGGAAGCTCTGCCATTTGGCGAATTGCGGGCCTTCGAAGTGGTCTTTCAGATCTTTCAGATCCGGCAGGCCGGTGAAGCTTTCCAGACCGAAGAATTTCGGGCCGGCGGCGGCGATGAACGGCGCGTGGGACATGCAGGATACGCTGGCCACGTACTGCATCAGTTTCACGTCCGGCGAGCTTGGGGACATGAAGTAGTTGGCGATGATCGCGCCCACCGGCTGACCACCGAACTGGCCGTATTCAGCGGTGTAGATGTGCTTGTACAGGCCCGACTGCATGACTTCCGGCGAATCTTCGAAATCGTCCAGCAGGTCTTCTTTGGAGACGTTGAGGATTTCGATCTTGATGTTTTCGCGGAAGTTGGTGCGGTCGACCAGCAACTGCAGGCCACGCCACGACGATTCCAGAGCCTGGAAGTCCGGGTGGTGCAGGATCTCGTCCATCTGACGGCTGAGCTTGGCATCGATCTCGGCGATCATGCGGTCAACCATGGCCTTCTTGACCGGCTCACCGTTGTTCTGCGGCTTGAGCAGTTCTTCGATGAACGCCGACACGCCACGCTTGGCGATGTCGTAGGCTTCGTCGTCCGGAGTCAGACGGGTTTCGGCGATAATGCTGTCGAGAATGCTGTATTCGCCGCTTTCGGCGCTCTTCTCTTGTGCTGCGCTAGTGCTCATTGTGTTGGCTTCCTTGGCTGGAGTCTCAGGCGTCCGGGGCTGCGGCGTTCAGGCCCAGCTCACCGAGTACGCGACCGCGGGATTCGTCGTCGGCGAGCACGCCTTCGATCGCTTTACGGAACGCAGGTGCGTTACCCAGCGGGCCTTTGAGGGCCACCAGCGCATCGCGCAGTTCCATCAGTTTTTTCAGCTCAGGCACTTGCTCGACCAGGCTGGCCGGGTTGAAGTCCTTCATCGAATTGACGCGCAGTTGCACAGCCAGCTCGTCGGCCTCGCCATCTTCCTGCAGACGGTTCGGCACGCTCAGCGTCAGACCCAGCTCTTGCTTGGCCAACACTTCGTCGAAGGTCATCTTGTCGATGCTGATCGGCTTGCGATCTTCGATTTTGCGATCGTCCTTGCGGTGGGTGTAGTCACCGATTGCCAGCAGCTTCAGCGGCAGTTCAATCTCTTCCTGAGCACCGCCGGTGGCGGGTTTGAAGGTGACGTTGATGCGTTCCTTGGGGGCTACCGAGCCTTCTTTGGCCATGGCTTTTCTCCTTGCGGTTGTGGCCCTGGGGCCTATTCGAGTACCACTTCGAGGTCGAGGTGGCACAGCCTGCGATAAATCTCTTCCTTGCGTTCACGTACGGCATGGTTCTGCGGCAACAACTCGCAGCAGCTATGCAGTAAATGCAGCACTTCCAATGCAAGATCGGGCTCCCAGGCGTGCAGGCCTGAGTCCTGTAATGTCTGATCGAGGGTTTCTAGCTGGTTCTTGGCCAGTTCGTACTTCTTGGCCATGAAGCACAGCCGGGCAAGGGCGAACTGCCAGAAGAACCGCTCGCGTCCACCGTGAGCCGATTGCAGCCCTTGCTTGAGCGTCTGCACGGCAGGCTTCAGGCCTTCCTTGCGCAGCATCGGCAGCACGTCCTGAAGGGCCTTTTCCCAGGCGGGCTGGGTTTCGACGTCGTCGGTTTCGACCTTGCGCGGCGCACTGGCGCTCTGCAGGTGCGGCATGACATTGCCGGCGATCCACGCCCGGGTGGACGGATCGGCAAACGGCGCGCCGTCATGGAAACGACATTCGATGATGCCGGGCAGGCGTTGAACCAAAAGCGCGAAGTGGATTTCCACTTCGCGCATTGCCATCTCGGCGTTGAGGTTCTGGAGACATTCCCAGACCATCCTCTGGCCATCGAACCAGAACGGCGCCTTCGCCAGGCTCGCCTCCAGTTCCACCAGCAGGTCGGCGTATTTGCCCTGATCGAAGCGATCCTGATACTGCTTGAGTTTGTCCACCGGCAGACCGCGCAGCACGGTGATCTGCTCAGCGTTGCGTTCGGGCACCGCGTCGATCGGCAGCCACAGCAAAGTGCGGTTCAGGCGCAGGGCGCGCAGGTCGGTGGCCTTCTGCTTGAGCCACCAGGCACACAACGGACGCGCGCTTTCCTGCTGCGCGCGCAAAGCCTTGTAGGCATCTTTTTCGTTATCGATCGGTGCGCCGGGGGTCAGCAACTGGCTCGCGGCCTGCTTGACCTGCGCCACCGCTGCGCCCACCACACCGGGGGCCGGCTGATTGTCGGCGGCACGCTGGATCATGGTTTTCAAGCGACGCGAGAGCGGCAGCAGCAGCGGTGCGTCATCGCCCAAGTGCTCGGTGCATGCGGCATCGAGGCCGGCCAGATGCTCGGACAGTTGCCGGAACATCGGCAGCTGTTCCTTGATCGCGATGTTTTCAGTGAGCACCTGCTCCAGGCGCGGCACCAGCCAGCCGATGGCAGCGGCACGGGTGCGCGGTTTGAGCGGGTGAACGTCGGCCCAGTGGTTTTCCGACAGATGGTGCAGCAGACCGAGGCCGGCCAGCAGCCCGGGGAAGGATTCACGCTGGTACAACGACCAGGTCAGCCAGGCGCCGACGCGTAAATCCTTGGATTGGGTACGCAGCAGATTTTCGCTGTTTTCACGGATTTTCAGCCAGTCGATCTGCCCGCTTTCGTGCATCGACGAGGCTTTGGCCAGCTCGCTTTCCAGCGCCTCGAATTCGCTCGAAAAACGAACGTCTTCGCCCGCGAAATTCTCTTTGGAAACAGAGACTTTTGCGAGTTCGAGGTAATGGGCGGAAAGTTTGCTTGAGTAGGACATCCATGGCCTTTAATTAGGATTACAGTCATGCGCCTATTGGAGTTGCCGCGGCGCGGGACAGTATCGAAGAGCAGTGAAGCGACTCATCCAATTGAGATGTGCTCTTTCAAGTGGGCGCATCGTAATCACTATGATGGCCACTAGCAAGCATCTGGTTAAACAACAAGACGAAGTGTTCATTGGGCCGTGTAGGAGATCGCCCTATATGTGGCAGGGGAATCCCTGATGGCGATTTATATTGTGAACATTTGCCCTGGGCCCTCAGAACCCTTGATCCAGAGCGGCCCGATCCAGCCTACGCGAATCGCGTCGAACATCCGTCCTATTACACGGGGGCCAGCATGACAACTCTCGAAAAAAATAGAAGTAGGATTTTTCCGAGAACCCGCTGGAATTACAAACAATTCAGCGGCGACAACGCTCAACAAAAAAAGTGCCATCAATTTGATGGCAATTCATTTTTCTGAAACTTTATTCATCTCGTGAATGCTGTACTTCAGTGCCAACTCAATAATTATCGAAGTGCGATCCAACAGTCATTTCCACCACTTACGCAACACTTCCACGCCGAAAATACTCTGACAAATGTCAGGGATAATTCTTACGTCGTTTTATTTCCCACGTTGCCAGCTTGCCTTGGTAAATTCTTTTCGACCGGCAATGTCAACCAGACCGGCTGACTGTTGAGCCACGGTCCGAAGCCTGCATCTCATTCGGCTCCTGACCCCGGAGCCGCCAAGGAGCTTTACCTCATGGAATTGAAACCCCTGTTGTTCGCGGCACTCATGTGGCTACCCGTCACTCAGGCCTCTGCAGATACCCCGTCACTGGACGGTCATTACTATCTGACCGGCGCAATGGAAATGGGCGCCGAATTGCTGCTGCGCAAGGACGGCACGTTTGACGCGGGCGTGGCGTATGGCAGCGCTGACGGGTTTGCCAAGGGCACCTGGCAGGTGGAAAACAACACCGTGACGCTGAAAAGCAATACCAAACCGGCGTCGAACAGCGATTTGTCCGGCCTGTTCCAGGATCTGCAACTGGCGATCGAACCGAATTGCCTGGCCGTGGATTTCGGCAACGGCAAGGCCTGCTTCCGGCGTCAATAAGCCGAATTGCAGCCACAAAAAATGGGCACCCGACCGCAATCGGTGTGCCCATTTTTTTATTGCGCTGCTCCCCGTTATTCGGAGAGTTCGCCGCAGTTAAGGATTGACGCTGTCTTTCAACGACTTGCCTGGCTTGAATGCCACGGTGTTGCTGGCCTTGATTTTCACCGGCTCGCCGGTTTGCGGGTTCTTGCCGGTGCGGGCGCCGCGGTGGCGTTGCAGGAAGGTGCCGAAGCCCACCAGCGTGACGCTGTCCTTGCGGTGCAGAGCGCCGGTGATTTCTTCGAGGACGGCGTTGAGAACGCGGTTGGCCTGTTCTTTGGTCAGATCCGCTTTTTCAGCGATTGCAGCGGCGAGTTCTGGTTTACGCATTAGTGAAGCCCCTTTGACGGTTTTTTGTTGTTATGTCCGTGCTGTTCTCGTTGGAACAGCGCCCAAGGCGCCGCAGGCTCTACTCTGCGGCAGACGGGAGTGAGAATGGCACGCGGATACCGGCGGCGCCAGTCTCCCCGCGACCTTTGTAGGGGCAAAAGCGGGGTGATTCCGACAGAACGACCGGTATTTACGCCAGCAGGGCCGGAAGCTGTTTGTTCAGAGCAAGTTTTTCCATCACAGCCGCACCGGTCAGTGCATAGCCGAGCAACTGACCATCGGCACTGTGGCACAGGGCCTTGATGTCGGCGCCCTGCCCTTCGACGGTCCAGACGCCTTCGCTGCCCCGTGGCGGAGGCGAAACGACCAACGGGCACACCGGAGTTTTCACCGTGATCGGCATCGGGCCGTAACTCACGGCCGTCGGATTGCCCGCCAGGGTTTGTGCCAGCGCACGCGCACAGCTCATGAGGGGCATCACGTACAACAGATTCAGCCCATTGACCTCGGCGCAGTCGCCCAGGGCGTAAATATTGGCGTGGGACGTCTTCAGATACCGGTCGACTACGACACCGCGATTGACCTGCACCCCGGCCGCCGCGGCCAGATCGATGCGCGGGCGCAGGCCGATGGCCGACACCACCACATCGCAGGCAATCACCTGCCCGTCGGACAGATGCGCTTCCAGACCGTCTGCGACTTTTTGCAGGCGGGTCAGCACCGGACCGAGGTGGAAACGCGCGCCCAGGCTTTCCAGCCCGGCCTGCACGGCTGCTGCAGCGGCCGGGTGCAGCAGCATCGGCATCACTTGCTCGCACGGCGCCACCAGTTGCACCTCGTAGCCGCCGAGGATCAGGTCGTTGGCGAATTCACAGCCGATCAGGCCCGCCCCCAGCAGCAACACGCGGCGCTTGCCCGCAGCGGCTGCACGAAAGCGCGCGTAATCTTCGAGATCGTTGATCGGAAACACCAGATCAGCACCGTCACCGTCGATCGGCACTCGCACGGTTTCCGCACCCCAGGCGAGGATCAGGTCGCGGTAGTACACCGCTTCCTCGCCGATCCACAGGCGCTTGTGGCCGGCGTCGATGCCGCTGATGCGCGTGTGGGTGCGCACTTCGGCCTTCAACTGCTCGGCCATGGCGCCGGGTTCGGCCATGCTCAGGCCATCGGCGTCCTTGTTCTTGCCGAAACCGGTGGAGAGCATCGGTTTGGAGTAAGAGCGGCCATCATCTGCGGTAATCAGCAGCAGCGGGGTTTCGCCATCGAGTTTGCGAAACTCGCGGGCCAGGTTGTAGCCCGCAAGCCCGGTGCCGACGATTACGACAGGTGCGTTCATGCCTTACTCCTTGGTTTTTCTCAGTTGATTTCGATCATTTCGAAGTCCATCTTGCCGACGCCGCAGTCCGGGCACAGCCAGTCTTCCGGCACGTCCTGCCACAGGGTGCCCGGCGCGATGCCGTCATCCGGCCAACCGTCGGCTTCGTTGTAGATCAGGCCGCAGACGATGCATTGCCACTTTTTCATTCAGGTACTTCCTCAGGATTCAGGCTTTTGTCGGCGCGGACGGTCGATGGTGGGAGCGCTGCCATCCGGCTCAGGGCGTTTTGTACTGAGGGTGCCGGGCAGATGCAAGCCTGTTCGGCGCAACGGCGACCCGGATCCATCAAATTCGAAGCACGCCATGTTAAGCTCGCCGCCTCATTTGCGGCCAATAATGACTCATTGTGCAACATTCAAATGCCTGCCCGACCCCGCTCTGGCTGACTCAAAGCCGACTGACGTCCCTTCCCGATTCGTTGACCCTGAACTGGTTGTTCGACGAAGGCTCGCTGACCCGCCGCCTGACGCGGCTGTCGAATGACGGCTTCAGCGTCACACCGTTGTTCGAAGGCTGGGACACTTTGCGCAGCGACGAATGCGCGGCGCTGGATCTGGCCGAAGGCAGCGAAGGCTGGGTGCGCGAGGTGTATCTGCGCGGTCACGGCGAGGCCTGGGTGTTCGCCCGTAGCGTGGCGTCACGCGCCGCCCTGCAAGGCGACGGCCTGCACATGGACGAACTGGGCAGCCGCTCGCTGGGCGAACTGCTGTTTTGCGACCACGCCTTCCAGCGCCGCGCCATCGAGGTCTGTCACTACCCGCAAGACTGGCTGCCGCCAGCCTGCCGCGCCCCGGAGCTGTGGGGCCGGCGCTCGCGCTTTGACCGTGGCGCCTTGAGCGTACTGGTGGCGGAGATTTTCCTGCCGCCCCTGTGGAGCGCCGCCCGCGCCCATCCGGAGAACTGCTGATGTACCAGAGCCTGCTCAAGTCCCTGAACCGCTTGAACCCGCGCGCCTGGGATTTCATTCAGCTGACGCGCATGGACAAGCCGATCGGCATCTACCTGCTGCTGTGGCCGACCCTGTGGGCGCTATGGATTGCCGGTAAGGGCTCGCCGTCGCTGGCCAACATGGTGATTTTCGTCCTCGGTGTGGTGCTGACCCGCGCCGGTGGCTGTGTGATCAACGACTGGGCCGATCGCAAGGTCGATGGCCACGTCAAACGCACCGCGCAACGACCGCTGGCCAGCGGCAAGATCAGTTCGAAAGAGGCGCTGGTATTCTTCGCGCTGCTGATGGGCGTGAGTTTCCTGCTGGTGCTGTGCACCAATGCGCCGACCATCTGGTTGTCGCTCGGCGGTCTGGCACTGGCGTTCACCTACCCGTTCATGAAGCGCTACACCTATTACCCGCAAGTGGTACTGGGCGCGGCGTTCTCATGGGGCATGCCGATGGCGTTCACCGCTGAAACCGGTGAACTGCCCGCCGCCGCGTGGCTGCTGTGGATCGCCAACCTGTTGTGGACGGTGGGTTACGACACCTATTACGCGATGACCGATCGTGACGACGACCTGAAGATCGGCGTGAAATCCACGGCGATTCTGTTCGGCGATGCGGATCGGGTGATCATCCTGAGCTTGCAGGCATTGTCGCTGGGTTGCCTGCTGCTGGCCGGGTCGAAGTTCGAGCTGGGCATCTGGTTCCATCTCGGCCTGTTGGTGGCCGCTGGATGCTATGCGTGGGAGTTCTGGTACACCCGTGATCGCGACCGCATGCGTTGCTTCAAGGCGTTTCTGCACAACCACTGGGCCGGGTTGGCAATTTTCGTCGGGATTGTGCTGGATTACGCATTGCGCTGAAGATTAGAACCTGTGGGAGCGGGCTTGCTCGCGAAGGCGTCGTGTCAGTTGGCCTCTTCGTCAACTGACACACCGCCTTCGCGAGCAAGCCCGCTCCCACAGGGGATTTGCGTTTACTTGGCCTTGGCGACGTGCCAGGCGCCGTCCATTTTGCCCTCACCGGTCATGTCACCAGCCTTCTTGTCCATGACGAAGGTGTACAGCGGTTTGCCCTCGTAGGCCCATTGCATCTTGCCGTCATCGCGCTTGATCACGGTCCAGTCGCCCATGGACTTGTCGCCGGCCGTAGCCATTAGCGGTGGCCAGTTCGCCGCACACTTGTCGTTGCACATGGACTTGCCCGCAGAGTCTTTGGCGAAGGTATACAGGGTCATGCCCTTGTGATCGGTAAACATGCCGTCCTTTTCCATCGCAGGGTCAGCAGCGAACGCCATCGATGGCAACGCCACGGCGGCGGCAAGCAGCAGGGCTTTGAAAGAAGCAGTCATTTGAGTCATGGAAACCTTCTTTTGTGGTTGTCAGGATTCGGACTTAGAGCTTAGTCCAGGATCACGCCAACCGCCGGGCGACTAAAATACTGTCACACGACTGCAATAATTCCGTTATCTAATGCGGCGCAAGACAGTTAAATGACAAGAGGATTAAGGCATGGTTGGCAGGAGCATTCTGATCGTCGACGACGAAGCGCCCATTCGCGAAATGATCGCCGTTGCGTTGGAAATGGCCGGCTATGACTGCCTCGAGGCGGAGAACTCGCAGCAGGCACACGCCATCATTGTTGACCGTAAACCGGACCTGATCCTGCTCGACTGGATGCTGCCTGGCACCTCCGGCATCGAACTGGCCCGCCGTCTCAAGCGCGACGAGCTGACCGGAGACATCCCGATCATCATGCTCACCGCCAAGGGCGAAGAGGACAACAAGATCCAGGGTCTTGAAGTCGGCGCCGACGACTACATCACCAAACCGTTTTCTCCACGCGAACTGGTCGCACGCCTCAAGGCTGTGCTGCGCCGCGCCGGCCCGACCGATGGCGAAGCGCCAATCGAAGTCGGCGGCCTGCTGCTCGACCCGATCAGCCACCGCGTAACCATCGACGGCCGTCCGGCCGAGATGGGCCCGACCGAATACCGTCTGCTGCAATTTTTCATGACCCACCAGGAACGCGCCTACACGCGCGGGCAGTTGCTGGATCAGGTCTGGGGCGGCAACGTCTATGTTGAAGAGCGCACCGTCGACGTGCACATCCGCCGCCTGCGCAAGGCCCTCGGCGACGCCTACGAAAATCTGGTACAAACCGTGCGCGGCACCGGCTACCGGTTTTCCACCAAGGCCTGATCCGACCGCCAGACTCGCTGACAAGGACCGTATTTTCCGTGAATCAAAACTGGCATGGCACCCTGATTCGCCACATGCTGTTGCTGGTCACAGCGTGTCTGGTGATCGGCCTGATCACCGGCTATTACGGCTGGAGCCTCGCTGCCGGCCTGGGCATTTACCTGGCCTGGACGCTCAAGCAACTGTTGCGTCTGCACGAATGGCTGCGCCTGCACCAACCCGATGAAGCACCGCCCGACGGCTATGGCCTGTGGGGCGAGGTGTTCGACAGCATCTACCACCTGCAACGCCGCGACCAACGGGTGCGCGGGCGCCTGCAAGCGGTGATCGACCGGGTGCAGGAGTCCACCGCCGCGCTCAAAGACGCGGTGATCATGCTCGACAGCGACGGCAACCTGGAATGGTGGAACCGCGCTGCCGAAACCCTGCTCGGCCTCAAGACCCCGCAGGACAGCGGCCAACCGGTGACCAACCTGGTACGGCATCCGCGCTTCAAGGAATACTTCGAGCAGGAAAGCTACGCCGAACCGCTGGAAATCCCTTCGCCGACCAATGATCGGGTGCGCATTCAGCTGTACCTGACGCGCTACGGCAACAACGAACACCTGATGCTGGTGCGAGACGTCACGCGCATCCATCAGCTGGAACAGATGCGCAAAGACTTCATCGCCAACGTCTCCCACGAACTGCGCACGCCGCTGACGGTGATCTGCGGCTATCTGGAAACCCTGCTCGACAATGTCGAGGAAGTGAACCCGCGCTGGAGCCGCGCGCTGCAGCAGATGCAACAACAGGGCGGGCGCATGCAGACGCTGCTCAACGACCTGCTGCTGTTAGCGAAACTGGAAGCCACCGATTACCCGTCGGACAACCAGCCAGTGCAGATCGACGCCCTGCTGCAGTCAATCAAGAGCGACGCCCAGCAGTTGTCCGGGCAGAAGAACCAGAAAATCACTCTCGAAGCCGATGCGCGCATCCTACTCAAGGGCAGCGAGGCGGAACTGCGCAGCGCCTTCTCCAACCTGGTGTTCAACGCGGTGAAATACACCCCGGCCGAGGGCAACATCCGCATTCGCTGGTGGGGCGACGAGCAAGGCGCGCACCTGAGCGTGCAGGATTCCGGGATCGGTATCGACAGCAAGCACCTGCCGCGCCTGACCGAACGCTTCTACCGCGTCGACTCCAGCCGCAACTCCAACACTGGCGGCACCGGGCTCGGTCTGGCGATCGTCAAACACGTGTTGCTGCGCCACCGCGCGCGGATGGAGATCAGCAGCGTGCCCGGTCATGGCAGCACGTTCACCTGCCATTTCGCCCCGGCCCAGGTGGCCCAGGCACGGGCCATCAGCGCCGCCGAGTGATACCGGCCAGCACGCGCCACTAGGCAATCGCCATGTCAGCCGCTACATTGGCTGACTTGCGTCTGCCTTTCAGGCGCGATTTCTTCTCTCTTACGAATCACACGGAACCTGCAAAACTCCATCATGGACCCTTCCCCTGGCTTGTCCCTCGCTACGATTTTCGCCGATTTCGGCATGATTCTTTTCGCTCTGATCCTGGTTTTGCTCAACGGCTTCTTCGTTGCGGCGGAATTCGCCATGGTCAAACTGCGCTCGACCCGGGTCGAGGCCATCGCTGACAAGAACGGCTGGCGCGGGCATATCCTGCGCACCGTACACAGTCAGCTCGATGCGTACCTCTCGGCGTGCCAGCTCGGTATCACCCTCGCCTCCCTCGGTCTTGGCTGGGTCGGTGAGCCGGCGTTCGCGCACCTTCTCGAGCCGCTGCTGAGCGCGGTCGGCGTGCAGTCGCCGGAAGTGGTCAAAGGCATTTCGTTCTTCACCGCGTTCTTCATCATTTCCTACCTGCACATCGTGGTCGGTGAGCTGGCGCCCAAGTCGTGGGCGATCCGCAAACCGGAGCTGCTGTCGCTGTGGACGGCGGTGCCGCTGTACCTGTTCTACTGGGCGATGTACCCGGCGATCTACCTGCTCAATGCCAGCGCCAACGCGATTCTGCGGATCGCCGGCCAGGGCGAACCCGGCCCGCACCACGAACACCATTACAGCCGCGAAGAACTGAAACTGATCCTGCACTCCAGCCGTGGCCAGGACCCGAGCGACCAAGGCATGCGCGTGCTGGCATCGGCGGTGGAAATGGGCGAACTGGAAGTGGTCGACTGGGCCAACTCCCGCGAAGACCTGATCACCCTGGAATTCAACGCGCCGCTGAAAGAAATCCTCGCGATGTTCCGTCGCCACAAGTTCAGCCGGTATCCGGTGTACGACAGCGAGCGCCAGGAGTTCGTCGGCCTGCTGCACATCAAGGACCTGCTGCTGGAACTGGCGGCGCTGGACCACATTCCGGAGTCGTTCAACCTGGCTGAACTGACCCGTCCACTGGAGCGCGTGTCGCGGCACATGCCGCTGTCGCAGCTGCTGGAGCAGTTCCGCAAGGGCGGCTCGCACTTCGCCGTGGTGGAAGAAGCCGACGGCAACATCATCGGCTACCTGACCATGGAAGACGTGCTGGAAGTGCTGGTCGGCGACATCCAGGACGAACACCGCAAGGCCGAGCGCGGAATCCTCGCGTATCAGCCGGGCAAGCTGCTGGTGCGTGGTGATACGCCGCTGTTCAAGGTTGAACGCCTGCTCGGAATCGACCTGGATCACATCGAAGCCGAAACCCTCGCCGGTCTGGTCTACGAGACCCTGAAACGAGTGCCGGAAGAGGAAGAAGTGCTGGAAGTCGAAGGCCTGCGGATCATCATCAAGAAGATGAAAGGGCCGAAGATTGTGCTGGCGAAGGTGTTGATGATGGGCTGATCGGGCACCGCGCCGATTCCTTCGCGAGCAGGCTCGCTCCCACAGTTGAAATGCATTCCAGGGTGGGAGCGAGCCTGCTCGCGAAGGGGCCAACAGATACAACACATCACTGTTTGCCCAACGCAAAGTTGGGCAACGCCCCCAGTGGCTGGTTGAACTGATACGGAATCGACACCAGCCCCTGCCCGGTATTGCGCTGCACCACAAAGTGCAGGTGCGGGCCGCTGCTGTTGCCGGTATTGCCGGACAGCGCCAGCGGGCTGCCAACCGTCACCCGCTGCCCCTCGCGTACGCTCACCGAACCTTGCTTGAGATGCAGGTACACACCCATCGTGCCGTCGTCGTGCAGCACCCGGACGAAATTGCCGGAGGCATCATTGCCGCGCCCGCTCTGTGAATTTTCGGTTTTCACCACCACCCCGGCCCGTGCGGCAATGATCGGCGTGCCGACCGGCATGGCGATGTCCATCGCATACCGGTTCTTCGGCCCATAGTGGCTGTACTGACCGTTGGCACCCTGACTGAGACGGAACGGCCCGCCCCGCCACGGCAACGGATAGCGATAGCTCTGCGCGGCTCCTGTGGGGTCACCCAGCGAGTACTGGAATTGCGGCGAATACACCAGCGGCTGACCCCGGCTGATCGCCGTCAGCAACGCCAACCGCGTATTGCTGCGCGCCGGCAGCACCCGGCGAATCGTCTGCGCCGGAGCGCCACGCACATTGCTCAGGCCGGTAAACGCCAGTGCAATCTCGACCGGCGCATACAGATCGTTGCGCACAAACACCACGTCGCTGCCCTTCTGTTTCTTGATGTCGAGGTACACCTGACGTTCGAGGTGCTCGACCATGCGGTCCTGAAACACGAACACCTGCGAGCCTTTGCTCGGCCGGTCGCTGTACGAGACCACACCGTTGGCATCGGTGGATTTGTAGATGGTCATGGCCACAGTCGAGGTGGAGGCCAGGAAAAGACCACAGAAAAACAGCAGGCGCGCGAGCATGGGCAAAGAGTCTGTCGAAGGAAGGCCTGGAAATGAGCCTAGCAGGTGAAGCAGACCAGGCTAGTCGACAGATGTTTCAAATTGGCAGGTGCGGGAGATGGGTGGTGCTTTTGATGGCCCCTTCGCGAGCAGGCTCGCTCCCACATTTGAAATGCATTTCAAGGTGGGAGCGAGCCTGCTCGCGAAGACGGACTGTCACGCGATAGAGGTTACGCGCCCGGAACGAAGTGCTTTTGCGCCGTGCCGCGGGCGATCAGGCGGGAGATGTAATCGAGCTTCTGCGCATCCTGGTCGACGAAACGGAAAGTCAGTTGCAGCCAGTCGCTGTCGGCTTTCTGCTCGTGGGCAACGATGGCGTGCAGGTAGCCGTTGAGGCGGGCGATTTCGGCGTTGTCGCCCTGCTCCAGGTCGAGCACGGCGCTGTCGAGGATCTGCGGCAGGGTGTCAGTGCGTTTCACTACCAGCAGCGCTTCCTTGATGCTCAGGGCCTTGATCACGCATTGCTGGGTGCCACTTGGCAGGCGCAACTGACCCTGGCCACGACCACCGACTGGCGCTTTCGAGGCAGCCGGTGCCTGCACCGGCGGGCTGTTAAGCAAACCGCGCGACGGCGCAGCAGCTGGCGTTGGCGCGACAACAGCCGGTTTGGCAAACGGATTGACCGCAGCAGCGGCCGCCGGCGCAGCACCGACCACGGCAGGCTTGCCGCCGGTCAATGCGCTCAGGGAATCGTTGCCGAACGCCGAGTTCATCTTGGTCGGCGCGCTGTTCATCAGGGTGTCGAGCTTGCCAACCTTGTTCAGCGCCTGCTTGACCTTGGTCAGCAGTTGTTCGTTGGTGAACGGCTTGCTGACGTAGCCGGAAACCCCGGCCTGGATCGCCTGCACCACGTTCTCTTTATCGCCACGGCTGGTGACCATGACGAACGGCATGGTCTTGAGATTGTCCTGCTCGCGGCACCAGGTCAGCAGCTCGAGGCCGGACATTTCCGGCATTTCCCAGTCGCACAGCACCAGGTCAAACGCTTCCCTGGCCAGCATGGCCTGGGCCTTTTTGCCGTTGACGGCGTCCTCGGTGCGGATCCCCGGGAAGTAATTACGCAGGCACTTTTTCACCAGGTCACGAATGAACGAAGCATCGTCCACGACCAACACACTGATCTTGCTCATCCAACACCCCTATAAAAATCCCGGCAAGCATACCGCTTTGCTGATGGCACATTGCCAACAATCTTCAGTCACGCCGGGACTTTTCGTTCGCGGGTGCTGCTTTTTAATTCGATTTCCTGATTCAGGCGCCCTAAACAAAAACGCCCGGCCAAAGGGCCGGGCGCTTTTCTCAGGCAATCTTACTTATCGTCAGCATTGCCCGGAACATTAGCGGTTTCGCCGCTTGTACCTTCAACTTCTTCTTTCATGCGTTTGAGGCCCAGGTGGCGCACATCGGTGCCGCGTACCAGGTAGATCACCAGTTCCGAGATGTTGCGCGCATGATCGCCGATGCGTTCCAGCGAACGCAGCACCCAGATGATGCTCAGAACCCGCGAGATAGAGCGCGGGTCTTCCATCATGTAGGTCGCCAGCTCGCGCAGGGCGGTCTTGTATTCGCGGTCGATGACCTTGTCGTATTGCGCCACCGACAGGGCCAGATCGGCGTCGAAGCGGGCAAACGCGTCCAGCGCATCGCGAACCATGTTGCGCACCTGATCGCCGATGTGACGGACCTCGACGTAACCACGCGGCGCTTCGCCTTCTTCGCACAGCTGAATGGCACGGCGGGCGATCTTGGTCGCTTCGTCGCCAATGCGCTCCAGGTCGATCACCGACTTGGAGATGCTGATGATCAGCCGCAGGTCGGACGCCGCCGGCTGACGACGGGCAAGAATGCGCAGGCATTCTTCGTCGATGTTGCGTTCCATCTGGTTGATCTGGTCGTCGATCTCGCGCACCTGCTGGGCCAGGCCAGAGTCGGCCTCGATCAGCGCGGTGACCGCGTCGTTGACCTGCTTCTCGACCAGCCCGCCCATGGCCAGGAGGTGGCTGCGCACTTCCTCAAGCTCGGCGTTGAACTGCGCGGAGATGTGGTGGGTAAGGCCTTCTTTACTAATCATGTTGGCGTCCTTGGAGCGTCCGGTAAGGTGCGGTGGGCCGCAGCGTCAATTCTGTGAATAACCGCAACTGTCAGCCGTAACGACCGGTGATGTAGTCTTCGGTCTGCTTCTTCGCCGGATTGGTGAACAGGGTGTCGGTGTCACCGAATTCCACCAGTTTGCCCATGTACATGAACGCCGTGTAGTCGGAAACCCGCGCGGCCTGCTGCATGTTGTGGGTCACGATGACGATGGTGAACTTGGACTTCAGCTCGTAGATCAGCTCTTCGACTTTCAGGGTCGAGATCGGATCGAGGGCCGAGCACGGTTCGTCGAGCAGCAACACTTCCGGTTCAACGGCGATGGTGCGCGCGATTACCAGACGCTGCTGCTGACCACCGGACAGGCCGAGTGCCGAGTCGTGCAGACGGTCTTTGACTTCGTCCCACAGTGCCGCGCCTTTCAATGCCCACTCGACCGCTTCGTCGAGAATGCGCTTCTTGTTGATGCCCTGGATGCGCAGCCCGTAGACCACGTTTTCGTAGATGGTTTTGGGGAACGGGTTGGGCTTCTGGAACACCATGCCGACGCGGCGACGCAGCTCGGCAACGTCTTCACCTTTGCGGTAGATGTTGTTGCCGTACAGGTTGATCGCACCTTCGACACGGCAACCGTCAACCAGGTCGTTCATACGATTGAAGGTACGCAGAAGCGTGGACTTGCCGCAGCCGGACGGGCCGATAAACGCGGTCACGCGCTGTTTCGGGATGTTCATGCTGACGTCGAACAACGCCTGCTTCTCGCCGTAGAACAGGCTCAGGCCCGGGACTTCGATGGCCACGGTTTCCTGCTCAAGGCTCAGGCTCTGCTTGTCGCGACCCAGGGCCGACATGTTGATGCCGTGGGTATGTGTTTCGTGCTGCATGGGAGGCTCCCTGTGCTAACAAATTCGGTTCGGTTTTTGTGGGAGCCAGCCTGCTGGCGATTCAGGCGCTGCGGTTTGTCTATGAAACCGCGGTGATGCCTTCGCGAGCAGGCTCGCTCCCACATAGAAATCAGTGCTGCAAAATCAGCTGTCCAGTGCTTTGTATTTTTCGCGCAGGTGGTTACGGATCCACACCGCCGACAGGTTCAACGTGGCGATCACCAGCACCAGCAGCAGCGCCGTGGCGTACACCAGTGGCCGCGCCGCTTCGACGTTCGGGCTCTGGAAGCCGACGTCGTAGATGTGGAAGCCCAAGTGCATGATCTTCTGGTCCAGGTGCAGGTACGGGTAGTTGCCGTCCACCGGCAGCGACGGCGCCAGCTTCACCACACCCACCAGCATCAGTGGCGCCACTTCACCGGCGGCGCGGGCCACGGCGAGGATCATCCCGGTCATCATTGCCGGGCTGGCCATTGGCAGGACGATCTTCCACAGCGTTTCCGCCTTGGTCGCGCCCAGCGCCAGCGAGCCTTCACGGACGGTGCGCGGGATACGCGCCAGACCTTCCTCGGTCGCCACGATCACCACCGGCACCGCCAGCAGCGCCAGGGTCAGCGAGGCCCAGAGCAGACCCGGAGTACCGAACGTCGGCGCCGGCAGTGCTTCGGGGAAGAACAAACGGTCGACCGAACCACCCAGCACGTAGACGAAGAAGCCCAGACCGAATACGCCGTAGACGATCGCCGGAACGCCGGCGAGGTTGTTCACGGCGATGCGGATGATCCGGGTCAGGGCGTTCTGCTTGGCGTATTCACGCAGGTAGACCGCCGCCAGCACGCCGAATGGGGTGACGATCATCGCCATGATCAAAGTCATCATCACCGTGCCGAAAATCGCCGGGAAGATCCCGCCTTCGGTGTTCGCTTCACGCGGATCGTCGGAAAGGAATTCCCAGACCTTGCTGAAGTAGAAACCGATCTTGGTCATCGTGCCCATGGCATTCGGCTGATAGGCGTGAACCACTTTGCCCAGGCTGATTTCGATCTCTTTGCCGTTGGCATCGCGAGCAGTCAACGCGTCGCGGTTGAACTGCGCATGCAGATCGCTCAGACGCGCTTCGATGTCCTGATAACGCGCGTTCAGCTCGGCACGCTCGGCGTCCATGTCCGCTTGCGCGGTGGCGTCGAGCTTGCCGTCGAGTTCCAGTTTGCGCCCGTGCAGACGGATGCGCTCGAGCCCTGCGTTGATCGCACCGATGTCGGTCTTTTCCAGCGATTTGAGTTGTGCAGCAAGGCCGTTCACACGGTTGATCCGCGCTTGCAGCTCAGGCCAGGCCGCTTCGCCTTCGGCGATCACCTTGCCGTCCTGTTTGACGTTGACCAGGTAGCCGTAGAAGTTGCCCCACTCGCGACGCTCGATCGCCATCAGTTCCGGCGGCGTGGTCTGCTTGGTCAGCCATTCGCCGACCACCCAGGTGAAGTCGTTGCCGTTCAGGTCACGGTTGCCGACCTTGATCAGCTCGCGGGTCATGAATTCCGGGCCCTGATCAGGCACCGGCAGGCCGGCGCTCTTCAGGCGTGCGCGCGGCACTTCTTCTTTCTGTACCACTTCGCCAATGACCAGGTGATTGGCCTGGCCCGGTACGTCGTAGCTGGCGTGGATCAGGTCCGCCGGCCAGAAGTGACCCAGACCGCGCACGGCAATCACCGCCAGCAGGCCAATGGTCATGATGACCGCGATGGACACCGCGCCACCGCTGATCCAGACGCCCGGGGCGCCGCTCTTGAACCATCCATTCAGGGAGTTCTGTTTCACAGACTTCTACCTTTCTTAAAGCGACGAGTATTTCTTGCGCAGACGCTGACGAATCAGTTCTGCCAGGGTGTTCATGACGAAGGTGAACAACAGCAGCACCAGCGCCGAGAGGAACAGCACGCGGTAGTGGCTGCCGCCGACTTCCGACTCGGGCATTTCCACCGCGACGTTGGCGGCCAGGGTGCGCAGGCCTTCGAACAGGTTCATTTCCATGACCGGGGTATTACCCGTGGCCATCAGCACGATCATGGTTTCGCCGACCGCACGGCCCATGCCGATCATCAGTGCGGAGAAGATGCCCGGGCTGGCGGTGAGGATCACCACGCGGGTCATGGTCTGCCACGGCGTGGCACCGAGCGCCAGGGAACCGAGGGTCAGGCCGCGCGGCACACTGAACACGGCGTCTTCGGCAATCGAGTAGATGTTCGGGATCACCGCAAAACCCATCGCCAGACCGACTACCAGAGCGTTGCGCTGGTCGTAGGTGATGCCCAGGTCGTGGGAGATCCACATGCGCATGTCACCGCCGAAGAACCAGTTCTCCATGTACGGACTCATGTATAGCGACAGCCAACCGACAAACAGGATCACCGGAATCAGCAGCGCACTTTCCCAGCCGTCCGGGACCTTCAGGCGGATCGACTCAGGCAGACGACTGAAGGTGAAGCCGGCGACCAGAATGCCGATCGGCAACAGCATCAGCAGGCTGAAGATGCCCGGCAGATGCCCTTCTACATACGGCGCGAGGAACAGACCGGCGAAGAACCCGAGGATCACTGTCGGCATCGCTTCCATTAGTTCGATCACCGGTTTGACCTTGCGGCGCATGCCCGGGGCCATGAAGTAGGCGGTGTAGATCGCTGCGGCAACCGCCAGCGGCGCGGCCAGCAACATCGCGTAGAACGCGGCTTTCAGGGTGCCGAAGGTCAGTGGCGACAGGCTCAGTTTCGGTTCGAAATCGGTGTTCGCCGCCGTCGATTGCCAGACGTATTTAGGCTCGTCGTAGTTCTCGTACCAGACCTTGCTCCACAACGCGCTCCACGACACTTCCGGGTGCGGGTTGTCGAGCAGCAGCGGTTGCAGCTTGCCGCCGGCCTCGACGATCACCCGGTTGGCGCGCGGCGACAGACCGAACAGGCCCTGGCCTTCGGCCACCGGCTCGACCAGCAGGGTGCGGTGCGCGGTGCTGTGGAACACGCCGAGCTTGCCGCTGGCATCGAGGGCCACGAAGCCCTTGCGACGCTCTTCGGCGGTAATTTCAACAATCGGCGTGGTGCCCATCTGGAAGGTGCGGATCTGCTTCAGGCGCAGCTCGCCATCGGTATCGCGAGCCATGAACCACTGGGCCAGACCACCCTTGGAATCACCGATGATCAGCGAGATGCCGCCCACCAGTTGCGTGCTCGCGGTGACTTCGGCGTCAGCGTTTTCCAGCAGTTTGTAGCGACCGTTGAGGCTCTTGTCGCGCAGGCTGAATACGTCGGCCTGGGCACGCCCGTTGACCACGTACAGCCATTGCTGGCGCGGGTCGACGAAGATGTTTTTCACCGGTTCAGTCATCTGCGGCAGCTCGATACGCTTCTGCTCGTTGCTGACTTCGCCGGTCATCATGTTTTCTTCGCTGGTCAGCGCCAGCACATTGAGTTGCGAACCGGTCGAGCCGACCAGCATCAGCGTCGAATCGGTGGCGTTGAGGCTGACGTGCTCCAGCGCACCGCCGCTCTCGTTCACCGCGATCGGCGCTTCGCCATACGGGTATTCGATGGCCGGAGTGATGGTTTTCTTGCCATCGGGGTAGCTGACTTTATAGGTGTGACGGAACACCAGCGCCTGACCGTTGGACAGACCCACGGCTACCAGCGGATGACCTGGCTGGTCTTCGCCAATGGAAGTTACGCTGGCGCCGGCAGGCACAGGCAGATCGACACGCTTCAATTCAGCGCCACTGTCGATGTCAAAGAACAGCGCCTGGCCCTTGTCGGAAACGCGCATCGCCACCTGATTCTGCTCTTCGAGCGAAATCATCAGCGGCTTGCCGGCGTCCTGCATCCAGGCTGGGGTAATGGCCTCTTTCGCGGTCAGGCTGGCACCCTGGAACAACGGTGCAACGACGTAGGCGAGGAAGAAGAAGATCAAGGTGATGGCTGCCAGCACCGCCAGACCGCCAACGAGGACGTACCAGCGGGTGAAGCGATCCTTGAGCGCGCGAATGCGGCGCTTGCGTTGCAGCTCAGGCGTATTGAAATCAATGCGCTTGGGAGGGGAAGTCGTAGTCATTGGGGAATTGGCCAGATCATTCATGCGCTCACCCTAGCGATCCTGTATGACAGAAAGATGACAGTGCAGTGACGCAGCAAATCCACCGCCAGCGGGACTGGCAGAGGATCGAAAATTTGAGGTGTGTAAAAGGCCGGTCTGCGGGCAGAGCCGGCCTTTTACCTGAGTCCGGTGGGGTTCACCTCGGACTCAGTTTGTTACTTTTTTGCGACTTCAGCGCCGCCTTCCTGCAGACCCAGGTCAGCCAGTGCTTTTGCAGCAACCTTGGCCGGCAGTGGGATGTAGCCGTCTTTCACCACAACTTCCTGGCCCTGTTTGGACAGAACCAGTTTCACGAACTCGGCTTCCAGCGGGGCCAGAGGCTTGTTCGGGGCCTTGTTCACGTAAACGTAGAGGAAGCGCGACAGAGGGTACTTGCCGTTCAGGGCGTTTTCTTCGGTGTCTTCGATGAAGTCAGTGCTGCCTTTCTTCGACAGAGCAACGGTCTTCACGCTGGCAGTCTTGTAGCCGATGCCCGAGTAACCGATGCCGTTCAGCGAGGAGCTGATCGACTGCACGACCGACGCCGAACCTGGTTGCTCGTTGACGTTAGGCTTGTAGTCGCCTTTGCACAGGGCTTCTTCCTTGAAGTAGCCGTAAGTGCCGGATACCGAGTTACGACCGAACAGTTGCACTGGCTTGTTGGCCAGGTCGCCGGTCACGCCCAGGTCGCCCCAGGTTTTCACGTCGGCTTTGGCGCCGCACAGACGGGTGGACGAGAAGATCGCGTCAACCTGTTCCATGGTCAGGTGCTGGATCGGGTTGTCCTTGTGCACGAACACCGCCAGGGCGTCCACGGCCACCGGGATAGCGGTTGGCTTGTAGCCGTATTTCTGTTCGAAGGCCGCCAGTTCGGTGTCCTTCATCTTGCGGCTCATCGGGCCGAGGTTGGAGGTGCCTTCAGTCAGCGCAGGTGGCGCGGTGGCGGAGCCAGCGGCCTGAATCTGAATGTTTACGTTCGGGTATTCTTTCTTGTAGTTCTCAGCCCACAGGGTCATGAGGTTAGCCAGGGTATCGGAACCGACGCTGGACAGGTTGCCCGACACACCAGTGGTCTTGGTGTAGCTCGGGATAGCAGGGTCAACAGCGGCAACCGCGTTGGCAGTCGCAACGCCAGCAGCGACAAAAGTCATTGCCGCCATCAAACGCTTCAGTTTCATGCCTTACTCCTAGCAGATAGGGTGTGTTAAGTCGGGGCCAAGTATCAGCAGGCCGTGTGAACACTCTATGGCTGAAATATGACAATTGGATGAAAGGCCAGCATCCGGGTTTTACTGAATGATTCGAGTCGCCCTCATTCGCGAGCAGGCTCGCTCCCACAGTTGAAATGCATTCCAATGTGGGAGCGAGCCTGCTCGCGAAAGAGCCGGTACTGCTGGAGGAAATTCCGGATCAGCGCCCCTTTTTCCAGAGCCACGCCCCCACCAGAATCCCCATCGCGCACAGCACCGCCACATAGTAGGCCGGGCCCATCGCACTCTCTTTAAGCAGCAGGCTGACCACCATCGGCGTCAGGCCACCGAAGATCGCGTACGCCACGTTGTACGAGAACGACAATCCGCTGAAGCGCACCACCGGCGGGAATGCCTTGACCATCACGTATGGCACCGCACCGATGGTGCCAACCAGCAGACCGGTCAACGCATACAGCGGGAACAGCCAGTTCGGGTGATCGGCGAGGCTGTGATAGAAGGTCCAGGAGCTGATCAGCAAGCCCAGGCAACCGAAGACAAACACCCGGCCGGCGCCGAAGCGGTCGGCCAGGGCACCGGAGATGATGCAACCGACGCTGAGGAACACGATCGCCAGGCTGTTGGATTGCAGCGCCACTGTCGCTGAGAAGTGATAGACCGTCTGCAGCACGGTCGGGGTCATCAGGATCACCACGACAATCCCGGCGGACAGCAGCCAGGTCAGCAGCATCGAGACCGCAATCGCCCCGCGATGGTCACGCAGCACCGCACGCAGCGGTACTTCTTCGGCCAGCGCCTTGCGCAGTTGCAGCTCAGCGAACACCGGAGTTTCGTGCAGCCAGCGGCGCAGATAGACCGAGAACAGGCCGAATACGCCGCCGAGCAGGAACGGGATCCGCCAGGCGTAATCCGCGACTTCCCCCGGTGTATAAATGCTGTTGATTGCCGTGGCGACCAGCGAGCCAAGCAAGATGCCGGCGGTCAAACCGCTGGTCAGCGTCCCGCAGGCGTAGCCGATGTGCTTTTGCGGCACGTGTTCGGAAACGAAGACCCACGCTCCCGGCACTTCCCCGCCAATCGCCGCGCCCTGAATCACTCGCATCAGTAACAGCAGGATCGGCGCCCACATACCGATCTGCGCGTAGGTCGGCAGCAGGCCCATGATCAGGGTCGGCACGGCCATCATGAAAATGCTCAGGGTGAACATCTTCTTGCGCCCCAGCAGGTCGCCGAAGTGCGCCATGACGATGCCGCCCAGCGGCCGCGCAAGGTAACCGGCGGCGAAAATGCCGAAGGTCTGCATCAGGCGCAGCCACTCGGGCATGTCGGCCGGGAAGAACAGCTTGCCGACCACGGTGGCGAAGAACACGAAGATGATGAAATCGTAAAACTCCAGCGCACCGCCCAGGGCCGATAGCGACAGAGTCTTGTAGTCATTGCGGGTCAGGGGGCGTGCAGGTTGCTCGGGCTGCGCGAGGCTCGAAGGCGCTGTGGTCATGGCAAGGGCTTCTCTTATAGGCGGATCTACCGCCACAACAACGCTGGCTGTGGCTTGGGCAGGTTCGGCACCATAGCAAATTGTTCGAAAAAGCACATAGAGGCGCGTATTTGCCGGTCAAAATCAGAACCCGATGGTCGTCGCGGAGTCTACCGACCGATATACTCGCAACCTTGCTCCGGTTTGTAGGGGGTTGCTGTGCGAAAACGTCGTTGGCCCGGCCTTTGAACGGGATCAGCCGGTTTCGCAGAGTTTCCCCTTTAGGCGCCTATGGAAAACGTGACGAACGCAGTATGTTCGGTGCTGAATCGTTTTTCCTGAAGACGGCTACCACCAGCAATACCAACGAAGAGTCACGGGTCAGAGGCACCCCCGGCATGATAGAGCTCGAACAAGAAGATCCGATCCCGCAAGGCGACCTGGCCTTGCAAATTACCGCACTCCCGCGCGAAACCAACGGCTTTGGCGATATTTTCGGCGGCTGGCTGGTGGCGCAGATGGATCTGGCGGGTACCGCAATGGCCAGCCGCGTGGCCGGTGGTCGCGTAGCCACTGTCGCCATCGACCGCATGGCCTTCCTGGTGCCGGTCGCGGTGGGCGCGCAATTGTCCTTTTATACCCAGACCCTGGAAATCGGCCGCAGCTCGATCCAGATGATGGTCGAAGTGTGGAGCGACGATCCGCTGTCCAGCGAGTGGCGTAAAGTGACCGAGGCGGTGTTCGTCTTCGTCGCCATCGACGGCAGCGGTCGCACCCGCTCGGTGCCGCCGCGCGCGCGTTAAACATCGCCGCGGTTTTGCGGTCGATAGTCGTCCCAAGTGTCTGATCGAGAGTTGCCCCATGAACACGCCCAACGTTGAAGCGGTGAAACTGGATGAACTGAACTGCTGGCGCATCCGCCACGGTCAGGCCGAAGTGCTGGTGGCCCAGCAAGGCGCGCACATCCTCAGTTACCAGATCGACGGCCAGCCGCCGATCATCTGGCTCAACGACAAGGCCGTGTTCAAGACCGGCAAGAGCATCCGTGCCGGTGTACCGGTGTGCTGGCCATGGTTCGGCAAGTTCGAACGCAACCCGCAGAGCGTGCAGGCCATGTACACCGGTGAGCAACCAGCACCCGCGCACGGTCTGGTACGGGCGATGGATTGGGAGCTGGGCGGCATCGAATCAGAGGCTGACGGCGTCAAGGTTGAATTCAGGCTGCCCTACCCCGAAGGTGGCCTGCCGGGCTGGCCGCATCAGGTCGATCTGACCCTGACCCTGCATCTGAGTGATCAGTTGCACATCAGCCTGACCAGCCACAATCGGGGAGTCGAAACCGTCAGCATCAGCCAGGCGCTGCACACTTATTTCGCGGTCAGCGATGTGCGCAACGTGCACGTCGAGGGTGTTGAAGGGCTGAATTACATCGAGACTCTGGATGAGTGGAAAACCCACAGCCAGCAAGGTGACCTGCATTTCGCTGGCGAAACCGACCGCATCTACCTCGACGCTCCGCCGCAACTGAGCATTGTCGACCCGACCTGGGAACGGCACATCGTACTGACCGCCAGCGGCTCACGCACCGCCGTGATCTGGAACCCGTGGATCGACCGCGCGGCAGCACTGGCCGACATGGACAACGATGGCTGGCAGCGCATGCTGTGCATCGAGACGGCGAATGTGATGGATGATGTGGTCACGCTGGCCTCGGGTGCGAGCCATACGATGGGCGTCAGCATCGGCAGCAAACCGCTCTAACCAACACCGCAATATCAATGTGGGTGAAAGCCTTTGTGGTGAGGGGATTTATCCCCGATGGCCTGCGGAGCAGGCCCCTGCCCTTGATTCAAAGCGGGGGTCGCTTCGCAACCCATCGGGGATAAATCCCCTCGCTACAATTGTTCAGATGTTAGAGATCAGACTCCTGCACCACCCGCACCTTGTCCGCTTCCAGCGCATACGCCGCATCGGCCAGGTCATTGCTGACTTTCTCGATCTTCAGCGTGCCGGTTACCCACAGCGGCGTGTAGATATCGTCCAGCTTCAAACCTTTGGGATAACGCACCAGCACCAGTTGATTCGGCGGCGGTGGCGGTACGTGGATGCACGCGCCCGGGTACGGCACGAGGAAGAACAGCGTGCTGCGGCCCTTGGCGTCGGATTCCAGCGGCACCGGGTAGCCGCCGATGCGGATGTGCTTGTCGTTCATCGACGCCACGGTCTTGGTCGAATACATCACCGCCGGCAGGCCTTTAGCCTGTTTCATCCCGCCCTTCTCGGTGAAGGTGCCGGTGGCTTCCGGGGAGTTGTGGTCGATTTCGGGCATGGCCTCGAGGGCTTTCTGGTCCGACTTGGGCATCAGTTCCAGCCAGTCGGTTTCCGGCAGTTCGCCGGCGTGGGCCAGACCGCTGCCCAGCAAAAGAAGAGTCAACAGAAGACGGCGCATGGAGGTGCTCGGTAAAAGATGCTCGGATAAAGGAAGGACGTTGAATCGCCGAGCATTCTAGCCCTCCCTGCCGCGTTGGCAGAGAGGACTTGGTCGCTTGGATCAGTTCTTTTTGATCAGGCCGTAGATCACCAGCAGCACGATCGCGCCGACCAGTGCACCGATGAAGCCTGCGCCCTGACCTGCCTGATAGATACCCAGGGCCTGGCCGCCGTAAGTGGCCGCCAGCGAACCGCCGATACCGAGCAGGATGGTCATGATCCAGCCCATGCTGTCATCGCCCGGTTTGAGGAAGCGTGCCAGCAGGCCGACGATCAAGCCGATAAAGATGGTTCCGATAATTCCCATGGCATTTCCCTCTGATTTGGTAGATATGCCAAAGCCTAGTCAGACTTTGGCATCCTGCCATGAGAGAACGGCGGCTCCCGAAGGTTCCGCCGTTGCCAGATGAAACTGTGGTTACTCGGCGATAAGCGCTTCGACCTTGACGATCTGTGCCTGCAGCGTGGCCATGTCGGCGCAGCGCAGGTTGGCGTGACCGACCTTGCGCCCGGCCTTGAAGGCTTTGCCGTAGTGATGCAGATGGCAGTCTTCGATGGCGATGACTTTCTCAACCGGCGGAACCACGCCGATGAAGTTGAGCATGGCGCTCTCGCCGACCTTGGCCGTCGAACCCAGCGGCAGGCCGGCAACGGCGCGCAGGTGGTTTTCGAACTGACTGCACTCGGCGCCTTCGGTGGTCCAGTGCCCGGAATTGTGCACACGCGGGGCGATTTCGTTGGCCTTGAGGCCACCGTCGACTTCAAAGAACTCGAACGCCATCACACCGACATAATCCAGCTGCTTGAGCACACGGCTGGAGTAATCTTCAGCCAACGCCTGCAGCGGATGATCGGTGCTGGCCACCGACAGCTTGAGGATGCCGCCGTCGTGGGTGTTGTGCACCAACGGGTAGAACTTCGTTTCGCCATCACGGGCACGCACGGCGATCAGCGAAACTTCGCCGGTGAACGGCACGAAGCCTTCCAGCAGGCAGGCAACGCTGCCCAGCTCGGCGAACGTACCTACCACGTCTTCCGGCTTGCGCAGGACTTTCTGACCTTTGCCGTCGTAACCCAAGGTGCGGGTTTTCAGCACGGCCGGCAGACCGATGGCAGCCACGGCGGCGTCCAGGTCGGCTTGCGATTGAATGTCGGCGAAGGCCGGAGTCGGAATGCCCAGGTTCTTGAACATGCTCTTCTCGAACCAGCGGTCGCGAGCGATGCGCAGGGCTTCGGCGCTCGGATAGACCGGGACGAATTGCGAGAGGAACGCCACGGTTTCGGCCGGGACGCTTTCAAACTCGAACGTCACCAGGTCGACTTCATCCGCCAGTTGGCGCAGGTGATCCTGATCGCCGTAATCGGCCCGCAGGTGTTCGCCCAGTGCTGCGGCGCAAGCGTCCGGCGCCGGGTCGAGGAAAGCGAAGTTCATGCCCAGCGGAGTGCCCGCCAGCGCCAACATGCGGCCCAACTGGCCGCCACCGATTACACCGATCTTCATCTCAACAACCTCAGGCAATACGTGGGTCTGGATTGTCCAGGACGCTGTCTGTCTGCTCGGCACGGAAGGTTTTCAGCACCGCGTGGAACTGTGGATGCTTGGCACCAAGGATGCTCGCCGAGAGCAGCGCGGCGTTGATCGCGCCGGCCTTGCCGATAGCCAGGGTGGCAACCGGAATGCCCGCCGGCATCTGCACGATCGACAGCAGCGAATCGACACCCGAGAGCATCGACGACTGCACCGGAACGCCCAGTACCGGCAGGTGAGTCTTGGCCGCACACATGCCTGGCAGGTGGGCTGCGCCACCGGCACCGGCGATGATCACCTCGATGCCGCGGCCCTCAGCCTCTTCGGCGTACTGGAACAGCAGATCCGGGGTGCGGTGAGCAGAAACCACCTTGACCTCGTACGGGATGCCGAGCTTTTCCAGCATATCGGCGGTGTGGCTAAGGGTGGACCAATCGGACTTGGAGCCCATGATCACGCCAACCAGTGCACTCATCGTCGCGCCTCTTCTCTCTGGGCGCCCGCAGGCGCGTCAAAAACAACAAGCCACGCAGGATTGCGTGGCTTGATTGTACGAAAAATGGCCGGACGTACCGGCCGAAGGCCGCGCAGTATACCGCAAAGAAAGCAATAAACAGCCCCCGAAACGACCATCTGTCAAATCAGCCAAAGGCCCGGTTTTATTGACTTGAAGGTCAGCGACAGAACACCGCAAATCCGCCCTGTGGGAGCGGGCTTGCTCGCGAAGGCGTCAGGTCAGATACATGAATCTCGACTGACACACCGTATTCGCGAGCAAGCCCGCTCCCACAATTGGATCTGCGGTGGCTCAGGAAGCCTGTGCAGCGCCGCCTTCAAGCTTGCGCCACAGCAACCGCACGTTGGCCTTGCGCACCAGTGCGCAGCGATACAGGCGAATCTCCAGCGGCACGTGCCATTGCGGGCCGCCGCAGACCACCAGTTCGCCGCGAGCCAGCTCTGCCCGCACACTCAACTGCGGCACCCAGGCGATGCCGAGCCCCTCCAGGGCCATGCTCTTGAGGCTGTCGGCCATGGCGGTTTCATAGATGGTGGTGAAACGCAGCTGGCGCTGGCGCAATAATCCATTCACCGAACGCCCGAGAAACGCCCCGGCGCTGTACGCCAACAGCGGCACACTGGCCTCGCCTTCCAGATCGAACAGCGGTTTGCCATCGGCATCGGCTGCGCACACCGGGAGCATTTCGGTCTGGCCCAGGTGCAGCGACGGGAAGATTTCCGGGTCCATCTGCATCGCCGCGTCCGGGTCGTAGAACGCCAGCATCAGGTCGCAGCCGCCTTCGCGCAATGCATGCACCGCGTCGCCGACGTTGGTTGCCACCAATCGCGTGGCGATGTTCAGCCCTTCGTTGCGCAGTTGCGCAATCCAGCGCGGGAAGAAGCCCAGCGCCAAAGAGTGGGCGGCGGCGACTTGCATCACTTCGCCCTGCCCGCCTTCCAGGTGATGCAGATGGCGCAGCACTTCGCCGAGCTGTTCGACCACGGTGCGCGCGGTCACTAGAAACAATTGTCCCGCCGCCGTCAGCTCGATCGGCGTGCGCGAACGGTTGACCAGCGTCAGCCCAAGCGCAGCTTCCAGGCTGCGGATCCGCCGACTGAACGCCGGCTGGGTCACGAAGCGCCGTTCGGCGGCCTGCGAGAAGCTGCGGGTCGCGGCCAGAGCACTGAAGTCCTCGAGCCATTTGCTTTCCAGATTCATCACGCCCTCCCGGGAACGCACCAAAACAGGTCACACGTCTGCCGCGCAGGCGGCGTCACACGGGCATTATGCCGAATGTGCATAGGCCAGTGTTTAACAGCATTGGCCCAAAAAATCCCACAAGCCTAGCATTCGCAGCGTTCCGGCACAGACCGGGTCCATATCGAGATGATTTCTATCATGTCCTCCGCTGCATCTTTCCGCACAGAAAACGACCTGCTTGGCGCCCTCGAAGTACCGGCTCAAGCGTATTACGGCATCCAGACCCTGCGAGCGGTGAACAACTTCCGTCTCTCCGGCGTTCCGATTTCGCATTACCCGAAACTGGTTGTCGGTCTGGCGATGGTCAAACAGGCCGCCGCTGACGCCAACCGTGAGTTGGGTCATCTGAGCGAAGCCAAGCACGCTGCCATCAGCGAAGCCTGTGCCCGATTGATCCGCGGTGATTTCCACGAAGAATTCGTGGTCGACATGATTCAAGGTGGCGCCGGTACGTCCACCAACATGAACGCCAACGAAGTGATCGCCAACATTGCGCTCGAAGCAATGGGTCACCAGAAAGGCGAGTACCAGTACCTGCACCCGAACGACGACGTTAACATGGCGCAGTCGACCAACGACGCCTACCCGACCGCGATCCGCCTGGGTCTGCTGCTGGGTCACGACGCGCTCCTGGCCAGCCTCGACAGCCTGATTCAGGCCTTCGCGGCCAAGGGCAAAGAATTCGATCACGTCCTGAAAATGGGCCGTACCCAGCTGCAAGACGCCGTACCGATGACTTTGGGTCAAGAATTCCGTGCTTTCGCCACCACCATGGGCGAAGACCTGGCCCGTCTGAAGACGCTGGCCCCGGAACTGCTGACCGAAGTGAACCTGGGCGGCACCGCGATCGGCACCGGCATCAACGCCGACCCGCGTTATCAAGCGCTGGCAGTACAGCGTCTGGCGCTGATCAGCGGTCAACCGCTGGTGCCGGCCGCCGACCTGATCGAAGCCACCTCCGACATGGGCGCCTTCGTGCTGTTCTCCGGCATGCTCAAGCGCACCGCGGTCAAGCTGTCGAAGATCTGCAACGACCTGCGCCTGCTGTCCAGCGGCCCACGCACCGGCATCAACGAGATCAACCTGCCGGCGCGTCAGCCAGGCAGCTCGATCATGCCCGGCAAGGTCAACCCGGTGATTCCGGAAGCCGTTAACCAGGTGGCCTTCCAGGTCATCGGTAACGATCTGGCGCTGACCATGGCAGCCGAAGGCGGCCAACTGCAGCTGAACGTGATGGAGCCGCTGATCGCGTTCAAGATCCTCGACTCGATCCGTCTGCTGCAACGCGCCATGGACATGCTGCGCGAGCACTGCATCGTCGGCATCACCGCCAACGAAGCGCGCTGCCGCGAACTGGTCGAGCACTCGATCGGTCTGGTCACCGCACTGAACCCGTACATCGGCTACAAAAACGCCACCCGCATCGCCCGTATCGCCCTTGAAAGCGGCCGCGGCGTGCTGGAACTGGTGCGCGAAGAAGGTCTGCTCGACGAAGCCATGCTCGCCGACATCCTGCGCCCGGAAAACATGATTGCCCCGCGTCTGGTTCCGCTCAAAGCCTGAGCCGACGCGTTATTTGTAGCACCGCTCACCAGGTCGAGGGACTAGACACCTCTCACCTTTTGAGGGCTTGGGGATTTGTCCCCAAGCCCTTTTTTTTAACTTTCTGATCCTGAGACCCGTATGTCTGGGGACTGAACAATGTAGAGGTGAGTCATTGTGATGAGGGGGGATAAATCCCCTCACCACAGGGTTTGCATCAACAGAAGAGCAGTTCCCGCACAAGCCCGGCGCCGGTAACGCCGGGTGTTTCAACGCTTCGTTTCGTCGCTTGCACCACGAGCGTGCAGACGGGCGCCGCACTGATCGGTATAGTGCCGCCCCTCTTCGCGTGAGCGGTCGTCGGTAACGAGGCCATAACCCATGCGAAACCCGAACTAATAACAAACCCGCGAAATGGATCCGGGACGAAACCTTCGCCTCACCTGTCGTGCCGCGCGCAAACCGGTGTAACGCGATGTTTCTGAACATCCAGCATTTGCTTACACAAAAAACAGCGAGGAAAAATCCATGCTCGAAGTCATCAACGACTTCCTCTCAGGGAAAGTACTGATCGTGCTCATTGTCGGGCTCGGTAGCTACTTCACGATTCGCTCGCGTTTCGTTCAATTGCGGCACTTCTTCCACATGTTCGCGGTGTTCCGCGACAGCCTGAAAAGCAGCGGCGGGCAACTCAGCTCGTTCCAGGCCCTGATGCTCAGCCTTGCCGGCCGCGTCGGTGCAGGCAACATCGCCGGTGTCGGCATCGCCGTGACCCTCGGTGGTCCGGGTGCGGTGTTCTGGATGTGGGTGACCGCACTGGTCGGCATGTCCAGCAGCTTCTTCGAATGCACCCTGGCGCAGGTCTACAAGCGCGCCGATGGCGACGGTCTGTACCGTGGCGGCCCGGCCTACTACATCCAGCACGGCCTGAAGTTGAAAGGCATGGCAGTGGTGTTCTCGGTCCTGCTGCTGGTCACCTACGGCTTCGCCTTCATCGGCCTGCAGTCCTACACCGTGACCCACTCGCTGCAGAACGCCTTCGCCTTCGACCCAAGCCACACCGGGATCGTCCTGGCGGTGCTGCTGGCCATCACCTTCATCGGCGGCATCAAGCGCATCGCTGCAGTGTCCGATCTGCTGGTACCGGTCAAGACCCTGGCGTACATCGGCGTGACCCTGTACGTGATCGGCACCCAGATCGAACACGTGCCAGCGATGCTGGAAACCATCTTCAAGAGCGCCTTCGGTCTCGACCCGGCCTTCGGCGGCCTGCTCGGCAGCGCCATCGTCATGGGCGTGAAGCGTGGCGTGTTCGCCAACGAAGCGGGCCTGGGCAGTGCGCCGAACGTCGCCGCCGTGGCCTCGGTGAAACACCCGGGCGCCCAGGGCGTGGTTCAGGCCTTCAGCGTGTTCCTCGACACCTTCGTGATCTGCACCTGCACCGCGCTGCTGATCCTGTTGTCGGGCTTCTACACCCCGGGCTTCGAAGGTGACGGCATCGTCCTGACCCAGAACTCGCTGGCCGCCGTGGTCGGTGACTGGGGCCGCATCTTCGTCAGCGTCGCGCTGTCGCTGTTCGTCTTCACCTGCATCCTCTACAACTACTACCTGGGCGAAAACAGCCTGCAGTTCCTCAGCCGCAACCGCGCCTTGCTGATGGTTTTCCGCGGTCTGGTCCTGGCGCTGGTGGTATGGGGTTCGATGCAGGATCTGTCGACCGTGTTCGCCTTCGCCGACATCACCATGACCTGCCTGGCCTTCGTCAACCTGATGGCCCTGGCCATGCTGTTCAAGGTCGGCATGCGCGTGATGCGCGACTACGACGAACAGCGCCGTGCGGGCATCAAGCAGCCGGTGTTCGACTCCAGCAAATTTGCCGATCTGGATCTGGACCTGAAGGCCTGGCCGACCGAGGCGCCAGCTGCCGACAAGACCGCAGCCGAGCCGCAAGGCGTGCCTGCAGCGCAACGCTGACAGGTGAATGACGGGCGCATCCCCTGCGCCCGTCAGTTATTGTGATGCAATAACTTGTAGGAGCGAGCCTGCTCGCGATAGCTGTCTTTCAGCCAACATCAATGTTGAATGATGAACCGCTATCGCGAGCAGGCTCACTCCTACAATGTCATCTCTTGTGGAGACCCTCAGATGATTGCCAATTCCTTTCCCGCCGCCCAAAACGTCATGGTGCTCTACACCGGTGGCACCATCGGCATGCAGGCCAGTGCCAACGGTCTGGCCCCGGCGTCCGGTTTCGAAGCGCGGATGCGCGACTACCTGCACAGCCAGCCTGAACTCGTTGTGCCGCAGTGGCGCTTCCGGGAAATGTCGCCGCTGATCGACAGCGCCAACATGACCCCGGCCTACTGGCAGCAACTGCGCGAAGCGGTGGTCGATGCGGTGGACGTGCAAGGCTGCGACAGCGTGCTGATCCTGCATGGCACCGACACCCTGGCCTACAGCGCTGCGGCGATGAGTTTCCAGTTGCTCGGCCTGCATGCCCGGGTGTGTTTCACCGGCTCGATGCTGCCGGCCGGCGTCACCGACAGCGATGCCTGGGAAAACCTCGGTGGCGCGCTCGTTGCTCTGGGTCAGGGTCTGGCGCCGGGCGTGCACCTGTATTTCCATGGCGAGCTGCTGGCGCCGACCCGTTGCGCGAAAGTGCGCAGCTTCGGCCGGCATCCGTTCAAGCGCCTGGAGCGTCAGGGCGGCGGGGTGAAAGCGCCGTCGATTCCGGCCGCACTGAACTACAACCAGCCGAAACAACTGGCCAAGGTTGCTGTGCTGCCACTGTTCCCCGGCATCGGCGCCGAGGTGGTTGATGGCCTGCTGGCCAGCGGTATCAAAGGTCTGGTGCTGGAGTGCTACGGCAGCGGCACCGGACCGAGCGACAATCCCGAGTTCCTTGCCAGCCTCGGCCGCGCACGGGACAACGGTGTGGTGGTGGTTGCGGTCACGCAGTGCCATGAAGGCGGGGTCGAGCTGGATGTGTATGAAGCCGGCAGCCGTTTGCGCGGCGTTGGCGTGTTGTCCGGTGGCGGCATGACCCGAGAAGCGGCGTTCGGCAAGCTGCACGGCTTGCTCGGTGCGGGTCTGGACAACGCCGAAGTGCGGCGTCTGATCGAACTCGACCTGTGTGGCGAATTGCGCTGAGCCTGGTCCGGCGCCGGCGATAGTCCGACGCCCTACATATCTACCACCCACGCTGCATCGTGCCTCCCTAGCATGGAGCGATCCCGAGACTTGTCCTCGGGATCGCCTCCATCACCAGAACGCAGGGACGCACGATGAGTTCAGCAACCACAAGCTCCACCCGGCAGACGGCTGCCGGCACCAATCCCACCGAAGCCCTGATCACCCAATTGAGTGTCGGCCCCGACTTGCGCGACGTGGCCGCCGTGCTGTTGCGCGAACATTTGCGCAAGCTGTACCCCACGCTTGATCTGGAGCCGAGCATTACCATGATCGGCACGCCGCAATGGTCCATCGTCGACGAACAGATCGTTGCCGGAAATCCGACCTACCAGGCCTTGACCGAAATCCTCGCCGCCCAGGTCGTGCAGGGCACGCCGACGCTGTATATCGAAGGTGAACAATTTCTGACGCAACAACCGATCAGCGATCCGGCCGTCCACCTGCCGGTACGGATCGACGAAATCGCCAGCCTGCTCAACCTGCTGGCACCGGTCATGCTCACGGCGTTTCAGGAGCAACAGCTGGCGTACTGGAACAACGCCGACGACAGCAACGGCCCGCGTTGGCATACATTGTCGAACACCCTGCGCGAGATCTGGAACGTCAATCAGGTACAAGGCTGGAGCGAGAGTGACTGCGCAATGGCCCGCGCGCTGTATCGCACTGCCGGTCTGGCCGGCAGGAAAATCGATGACCAGAACAGCGCCTGCCTGATCGCCATTGATCTGATCGATGGCACAACCGTAAAGCATCTGAACGAAGTATCGATGGCCGTGCTGATCGGCACACAACAGGGAAAGACGGTCATCCTCGCCCATTCACTGCTCAAGGGTTATCAGAAGTTCGACTCTCTTGATGACCTGGGCAAATCCTTGCCTGCGCACGTGGGCAATCTTCAGCCGTACCAGCAGTTGAACTGGCGATTGCTAGAACCCTCGGGCAGCATCTTCGATTATCAGGCGTGTGCACTGGTCTCGATTCAGATCGATGTGATCGGCGCGCTGGATTTTTCTCCTGCCACACCTGCCCCGCTCGACAAGCCATTGTCCACGGCCACCCCCGAAGTCGACGCCACGGCGAAAAAGCCCGGCCCGCCATTGAGCTGGTTTCAGAATGCCTTGCCTGACTGGCTCATTGCTGCATCACTGCCGGATCTGAACAACTATTCCCGGCACTTGAAGGATCTGGCTGCACTGCATAACCAGAACACCGGCAAGTCCTATCTGGATGGCATCCTGCCAATCAGCGAATACGCGCTGAGCGAAATGAACGCCTTGCATGCCGAGACCCTTCGCGCGCACGCCGATGCGCAGCGTACCGATCTTGAAACAGCTCTGGAGTCGATCCAGTTGCGGGTCAAAAGTCCGGTGATCTGGGGCACCTTTACTGTTCCGGGAAAAATCGAGACTTACAATTTCAGCGTCACCGATCTGGCCTTGCAGAATCTGATTGCAGTGCCGGTAGGCAACAAGACCCTGCACTCCACCCGTGGCAAGCCATTGCCGACATGGCTGACCGTAAGCTATCTGGAAGACCTGGTAACCCGCGCGGATATCGGTACGACCTACCCGGCGCTGATCAAGCGTCAGTTGGTCGACACCACGCCAGCTTCCGCCGGGAGACAGGCACTGTTCACTCAACACTTGCGCATCCAGTTGCCGCTGCTGGCCCTGCAATCGAAAATTCGCGGCAAGGCCGGTATCGACGCACGCGGTTACCGCTATGTCGTCGCGGTGCTGGATCCCGACAGCAACCATCGCATGGTCGAGGACCAGACCATCGTCATGCGGCCTCTGGCTTTCGTACCTCAACGCAGAACAGACGGCAGCCATGACGAAGTCGCCAACATGTTCGTGATCGGTCCTGAGGACCCGAGCGCCGGGCCGTGCCTGCTGTATCGACCGATGCTCGACCAGCCGTTGACCCAATACCCTTCCCCCAGCAACTTGCTGTACGCCATCCAGCAATCCGCCAGTCTGCGTGACTCGGTGCTCGCCTGGCTCCCGGACCGCGTGCGCAGCGACTACGCCAACTATGTGTTTCCAGGCACGTTGCCCTCCCCCTGGGCCGTCACCGAGTTTCTGGTGGATGCGGAAAAAATGAGGGTCATGAGTGGGCCGATCAGCCTCGGTAGAAAGACCGTGGAGGGCGATCTGCCAGGCGCTCTGTACAAAGCCAACGCGTCGGCGCTGGTCGAGCTGGCCGACCGCCAGTCGGTGTCAAATGCGGAAAGTCGCTGGGCCAGTTTCAAACAGGCCGGATGGACCCTGTTCAATGCCGTCTTGCCGTTCCTCGGACGCACGGTGGGTGTCGCGACGTGGATCTGGCAGGTGATGGAGCAACTGCAAGCCCTGAAGGAAGCCCGGGAGCAGGATGACTCTTCCGCGCAATGGTCAGCGTTCACCGAGGTGTTGCTCAATCTGGGGATGGCGATCACGTTGCACATCGCAGGTCGCTCCCGACCACGGCTGGCCCATGAGACAGCGGCACGCGAAACACCGAAAAACCCTGACCCCACGACCACTGAAATCACCGTGCAACAACTGGAAAAAAGTGCTCCCCATGAAACCGCTGACCTGCAGCAAACCCTGAATATCAGCGGCGCCGCGAATCGCACGCCCGCAAGTCTGGGCACCGTGCTGTCCCACTTCAAAATCCTTCGCCCGCAACGTCTGGGTAGCGCCAACACCACGCCAGGGCTCTATCGCAATCTCTACAGCTACAACAGCAAATGGTACGCCCCGGTGGGCCATGACTGGTTCGAGGTCGCGGTGGACGAAAACGGTACCGTCATGATCATCGATCCGCAGGATCCAACCCGTACCGGCCCAGCCTTGATCGGCAATCTGCGTGGCGATTGGTTCGTCGATACCCGACTGCGTCTGCGCGGTGGCGGCTCGGCCGGCCTGACACAGCTGGCTGAAGCACAACGCCGCATCGAAGCGGAAAAACTGCGCACCCGCCTGACCGCCTTCGAAAGCCGTAAGGCGGCAGCGCAAGGCGAGCTGGAACAGGTCCGCCAGGCAATGAACGCTGCCACCGCTCAGACCGCTGCGGCCCACCGCCAGCTCTTTCTACAGTCTCTGGACAGGCAACGCGTCGCTTATGCCCAGGCGTTGAGCGATCTCAAGGCGTTGCATGTATTCTCGCCAACGGCTGACTACCAACAGAGATCCCTGAGCTACCTGAAGGCGCAGCTCGAACTCATCCATGCAGGGATTCGCGAAGCGCTGACCCTGTTCACGCCGACATTGCGCAGCGTACTCAATCATCTCGAAGAACAGGCTGAACAGCCCCAGAACCGGCATATTGCCGAAACGCGGCAGATGCTTGAGCTCAATCTGGACATGATCACGCGTCTGGAGCAGATCCAGGCACAATTGGTGCAACTCAAAGAGTTCGAGAGAGACGGCTTGCGCTTGATTCAACTGACCCGCAAGGCACTCCCGGCGTACTCGATCGAGGATCTCACGGCACTGCAGGTGACACTGGCGCGCAATGTCTGCCTGCCCGAACACTCGGTAGCGACCGCCGCGGATGCCTGGCTCAGTCTCGACCAGATTGTCGATACCGCCGATATCGCCGTTCAAGCGCTGCGCGACACCCTTGAGGAGCGCAGCGTTTCCCGGCTCGACGAACGCATCGACTGCCTCAACGATCTGATCGAACAATTCAACGTACTCGACGAGCGCCTGGCAGACTTCAAGTCCGCGTTCGCTGACAGTGTGCAAGAGGCACCGCTGACAAACCTTCGCCAACAGCTCGAGCAATTCAACCGCAGCGCCCGCCACAACCTGGTGCTGTTGCTCGAAGAGCGCGACACCCTGCGCAGCCGCCCGGCGCTCCCCGTGCAACCGCCAAGGCCGAAAAAGAAGTTCATCCGCACCCGCTACAACGGCGTGCTGATCGGCGAGCCGCGCCTGACGGCACAGGGCCTGGAAACCGACCTGGTCGACATCAAGTCACCGCTCACGGACAAGGTCATCTCGACCTTTCATCAAAAAACTCCCGGGGTGTGGGTCGAACGTATCAGCACTGCCTTGCCGACGCCGACGCCAGCGCTCGAAACCAGCCTGAACAAGGGGCAGGACCTGCTCGACGGCCTGCCGGCGTTCACCCTGCGCATGAACGAACTCATGAAGCAGGCCGGACGCTCGGCGGTCGGTATCGAGTACCTGTTTCACCAGCACGCCCTGCAACTGGAACACGTCAGCGCGGCCATTGAACAGGCCCTGACCGACAGCAACGCCACGGACAGCAGCCAGCGCTCGGCTGCGGTGCTGAACAAGGCGCTGAGCGATGCCGTCGACAGCCTATATCAGCAGGCCAAAACCGCCATGTCGATGATGACCAGGGCACAATCACCCACACCATCAGGTGTCGCCTGGCTTCAGACCAATGACAGCATCCGTATTGCAAAAACTGTCAGTCGACGCCGCCTCAAGGGCGGCAAGGCGCTCTACCTGGACGAATACAGCATCACTGACCAGACCACGCGCAAGGTGCTGTGGTACGCGCATTTTCTGTACTCCACCTCATGGGTGCCGGACAAGGCCTTCCTCTCTGCACGTTTGAAAACCCCCGCGGAGCGGCAACTGGGATCCGATGCCGACAGCACTCGCGGGTTGAGCCGGGCCGAACGGCTGGCGTACTACCGCAGCATGATCGGCGTGGAGCAGGCCCGACAGCTGTTTTTCAGCGCGAGCTAAGGCATACGCTGATGACCGTGCACGACGTCACTCCTGCCTGTGGGCGTCGTGCACGGCACGCTACTTGCTGCCTCTTTTGCCAAAAACCAGCGGATGCCGCCTCATGCTCCACTCCCACCTCACGACGCTCAATGCCGTCTCACTGGTGCTCAACACCTTCAAGACCGAAGGCCTGTCGAGCGAAGCGCTGCTGGCCGGCAGCGGCATCAGTGCGGCGGATCTGGCCCGTGCCGACACGCGCATCACCACCAATCAGGAAATGCAGGTCTGCGCCAACGCGGTCGCGCTCAAGCATGACATTGGCCTGGAACTGGGCCGGCGGATGCACGTGTCCTGCTACGGCATCCTCGGTTACGCCCTGCTCACCAGTGCCACCTTAGGTGACGCTTTGCGCCTGGCGATTCGCTATCCGGCGCTGCTGGGAACACTTTTCGAACTGAGACTGGAAGACGATGGCGAGCGGGTCTGGTTCGTCGCCGCCGATTACCGCGAGAGCCCGTCGATGGCGGTGTTCAACGCGGAATTCTGCCTGGTGTCGTTGAAGGTCATCTGCGACGACCTGCTCGGGCATCCGCTGCCGTTGCTGGCGACACGCTTTGAACATGCCGCACCGGATTACCGCGACAGCTACGCTGAGCACTTCAACAGCCCGCTGCACTTCGGCGCCAAGGACAATGCTTTCGCCTTTGACCGGCGCTGGCTCGATCAGCCGTTGCCGTTGGCCGACAGCATCACCCACCAGGCCATGGCCGACCGCTGCCGCAAACAGAACATCGAGTTCACCGGACGCCAGGCGTGGCTGGGGCGAATTCGCCAGTTGCTCAGTGCCCAGCTCAATGCAGCACCGGGGCTGGAGGGGCTGGCCCAGCAAATGAAGTGCTCGCCGCGCACCTTGCGCCGCCATTTGAAGGACATGGGCAGCAGTTATCAGGAACTGCTCGACGAACTGCGCTTCGAGCGGGCCAAGCAGATGCTGTGTGAGGATCAACTGCCGATCTACCGCATCGCCGAGACCCTGGGCTTCAGCGAGACCGCGAGTTTCCGCCATGCGTTCGTGCGCTGGAGCGGTGTTGCGCCGAGTCAGTTCAGACCGCACTGATGATTCCTTTGTGGGAGCTGGCTTGCCAGCGATGACGTCCTCACAGCCGCCAGAGATCTCGCCTGACACGACGCTATCGCTGGCAAGCCAGCTCCCACAGGTTTGTATTGCCTGCCCATGACAGGTGCAAACCTGCGCCAACAAGGGGCGAATTGCGGTCAGAGTTTTTGGCCATATCGATCCCCTTTTGGCCTTTCCTGCCGTTCTCCGTTTCATCGCGCGCCGCAACACTGGGAGCAACCGAATCAGCCCCCTGCGGAGAACAACAAATGCTGACGATCTACTCGGACGATCACCACCTGCACCACGGCCGCTGCGAACTCATCGACGGCCAGCTCAAGCCGTGCTTCGAGATGCCTTCGCGTGCCGACCATGTGCTGCAACGGGTACAGCACCAGAACCTCGGCCCGGTAGAAGCGCCAAAGGATTTTGGCCTCGAACCGATCGCGCGCATCCACAGCCGCGATTACCTCGACTTCTTCAAAGGTGCGTGGGCACGCTGGACCGAATTCAACACCGACGGCGACTTGCTGCCCTACACCTGGCCCGCACGCACTCTGCGGCAGATCAAACCGACCAGCCTGCACGGCCAGCTCGGCTACTACAGCTTCGACGGCGGCGCGCCGATCACCGCCGGCACCTGGCAAGCAGCCTACAGTGCAGCGCAAGTGGCGCTGACTGCCCAAGCGGAAATCCAGCGCGGTGCACGCAGTGCGTTCGCCCTGTGCCGGCCACCGGGACACCACGCCGCCGGCGACTTGATGGGCGGTTATTGCTACCTCAACAACGCCGCCATTGCCGCTCAGGCATTCCTCGATGCCGGCCACAAGAAGGTCGCGATCCTCGACGTCGATTACCACCACGGCAACGGCACCCAGTCGATTTTCTATGAGCGCAGCGACGTGCTGTTCACCTCGATCCACGGCCACCCGGAAGCCGAGTTTCCGTTCTTCCTCGGCTACGAAGATGAACGTGGCGAAGGGGCCGGTGAAGGCTTCAACTTCAACTATCCGCTAGCGGCCGGCTCCGGCTGGGATGTGTGGAGCGCGGCACTGGAACAGGCCTGCAACGAGATCGACAGCTACGGTGCCGACATCATCGTCGTGTCGCTGGGCGTCGACACCTTCAAGGACGATCCGATCTCGCAGTTCAAGCTCGACAGCCCGGATTACCTGGCCATGGGCAAACGCATCGCCGCCCTCGGCAAACCAACCCTGTTCGTCATGGAAGGGGGTTACGCGGTGGAAGAAATCGGCATCAACGCGGTGAACGTGCTGGAAGGTTTTGAACAATGAACCGACTCAAGCACTGCATTGCGCCAGCCCTGTGCGCCGCGCTGCTTAGCGTCGGCGCCCACGCCGAAGAACGTACCCTGCGCGTCTACAACTGGTTCGACTACATCACGCCCAAGGCGTTGGAAGACTTCAAGGCACAGAACACCCAGACCAGACTGGTCTACGACATCTTCGACACCAACGAAGCACTGGAAGCCAAACTGCTGACCGGCAACTCCGGCTATGACGTGGTGGTGCCGTCCAACGTGTTCCTCGCCAAGCAGATTGAAGCCGGGGTGTTCCAGCCGCTGGATCGCAGCAAGCTGCCGAACTGGAATCATCTCGATCCGAAACTGATGAAGCTGATCGAAGCCAACGACCCGGGCAACAAATTCGCCGTGCCGTACATGTACGGCACCATCCTGATCGGCTTCAACCCGGCCAAGGTCAAAGCCGCGCTGGGCGATAACGCGCCGGTGGACAGCTGGGACCTGATCTTCAAGGAAGAGAATCTCAGCAAGCTCAAGCAGTGCGGCGTCGCCCTGCTCGACTCGCCGTCGGAGATTCTGCCGCTGGCCCTGCAACACCTGGGTCTGGATCCCAACAGCAAAAATCCGGCGGACTATGCCAAGGCCGAAGCGCTGCTGATGAAGATCCGGCCGTACGTGACCTACTTCCATTCGTCCAAGTACATGGCCGACATCGCCAACGGTGACATCTGCGTCGCGGTCGGTTATTCCGGCAGCTTCTCGCAAGCGGCCAATCGCGCCAAAGAAGCGAAGAACGGTGTAGTGGTCGACATGCGCCTGCCCAAGGAAGGCGCACCGATCTGGTTCGACATGCTCGCTATTCCCAAGGGCGCGAAGAACCCGGAGGACGCCTACACCTTCATCAACTACCTGCTGCAACCGACGGTGATCGCGCCGGTCAGCGACTTCGTCGGGTATCCGAACCCGAACAAGGACGCCACCCAACTGGTCGACCCGGCGATCCGCAACAACCCCAACCTGTACCCGACCGATGCGGCGATGGGCACGCTTTACACCCTGCAACCGCTGCCGCGGGATGCCGAGCGGGCACGCACCCGGGCCTGGACCAAGATCAAGTCCGGCACCTGAGCCGACGCTGACGACAAGACCCGCCGCCGTGCGGGTCTTTTTTTGTCTGCGATATTTATCTACCACCTTCGGTGCTCGGCCCGTCACTACCTTGCAACGCATCGCTCGCCGCCTCTTTCGCGGTGTCTGCTGTTCTGACCAAGGATATGACCATGCCAGAAACCCTCAACTCTCCCGCCGACCACAAGCTACCGGACGATCAGGACGCCCTGCTCACCCAGCTGATCGCCGGCCCCTCAATCAGGGAAGTCGCCACCCGCGCCCTGCAACCGGCACTGAAGACGCTATACCCCAAGTTACAGATCGACCCGCGACTGGCAATGGTGGTGACACCTGGCTGGACCTTGCGTGACCAGCGTGTCGTCCCCGGGCCGCGACACTTCGAATCGCTGACCGATGCGCTGGTGCGTCATGGCGTCGCCAACAAGCCAGTGACCTACCTGGATGGCGAGCACTACCTCACCTTGCATCCTGCGCACGAGACACCGGTACAACTGCCCGTCAACATCGAGGCTATCGCCAGGCTGCTCAATGAACTGGCGCCGCTGCTGTTTGTTGCCTTCGAGGAACAACAGGTCGATTACTGGAACCAGTTCACCCGCGCCTCCGCCCCGCGCTGGCAGGGATTGTCCAGGTCCCTGCGCGAACGGTGGAACGTCGGGACGAACCCGGCGTGGGACGACGACCAGCGCGCCATGGCCCGGAGTCTTTTCGACCATCCGCAAAAAACTGCCCGCAGTACCGATGATCGCTATCAGTCCCGCGCCTGCCTGATCGATCTGGACACCACGCGCGATGGCACTTCCACTCACCTGCACGTCCTCGATATGGCCGTACTGATCGGCACGCTCGGCAGCCGCACGCTGATTCTCACCCACACCATCACTCGTGGTTTCCAGGCCTTCGATACCCTGCAGGAACTGGGTGCCTCACTGCAGACCCAGACGGACGGACCGCCGCCTGCAACCCTGCAATGGCGGCTGATCGAACCTGACGGTGACTACTTCGATCATCTGGCGTGCAATCTGATCGCCCTGCAGGCCGACGCGATTGGCGAGTTGGCGAACGAACCGGCGACAACCAACCTGACGCCCCACGTCAGCCGCACGACCAACGAACTCGATCCCACGGACAAGCAGTCGTCTTCACGCTTCAACCTGGTCGAGCAAGCGTTGCCAGAGTGGATGGTCGACGCCTCGCCCAGCGACCTGACTGCCTACAGCCGTCATCTGATGGATCTGGCGCAGGTGCAAAGTCAGAACGCCGAGCAGTCCTTTGACGACGGCATCAAACCGATTCGCGAGTTCGCGCTGGAGCAACTGCAGGCGGCCCTGCTCAAGGAGCATCCCGAAGCCACTGAACTGAATCTGGCCGAGATTCGCATCGTGGTCGACAGCGTGGTGGTGTGGGGCAGTTTCACACCGTTGCTGGAGCCCGAACGCAGCACCTTCAGCCTGGTCGATCTGGCGTTGCAGAACCTGATTGCCTTGCCGCTGGGCAACAAGACCGTGAGCAGTATCGGCAGCACTGCGGTGCCGGCATGGATGACGGCTGATTATCTGGAGAGGTTGATCGTCAGTGTCGATATCGGCCAGACCTATCCTGCGCTGATCAGGCAAAAACTGCGCGATGACCCGCTGGAAAGCCTGCGAAGGCAGAACCTGTTCACCAGCCGGCTGCGTGTCGAATTGCCGTTACTGGCGTTGCAGCAGAAGATTCGCGCGCAGGGCGGGGTCGACGAGGCAGGCTATCGCTATGTCGCGGCCGTGGTTCAATTGCTGGGTGACAATCGCCGGGTGGACGGTCAGGAGATCGTCATTCGGCCGCTGGCCTTCAATCCCGCGTGGCGCCCGGGGACAACCACCGATGAAGTGGCCAACATGTTCGTGATCGGCCCCCGACAGATGGACAAGGGACCCTGCCTGCTGTACCGGCCGCTGTCCGATCATGCCTTGCTCCAGTACCCGTCGCCGGCCAACCTGGTGTACGCCATCAAGCATTCACCGACATTGCGTCAGTCGGTCCTCGCCTGGTTGCCGGACAGTGCACGCGCCAACTATGCCAATTACGTATTCAGCGATGATCGACCCTCGGTATGGTCTCTCTCACAACTGCTCGCCGATCCACTGACTTCCTTGCAGATGAGCGGCACGCTGACCTTGGGAACAGCAGTCATCGCTACCAATTACCTGGCTGTTCTGTTCAAGGCCAACGTCAGTGCAATGGTCGAACTGGCGAATCGGCAATCGGTGTCCAATAGCGAAAGTCGCTGGGAGAGCTTCAAGCATGCGAGCTGGATGATCCTCAGCGCCGCACTGCCGTTTTTCGGTCGAACCGTCGGTACCGCCGCCTGGATCTGGCAAGTGCTGGACGATCTGCAACAAACCTTCGACGCCGCTGCCACAGGCGACACCGGGCAGCAGAAAACCGCGATGACCGATCTGTTGCTGACCCTGGCCATGGTGCTCGCCCATCACGCCAGCACCCGTAACGCGACGCCTCGGGACATCACTGAAAAGAAGCCGGTGACCGTCGAGACCGAGCCCAGGGAGCCGGTGCCACCAACGCCGGTAAACATCGTGCAACGCCCTGATGTGATCGGGGATTATCCGGCGCAACATCAGACTTCGCTGATGACCGACACCGCCCTGAGCCTGACCCAAACCCTGGATCGGTTTGCCGTTACGCGCCCCGAAGCGCTCACCCCGCCCGCCAGCGACGCCGGCCTTTATCGTCACCTTTATCGACATGCCAGCGGGTACTACGCACCCGTGGGTGAGCGCTGGTTCGAAGTGGCGGTCGCCGACACCGGTGAGGTATCGATCATCAATTCGCAGCGACAGCCCGGACGTCAGGGCCCGGGCTTGATCCGCAATCGGCGGGGCGAGTGGTTCGTCGACACTCGCCTGCGTCTGCGCGGCGGTGGTCTGTCGAGTCGGCGCAAGGCCAAACGACGGGAAAACAATGAACGCATCGCCGAACTCAAGAAACAACTGACCGAGTTCGATAACACGCGCGAGCAGGCCCGCGCAGAGCTGACAGCCGCTCACACCGCCATGACCGCGGCCAGCGATGACACTCTGGTGGCGCAGCAGACCACGTTTCTTGCAGCACTTGAACGCCGCACCGGGGAATACGCGGCGCCCATCGACCAGCTGAAATCGCTGAACCTGCTTGAGACCGTACCCCATTTCCGCACCGCCATGACCGAGATGCTCGGTACCCAGTTGTTCTTCAACCAGACATGGCTCACTCAACGTGACCCCCTCTTCGCCAGAACCCTCAAGGAAACCCTGGTGCTGCTCGAGGCCGAGGAAACGGCTGCAGGCACCGGTGACCCCGTCACCTACCGCAGAATGTACGATTTGACCGAGGACATGATCAGCAAGATCGAGTTTGCCCAGTCACGTTTTCAGGAGTTGAGCCGACTGGGCAAACGTGCCGCTGAAGTCGCCAATACCTATCGAGCAAAGCTGCCTGTGTTCAGTCTCAATGATCTCAAGGCGCTTCAGGTGTCGCTGGCTCGCGACATCTGCCTGCAAGAGCAGGCTTCGCCAGCGCTGACTCAGGCACAAGGCGATCTGGTACGCCTGCTCGACACAACCAACCTGGTGATTCAGACCTCCCAGGAACTGCTGCTTGACCACACCAGCCTGGGGGCCAACGAGCGGATCGAAGGCCTCAACGGCATGCTCGAACAGTTTGCCGCCATCGATCAGTCGTTCGAGGATTTCGCCCTCAACCACAAGGATGTGCTGCTCGACGCGCCCTTCAGCCATACGCGTAAACGAATCAACGAGTTTCAGCACCAGACCGAAGAGCACCTGGCGCAATTGCTCCTCGAACACCGGCCGGTGGAGCCTCGGCCCGGTCCTTCAAGGCCAGCGCCAGCCTCACGTAAACGGATTATCAAAACCCGCTTCAAGGGCACAGTGGTCGGCGAGTTGCGTTCCTCGGCGCCAGGGCAACCGGTCCTGCTTGACGTGAAAGCGCCCATGACCGGGAACGTCATCGCCACTTTTCACGAGAAAACGCCCGGTGTCTGGGTCGAACGCATTCAGCCCGGACGGCGCCGCCCGCCTGCTCCGGTAGCGGATCTCGCCACCCAGATCAGCCAGGGCCAGACGCTGCTCGATGGCGTAGAAAGCTTCATCCGGCAAACCGAAGCCCATGCCAAAAAACCCGGTCGGATTCCGGTGGAGATCGAAGAGCAGTTCCAGCGCAAGGCCGAACAGCTCGACGAAAGCGCGAAAAGCCTTGAACAGGCCCGGCTGCGGGCGAACAGCACCGAGGAGCCGCCAGCCCTGATCGCCCAATTGAACCAGGCGGGTGAACGCCTGTACGCCGAGGGCTACCGGATACGGGTCGAGATGACCAAGCAACAACCGCCAACCGCCGCGCGGGTCGAATGGTTATTGCACAAAAATGAGATCGACATTGTGTCTGGCCGTGCCCGGCGTCGCCTCAAAGGCCCGCGCAGGGATTATCTGCAGGAGTACGAAATTCGCGAGCGGCGCACCGGCAAGACGTTGTGGTACGCGCACTTCCATTACAACAGCCCCGATGCACCGGCCGACGCCTTCACCGCCGCCCATTTGAAACTGCAGGAGCAACGGCGGATGGCCGGCGCCTTCGACCTGGACACAGCCACCAGCAGCCCGCAAATCATCGCTATCTATCGCAGCGCGATCAGCCCGCAGCTGGCGCGTTCGCTGTTTTTCTCATAAGCCCCAAACGTCAAAAAGGACAATGACAATGACTGAGCATTCAGCGAACACCGAAACCCATGCATTGCTGCAAAAGAGCCAGATCGTCCATCAGACCAGTCGCGGACCCACAGTCGATGAAGTCGCCAGCGCAGTGCTGCGTCAGGCGCTCGAAGCGCTGTATCCACAACGCAAGATTGATCCCGAGCAGGCCATGATCGGCACGCCACAATGGCAATGGCTGAACGCGGAACGAGTGGCCCTGCCGACCCGATTTGAATCACTGACAGAGGCACTCGTCCGGCAATTTTTCAACGGCTCCAGCGCCAACTATCTGGAGGGTGAACACTTTCTGACCTTGAACCACCAGGCCACGCCAGTGGTGCATATGGATGTCGATATCGAGGCCATTGCCGATCTGCTCAACGATTATGCGCCCCTGTTGTTTGTTGCCTTCGCCGAGCGACAGCTGGATTACTGGAACAGCACCCGACGCCAATTGCCGCGCTGGCAAGAACTCTCCGATGCCCTGCGCGAAGCCCTGAACGTCCATAACGCCGAGGGCTGGGACGATGAACAGTGCCTGGTCGCCCGGGCGATTTCGCGGCGCCCGGACAAACAGGAGCGCCAGCGTCACGACATAACACTGTCGGACATCCGCGTGTGCCTGATCGACATCGACTCGGTCGATGCTCAAGGCGCTGCCCGGCACCTGATTCTGGGCGGCGCCGTGGTGATTTTCGGACGCTATGGCCTGCGCGATCTGGTCATGATGTACACCGTGGAAGATGGTTACGAGACATTCGACTCTCTGCAGCAACTGGGTGAATCACTGCCGCAGCGTATCGAACTGTTGCCGGCCGGACAGAATCTGCAGTGGCAGTTGTTCGAACCCGAGGGCAATTTTTTCGACCACATGGCGTGGGTCCTGATTGCCAACCAGCTCGATGCCATCCGGGCAATCACCCGACAAAGTCTCGACGAGGAAAGCGAGGACGGCTCCTCCCTTCTGCCCCTGATCGAGCAAGCCAGCGAACCGCAGAAAAACACCCTCATCGACCTCGATGATTCGATACCCGACTGGTTGCTCGACGCTTCGGCTTCCGAGCTCGATCAATACAGCCAATCGATCAATGCGCTGGGCCAGTTGTACCGGCAGGCAGACAAGGCGCTGTTGCCAATCCCGCCGATCGATACCTATGCACGCAATTGCATGCGTGAGGCGATCATTGCCGATCAGCCATCGGCGGCCGGGCTGCCTCTGGACAAATTGCAAATCCGCATCACCAACAGCTTCGAATCGGGAGGCGTGACACTGCCCGATCCGCATGACACCCATATCGAAACCCTGGGCGAGTACGCCTTGCAAAACCGCACGCCGTATCTGGCGACTCTGCAATTCGACCCGCCACAAGCGCTGCCGCAGTGGCTGACTGTCGCCTACCTGACGAAGATGGCAAACAAGATCGACATGGGTGAGGTATACCCCGGCTTGATCAGGGACAGGCTGATCAACGATCCGCTGCAGGCCCCCCTGCAGCAGCGCTTTTACATCCGCCAGTTGCACGCACTGCTGCCGCTGATTGCACTGGAATCCAAGCTGCGTCGCCTCGGCGGCGTGGATGAGCAGGGTTATCGCTGTGTCCAGGAGTGGCTCAAACCGATACCCGGTCATCCACACACTGTGGTCATTCGTCCGCTGACGTTTATCCATGCCGGGGAGACTGTTGGCGATGTTGTCACCAACATGTTCATCATTGCTCCGCGTCTGCCTGGAGCCGGGCCATGCCTGCTGTATCGTCCGTTGCTTGAGCAGCCATTGCTGCAATTCCCTTCAACGCAAAACCTGCTGTACGCCGTCCATCAGCCAGGCGAACTGAGAGATTCGGTGCTGGCGTGGCTGGCGGATTCCCAAACCAGCTTCAAATATGCCCAATACACCTTCCCCATCGGTCTGCCCAGTCCGTGGCTGGGCGCGCAATTGCTCGCCGAACCCTGGACCAGCGTCAAGTGGGCCGGGCCGGTCGGGCTTGCCTCCACGGCGCTGACTGGCGACGTGTTCCCGGTGCTGTTCAAGACCCATGCACTGGCGATGGCCGAACTCGCCGACCGACAGTCGTTGTCCAATGCGCAACGCCGCTGGGCCTTGCTGCGAGACAGCGGGTGGGCGTTGTTCAACGTTGCCGCGAACTTTCTCTGCGGCCCGGCAGGCGCGGCGATCTGGGTCTGGCAAAGCATCAGCGAAATCGATCAGGTCGTGGATGCCCACAACCGTGGCGATACCCACGCCCAGTGGAGCGCCGTTGCCGATATGTTGCTGAACCTGGGCATGATCCTGGCCCATCATGCGGCCACACAACGCACAACCGGCCCCCGCACAGCGTTGCGCAGCGAAGGCGCAAGCGAAGTCGAAAGCGAAGGGCTGCCCCGGATCCAGACCGCCCCTGCACAAGCGCCTGTCCCGCCCACGGTTACACACGTCACCGCGCTATTAAGTGACCAACTCCCGGCCAGCCATTACTCCTCGCTTGAAGCCTACGGCTCGGTGCCCCGTCGCTCGCCCGGTGCCTTGGCAACGTTTCTGAATACTCTGGCCGTGCCGGCTCCCGACCTCACGGCAGCCGCCGTGGAAACCCTGCTGCGCGGCAAGGCGACCCTGTATCGCCTCGCTACCAGCACCTACGCGCAGGCGGGCGATCGCTGGTTCCGCGTGATTGAAAACGATGACCAGCAAGTGCAAATCGTTGATCCGCAGACACCGTCAAAAACCGGTCCGCTGCTGATTCACAACCAGCAAGGCCAATGGTTCGTGGATACCCGACTGCGTCTGCGCGGGGGCGCCGGGGGCACCAGCCTGCAAAGTCAGCTCAAGGCCCAGCGCAAGGAAAAGGAAATCCAGAGGAACCAGCTCGGTGCGGCTCTGGAGGCATTCAGAAGTCAGGAAGCCGTCGGCAACGCTGCTCTGGAACAAGCCCAGTCAGCCATGCTTGGCGCCTCCGGACAAGCCCACGAAGAGGCGACCCGGTGTTACCTTGAACACGTCGAAAAGCTGATCGGGGATTACGACGAGGCCTTGAAAATACTCGGCCAATGGCGCCTCAAAGGGGGGAGCGACGGCTATTTCGTCGAATTGCAGCGCATGACCACTTTGCTGCAAAAAAACCTCAGCCTCTGGTTCGTTCTCAAACGCAACGCTTACGCAGTATTGACCCGTAAATTGGCTCAACACACGGTCATCGATACACCGCAAGCGCTGCAAAGTTACAACGAGGAACTGCATCAGGCTCTGGCTTTGAGCCAGGACATGATCGCCCGCCTGCAGCTGTCCCGTACCTCCTTGGAAACTCTCGACACCATCGGCAGTGCAGGCATGACCACCGCGCAACGCTTGCGCCAACTGCTCCCGGCGTTTAACCAGTGGGACCTGAAATCCAATGCCATCGGCATGTCTCACGAGTTGTGCATGCAGGAAACAGCCACCGAAGCGGCGCGAGAAGCCACCGGTTGGCTGATAATCGAAGCCGCCACCGCCACACACCGCCATGCCGCCCTGATCAGGAAACCCGACAACGGCGACAGCACTGCGCTGCGCATTGATCGTCTGAGCCGACTGATCGATGTCTATGTCGATGCCGATCAGCGTCTGGGGGACTTGCCAGGCGAATACCCGGGCATGGTGGTTGCGGCGGAACTGACACGGATGAGGAGCTTGCTCGGCGAATTCAGACAACTGGCGCAGGAGCAACTGAGCGAACTGCTGCCGGAAACCGGAGCCCGCAGCACGCCGGCCACACCGGGCCCCTCTGTCGCAGGACCGTCCCGACCGGTTGGCAAGGTCACCAAGAGCCGGCCTCGTGACCCTGCGCCCGCCAAACCTGCAGCCGCCAGCGAATCGCCTCTGGAAGAAATGCTTCCCGTCAGACCCACCGCCTCCCCGACGACGCAGGTGGGCGACATCGAGTTCATTGCCGATGCCCTGAACCAGAATGAGCGAGTGCAGGCGTTCATTGACCGGACCCGGCGTGACGCTCTGAGGCCCAACCGCATACCGGCAGACATGCAGGATCTGTTCGATCAGCAGGCTCGGCGACTGGAACAGATTGCTGTCAGCGTCGAACAGGCGCAGGCCCGCATTGTCGCCGCCGGTGGCACGCGGTTGCCGGTGGGCAACTTGAGTGCGGAACTCAACAGCGCCGCAATCCGGTTACGTGCTCAAGGCATCGCCGTGCGCGCCAGTCTGCTCAAGGACCGCCAACCTCGACAAGCCTATTTGCAATGGTTGCTGGACAATCATCAGGTACGGATCGTCAGGAACATCCAGGGCCGGATCAAGACCAAAAAGCGCCAGGATTATTTTCAGGAGTATCAGATACTCGACAGCACCCAGCATGATCAGCCGTTATGGCTCGCGCATTTTCACTACGACTCGCCCGAAGCCGCGCCGGAACAATTCACCGCGGCGCACCTGAAAATCGCCGATGCGCATTTGAAGACCCTCAGCGCAGAACGTCGACAGGCTCTGACAAGTCTGACGCCAATCGATTACGTGCTCCGCCGGATTGGCGATCCGAGCCTGTTCCTGCAACTCGAAGCACAACCGTGATACCGCCGTCGGGCGCGTCGATCCGCGCCCGCTTCAGAGGGTGTGCCACACGGTTCGCAAACGCTCGAGCGCCGCTTCGATTGCGCGCTCAGGCACCGCGGCAAAGCCCAGCACCAGTCCGGCGCGCTGGTCGACCGGGGTCGTGGAATCAGACAGCCAATAGCTGCTCAGACCATTGATCTCGACGTCAACGCTACGCGCCAGTTCGATCAGTTGGCTTTCACGCGCCACACTGGCGACCGGCACGGTCAGGTGCAGCCCGGCGGCAACGCCGGGCAACTGGCCGACGCCCGGAATTTTCTGCGGCCAGCCACCGAGCAGGACATTGCGTCGGCTCAGCGCCGCGCGGCGCATGCGTCGGATGTGCCGCTGGAAATGCCCGGCGGCCATGAACTCGGCCATCACCGCCTGGGTACTGACTTCGGAGTGACGCACATCCACCGCACGCCTTTGCGCAAATGCCTCCACCAACCCCGGCGGCAACACCAGATACCCCAGGCGCAACGCCGGGAACGCGACCTTGCCGAACGTGCCGACATACAGCACTCGCCCCTGTCGATCGAGAGCGGCCAAAGGCGCCAGCGGCGCGCCGCTGTAACGATACTCGCCATCGTAATCATCCTCGACGATCCAGCCCTGCGTGCGCTCGGCCCAGGCCAGCAATTCGAGGCGGCGGGCCAGACTCATTACCACCCCCGTGGGGTACTGGTGGGATGGCGTGACATAGGTCAGGCGGCAATCGGTCAGTCCTGCCAGTTGCTGACAGTCGATTCCCTCGCTGTCCACCGCCACCCCGTGCAACCGGGCACCGGCCACGGCGAAGGCATGACCGGCCGCTCGATACCCGGGATTTTCAATCGCTACGCCGTCGCCCGGCGCTACCAGCAACTGTGCACAAAGGCTTATGCCCTGCTGTGCGCCACTGGTGATCACAATTTGCTCAGCCGTGCACTGCATGCCCCGTGAGCTGCGCAAATAGGCCGCGATCATCCCGCGCAACCGCGCATCGCCCGCCGGATCGCCATAACACAACTGCTGCAAATCCGGCTTGCGCCAGAAAGCCGCGTTCAGCTTGGCCCAGACGTCAAACGGGAACAGATCGAAGGCTGGAACGCCGACCCGAAAAGCACGCGGCGGACCACTGGGTGGCAGGGCCAGATGATTGTTTTCAACCCGCCGCAATGCGTCGCTGTGGATAACTTTACTGGATGGAACCACAGGTAAATCCAGCCAATTTGTGGATAAGGCTGTGGGTAAGCTTGTTGAAAACCCTGTGGATACTTTTGTGGATAGTTTTTTCGTGGGCAATGCGCTTTGCGGCAACTGGGCGACATACGTGCCGTCCCCGACCCGGCCTTCGATGAAGCCTTCGGCGTACAACTGATCGTAGGCGCGCACCACGCTGTTGCGGGAAATCGCCAACGCCGTCGCCAAATCACGGCTGGCCGGCAGCCGCGTGCCACTGGCCAAGCGCCCGTCCAGCACCCGCAGGCGCAGCGCCTGATAGAGCTGGCGGCTCAAACCCTGACGGCGGTCGAGCTCGATACCGGCCGGATTAAACGGCATGGACAGCGTGGGCGATTCGGGCATGACAATGGACCTATGAAATTGGTCATCAATGGCTCTTACAACAGACCAATAGCCTGCCTAGGATGCAGGCATTCGCCAAGGAAAATCTCTCCATGTACACGCCCCGCGCCTTTGCCATCGACGAACTGTCGCAACTGCACGAACTGATCCTCGCCAGCCGTCTCGCGATTCTGGTGAGCCACGGTGAAAACGGCCTGCAAGCCAGCCATGTACCGGTGCTGCTGCACCGCGAACAGGGTCCGAACGGCACGCTGTACGGGCACCTGGCCAAAGCCAATCCGCAATGGAAAGACCTGCGCGACGGCGCTGAAGCGATGCTGATATTTGCCGGCCCCGACGCCTACGTCAGCCCGGGGTTTTACCCGAGCAAGACTGAGCACGGCAAAGTCGTGCCGACCTGGAACTACGTCGCCGTGCACGCCTACGGTCACGCCGAAACCTTCAGCGACGGCGGGCGCCTGCTCGACATCGTCAGCACGCTGACTGATCGCCATGAAGCCGGTCGCGCACAACCGTGGAAGGTCGACGATGCGCCGGCCGACTACATCGACGGCATGCTCAAGGCCATCGTCGGTTTCGCCATTCCCATCGACCGCCTCGAAGGCAAGCGCAAGCTCAGCCAGAACCGCAGCGCCGAAGACATTGCCGGCGTGCGCGAAGGCCTGGCTGCCAGCCCCGACATCGCCGACCGAACCCTCGCCCACTTGATGCGTTAAGGAAATCAGCATGAGTCAGATCCAGATCCGCCCGGTGACCGCCGGTGATCACGCCGCCTGGCTGCCGTTGTGGCAGGCTTACCTGCGCTTCTACAACAGCGAGTTGCCGGACGCCGTCACGCACAGCACCTGGCAGCGCTTCCTCGCCCCGAGCGAACCGACCCACGCCGCCCTCGCCTGGGCTGACGGCAAAGCAGTGGGCATGGTGCATTTCATTTATCACCGCTCCAATTGGAGCATCGAAAACTCCTGCTACTTGCAGGATCTGTTGGTGGCACCGGAGACTCGTGGCACCGGCGTCGGTCGCTTGCTGATCGAACACGTCTACGCCACTGCCAAGGCCGACGGTTGCTGCAAAGTGCATTGGCTGACCCACGAAACCAATGCCACCGCGATTCAGCTCTACGAGCGCATCGCCGAGCGCCCGGGATTCATCCAGTTTCGCAAAGCCATTTAAGGAGCCGCGTACATGACCACTGCACTTGCCGACTGGAAAGGCGTCCCCGCCCCCACCGCCACCTTGCTCGAAGGCCGGTTCATCCGCCTGGAACGCCTCGACCCGGCGCGCCACGGCGACGAGTTGTTCAACGCGCTCGAAGGCCCCGGCGCCGACCCGAAGCTGTGGGATTACTTGCCCTATGGGCCGTTCCCGCAACGCAGCGTTTTCAATGACTGGCTGAACAACCATGCGGCCAGCAGCGATCCGTATTTCTTCAGCGTGATCGACCGCGTCACGGGCCAGGTGCAAGGCATTCTGAGCCTGATGTCGATCGTCCCGGCGCAGGGGCGCATCGAGATCGGCCACGTCACCTTCGGTGCGCCAATGCAACGTTCACCGAAGAGTACCGAAGCGGTTTACCTGTTGGCCAAATACGCCTTCGAACAGGGCTATCGTCGCCTGGAGTGGAAGTGCAACAACGGCAACGCCCGCTCCAAATACGCCGCCGAACGCCTGGGCTTCAGCTTCGAAGGCGTGTTCCGCCAGCACATGGTGGTCAAGGGCCAGAACCGCGATACCGCGTGGTATTCGATTGTGGATTCGGAGTGGCCGGCGATTGCGACAGGGTTCGAGCAGTGGTTGAGCGATGCCAACCAGACGCCGACCGGGCAGCTCAAAGGGTTGGTCGAGTGCCGTAGTTAAATCGTCAAAGCAAAAGATCGTCCGATCGCGGCCCGAACCTTCGGCAGCTCCTACAGGGTGAACGTCAATCCCATGTAGGAGCTGCCGCAGGCTGCGATCTTTTGATCTGTTGTTTACCCCAACTTTTGCGCCAGCACCGCGATGTGTTCCGGGCCGATCCCGCAGCAACCGCCCAGGTGACTGGCACCACGCTGCTGCCAATCCTTCGCCCAGTGCAGATACCCTGGCGGATCCAGATCGTCGCGCAGCGGGTCGAGACCGTCGTTAGCGGTCGCCTCTTTCGGTTGCGGTGGAAACGCATTGGCATACGCGCCGATATGAATCTGCACACCCAGGCGTTCGAAGGTATCGCGCGCCGCATCAATCGCCGCACCGATCACTTCCGGCTGGCTGCAGTTGAACAGCAGCGTCTCGACGCCCAATTCCGCCGCCACCGCCGCTGCTTCGGCCACCGGTTCGCCGGAACGCAGACGCGGCACCTCATCGGTGTCTTCATCCTTCAAAGTAAACGACAGCCAGAACGGTTTGCCGTCCTGCGGCAGACCGGCGCGAATGGAACGCGCCTCGATGATCGAGCTCTGGGTTTCCGCGAGCCACAGGTCGACATGTGGCGCCAGGCCGGTCACCAGTGGCGTCAGCAATTCGTTCACCCGCGCCGCTTCGAACAGATCCGGGCGATAGGAGCCGAACAGCGGCGGCAACGAACCGGCCACTCGCACCGCTTTGCCCGAGGCCTGCACCGCACGCTGCGCCAGCTCTCCGGCCAACGCCGCCAGTGCCTGACCTTCAGCGGCAAACCGCGCCTCGCCGATGTGAAACGGCACGACCGCATAGCTGTTGCTGGTGATCACATTGGCGCCGCTGGCGATGTAGGCGGCGTGCACCGCTTCGACAGCTTGCGGTGCTTCGATCAGGGCCAGCGCCGACCACTCGGGCTGCCGAAACGGCGCCCCGGCGCGTTGCAACTCACGGCCCATGCCGCCATCGAGAATTACCGTGCTTGCTGTGCCCATATGCTTTTCGCTCATATGCTTATGAAAATTACTCACTACCAGAGTAGTTCTTATAACTATTTAATACGCACCATTCGGTTAATAACAACCCCTTTTTTTCAGGTGTCGACTGTGAAACTTCAACCGCTACTGGCCTTGGGCCTGACGATTCTGGCCGCGTCCACTCAAGCCTTCGGCGGCGCCACACTCGATCGCGTCGAACAGAAAAAACAACTGGTCGGCGTGCTGATGGAAAGCTACCCACCCTTCTCGTTTCTCAATGAGCAGAATCAGCTCGACGGCTTCGACGTGGACGTCGCCAAAGCCGTTGCGGACAAGCTGGGGGTCAAGCTGCGCCTCGAAACACCATCCTGGGACGTGATCGCTGCCGGCCGCTGGAGCGGGCGCTATGACATCTGCATCTGCTCCATGACCCCGAGCAAGGCGCGCGCCGAAGTGTTCGATTTCCCGGTCGAGTACTACGCCTCGCCCGCCGTGATCGTGGTCAACGCCAAGGACGATCGCATCCACGGCGCCAAAGACTTGAGCGGCAAGAAAGTCGGCCTGACCAGCGCCTCCAGCTACGAAAGCTATCTGAACAAGAATCTGGTCATCGAAGGCGCCGAAGACACGCGTCTGGAGTACCCGTTCGAGGATGTGCAGATCGCTCCGTACGATACCGACAACGTTGCCTTCCAGGACCTGGGCCTGGGCGCCGGTGTGCGCCTGGACGCCATCCTCACCAACCTGGTGACCGCGCAGCCGCGCCTGAATCAGGACCAGCGCTTCAAACTGGCCGGCGCGCCGCTGTACTCGGAACCTAACTCGGTGGCCATCGAAAAGGGTGATGCCGAGTGGGACGCCAAAGTGCGCGAGGTGTTTGCGCAACTCAAGCAGGACGGCACGCTGAGCAAGCTGTCGCAGAAATGGATCGGCGCCGATATCAGCCAATGACTGCCTTCCCGACACCTCCACAGCCGCCGCAACCGGTGGCTGAATCGCGCCTGCAACGGCTGCTTGGTTTCCGCACGCGCCTGTACCTGACCTGGGCGGCGATGTTCAGCCTGTTTGCCGGTTTTTTCCTCAGCTTCGACCTGAAGCTCTCGATCATCCTCGACAAGCTGCCGAATCTGCTCGGCGTGCACCTGGCGCCCAACGGCTTTCCGCAGGGCGCGGCACTGACCCTGTTTCTCTGCGCCTGCGCGATCGTCGCCTCGTCCTTGCTGGGCTTCGTCACCGCTCTGGCGCGCCTGTCGAAAAGCGCCGTGGCATTCGGGATCGCCAGTTTCTACACCTCGTTCTTTCGCGGCACGCCGCTGCTGATCCAGATCCTGCTGATCTACCTCGGCCTGCCGCAACTGGGTGTGGTGCCCGGCGCGGTGGTGGCGGGGATCATTGCCCTGTCACTTAACTACGGCGCCTACCTCAGCGAAATTTTCCGCGCCGGTATCCTCGGCGTGCCCTACGGCCAACGCGAAGCTTCGCTGGCGCTGGGCATGCGCGAGAGCGTGATCTTCTGGCGCATCACCCTGCCCCAGGCGATGCGCACGATCATCCCGCCGACCACCAACCAGTTCATCTCGATGCTCAAGGACTCGTCACTGATCTCGGTGATGGGCGTCTGGGAAGTGATGTTTCTGGCGCAGTCTTACGGACGCTCGAGCTACCGCTATATCGAGATGCTGACCACGGCGGCGATCATTTACTGGCTGATGTCGATCTGCCTGGAGCTGATCCAGGCGCGCATGGAGCGGTATTACGGTAAGGCTTATGTGCGGCGTAGCTAGGTTAATCAGCACCTTGCGCCAGCGTCGGGTTTTAATTGATCTCTCGTCGGATCCGCACCACGCCCATTTTCAGTCCAAACGGACGAAACACCGCATTCAACGATTTCAATGTCTGATTGCCCTCGCCATGCTCGATATGCACCAGCGTGCGAACCGATATTTTGCACATCCTGGCAAACTGGGTTTGATGCAGACCGGTCACTTCCACGCGTAGACGACGAACCGCTTCACCGATCTCCAGTGTCCCTTGGGCCAGCGCCTCTTGAATGTTTTCGATGAGCACCGTGCGCTCGGCTACTGTCATGCTCATTTCAGATCCCACTCTTTCAAGCGTTGCTCCAGATTTTTCAGATGGATTCCCGGGTGGTTCATCGTTCTGTCGGGCAAACCACTCGCCGTCAATATGTCGGGGAGCGCCGACAGACGCTGGGCATCTTCACGCAAGCGTTCGAAAGGAACTGATGCGTCGGTCAAACCTGCCAAAGGGTCTTTAGGATCGGTGATATCAGCCAATGCGCGGCACACTCCCCGCCAATCGACCTCTCCCGCCCTCTCCAGATCTTTTGGCCATTTGGTTGTACGGGTCACACCCTCGTCATCCATGACCATCGGGGCCAAGTCATAGATCGGCGCCAGACGAAACGAACTTTCCTGGCGAATTATCGCGGTGTTACGACCATGGTTATCCGAGTTACCGAGGATCTTGTTGATCAGGTCCCGACGTAAGTAATCCGTCACCAGTGCGGGAATCTGACTGGCCTGTCCTGCTTTTCGCCAGAGCCCGGCGAGCATGCGGATGACATCCATATGGTTCATTGCACTTCCCGGCGCCGTTACTTGAGCCAGTGAATAAATCGACTCGACAGCAAAACGACTGACTTCACCGTTCGTTACTTCTCGATCAAAGCGCTGCATCCACAAGCTCGGCTTACTCGCCTCTTCTAGTGCCAAACCTTCTACCGCGATCGTTTCAATGCCGAGTTTCTGAAGCGCCTTGTAGTAATGGAACTCGCTGCGCAGGATATCTTGATCGACCAGACTTCCTTTGTTTCTGGCAAATTTTATAAACCAATGCTGCCTGACCTCTTCATCGCCCAATACCGCATCGGGGTACAAAAGGCCGGCCTTGTTTTCAGTCAACAATAGCTTCGGTGCTTCACCGCCTGCCCCTGTAGCACCACCAATTGCCGCACCTTGCTCATAGGCATATTCCAGAAAGCGACTGTCGCGGTGAACAACATCCTCACGCTTGAATCCGATGGGCTCACGCTCATCGACAGCCTCGGCCGACTCTTTTATGCGCATATTGCCAATGGGAGCTGGAGTGCTCTGGCCGAGCAGATACAGATCGGCACCGATATGCGCCGGTTTCTCCTGCCCCAGACGCGCAAGCAGAAATCTTTTTGCCGCTCCTGCGGGGGCAGTGTCATAGACAAATGCGGGCGTACTGGAGCGTCGCCCTTCCCAATCCAATGGATACAACGCACTGACGGCCTTGGAAAACGGAGAGCCTGTGGCTTCAATATTTTCGACAAGGTATGGCGTCTCGTAGCCGAAGCTGCAGCGACTTTCGAACCCCTTTTCAGGATTGTCGAACCTGAGAATCATTGCGTCGTGCCATTTTCCAGCACTGAATATCTGTAATGTCAGGTCGTACATGTCTCGACACCTGCATTTAATTGCATTCAAACAGGCGATTTATTGCCCGCAGATGCAATATAGTGCATTTCGACGGATGATGGGGCGTTGCAATCTGCAACAAAATGCAGATACGACTGAGCTTAAGATCATCTGAACGCAAAATAATGCAGGTCATCCTCCGACTTCATTCTGTAAGAACCCCTCGATTTACGGACCGCCCGCTAGTAACAAAAGGCCCTCCATCCATGCCTTTCTCGCCCTGCAGCGGCGAGATTGGAAGCAACAGTCGCAACCACGGGTTGATCGGCACTGGCAAATGAATTTCTGATCATTACAAGCGGCTAATGGCAATTCAATTTGTAGGAAAAGACAACGCGACGGCACGACGTAATCCGCCAATTTTTGTCGAGCCGCTCTTTTCCGAAGATCAAACAGACGCAGCCCGCAGCACCGAGCGATCCGGCTGACATCGGCGCCTGCCGGCTCCAACTTAGAGTTTGGCCTCCTTCCACGAGAGGCTGAACTCGATGCCCGTTCAATTCCACTTTCGACCAAAACACCTGACATTAGCCATTGCTTTGGCCATGGGATGTGCCGATCTGTCCATGGCTCAGGACGCACCGCCTGAAACTCAAGGCATCTCTCCCGCTTACCCTGAAACATTCAAATCAGCGATCAACGCTTTCACCAATCATCCGGAAACCGTCCAACTGAAGGTCAGCAAAGCCTATCCGGCACAGGAGGGTGTGGCGCTGGCGCTCGATGAGCGCAATGACCTTGTCACAGTGCAATCTCGGGGCAGTTTCGCCGGCCTGGTCGACGGTGGCGGGGGCGATAACCTGCTGCAACTCGACGCGAACAGGAAAGGCGTGCTGGGTGAAACCCGTAACTTCAGTGGGCTGGAGGTCAGGCGCGGGAGCTGGACCCGCAGCGGACCGGGTGATTTCAGCCTCGGTGTACTGGTTCATCCGAAGGCTCTGCTGGTCAATGAAGGGCAAATTCTGGGCTCGGCAGTGACCGAGGGCATCTTGATCAACAAAGGGGCGATCAATGGCGGCGCCACTGTCGCGTCTGGCGGCGACCTCACCAACCAGGGCCTGATTGACGGCATGGTGGAGGTTCAGGAAAACGGCCATATAGCCGGGAATGGTGCGGTTAATCATTTGAACGTGTACGGACGCATGACCGTCGACGATGTCTACGGCGCCCCCAAGGTCGCGGGAGATCTGCGCCTGACCCGTTCTGCCGTGCTGGCCTATGCCGTGGATGCCTCCGGTAACAGTCCGACCGTGATCGTCAAGGGAACTGCTCATTTGGGTGACGCCACCCTGAAACTCGTCACCACTGGCGACTATCCGCAAAGCAGTCAGCACACCATTCTGCAAGCGGGAAAGATTGAGGGGCAGTTTGGCACCGTTGAAAACGATCTGGCATACATGACTCCGACGCTGCACTACGAAGCACAACGAGTGGGCTTGCTCTTTGCCCGTAACGATGTGCCGCTCGAAAACCTTGCGACCACGCAGAATAGTCAGGCACTCGCCCAGAGCATTGACGAGACACCCTCCCCCCCTCAGCAACCTCAGCAACCTCAGCAACCTCAAGAACCTGCGGTATCTCGCCAACCAAGCACAGCCATAAGCGCGGCCACACCTCAAAATACTGCCGTCACGGCCCTGCTCGGCGCCAGCAAGCCGACGGCCAGCGTGGCTCTCGAACAACTCGCCGCCAGCAACAACGCCAACCTCGCCAAAGCCACATTGAGCAGCGTCAATCCGCTCAACGCCAGCATGCTCTCGGCCATGCACCAACTGGACAACCGCATCGGAGCGCAGGGGTCGGGGAATGCACCGCGTCTGGCGGCTGGCGGCGAAGGCAATGGGCGGGTCTGGCTACAGGCTCTGGGAAATGGCGGCAAGGTCGACCGGGACGCCGACAGTGTCCTGAAGCATTCCACTCAAGGTCTGATCATGGGGGCCGACTGGCGAATCGACGAGCAATGGCATGTCGGCCTGATGGGCGCAAAAGCGCAAATCCGCTTCGATGCCCGGCAGTTCGACGGTGATCTCGACAGTTGGTACCTCGGCGCCTACGCCCAGCGACAGGACGGCCCGTTCGCCCTGCGCCTGGGCGCCTCGTACGGCAGTCATGACGGCAGTGGCAAACGTCGCGTTGCCTTCAATGGTTTCAGTGATCGCCTCAAGAGCAGCTATGACGCCAGCACCCAGCAGGTGTTTGCCGAAGTCGGCTACAACCTGGGACGTGGCAACGTCAGCTTCGAACCGTTCGCCAGCGTCGGTTATCAACGCTACCAGCGTGATGGTTACACCGAGAAAGGTGGCGATGCGGCGCTCAAGGTTCAGGGGCAGACCCGGGCGAACCCGAGCAGCACCGTCGGCCTGCGCCTGGCGAAAACCAGTCACCTGGCCAACGGCATGCAGTTCACGCCACGTCTCAGCGCCAGCGTGAAACATACCTACGGCGAGCTCGATAACGAAACGCGCCAGCAACTGGTCAAGGGTGGCAAAAGCTTTGCAGTCGCCGGGGCCGAGATGGATCGCAACAGCTTCATGCTGGACGCCGGTCTGGATCTGACCCTGTCCGCCCGTAACACTCTGGGCGTTGGGCTCACTGGCGAGGCCGGTAGCGACAGCCGCAGTTACGGCGTGATGGGCCAGTGGCGCGTGGCGTTCTGACACAAAGCGACGTGTAGCTGCCGCTGGCTCGGGCCTGCGGCAGCCCCTACAAAGAACAGCATATTGCAGGCGAAAAAAAAGGGGAGCACATGCCCCCCCGAGGTTTAAAACGTTGAATCGCGGCAGTTATCTCAGCCTTCGATCTCGATCAGGATTTCACCCGGATTCACCCGGTCACCCTTGGCCACATGAATGGCGGTGACCTTGCCGGCAATCGCTGCCTGGACTTCGGTTTCCATCTTCATCGCTTCGGTGATCAGCACCGACTGGCCAGCCTTGACGGTGTCGCCTTCCTTCACCAGCACATCGACGATGTTGCCCGGCATGGTGGTGCTGACGTGGCCCGGTGCCGATGCTTGTTTGCGTTTGCTGCTGCCACCGCCGACAAATTCGTTGAGCGGTTCGAACACCACTTCTTCCGGCATGCCATCGATGGACAGGTAGAAGTGACGCTTGCCTTCGGCCTTCACGCCGACACCGGTGATGTCGACGCGGTAGGTTTCGCCGTGGACGTCGATGACAAACTCGGTCGGCACGCCTTCGCCGCCGGCCTTCGCCACACCACCGGCCTCAGGGATCGGCAACAGCACTTCCGGAACGAGAGTGCCGGCGGCACGCTCTTCGAGGAATTTGCGGCCGATGTCCGGGAACATGGCGAAAGTCAGCACGTCTTCTTCAGACTTGGCCAGTGCGCCAATGTCGGCACGCAGCTTGGTCATCTCCGGCTTGAGCAGATCGGCCGGACGTACGTCGATCACCTCTTCGCTGCCGATGGCCTGACGACGCAGTTTTTCGTTGACCACGCCCGGCGCCTTGCCGTAACCGCCCTGCAGGTACAGCTTCACTTCGTTGGTGATGGTCTTGTAACGCTCGCCGGCCAGCACGTTGAAGAACGCCTGGGTGCCGACGATCTGCGAAGTCGGGGTCACCAGTGGCGGGAAACCAAGGTCTTCACGCACCCGCGGGATTTCCGCCAGCACTTCGGCCATGCGGTTCAGTGCGCCCTGCTCTTTCAGCTGGTTGGCGAGGTTGGAGATCATCCCGCCCGGTACCTGGTTGACTTGCACGCGGGTATCGACTGCGGTGAACTCGCTTTCGAACTGGTGGTACTTCTTGCGCACGGCGTAGAAGTACAGACCGATTTCCTGCAGCAGCTCCAGGTTCAGACCGGTGTCGTACTCGGTGCCTTTGAGCGCAGCAACCATCGACTCGGTGCCTGGATGGCTGGTGCCCGAGGCGAAGCTGGAGATCGCGGTATCAATGTGATCGGCACCATTTTCGATGGCTTTCAATTGGCACATCGCCGCCAGACCCGCCGTGTCATGCGAGTGGATGAACACTGGCAGCGACTGCTCGGCTTTCAGTGCGCGAACCAGTTCGCCGGTGGCGTACGGTGTCAGCAGACCGGCCATGTCCTTGATCGCCACCGAGTCGCAACCCATGGCTTCCATCTGCTTGGCTTGCGCCACAAACGCGTCGATGGTGTGCACCGGGCTGGTGGTATAGGCGATGGTGCCCTGAGCGTGTTTGCCGGCAGCCTTCACCGCTTCGATCGCTACGCGCAGGTTACGCACGTCGTTCATTGCGTCGAAGATGCGGAACACGTCGATGCCGTTGACCGCTGCCTTGGCAACGAAAGCTTTGACCACGTCGTCGCTGTAGTGGCGGTAGCCCAGCAGGTTCTGCCCGCGCAGAAGCATTTGCAGACGGGTGTTGGGCAGCGCGGCGCGCAGTTGGCGCAGACGCTCCCACGGGTCTTCTTTCAGAAAGCGCACGCAGGCGTCGAACGTCGCACCGCCCCAGCACTCCAGCGACCAGTAGCCGACCTTATCGAGCTTGTCGCAGATCGGCAGCATGTCTTCAGTGCGCATGCGGGTGGCGAGCAGCGATTGGTGAGCGTCGCGCAGGATGGTGTCGGTTACGAAAATTTTCTTGGACATTGTTGTATTCCTCACAGGCCTGCGTGGGCGGCGATGGCGGCGGCGATGGCCAGGGCCAGCTCTTCGGGTTTGCGCTTGATCGAGTAGTTGGTCAGTTCAGGGTGGCTTTCAACGAAGCTGGTATTGAACTGGCCGCTACGGAATTCCGGATTGCGCAGGATTTCCTGGTAGTACGCGGCGGTGGTCTTCACGCCTTGCAGACGCATGTCGTCCAGCGCCCGCAAGCCACGGTCCATTGCCTCTTCCCAGGTCAGCGCCCAGACCACCAGTTTCAGGCACATCGAGTCGTAGAACGGCGGAATGGTGTAGCCGGTGTAGATCGCCGTGTCGGTGCGCACGCCCGGGCCGCCAGGGGCGTAGTAACGAGTGATCTTGCCGAAGCTCGGCAGGAAGTTGTTTTTCGGGTCTTCGGCGTTGATGCGGAACTGCAACGCGAAACCACGATGCTGAATGTCTTCCTGCTTCACCGACAGCGGCAGGCCGGAGGCGATGCGGATCTGTTCGCGGACGATATCGATCCCGGTGATTTCTTCGGTGATGGTGTGTTCCACCTGCACCCGGGTGTTCATCTCCATGAAGTACACCTCGCCCTCGGCGAGCAAGAACTCCACGGTGCCGGCGTTCTCGTAGCCCACAGCCTTGGCCGCACGCACCGACAGGTCGCCGATGTAGGCGCGCTGTTCCGGGGTCAGTTGCGGGCTCGGGGCGATTTCGATGAGCTTCTGGTTGCGGCGCTGGATCGAGCAGTCACGCTCGAACAGGTGCACGACATTGCCGAAGCTGTCGCCGAGGATCTGCGCTTCGATGTGTTTCGGGTTAACGATGCATTTTTCCAGGAACACTTCCGCCGAACCGAAAGCCTTGGTCGCTTCGGAGATCACCCGAGGGAAGTTCTGTTCGAGTTCTTCGCGGCTGTTGCAGCGACGAATGCCGCGCCCGCCACCACCGGAGGTGGCCTTGAGCATCACCGGGTAACCGATGCGGTCGCCCTCGGTCAGGGCTTCTTCGATACCCGACACGTTGCCTTCGGTGCCCGGGGTGACCGGCACACCGGCCTTGATCATGCTGCGCCGGGCTTCGGTCTTGTCGCCCATGCGGCGAATGACTTCTGCCGACGGGCCGATGAATTTGATCCCGCGTTCGGCGCAGATGTCTGCCAACTCGGCATTTTCCGAGAGAAAGCCGTAACCGGGGTGCAATGCATCGCAACCGGTTTCCACCGCCAGGTTCACCAGCTTGCGCGGGTTGAGGTAGCCGGCCAGTGGCTCGGCACCGATGCTGTGGGCTTCGTCCGCACGCTTCACATGCAAGGCATGCCGGTCGGCGTCGGAAAAAATCGCTACCGAGCGAATGCCCATCTCGGCGCAGGCCCGCACGATTCGTACGGCAATCTCACCACGGTTGGCGATCAGGATCTTTTTTATCACTTGGAAATTCCCTTGAGCCGGTGGCACCACGACCTGCTAGACCCAGGTCGACGCGTGACTAAATGTTTCAATTTAGTCGCAGCCCCACACTAGCCCTCACAAGGGATTAACAAAAATGAATAAAAATTGGGTCAGGCATAAGCAAAGACTTATAGTTAAACCATCAGCCTGCCGTCAGAGCCCATAAAAAATGCGTAAGTCCTTGATGCGTATGACATTACGCCAATTGCAGATTTTCAACGAAGTGTGTGATTTACGTTCCTACAGCCGCGCAGCCGATGAAATGTCGCTCACACAACCGGCCGTCAGCCTACAGATTCGTCAGCTGGAAGAGCTGATCGGGCAACCATTATTCGATTATGTCGGCAAAAAACTCTACATGACCGAGGCCGCCGAAGCCCTGCAGCGTGCCAGCCGGGACATCTTCGGGCGCCTGGAAAACCTCGACATGCAGCTGTCGGACATGCAGGGCTCGCTGCAGGGGCAACTGAAACTGGCGGTGGAATCCAGCGCTAAATACTTCGTGCCGCATCTGTTCGCCGCGTTCAAGCGCCAGCATCCGGAAGTGAATCTGCAACTGACGGTGGTTAACCGTGGCCAAGTGATCCGCCGCCTCTCCGACAACCGCGATGATCTGGTGATCATGTCGATGGTGCCACAGGACATGGGCCTGGAGTTCCTGCCGTTTCTCAATAATCCGATTGTCGCTGTCGCGCGTCCGGACCATCCGTTGGCACACATGGGGCCGCTGCGCCTGCAGGATCTTGAGCCTTACACACTGCTGATCCGCGAACCGGGTTCGGGCACGCGACTGGCCTGTGAAGAGTATTTCAAGGAGAAACGCGTGCACTTCACCCAAACCCAGGAAGTGGCCTCGGCTGAAGCCCAGCGCGAATGCGTAGTGGCGGGTCTGGGCCTGGCGCTGTTGACGCGCCACGCCCTGAACCTGGAGCTGGCGACCGGCGGCCTGGTCGAGCTGCCGGTCGAAGAGTTGCCGCTGTTTCGCAGCTGGTGCCTGGTGCAAGCCAAGGCCAAACGCCTGTCACCGGTGGCGCACGCCTTCCTGGCGTTTATCCGCAGCGAACGGGTGCAGATCAGCGCGCTGGTTGAACGCTTCGACGGGAAGCTGCGGGCGCTGCCTGCCAGTAGTTGAGTTCGATGTCCTCGGGAAAATCGCTGATTTCGCTTTGAAGCTGACGAAGTTCGAAGCGATCTTCGATCGCGCGACGGAACTCCATGCGGCGCTGGTCTTCCTGCTGACGACGGGTTTTCGCGGCGCTGTTGCGTTCTTCGTAGGGCTGAGCCATTTCGAGTCTCCCAAGGCGAGTACGGGAGTTTCACGATAGGCGGGACGGATGACGGTTTGGCTGCGCGGGGATGACAGTGCGATGAAACTTTTGAAAAGTGCGGTGCTATTGAGGACGCCTTCGCGAGCAGGCTCGCTCCCACAGTGGATCTTCTGTGAGCACAAATTTTGTGTCACACCGAGATCAAATGTGGGAGCGAGCCTGCTCGCGATTAAGGTCGGAACGACCTTAGATGACTTCAGTCATCCAGGGCTTTCACGGCCTTGGGGGATAGCCGCAAGCTGCGCAGACTGCGCTTCACGCTCTTCAGGTGGTTGACCAGACTCGGCCCGCGCGCCATGGCCACGCCCATGGCCAGCACGTCGATCACCACCAGATGGGCGATGCGCGAGGTCAGCGGCGTATAGATTTCGGTGTCTTCATGCACATCGATCGCCAGGTTGACGGTCGACAGCTCAGCCAGCGGTGTCTGGCTCGGGCACAAGGTGATCAGCGAAGCACCGCTCTCGCGAACGAGGTTGGCGGTGATCAGCAGATCCTTGGAGCGCCCGGACTGGGAAATGCAGATCGCCACGTCGGTCGGCTTCAACGTCACCGCCGACATCGCCTGCATGTGCGGGTCGGAATACGCCGCCGCCGTCAGCAGCAGACGGAAGAACTTGTGCTGCGCATCCGCCGCCACCGCGCCTGACGCACCAAAGCCATAGAACTCGACACGCTGGGCCTGGGACATCAGCGTCACCGCGCGCTGCAATTCCACCGGATCGAGCTTCTCGCGAACCTCCATCAGGGTGTGCAGGGTGGTGTCGAAAATTTTCAGGCTGTAGTCGGCGACCGAGTCGTCCTCATGGATCGCGAACTGGCCGAAGCTGGCACCGGCGGCCAGGCTTTGCGCCAGTTTCAGCTTGAGATCCTGAAACCCGGAGCAGCCGATGGCCCGGCAAAAACGCACGATGGTCGGCTCGCTGATACCGACGCTGTGGGCCAGGTCGGCCATGGAACTGTGCATCACGGCCGCAGGGTCAAGCAGCACGTGGTCGGCGACCTTGAGCTCCGACTTGCGTAACAGGTGACGTGACTGGGCGATGTGTTGCAGCAGATTCAAGGGGTTGGACTCTTCTTATGGGCAAGGATGTAGCACGCTTGTAGTTATACTACATGAATTGGCTTTTTGCCTGCTCAATGCGTAACTCCATGTCCCCATATCAGGCGCGATGGAGTGAATGTAGCCCTTAAAGCGGATTTCCCTGTTCGCGCAAAAGCCCGGCCAGACGCTCAGCCTCCACCGGGCGACTGATCAGATACCCCTGCACTTCATCGCAGCGCTCAGCACGTAAAAATTCCAGCTGCTCTTGCCGCTCGACTCCTTCGGCCACCACTTTCAACGACAGTCCGTGAGCCATGGCGATGATCGCCCGGGTAATCGCCGCATCCTCACTGCCCTGCCCCAGCCCGCGAATGAATGCCTGATCGATCTTCACGTAATCCACCGGAATCCGTTTGAGGTAACTCAGCGACGAATAGCCGGTGCCGAAGTCATCGATCGCCAGCTTCACCCCCAGATCGCGCAGTTGCTGGAACGTCGCGATGATGTGTTCGACGCTGTCGAGCAGTTGACTCTCGGTGAGTTCGAGTTCGAGGTAGTGCGGCGCCAGCCCGGTTTCCTCCAGCACCTGGCGCACCAGACTGACCAGTTTGCCCTGACGTAGTTGATGCACCGACAAGTTCACCGAAACCCTAATCGGCTCCAGCCCCTGGCGCTGCCATTCGCACGCCTGCCAGCAGGCCTGGCGCAGCACAAATTCGCCGATCGGGCCGATCAGTCCGGTTTCCTCGGCCAAACCAATGAAGTCCCCCGGCGGCACCCGGCCCATGCCTGGATGATCCCAGCGCACCAGCGCTTCCGCCGCATTCAGGCGCCCGGTTTGCAGGCACAGCTTCGGCTGGTAGAACACCTTGAGCTGCTTGTCTTCGATGGCTTTGCGCAGCTGGTTTTCCAGTTGCAGGCGCTCAAGGGTGCTGGCCTGCAGGCTGTCGGTGTAGAACTGGAAATTGTTGCCGCCCAGATGCTTGGCGTGTTGCATGGCCATGTTCGACTGACTGACCAGCGCGGAGATTTCCCGGGCGTTGTCCGGCAGCATGCTGATGCCCATCGAGGCGCTGACCACCAGTTCATGCCCTTCGACCGTCAACGGCAGGCGCAGCTTGCTCGACAGCCGCGTAGCGACCCGCGCCAGGCTCGACAGGTTGCCGTAGGCATCGAACAGTACGGCAAACTCGTCACCGGACAGTCGGGCGATGGTGTCGGCCTCCGGCAACGCATTGACTAAGCGACGGGCCATTTTCTGCAGCAACTGATCCGCCACCTCATGGCCGAGGCTGTCGTTGAGCAATTTGAAGCGATCCAGATTGATGTGCAGCAGCGCCAGACTGCGGCGCCCGCCCTGACGCACGCGCTGATGGGCTTCGTGCAGGCGCTCGCGGAACAGCGAGCGGTTGGCCAGCCCGGTCAGTTCATCGTAGTGCGTCAGGAAGCGCATGCGCTCCTCGGATTCGCGCCGCGCCGACAGATCGGCGAAGAAGCCGACGATATGGCTGACATTTCCCCGACTGTCGCGCACCGCGTTGAGTTGCAGCCACTGCGGGTACAGCTCGCCGTTCTTGCGGGTTTCCACCAATTCACCCTGCCAACTGCCGTGCTGCTCCAGCGCGTGGCGGATTGCAACGTAATGACGACGGGCATCACGACTGCACGGCAGCTCGACGACATTGCGCCCGAGCATGTCTTCAATGTCATAACCGGTGACGCGGCTGAACGCCTGATTGATCGCGATCAAGGCGTAGTTCGGATCAAGAATGACGATGCCTTCGCTGGCCGCTTCGAATACCGTGGCCGCCAGTCGCTGCTGTTCTTCGAGGCTTTTGCTCGCGCTGATGTCGCGCCGGGTGCCGACCATGCGGATCACCCGCCCACTGTCACTACGCTCCACGGCGCGGCCGCGATCCTCGATCCACACCCAATGGCCGTCGCCGTGACGCACGCGATATTCGATCTGATAGTCCTCGGTGCGGCCCTTCAGGTGTTCGATCAGCGCCTGCTTGAGCCCTGGCACATCCTCCGGGTGCAGGCGTGGCTTGAGGTCACGCAGGATCGCCGTGACGTATTCAGGCGCGAGGCCGAACAGCTCCTGAATCTGCGTGTGGTGGACTTCGTCGGTTTGCAGGTTCCAGTCCCACAGCCCCAGTTCACTGGCCTTCAACGCCAGGGCCAGACGGGCTTCGCTTTTGCTCAACGCCTGATTGGCCACGTCCAGTTCACGGCTGCGCTGGGCCACGCGATCTTCCAGCTCGATCTGCGCTTCACGCAATTGGCCCTCGGCACAGCGCCGCTGTTCGATCTCCTTGGCCAGCGCCTGATTGAGCTGCTCGCTGCGGTTCTGCGCTTGCTGCAGGTGTTCGATCAGGTGCTGATTCTGAAACCGTCGCAGCAAGCCACGATCAATCAGCCGATTGACCTGCCAGGCGACCACGCTCAGCGAACCGAGCAGAATCAGCCCGAGCCAGCCCCAACCGCGCGCCTGCTCATCTCCGCCCCAGAACAGGTAGCCGATCGCCGGCAACAGGCACGGCAAGGTAAAAGACAGAAACGCCGGCAGGCTGACGGCGTAGGCAACGCTGGCCGATAACGTCGCGGCACCGATCAGGCCGAACACCCAGGCTTGCTGCATGAAGTTGTCGGCGGGCACCAGGGCGATGCCGGCACCGGCCAGGGTCAGACCGGTCATGGTCGAGCCGAGCAGGAACATGCGGAACCAGATCGGCTGGGCCTGGCGGTCAGGGATCGCCGAATCGAACGCCGCGACCTGAATCACCCGCAGCGCCACCAGCGACAACAACCAGACCAGCCAGATGCTGACCACGAAATAGCGCTGCGGGCTCCAGAGCAAAGCGGCGCAGACCAGACCATTGAGTAACATGAACATCGTCGGCAGCAGCGAGCCCTGATACAGCAGGCGCGTGCGTTCGACCGCCATTTCGACGGCGTAATGCTTGCGGATGACCCGGGGTTCCACAGAGGGGCCCGACAGGTCTGAGCTGAGGGTCTTGTGCAATGTTGTTGTTCTTATAAGAGTGAGCATGGGCCCGAAACGTGGACGGAGCATACACAAGCCAACCCCGTTGCCAAACTGCTCCAGATCATAATTTGCCGGAAACTTTCCGCCGTCCGATCACTGGCAAAACCCGCAGAGTGAGGCGGGCCGAAGCCTGTAGCCAGTGACCGACCGGTCGTCATTGGCGGCACTTTCATCGGCTAATGCAAAGCTCGGTTTGCCCGGGCCTGCGGCGCACCCTAGAATGCCCCGATGCGCGATGATCTCTCCCTTCTGCTGAACTCCCTCAACGATGCCCAACGCCAGGCCGTAGCAGCCCCCGTTGGCCGTCAGTTGGTCCTGGCCGGTGCCGGTTCCGGTAAAACCCGAGTGCTGGTGCACCGTATCGCCTGGTTGATCCAGGTCGAAAACGCCTCGCCCCACTCCATTCTGTCGGTGACCTTCACCAACAAGGCCGCTGCCGAGATGCGTCATCGCATCGAGCAGTTGCTGGGTATCAACCCGGCCGGCATGTGGGTCGGCACCTTCCACGGCCTGGCGCACCGTTTGCTGCGGGCGCACTGGCAGGAAGCCGGTTTGAGCCAGACTTTCCAGATTCTCGACAGCGACGACCAGCAGCGGCTGGTCAAGCGGGTGATCCGCGAGCTGGGGCTCGACGAGCAACGCTGGCCGGCCCGGCAGGCCCAGTGGTTCATCAACGGGCAGAAAGACGAAGGTCTGCGTCCGCAACACATTCAGGCCAGCGGCGACTTGTACCTGGCGACCATGCGCGGCATTTACGAAGCTTACGAGGCGGCCTGCCAGCGCGCCGGCGTCATCGACTTCTCCGAACTGCTGCTGCGCGCCCTCGACCTGTGGCGCGATCACCCGGGTCTGCTGGCGCACTATCAGAAGCGCTTCCGCCACATCCTCGTCGACGAATTCCAGGACACCAACGCCGTGCAGTACGCCTGGTTGCGCCTGCTCGGCAAGGGCGGCGACAGCCTGATGGTGGTCGGCGACGACGACCAGTCGATCTACGGCTGGCGCGGGGCGAAAATCGAGAACATTCATCAGTACTCGTCCGACTTCCCGGATTCGGTGACCATTCGTCTGGAGCAGAACTACCGCTCCACCGCCGGCATCCTCAAGGCGGCCAACGCCCTGATCGCCAACAACACCGGACGTCTCGGCAAAGAGCTGTGGACCGACGGTGGCGATGGTGAAGCGATCAACCTGTACGCCGCGTTCAACGAACACGACGAAGCACGCTACGTTGTCGAAACCATCGAAAGCGCGCTGAAAACCGGCCTGGCTCGGAGCGATATCGCGATTCTCTACCGCTCCAACGCCCAATCGCGCGTTCTCGAAGAAGCCTTGCTGCGCGAACGCATTCCGTACCGCATCTATGGCGGCCAGCGCTTCTTCGAACGCGCGGAAATCAAGAACGCCATGGCCTACCTGCGTTTACTTGAAGGCCGTGGCAACGACGCCGCGCTGGAGCGGGTGATCAACGTCCCGGCCCGTGGCATTGGCGAGAAAACCGTCGAAGCGATCCGCGACCATGCACGTCACAGCGATGTGTCGATGTGGGAAGCGATGCGCCAACTGGTCGCCAATAAAGGCCTGACCGGTCGTGCAGCGGGTGCCTTGGGTGCGTTTATCGAGCTGATCGAAAACCTTGCCGCCAAGTGCATGGAGATGCCACTGCACTTGATGACGCAGACCGTCATCGAGCAATCGGGGCTGATCGCCTATCACGAAGCGGAAAAAGGCGAGAAAGGCCAGGCCCGGGTGGAAAACCTTGAGGAACTGGTCAGCGCCGCGCGCAACTTCGAAACCACCGAAGAAGACGAAGAGCTGACGCCACTGGCGGCATTCCTCGGCCACGCGTCGCTGGAAGCCGGCGACACTCAAGCCGACGAGCACGAAGACAGCATTCAGCTGATGACCCTGCACAGCGCCAAGGGCCTGGAATTCCCTTACGTGTTCCTGGTGGGCATGGAAGAAGGCCTGTTCCCGCACAAGATGAGCCTGGAAGAACCGGGGCGCCTTGAAGAAGAACGCCGCCTGGCCTATGTGGGCATCACCCGTGCCATGCAGAATCTGGTGATGACCTATGCTGAAACCCGGCGCCTGTACGGCAGCGAAACCTACAACAAGGTCTCGCGTTTCGTCCGTGAAGTGCCGAAGGGGCTGATTCAGGAAGTGCGCCTGTCGAACAGTGTCAGCCGACCGTTCGGCGGCAACCAGTCGATGAGCGGCAGCAACCTGTTCAGCGGTAGCGAGATCCCGGAAACCGGCTTCAGCCTCGGTCAGGCGGTACGACATTCGATCTTCGGCGACGGCGTGATCCTCAACTTCGAAGGTTCCGGCGCGCAGGCGCGGGTGCAGGTGAACTTCAGCGAAGGCAGCAAGTGGCTGATGCTGGGATACGCCAAGCTGGAAGCGATCTGACGCCGGTTTCGCTTTTCTGTGGGAGCGAGCCTGCTCGCGAATGACATCACCGTGGTTGATCTGATAAACCGCAGTGTGGCTTTCGCGAGCAGGCTCGCTCCCACAGGGGTCGGCGTTGGATGATCTAACAAGGATATTTCCATGGGCTCAGGCTTCTTCTCTTCCTGGACATTCTGGGCCCTGCTCTCGGCGACTTTCGCCGCGCTGACGGCGATCTTCGCCAAGATCGGCATCGAAAACGTCAATTCCGACTTCGCTACCCTGCTGCGCACCATCGTGGTCCTGGTCAGCCTGGCCTTGATTTTGTACGCGACGGGCCAATATCAGTCATTGGGATCAATTTCCGCCAAGAGCTACTTGTTCCTGCTGTTATCTGGCCTGGGTACCGGCGCATCGTGGCTGTGTTACTTCCGCGCGCTGAAAGTCGGCCCGGCTTCGCTGGTCGCGCCAGTCGACAAGCTCAGCGTGGTACTGGTGGCGGTGCTCGGCGTGATCCTGCTGGGCGAGAAACTCGACCTGCGCCAATGGGGCGGCATCGGCCTGATCACCGCCGGTGTGGTAATGCTGGCGTTGCGTCGATAAGCAGGTTTCCCGCTGAACCTATCCCATTTTCCTACAGACAAAAGTACATGGCCTTATTGCTTCGATGGAGCTGAACCTAAGCTGTCAGGCAAAAGCCCGAAACACTCTCTCGCTAGCCAGTAACACTTCAGCTGTGCAACATGGCGCGCGTGTCTCCACAAACGGGAATTCCCTTTATGAAACGTTTTCTTAGCATCGCCATGGCGTTGTGCATCGGCCTGACGATGAGCCTCGACGCCAACGCCAAGCGCTTTGGTGGTGGCAAAAGCGCCGGCGCTGCGCCGACGCACCAGACCAGCCAGATGGCTCCTTCTTCCCCAGGCATGGGCGGCGCAGCAGCGACCGCTGGTGCAGCCGGCGCTGCCGGTGCCGCGGCCAAGGCCGGTGGCGCTTCGAAATGGCTCGGCCCTCTGGCCGGTATCGCCGCCGGTGGCCTGCTGGCGTCCATGTTCATGGGCGGCGGCTTCCAGGGCATGCAGATCTTCGACATCCTGATCATGGCCGTGATCGCGTTCGCGATCTTCCGCTTCATCGCCGCGCGTCGACGCAAGCAGCAGGAGCACCTGGCTCCGGCCGGCGCGCCGATGCAGCGTGAAGTGTTCGAGCAGAAGCCTGCCGCCATGGGTTCGATCTTCGGTGGTTCGGCCGCGCCGGTTGCCGCTCGTCCGGTGATCAATGCGCCGGCGTGGTTCAACGAGCAGAACTTCCTTGCTGCCGCGCGCAGCCACTTCCAGTCGCTGCAGCAGCACTGGGACGCCAACGAAATGGACAAGATTGCTGAGTTCGTGACCCCGCAAATGCTCGACTTCCTCAAGCGTGAGCGTGCGGACCTGGGCGACGGCTTCCAGTCGACCTACATCGACAACCTGCAGGTACAGCTGGACGGCGTGGATGATCGTGCCGACAAGACCATCGCCACCCTGACCTTCAGCGGTGTGTCGAAGACCTCGCGTTTCGACCAGGGCGAAGTGTTCAGCGAAAGCTGGAACATGGAACGTCCACAGGGCGAAAACCAGCCTTGGCTGGTGGCCGGTATCCGCCAGAACGGCTGATCCCCATCGCGTTACGCATGTGGTAATAAAAACCCCGGCCTCGGCCGGGGTTTTCTATTTCACGGTTGCATCTATAGCGAGCTACTGTATAAACCGGCCCATATAAACCGCGCCATTCAAGCAAGAGGATCCCGGACGTGGAAGAAATCATCGAACAACTGCGCGAAGCCAACGAACCCGTACCGGTTCCCCTGGAGTTGCCCGACGAAGACCAATTGGTGGAGATCGAAGAAGAACTCTTCATCAACATCCCGTTCGTCTTCAAAGAGTTTCTGCTGACCGTCAGCGACGTGGTGTACGGCAGCCTCGAGCCGGTGACCGTCACCGACCCGCAATCACACACCTACCTGCCGGATGTCGCGGCCAACGCCTGGGACGCTGGCGTACCGCGCGACCTGATCCCGATCTGCCAGGACGGCGACAACTACTACTGCGTCGAAGAAGACGGCACCGTGGTGCTGTGGTCCGGCGAAGAAGAGCTGATCACCGAAGAGTCCTGGGAATCGGTGTGGCATTGGGCGCGGGATGTCTGGCTGGAGAGCTGATTCGCCAGACGCCCGGGTCGGTCAGTGCCCCGACGACTCCTTGTGGTTGTCGAGGGTTTCCAGCAGGGCCACCTGCATCCGCGTGTGCACGCGGATGAACCAGCGCCAGAGCAGCGCCGCCACGGCGGCCGCGACCACGGCGACCAGCACCAGCAACTTGTTGGTCGGCAGAATACTGGCCGACAAGGCTGCCAGCAGCAGGAAAATCACCAGCAGCGAGAGAATCGGGATCACTTCGGAGATCACCCGCCGCACTCGCTGCGTGTGCCGCCCGGCCATCTCCGGCTTCACGCCCATCTCCGCCAGCAGCATCGACAGCGCCTTGAGCTTGCGATACGCGGCGATCAGGAACGGCAGCGACAGCAGCGTTGCCCCGCCCCAGATCAATGCCTTCTGCCAGCTCGGATCAGCGATCCAGTCCTGCATCCACACTGACAGCCGCCCGGCAAAGAACGCACCGCTGAAGAAGATCGCGATCACCAGCGCCAGATTGACCCCGACCTGCAACAGGATCCGCCGGATCATCGCCGCCAGCATCGCGCCCTCGCCTTGCGGTTGAATGCTGCGCAGCCATTCGCCATACATGCCGAACACCCGGCCCAGACGCTTGGGCACCGCTGCCGAGAGCTTGATCGACAGCGGATCGGCCGCACGGATCAGATACGGCGTCAGCAGCGTGGTGATCACCGACACCGCCACCGCAACGGGATAAAGGAAGTTGCTGGTGACCTGCAGCGTCATCCCGAGCGCGGCGATGATGAAGGAAAATTCGCCAATCTGTGACAGCCCCATCCCCACACGCAGTGAGGTGCGTCCGTCATTGCCGGCGATAAACGCCCCGAGGCCGCAGGACAACATCTTGCCGAGCACCACCGCCACGGTAATGACTGCAATCGGCCACGCGTATTGCAGCAGGATCATAGGATCGAGCATCAGGCCGATGGCGACGAAGAAGATTGCACTGAACAGGTCGCGAACCGGCTCGATCAGCCGTTCGATCTTCAGCAGCTGCCGCGACTCGGCCATGATCGCGCCGATCAGGAAGGCGCCGAGCACCATGCTGTATTCAAGCTTGACCACCAGCAGGCAGAAACCGAAACACAGGCCAAGCACGGTGATCAGCAGCATCTCGTTGCTTTCGAATTTGGCGACATAAGCCAACAGACGCGGCACCAGCAAAATGCCGACCACCAGCGCAACGATCATGAACAGCGACAGCTTGCCGACCGTGGAGAACACTTCGCCGGAGCTGACCGTGCCGCTGACGGCGATACTCGACAGTAAGGCGATGATGCCGATGCCGAGGATGTCCTCGACGATCAGTACGCCGAAGATCAGTTGCGCAAAGCGCTCGTTCTTCATCTTCAGGTCGTTGAGCGCCTTGACGATGATGGTGGTTGAGGAGATGGCGAGGATTGCGCCGAGGAACAGCGAGTCCATGGTGTTCCAGTCGAACCAGCGACCGATCTCGTAGCCGATCCAGATCATCAGGACGATTTCGAGGAATGCCGCGATAAACGCCGTGGCGCCAACCTTGAACAACTTGCGCAGGCTGAATTCCAGCCCGAGGCAGAACATCAGGAAGATCACCCCCAGCTCGGCGAGGGTCTTGATGGTTTCTTCGTCGTGGATCAGGCCGAACGGCGGTGTGTGCGGGCCGATGATGAAACCGGCGACGATGTAACCGAGCACCACCGGCTGCTTGAGGCGGTGAAACAGCACGGTGACCACACCTGCGACCAACATGATCACTGCCAGGTCCTGAATAAAGCTGATGGCATGCATGGTGTGGGCTCCTTGTATGACGTGACCCGCCGTCAGACATCAGAAAGGTCTGAGCGAGTTGGGTAAAAATCCGCTTTTCGTGTAGGAATTGCCCTTGGGCAGGGCCTTTTGCAGGTTAACACCGCGACTTCCGGCTGGAAGGCGGTGCAATATAAGGAAACAGATCGGTCGCGGCGTGACGGCAGCCAGTCGTCTGGCGTCCCGATAACGGTGCTTTTGAAAAAGCCACCAGGCACCCGCAGAGGTGCGTCCAGCCATCCAGCCTTGATCCGTGAGAACGTTATGGAACCCGGAAACGCCCAACTGTCGATGACGGTATTGATGACCCCCGACATGGCCAACTTCTCTGGCAATGTCCACGGCGGTACCCTGCTCAAATACCTCGACGAAGTGGCCTACGCCTGTGCGAGCCGCTATGCCGGCCGCTACGTGGTGACGCTGTCGGTGGATCAGGTGATTTTCCGCGAGCCGATCCATGTCGGCGAACTGGTGACCTTCCTCGCGTCGGTCAACTACACCGGCAACACCTCGATGGAAGTCGGCATCAAAGTGGTGACCGAAAACATCCGCGAGCGCTCGGTGCGCCACACCAACAGCTGCTTCTTCACCATGGTCGCGGTGGATGACCAGCGCAAACCGGCCGCCGTGCCGCCTCTGCAACCGCAGAACAGCGAAGACAAGCGCCGCTACATGCAGGCGCAGCAGCGTCGGCAGATTCGGCAGGAGCTGGAAAAGCGTTATCAGGAGATCAAGGGCGACGCCTGATCAGCCCTTTGGAATGATGTCGCTTTACAGATCGCCTTCGCGAGCAAGCCCGCTCCCACATTGAATCGCAGTCCTCCCATGGGAATGCAGTCGAACGTGGGAGCGGGCTTGCTCGCGAATGGACGTAATGCGGTCTTACAGGCTGATCGCCGTCGCCTCGAACTTCACCCGCGGATGCGCAATCCGGTCCTGCGCTCGCACCAGTTGCAGCTCGTAACTGGCACACGCCTGGGTTTCCAGCAGCACCTCATGCACCGCCGCTGCGGTGAACTCAAACGCCGCCACCAGACTGTCGCCGAGCAGTACCCGCGCGAGGAACAGCCCAGACGTCAGATCGCCAACACCCACCGGCTGACGCGGAAACGCCAGCAGCGGACGACGCAGGTGCCAGCTTTCATCAGCGGTCACCAACAACATCTCGAAACCGTCCGCCGGCTTGCCCGGATAATCCAGATGCTTGACCAGCACCGCTTTCGGCCCACGTGCCAGCAACGCCCGAGCCATCGCCAGGCAATCGAACAGCGACTGCGGCTTGCGCCCGGAGAAGCTGTCCAGCTCCAGTTGGTTCGGGCACATGATGTCCGCCACGGCTGCTGCTTCTTCCAGCAGGAAATCGCTGACTTCGGCCGGCACACTGCAGCCCTTCTCCGGATGGCCCATCACCGGGTCGCACAGGTACAACGCCTTCGGATTGACCGATTTGATGCGCTCGACGCCACTGAGAATCGCCCGGCCCTGCGCCGCGCTGCCCAGATAACCGGAAAGCACGGCGTCGCAGTTGCCCAGCTCGCCAATGGCGGCAATGCCTTCGACCAGTTCGGGGATCTGGTGCGGCGCCAGCACTTCACCGGCCCACTGCCCGTACTGGGTGTGATTGGAAAACTGCACGGTGTTGAGCGGCCAGACATTCACCCCGACCCGCTGCATCGGAAACACGGCGGCGCTGTTGCCGGCGTGGCCGAAGACCACATGGGACTGAATGGCGAGCAGATGAGGCGTACGTTTCATTCGGGTTATTCCGTAAAACGATTGAAATTCAAGCCGCGCAGTATGCGACGAAACACAGCCTGTACGACAGACCGGCGACGCAGTTAAGCTGAGCTTATCTTTTGGAGTTTCCTGCTGATGCTGACCCTCGAAAACATCTTCGTGCTGATGCTGTTCGCCGCTGCCGGCGCATGGCTATGGCACAACCACGGCTTGCGCGAGCGGGCGCTGGAGCGGGTCAAGCAGCATTGCATCAACGTCGGCGTCGAACTGCTGGACGGTAACGTCGCGTTGAAAAAAATCGGTTTGATCAAGGATGCCAGCGGGCGGCGACGCCTGGCCCGGGTTTATAACTTCGAGTTCACCGTGACCGGTGAAACCCGGCACAACGGCACCATTACCCAGTTTGGCGCGCACAGCGCACAGATCGAACTGGCGCCCTACCCGGCGCCGTTCGACGATACGCCGCCGGTGGTCGAAGTTACCCGCCCACGGGCCGAAGTGATCGAACTGAGCCAGTGGCGGCAGGAACACAACAAGTGGAAGCCTTGAGCTAACCCGCCTGCACCCGGCATTGCGTCAGGCCTGACTGCAAAGCATCGATACGTTGTGCATCGGTAAAGATCAGCTCTATACGTGAATCCCGTCGCCACTCACTCGGTTGCCAATCCAGTTCGGCGTTATCCACGGCATTGGCCGACACCCAACCCCCGGCGCTGTGGATAACCAGTTTGGCCCGCCGCCAGTCCAGGCTCTGCAGCCATTGGCTCAGACGTTGCGTATCGAACGTCTGTCCAGGGTGCCAACGCCAGCCGATGCTCCAACCGCCCTCCTGTGCCTGACTCAGGCAGATCGGCGATGCCGGGTCGCTCCAGATCGCCGGAATCGGTCCCGATCCCTCGGGCACAACAAGGTTATCCACCGCAGCCCCCGCTTGCGCAGCCACACCCGGCAACTCGCTCAACGGCAGTTGCGCCTGCTGCGTCCAGATCATTTTGACTGCCGGCAAACGCTCGACGATGGTCTGCCGTGCAGCCTCATCCAGACTTTCTGCCTTGTTCAGCAACAGCAGGCCGGCGCTGGCCAAAGCCTCCTGCTGAGCGGTCGGCAAGGCTTTCCCGGCGGCCAGCGCCTGGGCATCCAGCACTAACACACAGGGCTGCAGCGCCAGTAAACCCAACCACGGCGCTTCGCTTAACTGCTTGAGCAACTGCGCCGGATGGCCCAGCCCGGACGGCTCGATGAACAGCCGATCCGGCCTGGCTTTGCGCAGCAAACGGCCGAGGCCGATTTGAAACGGCGCACCGTTCACGCAACAAAGGCACCCTCCGGCGACTTCGCCCAGTGCGATACCATCGGCGTCGCGGGTCAGCAACGCGGCATCGAGGCCGATCTGACCGAACTCGTTGATCAGCACCGCCCAGCGCTCGCCGTCCGGCCGTTGGGCCATGAGCTGGCGAATCAGGCTGGTCTTGCCGGCGCCCAAAGGGCCGGCGATGACATGGGTAGGAATGTTCTGCAACATGACTGGGCGTTTTCTGAGGGGATTGGACATGCGTTGGATGGGATGGTCGTTGCTGTTGATGCTGCTGTCGAGCGAAGCATGGGCCCAGGCTTGCGTGGTACACAGCCAGGGCGAGCGACTCGACGTCAAAGTCTGCCAGCAGAACCGTAATATTCCCGAGAAGCTGTTCAGCGACGGCTTCTGCCAACCGACCCTGGCCGGGCAGAAAGTCGAGGTGCAGTACGTCGATCAATGCCCGAGCGGCGCGTTCGGCGTGTGCAGCAACGCGCAAGTCGCCAATATGCCCTATCGCCAGGATATCCACTATTACGGCGTCGCCTCCGACGCGGCGTATTTGCAGCCGTACTGCGAAGGCCAGAGCCAGGGCAAGTGGCTCAAGCCTTGAGCCGTCAGCCGAGCCAATCGAGGGTGAGCAGCAGACGTCGCTCACCCGGCGCCGGTTGCGGGGAGCGATGAATCAAGCCATAGCCTTCATTGCCGTGCCACTTCTCGCCTTTCAATAACGCCACGTCACCGCTCTGCAGTTGCTGGATGTTCGCGATGTCCCGTGGTTCGGCGTTTGCCTGGCCCAATTGCTCGCGATCCATCACGCCGTCCTTGAGCCACTGACTGCCGATCCCGCCGTAGGTTGTAATCAAGCGCACCGGCACATGATCGACATGGAAGCGTGGGCACATGGCTTTGTCCAACACCCGCAGGCGCAAACCGATGCGGCGAGCGCCCAGCAGACAGGCGAAGGCACTCACCAGCCATTGCAGGTCCGCGATGAAGCCCTCGTAGCCTTGCAGATCACGGAACCCGGCGGCCAGTCCTTGCAGATCAGGGTCGGCGTCTTCATTCGGCAATTCGATGCACAGTGATTCCGCCAAAGGCTCGTTGAGCGACAGCAGCAACTCTGCGAAATCGGCGATGTGCAGCGGCAGTTGGCGCTGCCAGACCGCGAGATTGACGTCGTCTTCGAGGATTCGCGTCAGCGTTTTCGGCGTCACCCCCTGATGCTGATGGCGCGCCCGGTTTTGCTGCAGTTTGAGCGCAAGCATCAGGCGGCCTCTTCGTGCCAAGGGCCGAACGGGTCCGGCAGCCTGCGCCAACCATCTGCGCCAATGGCCATTTCTTCATCAGTCAGCAGGCAGGCGTCGAGCTCCGACTTGAGCTGTACGAAGTCGATGTTCTGGCCGATGAATACCAGCTCCTGACGACAATCTCCAACGCTCGGTGTCCAGTTCTCCATGATCGCTGCGGTACTTTCCTGATCCTGCGGCCATTGGTTTTTCGGCACGAAACGCCACCAGCGACCGGCGAAACCATGGCGCATCAAACCACCGGCCTGCGACCAACTGCCCGCGTCGCTGGGTTTGCTGGCGAGCCAGAAGAAGCCTTTGGAGCGCAGCAGTTTGCCGTTCGGCCATGGGCGATCGATGAAGTCGAAAAAGCGCTGCGGATGGAACGGACGGCGTGCGCGGTAGGCTGTCGAGGCGATGCCATATTCCGTGGTTTCCGGCACGTGCTCACCGCGCAATTCCTGCAACCAGCCCGGGGCCTGAGCGGCTTTCTCGAAATCGAAACGCCCGGTGTTGAGGATCTTCTCCAGCTGCACCTCCCCCATCACCATCGGGATGATTTCCGCCTGGGCGTTGAGGCGTTTGAGGATGGCCATCAGCTCTTCGCGCTCCTGTCGGCTGATGAGGTCGATCTTGCTGATCAGCAGTACATCGGCGAACTCGATTTGTTCGATCAGCAGATCAGTGATTGAGCGTTCATCTTCATCACCCAGGGTCTCGCCTCGGGAAGCCAGACTTTCGGCGGCTTGGTAGTCGAGGAGAAAATTCACGCCGTCGACTACCGTCACCATGGTGTCGAGCCGCGCGACATCGCCGAGACTCTGGCCCTGCTCGTCACGAAAGGTGAACGTTTCGGCGACCGGTAGCGGCTCGGAAATACCGGTAGATTCGATGAGCAAGTAATCGAATCTTCCTTCGCGGGCGAGTTTGCTGACTTCTTCGAGCAGGTCCTCGCGTAACGTACAGCAGATACAACCGTTGCTCATCTCCACCAGTTTTTCTTCCGCACGGTTAAGGCTGACATCGCGCTGGACTTCGCTGCCATCAATGTTGATTTCGCTCATATCGTTAACGATGACCGCAACGCGCAAACCTTCTCGATTACGTAGTACGTAATTCAAAAGTGTACTTTTTCCGGCGCCGAGAAAGCCCGATAGAACGGTCACGGGAAGTGGAGATGACATTGGATAATCCTCATCAGGTTGTGGCCGATGTGCGTTTTGGCGTGTTTTGGCGTGTTTTGGCGTAGCGCACCGCGTTCTTGGGCTTCAAAACAGCGCTTTGGCAGAAGCAGACGCTTGCAATCGGCGAGCTCAGGCTCAATTCAAATTTATGTTATAGTATAACAATATAAATAAGCCAGCCCCGCTCTTGCCCGAACCGATAAAGCGCTGGAAGCTGCACGCAAACTGCCCATCGGATACCGAGATGAAAATTGCCCTGAAATGCTCGCTGCTGAGTCTCGTATTGCTGTCGATGGCCAATGCCTGGGGGAAAACTCCCCCGCCCGCCAACTGCACACGCAGCGCCAATCTGCTGGCCTGCATCGATGCGCAGGGCAATACCTACAGCGTAAACACGGTGGGCAGCACGATTTACCTGCGTGGCTTTGAAAAGGACGGCAATCGCTACTGGGCGCAGACCAACAGTCGCTTCGGACAACTGACGTTCTTCACCGGAATCGCCTCTGACGGCGAAGCCTGGGTTGGCTACACCCATCGCGTCGGCTGGACGACGATCAATCGCTTTTCCAGCTCTGGCGGCAACAGCGCGAAGTTCACCTGCAGCCGGATCACCGGCTGCTAAACCTGCGCTTTTCCCTGCTCCTGCTGCCAGGCGATGTAGCTATCTACTGGCGGATTTTTCTGGAAGTAACGCTGCAGCCCTTCGAATAAACCATCCGCCACGGCCTGCTGATGTCGAGGCGTGACCAGGCGCTGGCTGTCACGGGCGTTGGAAATGAAGCCGGTTTCCACCAGAATCGACGGCACGTCCGGCGACTTCAGCACGGCAAACCCTGCCTGTTCCACGCGCTTCTGATGCAGCGTGGTAATGCCCGCCAGACTGCCGAGAACGGTGCTGCCGAGTTGCAAACTGGCGGCAATGGTGGCGTTCATCGACATGTCGAGAATCACGCCGGCGAGCATCGGATCCTTGTCCTTAAGGTTGAGCAGACTGGTCGCGCCCAGCAGATCCGCGCCGTTCTCTCGCTGTGCCATGAAGCGCGCAGTCGCAGACGTCGCGCCACCCTCGGACAGGCAATACACAGACGCTCCCGACGCCGTTAGACGTGGCGCCGCATCGGCATGCACTGAGATAAACATGTCGGCCTTGTGCTGGCGCGCTATATCCACACGTTTGCGAAGTGGCACGAAGAAATCATCATTGCGCACCAGTTTTACGTCGAAGCCTTTCTCCCTTTTCAGGCGTTTGGCGAGCAATTGAGCGATGGCAAGAACCACATCTTTTTCTCGCTCACCCTTGGCGCCAACCGCACCTGGGTCTTTCCCGCCGTGCCCGGGATCAACGACAACGATGATGTCGCGCTTGGGGTGAGCCTGATTCGAGGGTGTTTCACGTGGAACCATTGCCGGACTTGATGCCTGTTTGGCGTTTACCAGATCAAGCACCAAGCGGTGCCCTTGGCCATCTTGAGGCGCCAAAAGGAAGCTGTTCAATAGCACCGGATGGTTCAGATCGAGAACGATCCGTGTATCACCCTGACCAAAACGCCCTGATCGAATCGAATGAATAGCTGTATCGGCAAGCGTCAATTGACTGAAATCTCCACTCAAACTCGCCCCGGAAAGGTCGATGATCAAGCGTTCTGGAGCGCTCAGCAAAAAGGTTTTGTAGCGCACCGGACCGCTCAGATCGAACACCAATCTGAGCTTGTCATCCGAACGCCAGAGGCGTGCATTGCGAATTTGCGTAGCCGAAACGGTGAAGGGAAAAGCCAAAGCCGTGCTGGCCACAAGCAGGTTGAGCAGATGACGTCGGTGCATATGAAAGTCTGTTCATGAAAAAGGCATCGTGATTTGAATTGTTATAATGTAACATCTAATTCAATCAACACGATGGTTCCGAACATGAATTCGCTAACACTTCCGGATATTGCGACTCAAGCCGCTCGGCAGGCGTTACCGCTTGATTGGGTGGGAATGTGCGGCATTGCTCTGCCAGTTGTATTGCAAGGCCAACGTCTGAGCGCAAAAGTAGATGCAGGCGTGAGTCTCGATGATGGCGAAGCGCGCGGCATTCACATGTCGCGGCTATACCTCGCACTGGCGGCACTTGAGCGGCAGGACCTATCACCCTCCTTATTACGGCAGGTTCTCGAGGAATTTCTGGTCAGCCACGATGGTTTATCCAACAGCGCCTACCTGAAAATCCACTGCGAAGTGCTGCTGAAAAGGCCTGCGTTAGTCAGCCCTCTAGCGGGTTGGAAGAGCTACCCAGTGAGCATTTCAGCGAGTCTGAAAAACCAAGTGTTCCACGTGGAACTGAAAATTGATCTGCCCTACTCCTCAACTTGCCCCTGCTCAGCAGCGTTGGCGCGGCAGTTGATTCAGCAGCAATTCATCGATGATTTCGCCAACAAGCCACTGCAACATGCCGAAGTTTTGACCTGGCTTGGATCAAGTCAAGGCATTGTCGCCACCCCGCACAGCCAACGAAGCACCGCGCATCTGCATATGCACCTCGACGAGTTTATCGACGAGCTTCCCCTGAGTGTGATCATCAATGACGCCGAAGCGGCGCTCGGCACCGCCGTGCAAACCGCCGTGAAACGCGCCGACGAACAAGCCTTCGCGTTGGCCAATGGGCAGAATCTGATGTTCTGCGAAGACGCCGCGCGACGACTCAATCTGGCCCTGCGTCGATCTCCCGGCGTCAGTGGCTTCCACCTGCGAGTGATCCACGCCGAAAGCCTGCACGCCCACGACGCTGTCGCTGAAAGCCGTTGGCAACGGGAGCTCGCATGATCCGTTGCCACACCCTGAGTTGGGGCGCACCCGGCCAACCACTGACTTCGCCACTGACCCTCTCGCTGGAACACGGCAGCCTCAGCGCCATCATCGGCGCCAACGGCTGCGGTAAAAGCTGCCTGCTGAAAGTCATAGCCGGATTGCAGAAGCCGTTATCGGGAAAGGTCGCACTGGGTGTTCCACGCCAGGGCGGCCTGGCATTTCTGCCGCAACAGCAACACCTTGACCGGCAGTTCCCCATCAGTCTCGAAGAACTGGTGGCTGCGGGTTTCTGGGGCCGTCGATTGTCGACGCAACTGCGAGCGCAACGACTCGGTAACGCACTGGAAAACTGGCACTTGAGCGGATTGGAAAAACGTCCGCTGATGGCCCTTTCCGGTGGCGAGTTGCAGCGCGCTCTGCTCGCCCGCTTGAGTCTGACCGACGCCCAATTGCTGCTGCTCGACGAACCCCACGCAGCACTCGATGAACTGGGCCAGCAGTTACTCTGGCAACACATCCATGCCTGGCACTCCGAAGGACGAACACTGCTGATGGTCTGCCACGACCTCGCCGCCGTCCGTCAACACATCCCGCGGACACTGCTGATCAAAAACCGCGAATGCCTGTTCGGCCCCAGTACCGACCTGATCCAGCAAACACCCGATATGCAGGTGGCCTGATGCTCACCGTAGCCCACCTCTGGCAACCGTTCAGCGAGTTCGTGTTCATGCGCCGAGCGCTGCTCGGCGGACTGGTATTGGCCTGTAGCACAGCGCCGCTCGGCGTTTTTCTGATCCTGCGGCGCATGAGCCTGATCGGTGACGCCGTCGCCCACGGCATCCTTCCCGGCGCAGCATTGGGCTTCTGGTTCGCCGGTCTGAGTCTGCCCGCGTTGACCTTCGGTGGTCTGGGCGCCGGCCTGGGCATGGCCGGTCTCGCCGCCTGGATCACCCGTCGCACCGGCCTGCGCGAAGACGCCAGCCTCGCCGCGATCTACCCGATCTCGCTCGCCAGTGGCGTGCTGATTCTTGGCATCGCCGGCAAGCGCCTGGACCTGCTGCACTTGCTGTTCGGCTCGGCACTCGCCGTCGACGGTCCGACCCTTAACGGAATGTTGTGGGTGTCGGGACTGAGTCTGGTCGCCATGGCCTTGATCTACAAACCACTGCTGCTCGATACCCTCGATCCGCTATTCCTGCAAACCGTCAGCCGCCTCGGCCCTCTCGCCCACGGCGTGTTCCTGACCTTGGTGGTGCTCAATCTGGTAATCGGTTTCCAGGCCATCGGCGCCTTGATGGTCGTCGGCCTGATGATGCTGCCCGCCGCCGCTTCACGGTTCTGGAGTCGTCGCCTGCCGAGCCTGATTGCCATCTCGGCGCTTATCGGCTGCCTCTCGGTGGGATGCGGATTGTTGATCTCGTTCTATTACTCGCTGCCCAGCGGTCCGGCGATCGTGCTGGTCGCGGGTATCGGTTATCTGCTGTCCGTGGTGTTCGGGCCGGTGCACGGCTTGTTGCGCCGCCCGCCTTTGCTCACATCCCAATGAGGTGTTTCCCGATGCGCGCTCTACTCGTGTTGTTCAGCTTGCTGCTGTCGATGTCGTTATCGGCGGCGGAAAAATTGCCGGTGGTCACCAGCTTCAGCATCCTCGCCGACATGGTTCACCAGGTGGGTGGCGAGCATATCCAGATCACCAACATGGTCGGCCCGGACGCCGACGCACACACCTATGAACCGACGCCTGATGATGCCAAAGCGCTGCTCAAAGCCAAACTGATTATCAAGAATGGCCTGGGTTTCGAGCCATGGCTCGATCGCCTGGTGACCAGCACCGAGACCAAAGCCCCCGTCATCAATGCCAGTCATGGCGTAATTCCACGCTCGCTGGTGGAAGACGGCGAGACCATTCCCGACCCGCACGCCTGGCACAACCTGGCCAATACCGAACTGTACATCGCCAACATCACCAAGGCGCTGATCGCCGCTGATCCGGCGAACAAGGCCGACTACCAACGCAACAGCCAGACCTACCTGAAACAGATCTACGCCCTGCTCGCCGAAGCCAAGGCCAAGCTCGGCTCGCTGCCACCGGGCAATCGCAAGATCGTCACCAGCCACGATGCCTTCGGTTATCTCGGGCAGGCCTACGGCATCGACTTCATGGCGCCGCAAGGTCTGTCCACAGAGCGTGAACCGTCAGCCGCCGAAGTCGCCGCACTGATTACCCAAATCCGTCAGGCCAAGGTCAAAGCGGTGTTCATGGAAAACATCAAGGACGCGCGCCTGCTCAAGCAGATCGCCGACGAAAGCGGCGCACACATCGGCGGCACCCTTTACTCCGATGCCCTCGCCGCCAGTGGCCCGGCCAGCACCTTTACCGGACTGTTCGAATACAACCTCAACACCCTTTACGACGCACTGAGCCAGCCATGATCCGTAAAAATCCTTCCGGCGATCTTCCGCAAATTGCCGAGTCGGCCTACGTCGACAAAACCGCGATCATCTGCGGCAAGGTGGTCGTTGGCGAGAACGTGTTCGTCGGTCCCTACGCCGTGATTCGCGCGGATGAGGTGGACGCCTCCGGTGCGATGGAGCCGATCACCATCGGCGCCAATTCGAACATCCAGGACGGCGTGGTGATCCATTCCAAATCCGGCGCCGCGGTGACCATCGGCGAATTCACCTCGATCGCTCACCGCTCGATCGTGCACGGCCCGTGCGTAGTCGGCGACCGGGTGTTCATCGGCTTCAACAGCGTGCTGTTCAATTGCGTGGTCGGTGACGGCTGTGTGGTGCGGCACAACTCGGTGGTCGATGGCCGCGATTTGCCGGGTGCGTTCTACGTACCCTCCACCACCCGCATCGGCCCCAATACCGACCTCTCGCAGTTCCCGCCGGTGAGTGTCAGCGCTTCGGAGTTTTCCGAAGACGTGGCACGCACCAATGTCGATCTGGTACGCGGCTACAAAGCCTTGCAGAACGAGTTCTGAATCATGAGCAGCGTGCTGATTCGCAACGCCAGACTGGTCAATGAAGGACGCGAGTTCGACGGTGATCTGCTGGTCAGCCATGGCCGCATCGTCAAGATCGCGCGCAGCATCGACGGTGAAAATGCCCGTGTGGAAATCGACGCCAATGGCCAATGGCTGTTGCCGGGGATGATTGATGACCAGGTGCATTTTCGCGAGCCGGGGGCGCCGGCCAAGGGCTGCATCCACACCGAGTCGCGCGCAGCGGTGGCGGGCGGCATCACCAGTTTCATGGACATGCCCAACACCCAGCCGCCCACCCTCACCCTCGAAGCGATGGCGGATAAAAAGCGTCGGGCGGCAATTAACTCCGTGGCCAACTACGGCTTTCACTTTGGCGTGAGCCAGGACAACCTCGACACCGTCGCCGCGCTCAACCCCTGCGAAGTGGCCGGGGTCAAAGTGTTCATGGGTGCCTCCACCGGCAATATGTTGGTGGACGATCCGAGAACGCTTGAGCGTTTATTCGCCGAAGTGCCGACGATACTGCTGGCGCATTGCGAACACACGCCGAGCATCGAGGCCAATGCAACACGTCTGCGCGAACGTCTTGGCGAACACCTGCCCGCGAATATCCATGCACTGATTCGCGATGCCGAGGCTTGCTACCGTTCCTCTTCGTTGGCAGTGGAACTGGCCAGACGTCACGGCACCCGCCTGCACGTTTTGCATCTGACCACCGCTCGCGAACTCGAGTTGTTCGAGGACAAGCCGCTCGCCCAGAAACACATCACGGCCGAAGTCTGCCTGCATCATCTGCTATTCGATGACCGCGACTATCCGGCCCTCGGCAACCTGATCAAATGCAACCCGGCGATCAAGACACAAGCCGACCGAGACGCGCTCCGTCAGGCCTTGTTGAGCAATCGACTGGATGTGATCGGCAGCGATCACGCGCCACATACCTGGGCAGAAAAACAGCGCCCGTATGCCGATGCACCGTCCGGTTTACCGTTGGTACAACACGCCTTGCCGGCACTGCTGGAGCTGGTGGCCGATGGCGTGCTGCCGATCACCACGTTAGTGGCGAAGACCAGCCATCGCGTGGCGGATCTGTTTGCGATTCCGGATCGGGGTTATTTGCGCGAGGGGTATTGGGCGGATCTGGTGCTGGTTGAGCCTGTCGCTCTTGAAGTGTCGCGGCAACCGATTCTGTCGCAATGCGGGTGGACGCCGTTTGCTGACAAGACTTTTCGCTATCGGGTGAATACCACGTTGGTGTCGGGGCAGATTGCCTGGCGAGAGCAGCGTATCAACGAAGGATGTCAGGGGCTGGCGCTGCGATTCATGCGGTGACAACCAAGACGCCTTCGCGAGCAAGCCCGCTCCCACAAGGATTGTGCTGTCCCCTGTGGGAGCGGGCTTGCTCGCGAAGCTTTTAAGCTCTTGGCTTCACAGTGCCGCAATCCTGACCCAGCCACACCGCGCGGGTTTCCAGACTGCCCTTCTGGTTGATCCCGATCGCATTGAACGTGCCGTTGGCCACCGTGGTGAACTCACGATCACTGAGGAACGTGGCAACCCCGGTGCCTTGCGCTTTCGGGCAGCTGAAGCGGAATTTCCACTGGTTGCCGGTGCGCTCGGTGATCTGCTGTTTGCAGCCCGACTGCGGATCGGCCAGCGGAATATCATTGGTCGCCACCTGCTGCGGCGTCAGGCAGGCACGAATGCCTTTACCGCCGATGTTGATCCCGTTTTTCTCCAGCGCCGCACGCTGCTGCGGGGTCATCTGGCCTTGCAACTGGCCAAGGATCGATTGCACATCCATGGGCTGGTCATCGACCTTGACGTTGCTCGAGGTCATTTCCCATAGCCCCGGCTGCAGCATTTGCGCCTGCGCAACCACCGGCATTGCCAAACCCAGGCCCAGCGCCAAACCCAGCAGACGAACGTTCATCGAAAAACTCCTGATCAGTAGTGGCCGTTAGACGTCGGCCGATTGCTTCGGTTCATGCACCAATTAAATAGCGACATTCGCCTCGGAACATGGTCTGTTACGCATTGAGTCTTCAGGAGCAAGGCTGCCCCATGGATTATTTTGGACCGCACATTTTCGGTTATCTGATCGCCCTGATACATAGCCTCGGCTTGATCGCCGCGATCCATGCGGTGCTGACTGTACGCACCGCCCAAGGCTCGATCGCCTGGGCATTGTCGCTTATTTTCATTCCCTACCTGACCCTCATCCCTTATCTGGTTTTCGGCCGCAGCACCTTCGACGGCTATATCAAGGCGCGGCGTCAAGCCAACGAACAGATGCGTCAGGCGATCTCCGAGTTGAACTGGCGCCCGTGGGTTGAAGAAGCCCTCACCGCCCGCGCCTCGAAGGCCTACGCCTCGCTGCGCGCCATGCCCAAACTGGGACGCATGCCGTGCCTGGCGAACAACCAGGTGCAACTGCTGGTGAATGGCCACGCGACCTTTGAGGCGATTTTCCAGGCTATCGATCAAGCGCGCGAAACCGTACTGGTGCAGTTTTTCATCATCCATGACGACCGCCTAGGGCAGCGCCTGCGCGACCTGTTACTGAAGAAGGCCGCGGAAGGTGTGGCAATTCATCTGCTCTACGACCGGATCGGCAGCCACGCCTTGCCCCACAGTTATGTGCAGGCGCTGCGCGATGGCGGTGTCGAGGTCAAAGCCTTCGCCACACGCAGCGGCTGGCTCAATCGCTTCCAGGTGAATTTCCGCAACCACCGCAAAATAGTCGTGGTCGATGGCGTACTCGGCTTCGTCGGCGGGCATAACGTCGGCGATGAATACATGGGCGAGAAACCGCCCCTGGCGCCGTGGCGCGATACCCATGTTCAGGTGCGCGGGCCGGTGGTGGCCTGCATGCAGGAGTCGTTTGCCGAGGACTGGTTCTGGGCAGCACGGACGTTGCCACCGCTGATCCTGCCGGATGTCTACCCGGAAGATGGCGTGCTCTGCCAATTGCTGGCGAGCGGCCCGGCGGATGCCTACGAAACCTGTTCACTGTTCTTCGTCGAAGCCATCCACGCGGCGACGGAACGAGTGTGGATCACCAGCCCGTATTTCATTCCCGATGAGGCAGTATTCGCCGCGTTGCGCCTGGCGGTGCTGCGCGGCGTCGACGTGCGCCTGCTGCTACCCTCGCGTCCCGATCACCGCATCGTCTACGCCGCGTCCAGCCTGTATGCGTTCGAAGCGGTGCGCGCTGGCGTGCGGGTGTTCCGCTACGAACCGGGGTTCCTGCATCAGAAAGTGGTGCTGATCGACAGCGAAATCAGCGCCATCGGCAGCGCCAATCTGGACAACCGCTCGTTCCGGCTGAATTTCGAAGTGATGCTGCTTACCGTCGACAGCGAGTTCGCCGCCCACGTGGAACAGATGCTCAACGAAGACTTCGAGCAGGCTTATGAAGTCGCCAAAGAAGAAAGCCGGGAGATCCACCGCCTGCAACAGCTCGGCATGCGGATCGCCCGGCTTATTTCACCGATTCTTTAACCGGCCGCTCGCTCGAACGAGCGAACGGTCGTCAGGCCTCAGGGGTGATAAATGTCGTCGCGGGTCCAGGGCAGTTCATGGCTGCCATCCGGATGCGCCTTCACCGCAAGAATCTGGTGCAGGTTGATCCAGCCACGCGCGAACGCGTAGGCACATCCAGCCAGATACAGCCGCCAGATACGCAACGCCTGATCCGGTACCAGTTTCCCGGCCGCTTCGAGGTTGTCCTCAAGACGCTCGCTCCAGTGATCCAGCGTACGTGCGTAATGCAGGCGCAGGCTTTCGACGTCGACGATCTCCAGTCCGGCTTCGCTGATCTCGGCCGAGATCATCGCCAGGTGCGGCAGCTCGCCGTTGGGGAACACGTATTTCTCGATGAAGTCGCCAGCGCCGCGTCCTACCGGACGACCATCGGTGTGTTTGGCGGTGATGCCGTGATTCATCACCAGACCGCCCTCCTTCACTGCACCGAACAGGACCTTGCAGTACTCGGCGAGGTTGGCGTGACCGACGTGTTCGAACATGCCGACGCTGACTACCTTGTCGAAACGCCCGTCCTGCGGCAGATCGCGGTAGTCGAGCAATTGCAGCTCAACCTGATCTTCCAGGCCCTCGGCCTTGACCCGCTCCCGGGCCAGTTCCAGCTGTTCCTTGCTCAAGGTGATGCCGAACACTTTGGCGCCGAATTCACGTGCCGCGTAACGCGCCAGACCACCCCAGCCGCAACCGACATCCAGCAGATAATCACCGGGCTGCAAACGCAGTTTGCGACACAGATGTCGGAACTTGGCCTGCTGTGCCTGTTCCAGAGTTTCGCTGCCGGTTTCGAAATACGCGCAGGAATACGCCATGTCGCTGTCCAGCCACAGCTGATAGAACGCGTTGGACAGGTCGTAGTGATAGGAAATGGCTTTGGCGTCGGTTTCCTTGTCGTGCACTGCACGCACCGGCTGAGCGCCTTCGTCTTCATCGAGCAAGGCACTGCTCAATTCGTCGCAGACCCGGATGACCTCGCTGATCGAGCCCTCCAGTTCCAGCCTGCCTTCGACAAACGCCGCCCCCAGCGCGTCGAGACTCGGATGGGTGAACTGGGTGACCATCGTCGGGTCCTTGACCACAATGGTGACGCTGGGCGTCGGCCCCAGGTTGAACTCATGGCCATCCCAGAGTCGCAAGCGAAGCGGAAGCTGCAGATTCTGTAAGGCCGGTGGAAGTTGCGCGAGCATGGAAAATCCCCCTTGTTTCAGACGTCAGATCTGAGGGTAGACCATCCTTGAAAAATAGCAGGCTATCGATTTAATTAGCCGAGACTATCGTTCCAGGCGCTCCTGCATGCCGTCATGCACCCACTACTGCTTTAGCCCAGGTAACGGCGTGAAGTGTGCGCCCTCTCCATAGATGACTGCCTATTCGGCGCACAGTTCGCTGAAACTCACTTCAGTGATCATCCTTGAGCTTGAGCAATGGCTCCTGAAACCGCAGCAGCCGTCCGGCATTGCCCAACACCAGCAGCGTGCTGAGGTTGTGCAGCAGCGCGGCGATCATCGCCCCGGCCGCGCCGAGCCAGCCGAACGCCGCAAACACCACGATCGCCAGGGTCCAGCCCAGACCGATGATCACGTTGACCTGCAAGGTTCGACGGCACTGACGACTCAGCCGCACACAGGTGCCCAGACGGCGCAGATCGCTGCCGATCAACACGATATCCGCCGAGGCCAGCGCGATGTCGGCACCGCCGGCGCCCATCGCCACACCCACCACCCCGGCCTTGAGCGCCAGCGAATCATTGATGCCGTCACCCACCACCATCGGCCGGAAACCGTTGTCGATTTCCTTGAGCACGCGGTTGAGCTTGTCCTCAGGCAGCGCCTGCGCTTCCACCTCTTGCAGGCCGACCTCGCGGGCCAGGGTCTGCGCAACACTCTGGCGGTCGCCGGTCAACAGCAACTGGCGACCCAGCCCCAGTTCGCGCAATTCAGCGAGGGCAAAGCGCGCTTCTGGTTTGACGCTGTCGGCCAGCAACAGCCAGGCGACAAATTCGCCGTTCAGTGCCAATCCGGCAATCGGCCCGTCGTGCTCGGGAACGATGGTAGTGACGATGCCCAGTTGCGCGAACAGTTCGGGACGCCCCAGCGCCGCCTCGCCCTGCGTGGTCATGGCGACCACCCCAAGACCCTGACGCTCGTGAATATCTGTTAGCGACAGGCTCTGCTCTTGACTCACCAGCCCCGCCAACGCCCGGCTGACAGGATGACTGCTGGCCGCACCGAGACTGGCGGCCAGCGCCATCACCGAGGCCTGATCCAGACGCGGGCTGCTGATCGATTGCAAACGCAAGGTGCCGTAAGTCAGCGTGCCGGTCTTGTCGACCACCAGTGAAGTGAGATCTGCCAACTCCTCAAGAAACGCCGAACTGCGAATCAGAATGCCGTGGCGCGCCGCCACCGCCACTCCGGCAATTGCCGTGGCCGGTGCCGACAGCACCAAAGCGCAAGGACATGCGGCTACCAGCACCGCGAGCATCGCTTGCGCGTCATGGGTGACAAACCAGGTCACTGCCGCCAACAGCAACACCAGCACCATATAGCTGCCGGCATAACGTTCAAGCAGACGGGTGATCGGCGGTTTCGAGCGTTCGGCGTTCTGCATCAGCGCGATGACTTTGCCCAGCGTCGATTGATCACCGGTGCGGGTCACCTCAATGCGCAGCAAGCCATCGAGGTTGATCGCGCCGCCAAACACGGTCATGCCCACTGCCGTTTCCACTGGCACCGACTCGCCGGTAATCGACGCCGTGTCGAGGCTGGCTTGGCCGAACAACACCCGACCATCCGCGGGCACACGATCCCCGGCGCGCACCTCGACCGTGTCACCGGGTTGGAGGGTGCCGTTGTCGACTTCAATGATCGAGCCGTCCGCTTGAATCTTGCGGGCGTGGCTGCGGGTCAATTGGCCGAGGGCGTGGATCGCTTCCTGCGAACCGATCACGCTGCGCTCTTCCAGCACGTGGCCAAAGATCATGATGATCGGCAGCAACGCGGCGGTCAGCAGATCGCCGGTCGCCCAAGCACCGAGCATCGCCAGGGCAATCAGTTGATCGGTGATGCCATGCAGGCTCGGATAACGCAAGCTGTACCACGCCGAGCGCATCACCGGCACCGCCACCAATAGAGAAGCGAAACCCAGCAGCAACTGACTGACACCGGTTTGCTCCGGTAACAGCCAGCGCCAGAGCAGACCGAGGCCGAGCAAGCCAAGGGCGAGCATCGCCAGGGTCAATAGCCGCGCGGCGCGGCGCTGTTCGGCCGAGGACAACAGGCTCGGTGCAGCGGTGGTCGCAGTCATTTACTGGCTCCCTGAATGATCAGGCGGGAATCGTCTTTCGGATCGACCGTGGTCACCGAACCGGCCTGACCAAGAATTTTCGGCATGCGTTCGCGGTACAGCCGCAGGAGCATCTGCGGGTCGGTGCCTTGTTGTTGCGCCTTGGCCAGGCTCATGACCGTGGCAGTGTCGGCAGAGGCTTTGGCCAAGCGTTCGCCTGCCTGTGCATGGGCCACTTGCAGCGTGCGGTCGGCTTGCTCGTTCGCAGTCTGGGTGAGTTTTTCCGCCTCGGTGCGTGCATTGGCGACGGCTTTGTCGGCTTGCTGACTGGCGGTCAATACCGCATTGAAGGCGCTGACGGCCGGATCCGGCAGACTCGACTGCACGTCGACCCGCGCCACTTCGATGCCGATGCCCTGCCCACTCGCCTTCAACTCAGCCAGACGCTGGTTGATGCCTTGCACCAGATCACCGCGCAGACGCTCGCGTCGTTCGGCGGCCTGATTATCGGCACCGATCAACTCCGGCCGAGCGACCAGAATCGTATCCAGATCCCGAGCAGCGGTCAGGGCCACAGCGCTGCGGGTGACCAGCCGATCCAGTGCTGGCAGCACATGATCACCCTGCAGCACGAAGTCATAGGGATCGCTGACTTTGTAAAACACCCGCACATCCAGTTGCACCACGCCGGCGTCGCCGGTCAGTAAATAGCCGGAACCGGCCAGTGCATCGCTCAGTGGCGTGGCGAAGGTTGCTACACGATCAGCCTTGATCGCCTCACTGCTGCGCAGCAGGTTTTCCACTCGGCGCTCGATGACCCGATCCGCTGCCGGCAGCAAAACCACCTGCTCGAACGGCTGCGGCCAAGCCAGCAACAGCCCGGCATTCTGGACGCGGTGCAGTGCGCCAAAGTGCAAGACCACCGCGCGATTTTGCGGATCAATCTGCCGCACATTGGAAAACGCCCACGCCAACGCAGCCAATACCGTTACCGCATATAAGGCGAAAAACGCCAGGCGTCCGGCCTGAATCCACGGACTGCTCAACGAATGTGTTCCACGTGGAACTTCATCACTCATGGCTGCGATCCGGATTTGTTTTCAACAGTCGGCGGGCCGTCCACCAGCACGCGGAATGGCGCGGCGTCGGTGCGCAGGATCAGCTTGGTGTCCGGCGTAACGATGGTGCCAAGGGTATCGAGTGAGCGCAGCAGGTTGTACAGCTGCGGCGAGCCAGCATAGGCACGGCCGTAGATTTGCGCGGCTTCGACCCGCGACTGTGCTTCGATTTCTGCGGCCTTCACCGTGGCATCGGCCTGGACAATTCGCGCATCGCGCTCGGCCGCAGAACGGATCTGCGCGGCTTCTCGCTTGCCGATGGCGGTGCGTTCGGTGGCGATTGTTTCACGCTCGGCGCGCATCCGATCAACCGTGGCCGTGAGCGTGACCGAAGGCAAGGTCAGGCGTTCGATGCCCACCTGAACCACACGCACGCCGTAGGTGGCCAGCAACTGCTGGTCGATCTGCTGACGCAGTTGCGCTTCGAAATCGGCGATACGCACTTTGCTGGCATCGGTATTCACCAGATCCGCCAGGTCGAAACTGCTGGCGGTGGTTTCCAGCGCCGAACCAACAAAGGTGCGAATCTGCCGCGCCGCTTCGTCCGGCTGGTTCTGCACCGCGCGCATGAAACGCTGCACATTGTCCGGGTCGCCCTGCACCTGCCACGCCACGTAGGCCTGAACGATGATGCGCAAACCGTCGCGGGTGCCGACATCCTGCAAACCACTCGAGGTGGTACGCAGGCGCAGATCCACCGGGATCGCCGCTTCGAACGGCGCCGGCCAGCGCCAGCTCAAACCCGGCTCAAGCAGCACCCGCGACGGATTACCGAAACGGGTGATGACGGTGGCCTCGCCCGAGCGCACCTGAACCAGGCTTGCCGCCGCGATGGCAAACCCCACCAGCAACAGCGCCCAGCCCATGCGCCGCCACGGGAGCGGCCCCGCCTCTTCCGGCGCTCCGTGGTGATGGTGATGATGCCCATGATGATGGTGATGCCCGGCGTGGCCATGATCGTGGCCGCTGTGGTCATGGGAATCGTGAGAGTGCGACTGGCTCAAGGGGCAACTCCTGGTTGAGCGGTGGTGCGCGCAGGCGTCGGATCAGCCGGCAGCGTAAACGTACGCAGATCGATGGTCGGCGCATTGCTGCTGCCGCCTAAACGGTGGTCGAGTACCAACAATTTGGCCTTGTTCAGACCCATGCTGAGCTGATTCAGATATTGCTCAAGCACGAACGCCTGGCCAGCGCTGGAATAGGCTTTCTGCTCAGCCTTGAATTTCAGATCCGCCGCCTGCGCGGTGGCGTTGATTTCACGGGCGCTGGCACTCGCCTGATCGCGGGCCAGGCTGGCCTGCAACTGCGCCTGATTACTGGCTTCTGCCGCAGCGCCGCGTTCACGGGAGATCAACGCCTGCGCGCCGATCTGTGCTGCTTGCACGCTGTGATAAGCATTAGCCGCACCGGCTGGCGGGTGAATCGCTTCGACCACGGTGGCGAGAATCTCCACACCGCTGTCGAGTTTCTGTAGATCACCTTGCACTGCGCGGCCGATTTCTTCGCCCAGCCCTACCCGGTCAGCGCCGAGCAAACCGTCGAGGGTGCGCGAGGCAAAATCGTGCACCAGAATCCGGCTCGCGGTGCTGCGAATCAGCGTCGGCACATCAGCGTTGTTGTAAGTGGCGGCCAAGGCATCCTGATCACGCAGACCAATGCGATAAACGAAGCGCACGTCCATGTTGACGATCTGAAAGCTCTGCTGATCGCCACGGCTGCTGGCGATCACCTGGGATTTGTCGTTGACGTGGCTGGCATCCCACAAGCGGTTGGCGGTCATCGGCGCCGGGCCTTCGGCGGGGTCAGCCTGTGTCGGCGCCGGAGCATCGCCGACGCTGGTTGCCAACTCGTGCACCACGCCGTTCTCGACGCTTAATACACGGCCCAACGGCCACGGCAGACCGGCGTGCAATCCCGGACCGAACACTTGCACCGGCTTGCCGAAGCGCTCGTAGATACCGCGCCCTTGCAGCGGGATTTCGTGGATACCGGTCAGCAACCAGCCGACCGCAGCGACCAGCGCCAGTAACGGCAGGAAGGCCCGGCGCATATAGCTGAACGCCCAGATCTGGCGCAGATCGATGCCGAAACGGTTGTGCAATTCATGCTGCAAGGCGAGCAACGGCTGCGGTGGCCAGCGTAGCATATCGGCAACAAAACTGCGCGCCAGCAGGGTCGGTTCGAGCTGCTCGCGTCGAGGGCTGAACACCGATAGAAATGCGCGCAATAGCAACTCGATCGCGACGAATGCCGGCAAGATCCCGATCAACACCGCAAGCCGTACTGGCCACACCGACGCCTCGCTGGCGAACAGCAGGCACAACGCGCCCAGCACCAGGCTGATGATCGCCACTCGCGCCAGTTGCGCGAGGGACCCGGCTTCCGGCCATTGCGCCGGACTCTCCTGAGCCAGTTGCCGCTCCAGCACCAGCAGGCCGAAACCCAGCAGCAACATCAGCGCCGCGCCCACCGTGGCCGATAACCCGACCGCAGCGGCAGGCAATGCCAGATTCCACACCTGCCCGACGGCGAGCACCACCAGTACTGACCAGCCGCCCAGCCACAACGTGGTCGCGCCAATCTGACCGAGCAGGTGCAGGCCGCACTGACTCAACCGCTCCAGCAGCCGTTCGTACCAGCCATCCGGCGCTACTGGCTTCAGCTCCTCGGTCAGCGCCACCGATATCGGCGGGTCAATCACCCCTGCACGCCATTGCGTCAACCACCACGCCGACTGCAGGCCGGCGACCAGCACCAGCAACGCCGCGCCCAGATTCACCAGCAATGCCGGCCATATCGATTGCGCGGCAAACAACCCGACAAACATCGCCAGCAGCCACCCTGCCCCGGCCAATGCGCCGAGACCGATGGCCAGACGACGCAAACGTCGCCCCTGCGTGGACGCTTGTTGAAAGCGCGGCAACCCGGTCACTTGCGTGCCATCGACATTCAGATCGACTTGCATATCACCCCAAAGCCATTGATTCACCGGTCTTATCGTTACGATATAACGAAAAACGTGAAATATTCGTACACAAATTCGCTTATCTAAAGATGCGCAACCTGTCGCTTGCCTGAAGCCTTGACCGAAATGTCCGGAAACGCACATATTACGTTCGTAATTTTATCGACCGACTACTTTTAGCGATCCGCATCCCCAACGAGGAGCAACAGCATGAGCAACTACGACGTGGTCATTCTGGGCGGCGGCCCCGGTGGTTATAACGCGGCGATCCGCGCCGGCCAGCTGGGCCTGAAGGCAGCCTGCGTGGAAGGCCGCGCCACCCTCGGCGGCACCTGCCTGAACGTCGGTTGCATGCCGTCGAAGGCCTTGCTGCATGCTTCGGAGCTGTACGACGCGGCCATGGGTGCGGAATTCGCCAACCTCGGCATCGAGGTCAAACCCACGCTCAACCTCGCGCAAATGATGAAACAGAAAGACGAAAGCGTGAGCGGCCTGACCAAAGGCATCGAGTTTCTGTTTCGCAAGAACAAGGTCGACTGGATCAAGGGCTGGGGCCACATCGATGGCCCGGGCAAAGTCAGCGTGACCGACGATCAAGGCAAAAAAACCGAGCTGAGCGCCAAGGACATCATCATCGCCACCGGCTCCGAACCCACGCCCCTGCCCGGCGTCGAGATCGACAATCAACACATCCTCGACTCCACCGGCGCGCTGTCGCTGAGAGAAGTGCCCAAGCATCTGGTGGTGATTGGCGCGGGGGTGATCGGCCTGGAACTGGGCTCGGTCTGGCGGCGTCTCGGCGCCCAGGTGACCGTGGTCGAATACCTCGACCGCATCTGCCCGGGTGTTGATGGCGAGGCCGGCAAAACCCTGCAGCGTGCGCTGAGCAAGCAAGGCATCAGCTTCAAATTGAGCTCGAAGGTCACCAGCGCCACCCCCTCGGTCAACGGTGTGCAGCTCAGCGTCGAACCCGCCGCCGGTGGCAGCGCCGAGTTACTGGAAGCCGACTACGTGCTGGTCGCGATCGGCCGGCGCCCGTACACCCAAGGCCTGGGCCTGGAGAACGTCGGCCTGAGCACCGACAAACGCGGCCTGCTCGCCAATCGCCAGCACCGCACCGAAGCCAATGGCGTCTGGGTAATCGGCGACGTAACGTCCGGGCCGATGCTCGCGCACAAAGCTGAAGACGAAGCGATGGCCTGTGTCGAACAGATCGTCGGCAAGGCCGGCGAGGTCAATTACGACTTGATTCCCAACGTCATCTACACCCGGCCCGAGCTGGCCAGCGTCGGCAAGACCGAGGAGCAGCTCAAAGCTGAAGGGCGCACCTATAAAGTCGGTAAATTCCCGTTCACCGCCAACAGCCGGGCCAAGATCAACCATGAGACCGAAGGCTTCGCCAAAGTCCTCGCCGACGAACGCACGGACGAGATCCTCGGCGTGCACCTGGTCGGACCGAGCGTCAGTGAAATGATCGGTGAATACTGCGTGGCCATGGAGTTCAGTGCGTCTGCCGAAGATATCGCGCTGACTTGCCATCCGCACCCGACCCGCTCGGAGGCGCTGCGTCAGGCGGCGATGAATGTCGAGGGGATGGCGACGCAGATGTAACCGTCGACCGCCAACCTCTTCGCGAGCGGGCTCGCTCCCACATTCGATCACATTCCAATGTGGGAGCGAGCCTGCTCGCGAAAGGAGCAACCCGCTCTACAGCGGAAGATGCCCCAACGGCAACGCCCCCGGCGTCTTCACCGTGTGAATCGCAAAGTTGCTGCGAATGTCACTCACCCCCGGCAGCTTCAGCAGGCAGCCGCTGAGAAAGCGGTCGTATGCGCGCAGGTCCGGCACCACCACCTGCAACAGAAAGTCCGATTCGCCCGACACCAGAAACGCCGAGATCACCTCCGGCAGGGCGGTGACTGCCGCGTAGAAGGCTTCGGCCTGCTCATCGTTGTGGCGCTCGACCTTGACCCCGACAAACACCGTCAGCCCCAGTCCCACTTCATCGCGATCGAGGTTGGCCTGGTAGCCACGAATCACCCCGGCCTCCTCCAGCATCCGCACCCGGCGCAAGCAAGGTGACGCCGACAGGCCGATCTCGTCCGCCAGCTCGACATTGCTCAGCCGTCCGTTGCGCTGCAAGGCAGCGAGAATCTTGCGATCAAAAGCGTCGAGTTTCATCTTTGGCAGATCCTGCTGGTCAAGGCACAAAAAGAAAGCAGGTTATGCCAATCGCAAGGGTTTTTGAAGCTGACTTCGCAAGCACCTGCCCCGCCCCTGCGCCATAGACTTTGCTCACCGAATCGATAACGAAAGGGCTGCGACATGACGAGTTTCTGGCTGTTTTTTCTGGCATTGGCGGTGGTCTTCCTGTTGCCCGGCCCGGACATGATTCTGTTGCTGCAAACCGGTGCCCGCCAGGGTCGCGGTGCGGCGCTGGCAACCGCCGTTGGCCTGGCGATCGCCCGGGGCTGTCACGTGGCATTGGCGGCATTGGGTCTGGCGGCGCTGTTCAAGGCGGCGCCGTGGACGTTTGATCTGGTGCGCCTGGCCGGTGCGGCGTACTTGCTGTGGATCGGCATTCAATGCTTGCGCAGCAGCTTGCTGCCGAACCTGAATACGGCTGCCGTGACTGACACCCAAGGACAATGGCGCGAGGCGATTCGCCGTGGCCTGCTGACCAATCTGCTCAACCCCAAGGCCTTGCTGTTCTGCTCGGTGCTGTTGCCGCAATTCATCGTCAATGACGGCGCAGCGGTGCTGACACAGTTTGCCACCCTCGGCGGGTTGCTGGTGGGCATCGGGCTGCTGTTCGACAGTGCCTATGCCCTGACCGGCGCGGCGCTGGGCCGTTGGCTGCAACACAGTCCAACCGCCCAACGCGTTCAGCAATGGCTGTTCGGCAGCCTGCTGATCGGCTTCGCCGTACGCCTGACGTTTATCCAGCAGGCCTAGGGTTTGCGGGACTTGCGCCGACGACTGAACAACACCAGCACGCCAGCACTGATTAACAGCAGGACACCGACCACCGGCCACTTGTACGGACGCAACGATTTGCGCACAGCGTCGGTCACTTGGGTGACGTAACGCTTGTCGGCGTTTTCGAAATCCGGATAGGGGCACTGATTACCGAAGTCCACCGCCCACGGCACGTACGCGCCTTCATTGACATAACGCCGATACAGCGCGCTCTGCTCCTCCAGGCTGCTGTTGAAACCGGCGGCGTTACACAACACTGCAGCGAAAGCCTGACTGGTGTGCGGCAAATTATCGGCGGCCCGGCTGGCCAGCGCGGTGGCGACAAAACGGTAGTGATAACGCTCATCCGGCTGCGCTTCACTGGCCTTCTGGCGCTGGACTTCAGCCTCGGCCACCAGCGGCCCGACTTTCAGCTCGGTGTTTTCCAGGCTGTAGTTGCCGCCAAACGTGGCGTAGTCCGGCGCCATCTCGTAGCCGAGAATGTCCATGCCCCATTCACGCGCGGTCCACGCCGCGTTGTACAAGGCACTGGCGCGTTTGGTCGGCCACCACGCAGCGTCAGCCTTCATCCTTTGCTCGCCGTACAGACGGGCCTTGTGCTGCAGATCGGGATTGTCGAAATAGCCGACCGCTTCCTCGTAATGCCCTTCACGCAGCAAGCGTCGCCCCAGCAGATTGCGCAGGCTGGCGGCGACCGGCAGCGGCACGTAGTTGTCGCGCTGCTGCTGGGTCAGCGCCGGGGGTGCCGGCACGTTGTCATCGACATAGCGCTTGAGTTCATCGACCGTCAGCACGCGCTCGGCCACCGTCGCCGCGTCGAACCAGTAAATGCTGTTGCTGCGATACAACTGCACAAACGCTTGCAGGTATTCGCCACGTTGCAGCGCGAGAATCGCGCTTTCGCCCTCGACCCGGCATTTCGGCTGGACGGTTTCGAAGTCCCAGTCAGGGGTGCGCCGGTAGCCCCAATCTTCGCTCTGCGGGAACGCCTGCGCGGCTTTGGCATAGGCGGCAGCTGCGGCATTTTTATCGCCGTCACGCACCGCCAGTTTGGCCCGCAGCCACCACGCCAGTCCGCCGTCACCGGCGTTTTCAAGGAAGGCCTTGGCGCTGGCGTAATCACCCTGTTGATAATTCATCGCTGCCAGTCGATCGGCGTTTTCCAGGTTGCCACGGGTGCTGTTCTGCAGCAGCTTGATCAGTTTCTTCTCGTTCGGCGGTTGTTCGTCGAATGACCAACCCATGCGGCTGATCAACGAAGCGGTAACCAGTTGCTGCACGGCTTTGCGCTCCAGCAACTTGGCCAGTTGCGGCTCGGGCAGTTCGGCCAGCTCATTCATCAGTTGTTTCAGCGAGGTGTAACCCACGGCCGAACCGTGCAGGTTCTGCGCTTCGTACAGTTCGATAGCGCCGTTCCAGTCGCCGGCGTTGCGCAGCACCCGCGCCTCTTCACCGAGGCTGGCCACACCGAGTTCCAGCGGATCACTGAAGCCATCGATGCTCAGTTGTCGAGCCTGACGGAAGGCCCCACGTGCGTCCTCCAGCACTTCGATGCCATCGCCCGCCTCGGCACTCGTGGCAAACCAGGCACGGCCCAGGGAATAAGCCGCCCAGGTGCTGCGCAGCGAGCGCTGATCGGCCGGCAGTGCCAGCACTTTGTTGAAGTATTCGATCGCCAGCGGATGATCGCCAGTGGCAAACGCCACCGCGCCGGCCACGTACAAACGGATTTCCGCCGGCAGACTGGCGCCCTGCGCCTCGACCTGACGCGCATCGGTCAGGCCACGCAGTTGCTTGACCAGCGCCTGTTGTTCGGCGCTCAGACCGACCTGCTCGGCTTTTTCGCGCAGCGCAGCAGGCTCGCTTGCGTCGCCGTACATATCGTCGGGATTGTGCGTCGCAGCGGTGACGTTCTTCAGCCCGGCAATGGTCTTGCCGAGGCGGCTGATCTCGAAGTTGAAGTTGCCCTCCGGCAAATCGGCCAGGGTTTGCCCGCGATTGTCGAGCAGGCGCATCGGGAAGTCCGGGCCGCAGGCCAACGCCGAACCCAGCGGCAGGCTGAGGCTCAGGCAGAGCAGATGGCGGGGCCAGTTACGGGTCAACATGCGAACCTCCTTGATCAATAAATGCACAGCGCGCCCAACCGATGGCGCGTTGTCCACCCGCCGGCAAACGACCGTCGCGCAGGCGGGTGAAGGTAAGCAGATCCGCGCTCTGTTGCAACGAGTAACCGGCGAGCGCATCGGCGCCTTCGCAAGCGCTGGCCTTGACGATGATGCGCGTGGGCCAGGCACTGTCGAGGTTTCCGACATTGCGCAGGGCGATGTCCTGCAGGCCAGCGTGGTCGCTGAACGCCAGACCGAGTTGGCTGCTCAACGCATCGCCGCGGGCCACGGCGCGCAACGTGGTCAGGCTCCAGGCGCGGCGATCATTGGCCAGCGGCAGGCGAAACCAGATCAGCCCGGCCAGATGTTCCGGCGGGTCCTCGCGCAGCGCTTTTGCAAGTCGGCTCAGTTGCAACGGATCGGCGAGCAGTTCCCGGCGTTGCCCATCACGTTCGACCGGTACTTCGCTTTCCACCACCGGGGCACCGTCGGCATCCGGCAGCAGCGCCACGCCATAGGCCGGCAACGCCAGATAGAACGGTTTGCTGCTGATTTTGCCCCAGGCGCTGGCCCAGCGCCGAGCCTGCTCGGGGTCGAACAAGCCGCGTCGCGGATCGCTGACGGCGTGCACCTGCAGCACGCTGCTGTCGACTGTGGCCAACAACGCCGGCAGCTGTGAACTGCCGAGCCACGCCGGCAGCGCGGTGATGCTCAGCGGCAACGATGCGGGCAACGCGGAATGCAGATGTGTGAGGAACTCGGTGTATTCCGGCAGACGCGCATTACCCGCGTCATGATCGATCTCGACGCCACTCAGGGTCAGTCCCTGCGCCTGCCAGTCGGCGACAACCTGAAGAATCTGCGCCGTGACCTGCGACTGATCCAGACTTTTGAGCTGACCGTCGAGACGAATCACCGCGATCAGAGGCCGGCCATCGTGCTTGAGCAACGGCGCATCGATCCGCGCCCGATGCCAGCCGTCACTGGGGAATGCCTGCAAGGCCAACACGCGCAGGGTCGAAAAGTCGCTGCGGCTGTCTTTCAGCGCGAGCTCATGGGCGGACGTCCATTGGCGTTGCCAGACGTAGAGTTGCTGATCGAGTGGCGCTGCGTCCTGTCGTTCACAAGCACAGAGCAACAACACCGCCAGCATGGCCGACAACCCGACGATAACGCGCATACCTTGCAGATCCCTGAGACATCAGGCTGCAAGGTTACACAAAAGCACTCAGGGCTTGCGGGCAATGATCACCTGACTCTTCGCCACCACCGCGTCCAGCGCCTGCTTGATCTGTGCACCACGGGGCGAATCGAGCACCGCTTGCCAGGTATTGGCCCAATGCTCGAGCAACGGGTGATCGGGGTTACTGAATTCGACCTTGGCTTCCCAGAACAACAGCATCCACATCGACCAGTAAAAGCCGTATTGACTGTGGCTGATGATCTCCAGCCCGGCGTCACTGACCATCGCCTTGAACTGCTCTTCGCTGATGATGCGAATGTGGTTGGGTTTCTGGAAATAATCCGGCGAGGCAATGTCTTTCTGCAAATCTTCCGAGCTGGGATGCGGCACGCTCAGCAGGTACAGCGCTCCCGGCTTGCCGACCCGCACCAGTTCGGCGAGAAATTGCGCCGGATCGTCGACATGCTCGATGACTTCGGTGGAGACCACGCGGGTGGCGGTGGCATCGGCAATCGGCAGCGGGTTGCAGTCGGTCACGTGGCATTCGACGCTGCGTGCCGGGGTATCGCTCAGACGCTGGCGGGTGGCCTCGACTTTGGCCGCGTCGATGTCGGCAATGATGATCTTCGCCCCGCGCATGCCGCAGAAATGCACATTACCGCCGTCGCCACAGCCGACATCGAGCAACGTGTCATCGGCGCTCACCCGAAAGCCTGTGAACAGCTCGTCGGTCTCCTGATTGAACCAGCCACTGAGCTTTGCGTCGTACAGGCCGAGCATGTACGGATCAACCTTGTCGGCGGCAGATGGCACAGCAACCGGTGCGGGAGACGTTGCCGTGAGTTTCTTCAAAAGGCTCAGCATGAGGTAGCTCCAGAGGATGGGACGGCGGTTCGCGACGTACCGAGGCGGCGCACCAGCGCGGCGCCGCGATTGCGCATCGGCATTTCGATGAATCGGTAATTCAATTCGCTGAGCAGCGCGATCAGACCGCCGGCGATCAGCACCGTGAGAATCGGGTGCCCGGCCGGACTGGGCAGCCCCGCGTCCTGCAAGCGGAAGATCAATTCACGGACCAGCAGATAGGCCGGAATATGGATCAGGTAGATGCCGTAGGAACGGCTGCCGATCCACGCCATCAGCCGTTGCAGCCTTCCGCGCGGCAGCAGGTAATCGCGGTTGTACGAGGCAATCCACACCAGCAGCGCGCTGAGCATGGCGATCGAGCCGATGCGGTAAGAGGCGAACGTGAAGCGGTCGGTGGCCATGTAACTCAGCAGCAACGCCAGCACAGTCAGTACCGAAACGCCGGCCCACGGCCGCCGCAGGAACCTCGGTTCCCAATGGGAATAACCCGGCTGCGCGCTCCACATCGCCAGCAATACGCCGAGGGCCAGGGCATCGGTGCGCACCACCATCAGCAAGGGGGTGCGCAACGTGAACAGTTGCACCGCGACCAGCGCCAGCAATACCCAGCCCAGATGTCGGCGACACACGACAATCAGCAGCGGGAACAGCAAGTAGAACTGCTCCTCCAGCGCCAGGCTCCAGTAGACGAAACTGCTGCCGTATTCGTACTGAAAGAAACTGTCGGCAAAACGGAAATTGGCGTACTGCAACACCCCGGCCAGTGTCGCCTGCAGGTTGGCGTGCAGCGTGCCGAACGCACCTGAGCGATTGAGCAAGACACAGGCCAGCAACATCAGCGCCAGCCACAGCCAGGCCGAGGGCAACAAACGAAAGGCCCGGCGCAGCCAGAAATTGCGTGTCTGCTCCCAGCACTGCCGACGGCTCGTGCAGCCTTGCAGCACGGGGATCAGGCTGCGGGCGATGACAAATCCGGAAATCGCAAAAAACAGGTCAACGCCCCACCAGGACTGCGCCCAATGGTGGACTGTTTGCAGCAGCGGCACGGTGTCGGTGAACAGGCTGCCCTGCAGGTGATGAAACAGCACACCGAGCACCGCGATCGCGCGCAGTACCTCGATGTCCATGATCCGCTTGCTGTTCATGCCCCGCGCATCTCGGGGTCTGAGGCGAACCGGCGTTCGAACAACTGCCCCAGAAACACCTGCAACCGCTGCTCGGCCACTGCCTGACTGCAGAAATCCTGCAGGCTGCTCACCGCCTGAGCGGCCATCTGTGCATAACGTTGCGGATCGTCTTTGGCGACCGCATAGCTGGCGCGATAGGCCGTGCACAACGACGTCCAGTTAGTCACATAACGCAGGGTGCGGAAGGCCTTGCGCGGGTCATGCGGCCAGGCCGTGAGCTCGTCGGTGGAGTCGATCAGAAAGGCGTTGTCGGCACTCAGGTAATCGATCATTGCCGTCGTACGCGGCGCCACCGCCGGTTTGCCGCAGGACATGAATTCCATCAACGGCAGGCACTGGCCCTCGCCGTAGGACGTGTTGACCACATAGCGGGTCGCCTGCACCAGGCGCTCATAATCGGCGTCCGCGAGGTAGCCGTAGATCAGCACGATCCGGCAGCGGTAGGACTGATTCTTGTACAGGTGGTGGAGGATGTCGCTCAGCGCTTCTTCGGCATCGTGGTGCGTCAGTTTCAGCACGAGCGTTGCGTCCTCGACCTCGCGGAACGTCACGCAGAATGCACTGAGCATGTCCTCCCAGTTCTTGCGCCCATCGCCGGGATTGAACACTGAGGTGTAGACCACGCCGTCGAGCAGCAACTCCTGCTCCCTGACCGGCGCATGAAAATCGAGTCCCTTGCCCGTGCGCAAAGGCCGGGGGGCGAATGCGTTCAAGTCAAGTTTGCGACTGTCGGCCACCAATCCCTTGATCTTCAACCGTACCGGTCCATTCGGTGGCTGGCCCTGCAACGGCGCACCGCGGGCGGCAAAGCGATCCCATACCGGCGCAGGCACCGCGACGATCGGGTAATCGCTGTCCATTGCCTCGCGCACCGCGTTGACGGTGTAGCTGGAATGGGTGATCGCCGCTCCGCAAGCCTGCAGCACCGTGCGCCAGTCGTTGCGCGGCTCACCGGCAAACGGCTCATTGGGGATGGTGCTGAACTCCCACGCAAACACCGGCAAAGTCGGACACATCAGGTGTACCGGCGTGCGATGGGGCGGCGAGAACGACAGGAAGACGCACGGCTCGCCACTGGCGCGGCATTCCTCGTAAAGCGCGTCGACTTCGGTCAGCGGATCGGCCACTTCCACCACGCGTCCGAGACGCTCGAGTACCGGGCGATACTCCTTGAGCACGAAGTAATAGCTGTACTCCGAGCGCCCCAGATTCTGTGCAATGGTGTGCTGGTTGGTTTCCGAATGAATGATGATCAGCATGAGGCGTTTTCCGTCACTGACGCAGCATTGGCGGGATGCGGTGCAAGCCCGAAAAATTCCGCCATGCGCGTTTGCACGGGGGCAAAAGCGCAGTAGTCATGCATGCGCTCGACCGCTGCCGCCGACATCTGCCGGTACCGCTCCGGCTGGTCTTTGGCCATGCGGTAGCTGTCCTCGTAGGCTTGTTTCAGCGAAGCCCAATCCGGGCGGTGGCGCAGGGTGCGGTAAATCAGCCGCGAGTCCTGCGGCCAGATGGCGGGTTCTTCGCTGGACTTGATCACGAAGGCGACGCTGTCGTCGATGTAGTCTTCCATGGCCGTGTGGTCCGGGGCGATTACCGGTTTGCCACTGGACATGAACTCCATCAACGGCAGACACAGGCCCTCACAGCGCGAGGCGTTGACGTAGTAACTGGCAGCGGCGTAAAGCCGGGTGTACTGGGCGTCATCCAGATAACCGTGCATCACCACCACCCTGCAGGCAAAGGGTGAGAGCTGCGCCAACAGGGTCATTAATTCGCTGTAGTAAGACGCCAGGTCGTTCTGGGTGATTTTCAATACCAGCGTCGCATCGGCCGTTTCCCGAAACGCCCAGCAAAACGCGGTGATCAGTTGATGCCAGTTCTTGCGGCCATCTTTGGGGTTGAATACGGTGACGTAGACCACACCGTCGACCGTGGTGTCGACCACCGACGTGGTGTCCGGCAGATCCAGCGGCGGCGGTTCGACCACTGCCACCGCCTGTGGACCGGCGATACTCGGCAGCTGTCGCTCCAGCCAGGCATGCGCCCTGCGTGAGAAAAGATCACGCAGTCCCTCCCAATACCAGTGATGCAGAAACTTCACCCGCGGCTGTTGCTGTTCGCGGCCTGCATCCAGGCGCCACTGGCGCAGGTAGTGCCGGGCGATGACCAGGCGCCGTTTGACGGTCAGCGGAGGAGGTCGCTGTGCCTCGATCGCGGCCAGTTGCTCGGCGGTCAGTGGTTTGGGCAGCAGGTCATCGGCTGAGAGCGCCAGCGTACGGCTGTCGAAAATGCAGCCCTTGATCGCCAGCGGCGTGCCTGGATTGACCGGCGCCGGAACTTGCTGCTGACGAATCGCCGCAAAGTTCTCCCACAACGGTGTCGGCAAAACCAGTACCGGAAAGTCCTCGCCCAGCGCCCGGCGAATCGCCCGGGCAGTATGGCTGGACAGAGTAATCACCCGCCCTTGTCGGGCCAGCATCTGCGTCCAGTCGTGGCGCGGATCGTTGTCCCAGATCTCGTCCGGGATCGAATCGAACTCCCAGGCAACCACACACAGGGTCGGACACTCAAGATCGGTCGGCGTATTTTGCGGCGGGGTGAAGGAGAGAAACAGGCTGTCTTCGCCCACCTCGCTCAATTGGCGAAAGAGCGGATCAACCTCGGTGATGGCGGACACCACATGCACCCGCCCAAGGCTTTCCAGCACCGGGCGATAGGCCTTGAGCACGAAGTAGTAACTGTATTCGGGACGCCCGAGACTCTGGCTGATGGAACGGTCGTTGACGTCCGAGTAAAGAATGAAGTTCATGGCATCCCACGATGAAGCCGCCATCCCGGCTGCTTCAATCCATGACGGCGAAGCGCTGAATCGTGGTCGGCATGCCGACACTCGTCCTGCATCTTCCAGCCCGTCTTTGTTCTTGTTTTAGTGGTCGGTCTGACTGGGGCTGAACAACCCCTGTTGAACGCGACGAGGGGCATTCTAAACACATCCGTCGCGGATTCGTGAACCGCCCGGCGAGAATAAATCCGTCTACTCTGACGAGAACTGACCAGTCACGGTTTGCACTGTTGAAATTGCCAAGCATTTGGCACAGATTGGTAACAAACAACTACAACAACGACTTCGCCTGTCGTCCTGTCGGCCTTTTTCATGCGGCCTGACAGACTTCCCCTCAAAGCCTGTGGGAAAGTGGCGAATGTTAAAGACCAAGGGGTCGCTGTTTGAAAAAGCGTCTGTTCGTCACGGGCCTCAGTGGGTTCGTGGGACAACATATCCAGTCGCGTCTGGCCCAGTCTGACTCGACGTGGGAACTGCTGCCTGCCATCGCACCCTACGATCTCACGTCAGCGGCGAGCCTCGTCGACCTGTGGCCACAATTGCCCGACGCGGTGATTCACCTCGCTGGTCAGACCTTCGTTCCCGAAGCCTTCCGTGACCCGGCCCGTACGCTCGAGATCAATCTGCTGGGTACCCTCAATCTGTTGCAGGCCCTCAAGGCCCGCGGATTTCGGGGGACGTTCCTGTATGTCAGCTCCGGCGACGTCTATGGGCAAGTCGACGAGAGCGCCCTGCCCATCACCGAACTGCAACCGCCCTGCCCGCGCAACCCCTATGCGGTGAGCAAGCTCTCGGCCGAGTTTCTCAGCCTGCAATGGGGCCTGAATGAGGGCTGGCCGGTGCTGGTGGCGCGGCCGTTCAACCATATCGGCGCCGGACAGAAAGACAGCTTCGTCATCGCCAGCGCCGCACGCCAGATCAACTGCATCAAGCAAGGCTTGCAGGCAGCACGACTGGAAGTCGGCGACATTGACGTCACGCGCGACTTCCTCGATGTCGGCGATGTGATCGCGGCCTATTTCGCCCTTCTGGAAAAAGGCACACCCGGGCAGGTCTACAACATCTGCTCGGGCCGCGAACAAAGCATCCGCAGTCTGATCGAGCAGTTGGGCGATCTGGCGCAGGTCGAAGTGCAACTGGTGCAGGATCCGGCACGCATGCGGCGCGCCGATCAGCGTCGCGTTTGCGGCAGTCACGCAAAGCTGGTCCAGACCACGGGCTGGGCACCGGCAATCACCACACAACAATCCCTGCGGGCGATCCTGTCCGACTGGGAGCAGCGAGTAAAACAACAATGAAAAGTGCACTGATCACGGGGATCACCGGCCAGGACGGCGCATATCTGGCCAGGTTGCTGCTCGACAAGGGTTACAAGGTTCACGGCCTGGTAGCACGCCGTAGCAGCGATTCGCGCTGGCGCTTGCGCGAGATGGGTGTCGAAGGCGACATCGTCTACCTGGACGGTGACATGGCCGATGCCTGCTCGGTACAACGTGCAGTCATTCAGTCGGCGCCGGACGAGGTCTACAACCTCGCTGCACAAAGCTTCGTTGCCGCTTCCTGGAATCAGCCGGTGACCACCGGCATCGTCGATGGCCTGGGCGTCACCCACTTGCTCGAAGCGATCCGCCAGTTCAGCCCGCACACACGTTTCTATCAGGCCTCCACCAGCGAAATGTTCGGTCTGATCCAGGCCGAACAACAGGACGAGAACACCCCGTTCTATCCGCGCAGCCCCTACGGCGTGGCCAAACTCTACGGTCACTGGATCACCGTCAACTACCGCGAAAGTTTCGACCTGCACGCCAGCAGCGGCATCCTCTTCAACCACGAGTCGCCGCTGCGCGGCATCGAGTTCGTCACCCGCAAGGTCACCGACGCCGCGGCCCGCATCAAGCAGGGCAAGCAGCAGGAACTGGCCCTGGGCAACATCGACGCCAAACGCGACTGGGGTTTTGCCGGTGACTACGTCGAAGCCATGTGGCTGATGCTGCAACAGGACAAGCCTGACGATTTCGTGGTCGCCACCGGCGTCACCACCACCGTGCGCGAGATGTGCCGCATCGCCTTCGATCACGTCGGCCTGAACTACCGCGACTACGTGAAGATCGACCCGGCGTTCTTCCGCCCGGCCGAAGTCGAAGTGCTGCTCGGCAACCCGGCCAAGGCGCAGCGTGTGCTGGGCTGGAAACCGAAAACCGACCTGGACACCCTGATCCGCATGATGATGGATGCGGACATGAAACGCGTCGCCAAGGAGTAGGTCATGCTGATCCCCGTGATTTTGTCCGGCGGTGCCGGTACTCGTTTGTGGCCGGTGTCCCGCGAGGGCCATCCCAAGCCGTTCATGACCCTGCCCGACGGCCAGTCGCTGCTCGGCAAGACCTACCAGCGGGCGGCAGCACTGCTCGACGGCTGGGGCGACATCGTCACGGTGACCAACCGCGAGTACTACTTCCAGAGCAAGGATCACTATTGCGCCGCCCATGTGTCGCGCCATCGCGGGCACTTCCTGCTGGAGCCGACCGGGCGCAACACCGCCCCGGCGATTGCCGCTGCGGCCCTGTCGCTGCAGGCGCTGCACGGCGACGATGCAATCATGGTGGTTATGCCCGCCGACCATTTGATCGTTAATCAGGAAGCGCTCAAGAGCGCCGTCGAACACGCGGTCAACCTGGCGAAGGACGGTTATCTGGTGACCTTCGGTGTTGTGCCGACCGCCCCGGAAACCGGCTTCGGCTACATCGAAACCGGCGCACCGCTGGACGCCAAAGGCGCAGCGAAAGTGCAGCGTTTCGTGGAAAAGCCCGACCTGCAAACCGCCACCCATTACCTGGAAAGCGGCAACTTCCTGTGGAACTCGGGTATGTTCTGCTTCACCACCGCGACCCTGATCAACGAACTGCAATTGCACGCGCCAGAGTTGCTGGAACAGACCCGCGCCTGCATGCAGGCCAGCGCCCCGGTGGAAACCGTCGGCTGTCTGCAACAGGAACTGTCGCCGACACTGTTCGCTGAGATCACCGACATCTCCATCGATTACGCCTTGATGGAGCGTTCGGAGAAAGTCGTGGTGGTGCCCGCCGGTTTCGACTGGAGCGACATCGGTTCGTGGGGTGCCGTGGCAGCGCTGGTACCGGCCGATGCCGACAACAATCGCGCCAGCGGCGAAGCGGTGTTCATCGACAGTCACAACAACTTCGTGCAGAGCGAGGGCCGGCTGGTGGCTGCCGTGGGTGTGGATAACCTGATCATCGTCGACACCGCCGACGCCGTGCTGGTGGCCCACGCCGATCGCGCCCAGGATGTGCGGCGCGTCGCCAAGCAGCTCAAGGAAAAATCCCACGAAGCCTATCGCCTGCATCGCACGGTCAGTCGTCCGTGGGGCACCTACACCGTGCTCGAAGAAGGCCCGCGTTTCAAGATCAAGCGCATCGTGGTCAAGCCCGGCGGCAAGCTGTCGCTGCAAATGCACCATCACCGCAACGAACACTGGGTGGTGGTCGAAGGCATGGCCAAGGTCACCAACAACGGTACCGGCACTCACCTGGTGGCCAAGAACGAATCGACGTTCATTGCCGCCGGCCATCGCCATCGCCTGGAAAACCCCGGCGTGATCGACCTGGTGATCATCGAAGTGCAAAGCGGCGAATACCTGGGTGAAGACGATATCGTGCGCTTCGAAGACCAATACGGCAGGACGGTTTGATGCTGCTTTCCCTGTACCGCTCGCTTTACAGCTATCGAGGATTCATCCTCGGCAGCGTACAGCGAGAGTTTCAAGCGCGTTATCGCAATTCGCTGCTCGGCGCCTTGTGGCCCGTGTTCAATCCACTGTCGATGATCATCGTCTACACCGTGATCTTTTCTCACATCATGCGCGCCCGACTGCCGGGCGTGGATGACAGCATGGCGTACAGTGTCTATCTCTGCGCCGGGCTGCTCGCCTGGGGAATGTTTTCGGAAATCACCCTGCGCAGCCAGACCATGTTTCTGGATAACGCCAACCTGCTGAAGAAAATCAGCTTCCCCCGCATCTGCCTGCCGGTGATCGTGCTGTGCAATGCGGCGATCAATTTCGCCATCATCATCGGCCTGTTCCTTGGATTTCTATTGATCAGCGGGCGTTGGCCCGGTATGGCGCTCCTGGCGCTGATTCCCCTGATTGCGCTGCAGATGCTGTTCTGCGCTGGTCTGGGCATGATCCTCGGCGTGTTGAATGTATTCTTTCGCGATGTCGGCCAGCTCTTCGCCATTTGCCTGCAGTTCTGGTTCTGGCTGACGCCGATCGTGTATCCGATCACCATCCTCCCGGAGTGGGTCCAGCGGCTGCTGCAACTCAACCCGATGACCAGCCTGATCGGCAGCTATCAGAACCTGTTCCTGTATGGGCAATGGCCGGTCTGGAACTCGCTTTTACCGGTGTTCATCGTCGCGGTGGTGATGTGTCTGATCGCCCTGCGGTTGTTCCGCCAGCGCGTCGGTGAAATGGTGGATGAACTCTGATGGGACTTATACGCGTAACGGGCCTGGGCAAGGCTTATAAACAGTATCCGACACGCTGGAGCCGTCTGGCGGAATGGCTGATCCCGTTTTCCCCGGTGCGCCACCGCGAGCATTGGGTGCTGCAGGATGTCGCTTTCGAGATTGCCCCCGGCGAGGCCGTGGGTATCGTCGGCGCCAACGGTGCGGGCAAAAGCACTTTGCTGAAGATGATCACCGGTACCACTCAACCCACCTGCGGCAAAATCGAGATTGAAGGGCGCGTAGCGGCATTGCTGGAGCTGGGCATGGGTTTTCACCCGGACTTTACCGGGCGCCAGAACGCGATCATGGCCGGACAGTTGCTGGGCCTGCAGGTTGGCGAAATCGAAGCGCTGATGCCTGACATCGAACACTTCGCAGAAATCGGCGAAGCCATCGACCACCCCGTGCGCACCTACTCCAGCGGCATGCAGATGCGCCTGGCCTTCAGCGTCGCCACCGCGCGGCGTCCGGACATTCTGATCGTCGACGAGGCCCTGTCGGTGGGCGACGCCTACTTTCAGCACAAGAGCTTTGAACGCATTCGCAGCTTCCGCAAGGCCGGCACGACCCTGCTGATCGTCTCCCACGACCGCTCGGCCATCCAGTCGATCTGCGATTCGGCGATCCTGCTCAAGGATGGCCACATGGCCATGTACGACAAGCCGGAAGTGGTGCTCGACTATTACAACGCCCTGATGGCCGAACGCGAAGGGCAGATCGTGCGTCAGGAAATGCTCGCCGGCGGCGAAGTACAAACCGTGTCCGGCACCGGCGAGGCCGGCATTCTGAGTGTGCGCCTGCTGGACGAACAGGACCGCGCCATCGACGCTGCCGAGGTCGGCCAGCCAGTGGTACTGGAAGTTCAGGTGGAGGTTCGGCGCGACATTGAACGGCTGGTGCTCGGCTTCATCCTCAAGGATCGTCTGGGCCAGATGATGTATGGCATCAACACCCATCGCCTGAACAAGGCCCTGACCGATCTGCGCGCCGGCGAACGCTTCACTTACCGCTTCGCCTTCGTCATGGGGCTGGGCAAGGGCAACTATTCGGTATCGTTGAGCCTGTCGCGCCTGGACTCGCATCTGGACCGCAACTTCGAATGGCGCGATTACGGTCTGGTGTTTCACGTGATCAACAACCGCCAGGAAGATTTCGTCGGCTGTTCCTGGCTCAATGCCAAGACGACGATCACCCCTCACACCGAGGCAGCGCTGACCGAGCGTGCGCCATGACCCGCCTCTTGGTCGAGTGCACCCACGTCTTCAAACACCCGAAGATCAACTCCGGTATTCAACGCGTGGTGCGCAACGTCATCAAGCAATTGCCGGAGCGGGTGGGTGATGTCGAGTGCCTGCCGGTCATTTCGCTGAGGGGCCGGCTGTATCGGGTCACGCGCCTGGCCCCGCTGGACGCGCCGCTGTTCAACGCCATTGCGACATTCGGCGAACGACTGGAACGCCTTGCGCACCGTTTCTGGCAATGGCATCAGCGCCTCGACAGCCGCCTGCAGGCAAAAACCCCACGACGCCTGTTGTACGTCGGCTATCGGCTGAGCGCTTTCGTGGCATTTGGCGTACCCCTGCGGCTGATCGAGCGGATCAACCGCCAGCAACTGCCAAAACGCTGTGCCCCCTTGCAGCATCAGCCCGGAGACCAACTGGTGCTGCTGGATTCGTCCTGGCACTCGGACTTTTTCTCCCACGCCGAACAGCTCAAGCGCGAGGGTGTCGGTATCGTCGCGGTCATCTACGACTTGATACCGCTGACCCACCCGCAGTTCTACGACACGCGGCTGGTGCAGGTCTTCAGTGAATGGTTCGACTGGATCACCCGCACGGCCGACGGCTATCTGGCCATTTCCGCCACGGTACGCGATCAGGTGCGCGCCGAACTGCAGCAACGGATCGGCACGGTACAGGCCGAAAAACGCTGGTTCGATTATTTCCACCTCGGTTCCGAACTGGATCTGCACAGTGCCGGGGAAACCGTCGAACCGCGCCTGCAACAGCTGTTCAATACACCGGTGCCGCTGTTCCTGATGGTCAGTACCATTGAGCCGCGCAAGAACCACGCATACCTGCTCGATGCCTTCGAACGGGCCTGGACCGCCGGCTCCCCGGCGCGTCTGTGCATCGCCGGGCGCATCGGCTGGAAGTGCGACGCCCTGCTCGCCCGGGTGCGCAGTCATCCCGAACTGAATCGCCGCCTGTTCATGTTCAACGACTTGAGCGACACCAGCCTCGAACATGCCTACGCCCACGCCAGTGCGCTGGTATTTCCTTCGTTTGTCGAAGGCTTTGGCCTGCCGCTGGTGGAAGCCATGCAGCGTGGCTTGCCGGCGATGGGCAGCGACATTGCGGTGTTCCGCGAAATCGGCGGCGAATTCATGGCCTATTTCGATTTGCAGGATCCGCAAAGCCTCGCTGACTTGATCATGCGGTTCCTGCAGAGTGGCCAATTCCCCGCTGCTCGCGATGTGGCGGACTGGCGCTGGATCGACTGGCACGAGGCGAGTGCGCAACTGGCCGAGCGCACCGTACGCAATGCAGTGCAAGCGCCATTGGCGCCAGCGAGGCCGCATGCGCATTGCCCTTAATGCCCGGATCCTGCAGGCACCGCGCACCGGCATCGGCCATTACGTCGCCGAGTTGGTGAATGCGTTGCGCAGCGATACCGATATCGAAATTGAGTTGTTCCACGGCTGGGGCTGGAGTTCGGCCTTGCCGGAGGCGGCGATGCCCGGTTATTCGCGCCTGACGCCACTGCTGCGGCAGATCCCCGGGGCTTATCAGGCGCGGCGCTGGCTGGAACAAAAGCGTTTCGATCAGGCGCGCGCGCATGGCATCGATCTGTATCACGAACCGAGTCTGTGGCCACTGGCCTTCGACGGCCCGACCGTGATCACCCTGCACGACCTGACGCACCTGCATTACCCCGAAACTCAGCCGCCGGCACGTTTGCAAGAGATCGAGCGCCGACTGGCTACCGGCGTGCGGCAGGCACAAGTGATCCTCACCGATTCACAAGCGATCGCCGACGAAGCTCAAAGCTGTTTCGGCCTGCCCGCTGAACGTTTCGTGGTCGCTCCTTTGGGCGTGGCCGAGCGCTTTCATCCGCGTGACGCACACACCATCGACCCGGTACTCAAGGCCCATGCCGTTACGGCGCGGGAGTATTTCCTCTGTGTCGGGACGCTGGAGCCACGCAAGAATCTGCGGCTGGCCCTGCGCGCCCATGCCTTGCTGCCGGAGGCCGTGCGCCAACGCTTTCCGCTGCTGATCGTCGGCATGGCTGGCTGGCAGCGCGAACAGTTCAGCGCCGAACTGCGTCAGGCATTGGCAAGCGGGCATGTGTGCCTGCTCGGCTACTTGCCCGATGAACACCTGGCCCAGCTGTTGGCCGGTGCCCGGGCGTTGATTTTTCCTTCGTTATACGAAGGCTTTGGCCTGCCGGTGTTGGAGGCGATGGCCAGCGGCACGCCGGTGGTACTCACCCGCGCTTCGGCCATGCCGGAAGTCGCGGGCGACGCGGGCAACTATATTGAACCTGACAATGCAGACGGCTTGCGCGACGCGCTGATCCGTCTGCTCGACGATCAGGTGCATTGGCAAGCATGCCGAGAAGCCGGATTGCAGCGGGCGCGGCTTTTTTCCTGGCAGCGCTGCGCACAGGCCACAGCCGGTGCCTACCGCCAGGCCATGGGAGGTTGAATGCGAGTTCTTCATTTTTTCAAAACCTACTTGCCTGACTCGGTCGGCGGTATCGAGCAGGTGATATTTCAGCTGTGCGAAAGCGGTGCGCATCACGGTATCGACGGCCAGGTGCTGACACTCAGCGCCGACCCGACCCCGCCGGTGGTGCAACTGGGTCAACACGAAGTGCATCGCGCCAGACTCGACATCCAGTTCGCCTCCACCGGGTTTTCCTGGAGCGTGTTCAAACAGTTTCGCGAGCTGGCCGCCGAAGCCGATGTGGTCAACTATCACTTTCCGTGGCCGTTCATGGACCTGGTGCACTTTGCCAGCGGCATGAACAAACCGAGCGTGGTGACCTACCACTCGGACATTATTCGTCAGAAGCATCTGCTCAAACTCTACCGACCGCTGATGAACCGCTTCCTCGCCAGCGCCGACCGGATTGTCGCGGCCTCGCCGAACTACCTGCACACCAGCGACGTGCTGCAGCAGTTTCAGAACAAGACCCGGGTGATTCCATACGGTTTGAACAAGGCCGGTTATCCACAGGCCGACAGCGAACGGATGAATCGCTGGCGCCAGCAGCTTGGGGATAAGTTTTTCCTGTTCGTCGGGGTCATGCGTTATTACAAAGGTCTGCACATCCTGCTCGACGCCTTGAAGGACGTGGACTATCCGGTGGTGATCGTCGGTGCCGGGCCGCTGGAACTGGAGTTGCACGCCCAGGCTGCTGCGCTGGGGCTGCGTAACATCCACTTCCTCGGGCGCCTGGGCGATGAAGACAAGGTCGCCCTGCTTCAACTGAGCTACGCCATCGTGTTCCCGTCGCATCTGCGTTCCGAAGCGTTCGGCATTTCGCTGCTCGAAGGCGCGATGTACGGCAAACCAATGATCTCCAGCGAAATCGGTACCGGCACCAGCTACATCAACATCCACAACGAAACCGGGCTGGTGGTGCCACCGAGCAACCCTCAGGCGTTTCGCGAGGCAATGCGCAGCCTCTGGGAAAACCCCGAACGCGCAGCAGCCATGGGCATAAAGGCCGAGGCGCGTTACCGGCAGTTGTTTACCGCCGACGAGATGGGCCGCAAGTGGACCGAGCTGTATCAGGAGCTGCTGGAGGAGAAAGACCTGTCTTACGCCTGATCTCGACTGACCCCTGTGGGAGCGAGCTTGCTCGCGAAAGCGTCCTCTCAGTCACACCAGCGGCGACTGACAGATTGCTTTCGCGAGCAGGCTCGCTCCCACAAGTTTTCGTGGCGAAGGGAGGATAGGGTTAAAGATCCAGCACCAGCAATTGCTCGCTCTGCGCCGGCACTGCGCAGCAAATCAGCACCTGCCCCGCTTCCGGCAGGTCTGCCGGGGGCTGTGGATAATTCACCGCGCCACTGACCAGACGTGTCTTGCAGGTGCCGCACGAACCTCCCCGGCAACTGAACTCGGGGCGCAGGCCACGGCTTTCTGCGAGCTCCAGCAGACTGCCGCCGTCCGGCTGCCAGCGCGCCTCTTTGGCCGAACGCTCAAACATCACCGGCACAGACGTGATGGCCGCCGGTGGTTGCTCAATGACCAGCGCATCCGGGTCCGGCTGTCGCTTGAGCGTCGACGGGCCGAAGGTCTCGGCATGGATCCGCGCGTCGCGAATGTCCAGCTCGCGCAGACTGTCGTAGACACTTTGGGTAAAAGCGCCGGGGCCACAGACAGCAAAATCGATCTGGTCGTAATCCTCGACCTCCAGCAGATCGCGCAGCAATGCCCGATCAATGCGCCCATGGCGGTCGAAATCCTCGCCCTCGTGCGCATCGGCTTCCGGCTGACTGAGCAGGCGAATCACCCGTACCGCATCGCCAGCACTTTCCAGCACGCGATCGATTTCCTCGCGAAACGGCTGATCGGCCAGGCTACGCGAACTCTGCAGCAACCACGTCGGCCGAATCCGCCGGGTGCGCAGACCTTGGTACACCACCTCACGCAGCATCGACAGCAACGGCGTGATACCAACCCCCGCCGCCAACAGCACCAGCGGCCGGTGTTCCAGCGGCGCCACCGTGAAGTGCCCTTGTGGCGCCCGTGCCTCAAGGACATCGCCGACCCGGACCTGCTGGTGCAAGTGGCCTGAAACCAGGCCCTCGCGTTTCACACTGATGCGCAGGAAATCATCCGATGGCGCACTCGACAGGCTGTAAGTGCGAATATGCGTTTCACCGTCCAGAGTGAAACGCAGCGGCAGATGCTGGCCGGCCTGAAACACCGGCATCCCTGCGCCATCGTCCGGTTGCAGATAGATCGAGCGGATGTGCTGGCTCTCCCTTTCGATGCGGGTCACCCGCAGCGGCCGCCAGCGGTCACCCAGCGCTTTGGCCTGCAAGCGTGCATCGGCCTGGGCCCAGGTGCCGGTCAGCAGACTGGTGGGCGACATGCCGTCGAAGCGCCAGCGCAGGGCCAGTGCCGCCGGGCGCCGCACCAGTCTCTCGACCTCGAATGTCCACAAGCGCTCGGCGCCCTGGAACGCTTCGATCTGCGGCCCGTCGAGGATGATTTCGGTCCGCCCGCTCAGTTGCAGCACATCGCCTGTGGAAAAGTCGATGAACAACAGGCCAGCCTTGGGATTGAGCAGCAGGTTGCCGAGCGTGTTGAAGTGCAGGTTGCCGGCAAAATCCGGAATGGTCAGACGATTACCCTCGACCCGGACAAACCCGGTCTGCCCGCCACGATGGGAAACATCCACCGCACGTTGTCCGTCCGCATCGACGTAACTGGCGACGAAGAAGGTATCGGCGCTTTCGATCATGGCTCTGGCTGCGTCATCAAGACCGTCGTCGTGCTGCGCTGGCCGCGTCTGCGGATCGCTCAGCGGCACGCGCTGAAACTGGCGCAGTTGAATGTATTGCGGACAGTTGCCGAAAGCCTGATCCACGCTCACCTCGAAACCCTGCACGGTCAGATTGTCGACATGACCGTTGAGGCGATTGCGGCGGCGGGTATGCAATTCAATGCCGAGCAACCCGATCGGCTCGCCATTGCGCAATTGCGCCGGATCATCGGCAGCGGGTTGGCAGGCGAAATGCAGATGCTCGGGATCAGGCGAATGCGCAAACCCTGGCGCGCCTTCGAGCACACTGGCCCAAGGACGCCCGTCGGTATCGACCGCGCCGTACAGCATGAACGGTAACTGCTCATAAAAGGCGCGGTGCTGATCCGGCATCCAGTCACGAATCACTTTTCGGCCGAAGGCCTCCATACGCTCGGCAACGCCGACATGGGCCTGCAGTTGTTGCTCGCCAGCGTGCCACGGTGAACGTTCCATCACGCATCTCCCCGCGCCGCCGGCGCATTGTGGATAACTCGATCAGATCGGGCCGACCTCTCAGGCAGTCTTTTGCAGACCGGCGACCGTGCGCGGCATGCCGACAAAACCGGGCAAGGCTTCGATACGCGCCAGCCAGGCACGCACGTTGGTGTAGTCGTCCAGCGACACGTTGCCTTCCGGCGCATGTGCGATGTAGCTATAGGCGGACACGTCGGCGATGGTCGGCTCGCTGCCGGCCAGATACGGGGTCTTGCCCAGTTCCACCTCCATCACTTTGAGCAGGTTGTGCGCACGGGTAATCGCTTCTTCAGCATTCAACTGTGCGCCAAACACCGTCACCAATCGTGCAGCAGCAGGTCCGAAAGCAATCGGCCCTGCAGCGGCCGACAACCAGCGCTGCACCTGCGCCGCGCCGACCGGATCGGTCGGCAGCCAGCGGCCATTGCCGTACTTGAGCGCCAGATACACCAGAATCGCGTTGGAGTCGGCCAGCACCACACCGCTGTCGTCAATCGCCGGCACCTGGCCAAAACTGTTGATTGCCAGATACGGCGCCTGCTTGTGCTCGCCCTTGGCCAGATCGACCAGGATCAATTCGGTCGGCAACTGCAGCAGGGACAGCATCAGCTCTACCCGATGGGCGTGGCCGGAACGCGGGAAGTTGTAGAGTTTGATCGCTTGCATGGTCGACTCCGCTGGAGAGGGCGCCGTTCGGGATGGCAGCGCCGATGGAGGCCATCTTCCACCCATCTTCAAATCAACAGAATCACCAGCAATCGCAATCAATTATTTCACTGGATGAAATAACGCCGCGTTCTGCAGCGCCGGATGTTCTCGCAGCACCTTCACCGCGTGGTCGACAAAACTGCGCACCCGCGCCGGCGCCTTGCGTCCGCCCTGATACACCACATGAATCGGCAGCGGCGGCAGTTCGAAATCGGCGAGGACAATTTCCAGTTCACCGGAAGCCACCTTGCCGGCGACCTGATAGGACAACACCCGGGTCAGCCCCAACCCCAGGCAGGCCGCAGCAATCGCCGCCTGGTTGGCGGTGACCACCAGCCGAGGCTCGGGTCGCACGCTGAGCGCTTCGCCCTGATCCACAAACGGCCAGTTGCGCAACTGGCCGATGGCCGACGTCGTCACCACCGGCGCACCGGCCAGTGCCTGCGGATGCGCGGGACGGCCGTGTCGAGCCAGATAGTCCGGCGAACCACAGATCACCCGCCGCACCTCGCCGACACGGATCGCGTGCTGATTGCTGTCCGGCAACTCACCGATGCGCACCGCGACATCGATGCCCTCCTCGACCATGCTCACCACCCGATCGACCAACAGCGCATTGATCGAAACATCTGGATACTGCGTCAGATAACTGGTCATCAGGGGCGTGACAAACAACTCACCGAACAACACCGGCGCGGTCACCGTCAATTGCCCACGCGGCTGGGCGTGACTGCCGGCCGCCGAATCCTCGGCTTCCTGCACCTCGGCGAGAATTCTCCGACAGTCTTCCAGATAACGCTGACCCGCTTCGCTCAGATGCACACTGCGTGTGGTACGGATCAGCAACTGCGTGCCGATACGCTGCTCCAGCGCTGCAACCGCGCGAGTGACACTGGCGGCGGACAAGCCAAGACGCCGCGCCGCTGCCGAGAAGCCCTGCTCCTGGGCCACGGTGGCGAAGATCTGCATTTCCTGGAAGCGGTCCATGGAGGTCCTCGATTCAGATACAAAAATCGCAGCCGAGGCTGCGATTTTTGCGGGTCTGGATTTTGAGAATTAAAGCTGTCGCAGTATGAGGCGGATTTCGGGGCTTCCAGCTGGCTGCGAAGAAATCGCAAAACTGTCGCAGAAGGCCCAGATGCTGATACGGACTCAAGCGCTAGAGAATTAAAACTGCCCCAGCCAATCAGAGCTGCTGCTCCGCGGATAGCTGACGGCTACGCTTACTCTCTGGCCTCTTTACGACTGGATCAAAGTCGCACCAGCAACAAGAACCTGCCAACCCTATGCAGTCTGACGCTCAGGACATGCATCTATTTAGAAAAGCACGTTCCACATCGTGTCGCAAATATATTAGGCCAACCTGGCAGCACCGTCGCTCCCTTCCCTGTAAACCAGCCCGAGAAATCCTTGAATGTGTCTCGTGCTGCATTGTCCAATTTTTTGCGGCATAGGCGGTTTTCGCCACCATCGTCGGATGCCCATACCTTGCACCGTGAGAAATAACGAGTTGCGAGAAACGCTGTGAGATTTAGCTTCCGAGCAATTGAATCGTGATTGATGAAGACAGGCTCGGAACACTCACTTAGATTGACTAATCTGAGATTCTTCGCCTGTTTTTGGTTACTTGGTCGCTGCTCTGTCGTTTTTCTGCGTTAATCGATAGCCGTTTACTCGGCTTTCTGTAAGTTTTGAACTATTTCGAAAAACTCAGTGTAATCCGAGAAGCTGCAGAAACCAGCCTGTTCGCCACGAGTCGAGATGGATATCAGTGGAGGTACTCCTGATTGGATGTCCGCCAATACACCCTCAATGAAGCTACTAACAATATTGACCTGATTGTAATAAACTTCACCAGTATCATTTTCAGAAGGCTTTTTCTTCGGCTCCTTCAGGAAGTTTTTTAAAATGGCCATTCCGGCGGCGGGGTTATTTGAAAAAAGTTTTAGTATGCCTTTAAAGTAATTAGCGCTTGATGCATGTGTTGCCTCTGCGAGCTCATTTAACATGCTTTCAAGTGGTTCAGCTTGGATTTTTAACATATTTTTCAGATTGGTTATCTGAAAGATAGACATATAGGCAATATCGGAACCTCCATCGGCAGATATTATCAAGCAACGTAGAGAGTCGATGTGATTTCCCTTGGCTGCAAGGTGCATTGCCATTTCGTAGCACGCCCCGAGATGACCTCTGTTATGAGCCATCGATAACCAGAGTAGACAATCATCACTCCGCCCCCCCCCAAGCGAGGCTCCGATCCGGTACATGGCGCTGATATGCCCGTTGGACGCCGCTTTAGCTAACTCATAGCTTTCGTTATCAGAGTGCTGATACTTCAAAAGTAAGGGTATACAGGCGTCATTTATTCTTTTCTTGAGCAACTCAATTAATTTATCCCAGTTTAGCCCAAAATCACTCAGCGAGCAGTCGTTGAGGTATTGTTTCGCTGATGAACGAGGACTGCGTGGTTGGGCATTGTACTCAGCCCTCTTTTCTGCCTTGTAGATCGCTACTGTTTTTTCAGTAGGAAGTATAATGTCATCTGTATGTACCTCACGAAGTGCTTCCGAGGCCTTTCCGTGAAGGTGCTGAAACCAGCTTCCGAACCTGATTTCATACGTTACATTGTTATGTGAGATAGCTGTCATTTTCTTCATCATGGCTGTCCTTGCTTAATCATGTGCTCGATCAAGATAAGCTCGAGCCGCGAAGAGAGCCTGGTCCCAAGACATATTTGGGTGACGTTCCATATAGTCCACTGCAATATTGAGAAGTAAGCGCTCCGCGCCAAGCGGACCGGACTCCAGCATTTTTTGCTCGCGATCAAGGCGTGCAAGTGCACGTCCCTTCTTCTTGCGAAATTCGGGAACAGGGAGAGGAGAAGGTAAGATTTCTGACATAATTGCCTCCAGAGTAAGAGGCAGTTTCGCGAATGCAAAGATCCACCTCTCACTATTTAAAATTAGTGAAAAAGAGAATCCGTAACTTGCTTTCGCCGGCCACGAATAAAGCCGTATCGAAAACTTAGCTAAAAAGCACAGAAAGGTCAACCACAAAAGCAGACTTGGTGGAAAAAGTGCATAGCCTCCAGGGTGTATACGGATGCGGAGCCTTTCTTAGCCGGAGGAGCATGAGGCCAGTGAGAGAGGTCTGCAGCAAAGTGGTCGAATGGTGGGCGCGCTGGGCGTCAGCGGGATGGGCATGAAGGCCAGGGAAGGCTGATTGATCGCCTGTCGTGCTTCTTAAGCTAAGGAACAAGTAAAGCAAACGACAATGACTGCACATTAGTCGAAAGGATTCAGCTCGAAGCGCCGATCGCGCACTGCAATCTTGAGCTCCCGCTTGACAGTCCTGACATCATCCAGCGAACAGTCTCCGGCTGAGCTCGCAAGATCAAGGCTTTCAAGGCATTTGCTGGCGGCTTCCTCGATTTTGAGATCTCCGCCAGCGCGAGCTAGACGTTCCTTGGTACTCTCCAGAATTGTATTGGCTGCATCTCCAAGCAAAACAAGATCAACACATTCGTGAATGGATCGGCCAATCATAGGCGCCTCATTTGTATTGATGTCGCATAATGTTAGCGGCTAGCTCTGGCAACGTCTAATGCCGATGATTAGCGGCTGCCAGCATTAAGCTCCGACCAGCATGCACCGAGGCCCAACCCTGAATCCAGTGCCAGGTTGGATTCGCAAGACCATAGAATATGCAGCTGCGCTACGAGAGACCTAGCGTTCAAGATCGGCAGAGGAGGAAATCCTCCTCTGCGACAGTCTTTATTGTTCAGCGACAGTTTTTATTGTCTAAAACCAGGTCAATGTCAGCTGTGGATAACTTATTCCACCGTCACCGACTTCGCCAGGTTGCGCGGCTGGTCGACGTCGGTGCCCTTGAGCACGGCGACGTAGTACGACAGCAACTGCAGAGGGATGGTGTAGAGGATCGGCGAAAGAATGTCGTGGATGTGCGGCATCTGCACCACATGGGTGCCTTCGCCGTTGGTCATCCCAGCTTTCTCGTCAGCGAATACGATCAGTTCACCACCACGGGCGCGGACTTCCTGTAGGTTGGACTTGAGCTTCTCCAGCAGTTCGTTGTTTGGCGCCACGGTAACCACCGGCATGTCGTTATCCACAAGCGCCAGCGGGCCGTGCTTCAGTTCCCCAGCCGGATAGGCTTCGGCGTGGATGTAGGAGATTTCCTTGAGCTTCAAGGCGCCCTCCATTGCGACCGGGAACTGCGCGCCACGGCCGAGGAACAGGGTGTGGTTCTTCTCGGCGAACAGCTCGGCGATTTTTTCCACGGTGCTGTCCATCGCCAGCGCTTCGCCGAGACGGGTCGGCAGGCGACGCAACTCTTCCACCAGCGTGGCTTCAACGCCTTTGCCGAGCGTGCCGCGTACCTGACCCAGCGACAGGGTCAGCAGCAACAGGCCGACCAGTTGCGTGGTGAACGCCTTGGTCGAGGCTACGCCGATTTCGCGACCGGCCTGGGTCAGCAGCGTCAGGTCGGATTCACGCACCAGCGAGCTGATGCCGACGTTGCAGATCGCCAGGCTGGCGAGGAAGCCCAGCTCTTTGGCGTTGCGCAGCGCGGCCAGGGTGTCGGCGGTTTCGCCGGACTGCGAGATGGTGACGAACAGGGTATCCGGCTGCACCACCACCTTGCGGTAGCGGAATTCGCTGGCGACTTCGACCTGGCACGGGATACCGGCCAGTTCTTCGAGCCAGTAACGCGCGACCATACCGGCGTGGTAGCTGGTACCGCAGGCGACAATCTGCACGTTGCGCACTTTGGCGAACAGTTCGGCAGCCTGTGGACCGAAGGCCTGCACCAGCACCTGATTCGGACTCAGACGGCCTTCGAGGGTGCGTTGGACAACGGATGGTTGCTCATGGATTTCCTTGAGCATGTAGTGGCGGAACTCGCCCTTGTCGGCAGCTTCGGCACCATCGCTGTACTGCACGGTCTGGCGCTCGACGGCGTTGCCGTTGACGTCCCAGATCTGCACGTTATCGCGGCGAATTTCGGCGATATCGCCTTCTTCCAGGTACATGAAGCGGTCAGTGACCTGACGCAGGGCCAATTGGTCGGACGCGAGGAAGTTCTCACCCAGGCCCAGACCGATCACCAACGGGCTGCCACTGCGTGCGGCAACCAGACGATCCGGCTGTTGTGCGTTGATCACGGCCAGACCGTAGGCGCCGTGCAGTTCCTTGACGGTGGCTTTGAGCGCGACGGTCAGGTCAGGCTGATCCTTGAGTTTGTGGCTCAGCAGGTGCGCGATGACTTCGGTGTCGGTGTCCGAAGTAAACACGTAACCCAGCGCTTTCAGTTGCTCACGCAGGGCTTCGTGATTCTCGATGATGCCGTTGTGCACCACCGCGATATCACCGGAGAAATGCGGGTGCGCGTTACGCTCGCACGGTGCACCGTGGGTCGCCCAACGGGTGTGGGCGATACCGAGACGGCCAACTAGCGGCTGTGCGGCCAGCGCCGCTTCCAGCTCGCTGACCTTGCCCGGACGGCGCATGCGCTCGAGCTTTTCATCGTTGGTGAAAACCGCCACACCGGCGCTGTCATAGCCGCGGTATTCAAGGCGCTTGAGGCCTTCGAGCAGGATGGCGGTGATATTACGTTCAGCAACTGCGCCGACAATTCCACACATGCTTATTTCTCCTGACTGACAGCCGCGCAAATCACGCTGATACCGCGGGCCTGTATCTGATCGCGGGCCTCTTCAGGCAGGCGATCATCGGTAATGAGGGTATGGACGCTGCTCCACGGCAGCTCCAGGTTGGGAATCTTGCGGCCGATCTTGTCGGCCTCGACCATCACGATGACTTCACGCGCCACGTCGGCCATCACCCGGCTCAGACCGAGCAACTCGTTGAACGTGGTGGTACCGCGCACCAGATCGATACCATCGGCGCCGATGAACAACTGGTCGAAGTCGTAAGAGCGTAGTACCTGCTCCGCCACTTGGCCCTGGAAGGACTCTGAATGCGGATCCCAGGTGCCGCCGGTCATCAGCAGCACCGGCTCGTGTTCGAGTTCGCTCAAGGCGTTGGCCACGTGCAGGGAGTTGGTCATCACCACCAGACCCGGCTGCTGGCCAAGCTCGGGAATCATCGCCGCAGTGGTGCTGCCACTGTCGATGATGATGCGGGCGTGCTCGCGGATACGTTTGACGGCGGCGCGGGCAATCGCCTGTTTGTACTTTGAAACGCTTTGGCCCGGTTCAGCGACCAATTCCTGCGGCATGGTGATCGCCCCGCCGTAACGGCGCAGCAACAGACCATGGCTTTCCAGCGCAGCCAGATCCTTGCGGATCGTAACTTCAGAAGTTTCGAAGCGCTTGGCCAGTTCATCCACACTGACTTCGCCCTGCTCATTGAGCAAGGCGAGGATGTTGTGCCGGCGCTGGGGTGTATTGCGTTTCGACATGATGGTCTAAGTTTCGATTCGAAAGATAACGGAAGCAATCAAAACCTATCAGCCATAAATCGTCAAGCGACAGATCGAAAATTTTAGAAACGACACAGACGAATATGGGAGCCCTTGCTCGCGAATGCGAAGGGTCAGTCACTGAAATGTGAAACTGAAACACCGCATTCGCGAGCAAGCCCGCTCCCACATTTGGATTCAAGCATTAAGTGCAGCTGTGGATAACTCAGCTTTTCTTGATCTTCTCCGGCCGCTTCCAGCCATCGATATTCTTTTGCCGCGCCCGACCAACTGCCAACTGGGCGTTATCCACATTCTGGGTGATGGTCGAACCAGCCGCGGTAGTTGCCCCGGACGAGATATCCACAGGTGCGACCAACGAGTTGTTGGAGCCGATGAACACATCTTCGCCCAACACGGTTTTCCACTTGTTGGCGCCATCGTAGTTGCAGGTAATGGTGCCCGCGCCAATGTTGGTGCGGGCGCCGATTTCCGCGTCGCCCAGATAGGTCAGATGCCCGGCCTTGGCGCCCTCACCCATGCGCGCGTTTTTCAGTTCGACAAAGTTACCCACATGCGCGCGTGCTTCGAGCACCGTGCCCGGACGCAGACGGGCGAACGGACCGGCATCGCTGCCTTCACCCAGCACCGCACCTTCGATGTGGCTGTTGGCTTTGATCACCACGCCTTTGCGCAGGGTGCTGTCCTTGATCACGCAGTTCGGGCCGATCACCACGTCGTCCTCGATGACAACATTACCTTCGAGAATCACGTTGATGTCGATCAGCACATCGCGACCGACGGTGACTTCGCCACGCACATCGAAACGCGCCGGATCACGCAGGGTCACGCCTTGCGCCATCAGCCGGCGGCCGGCGCGCAGCTGGTAATGCCGCTCCAGTTCCGCCAGTTGCTTACGATCATTGGCGCCCTGCACTTCCATCGGGTCGTGCGGTTGTTCAGTGGCCACCACCAAACCATCGCTGACCGCCATTTCGATCACGTCGGTCAAGTAGTACTCGCCCTGGGCATTGTTGTTCGACAGGCGGCTCATCCAGTCGGCCAGGCGATTGGCCGGGACGGCGAGAATGCCGGTATTGCCTTCGGTGATTGCGCGCTGGGCTTCGCTGGCATCTTTATGCTCAACGATGGCAGCGACCTTGCCGTCAGCGTTGCGCACGATGCGACCGTAACCGGTCGGGTCTCCCAGCTCGACGGTCAGCAGTCCCATCTGGCCCGGTACGACATGTTTAAGCAGGCGCTGCAGGGTTTCAACTTCGATCAATGGCACGTCACCGTAGAGGATCAACACCGTGTCGGCGCTGATGAACGGCACAGCCTGAGCCGTTGCATGACCAGTGCCCAATTGCTTGTCCTGCAGCACGAAATTCAAATCGTCAGCCGCCAGACGCTCACGCACCACATCGGCACCGTGGCCGATCACCACATGAATGCGCTGTGGATCGAGCTGCCGTGCGCTGTGGATAACATGCCCAAGCATGGAATTGCCGGCTACCGGGTGCAGCACTTTCGGCAACGCCGAACGCATACGGGTGCCTTGACCGGCCGCGAGGATAACGATTTCGAGAGACATGACTGGCTACCAATCCTGGGTGGTCAGCAACTGCGACCGGGTTGTAAAAATCGGAAAGAAAAAAGGGTAGCCGAGGCTACCCTTTTTTATCAATCGCACAACAAGTGGCTGACGGATTAACCGCCAAACTTCTTGCGGATCTGCTGGACGGTGCGCAGCTGAGCTGCAGCCTCGGCCAGACGTGCGGACGCAGCTCCGTAGTCGAAATCTGCGCTCTTCTCGTGCAGAGCAGCTTCGGCAGCCTTGAGAGCTGCTTGAGCCTGAGCTTCATCCAGGTCGGCGGCACGTTGCACGGTATCGGCAAGCACCTTGACCATGTTCGGCTGAACCTCGAGGAAACCACCGGAGATGTAGAACACCTCGGCTTCCCCGCCTTGCTTGATCAGGCGGATCGGACCTGGCTTCAGATTAGTGATCAGCGGCGCGTGACCCAGAGCGATACCAAGATCACCCAGTGCACCGTGCGCAATCACCATCTCGACCAGGCCGGAAAAGATTTCCCCTTCCGCGCTGACGATATCGCAATGGACTGTCATAGCCATCTGATTGCCTCAACCTAAATTAGCGCCCGTTGCCGGGCGCCGGGATTACAGTTTCTTGGCTTTCTCGATCGCTTCTTCGATGCCGCCAACCATGTAGAACGCTTGTTCTGGCAGGTGGTCGTAGTCACCGTTGAGGATGCCTTTGAAGCCAGCAATGGTGTCTTTCAGGGAAACGTATTTACCCGAAGCACCGGTGAAGACTTCAGCCACGAAGAACGGCTGCGACAAGAAGCGTTGGATCTTACGAGCACGGTTAACCAACTGTTTGTCGGCTTCCGACAGCTCGTCCATACCCAGGATCGCGATGATGTCTTTCAGCTCTTTGTAACGTTGCAGAACGTACTGAACGCCGCGAGCGGTGTCGTAGTGGTCCTGACCGATTACGTTCGGATCCAGCTGGCGCGAAGTCGAATCCAGTGGATCTACCGCTGGGTAGATACCCAGGGAAGCGATGTCACGGGACAGAACGACGGTGGCGTCCAAGTGGGCGAAGGTGGTCGCTGGCGACGGGTCGGTCAAGTCATCCGCAGGTACGTATACCGCCTGGATCGAGGTGATCGAACCTTCTTTGGTCGAAGTGATACGTTCTTGCAGAACGCCCATCTCTTCAGCCAGGGTCGGCTGGTAACCTACTGCCGAAGGCATACGGCCCAGCAGTGCGGATACTTCAGTACCGGCCAGGGTGTAACGGTAGATGTTGTCGACGAACAGCAGAACGTCGTTACCTTCGTCACGGAACTTCTCGGCCATGGTCAGGCCGGTCAGGGCCACGCGCAGACGGTTTCCCGGCGGCTCGTTCATCTGACCGTAAACCAGTGCCACTTTGTCCAGAACGTTGGAGTCCTTCATCTCGTGGTAGAAGTCGTTACCCTCACGAGTACGCTCACCCACACCGGCGAACACGGAATAACCGCTGTGCTCGATGGCGATGTTACGGATCAGTTCCATCATGTTTACGGTTTTGCCTACACCGGCACCACCGAACAGACCGACTTTACCGCCTTTGGCGAACGGGCAAACCAGGTCGATAACCTTGATGCCGGTTTCCAGCAGGTCGTTGCCGCCTGCTTGCTCAGCGAACGAAGGTGCTGCGCGGTGAATGCCCCAGCGCTCTTCGGTGTCGATTGGACCAGCTTCGTCGATCGGGTTACCCAGAACGTCCATGATCCGGCCCAGAGTCGCTTTACCGACCGGTACGGAGATGGCTGCGCCGGAATCGGTAACCTCCAGACCGCGCTTCAAGCCCTCGGTGGAACCCATCGCAATGGTACGAACCACGCCGTCGCCCAGCTGTTGCTGAACTTCCAGAGTGGTTTCGGCCGCGCTGACTACTTTCAGCGCGTTGTAGATGCTCGGTACGCTGTCGCGTGGAAATTCCACGTCGATAACGGCGCCGATGATTTGAACGATACGTCCGCTACTCATAGCTGGATCCTCTGAATATTTGAACCGTTAAACCGCGGCAGCGCCGCCGACGATTTCCGAGATCTCTTGGGTGATCGCAGCCTGACGCGCCTTGTTGTAGATCAGCTGCAAATCGCTGATCAAATCACCGGCGTTGTCGGTAGCGTTCTTCATCGCGATCATCCGCGCAGCTTGTTCAGCCGCGTTGTTCTCGACCACCGCCTGGTACACCTGCGACTCCACGTAGCGCACCATCAAGCCGTCAAGCAGCTCTTTGGCGTCTGGTTCGTAGAGGTAGTCCCAGTGGTGCTTGAGTTCTTGATCCGGGGTTGCCACCAGTGGAATCAACTGCTCCACGGTAGGCTGTTGTGTCATGGTGTTGATGAACTTGTTGGATACCACGGACAGGCGATCGATACGGCCCTCCAGGTAGGCATCCAGCATCACCTTGACGCTGCCGATCAAATCATTGATCGACGGCTCTTCACCCAGGTGGCTGATAGCTGCAACGACGTTACCGCCGAAGTTGCGGAAAAAGGCCGCACCCTTGCTACCGACTACACACAGATCAATCTCGACGCCGTTTTCGCGGTTTACCGCCATGTCCTTGACCAGGGCCTTGAACAGGTTGGTGTTCAAGCCGCCGCACAAACCACGGTCACTGCTCACGACGACATAACCAACACGCTTTACTTCACGGTCGATCATGAACGGGTGGCGGTATTCCGGGTTGGCGTTGGCCAGATGCCCAATTACCTGGCGGATACGCTCCGCATAAGGACGGCTGGCTGCCATGCGCATTTGTGCCTTGCGCATTTTGCTCACCGCCACTTTTTCCATGGCGCTGGTAATTTTTTGCGTGCTTTTGATGCTCGCAATCTTACTGCGAATCTCTTTTGCGCCTGCCATGTAACACCTATCAGGTTAGCAAGCGGGAGCCTTGCGGCTCCCGCTGCGGCTTACCAGGTTTGGGTGGCCTTGAACTTCTCGATACCGGCTTTCATGCCAGCGTCGATTTCGTCATTGAAGTCACCTTTAACGTTGATCTTGGCCATCAAATCGGCGTGATCGCGGTTGAAGAAAGCAATCAGTGCTTGTTCGAAGCTGCCGATCTTGGCGATTTCAATGTCAGTCAGGAACCCACGCTCAGCGGCATACAGCGACAGCGCCATGTCAGCGATCGACATTGGTGCGTATTGCTTCTGCTTCATCAGCTCGGTAACGCGCTGACCATGCTCAAGTTGCTTACGGGTCGCTTCGTCCAGGTCAGAAGCGAACTGGGCGAATGCCGCCAGTTCACGGTACTGAGCCAGAGCGGTACGGATACCACCGGACAGCTTCTTGATGATCTTGGTCTGAGCGGCACCACCCACACGGGATACCGAAACACCGGCGTTCACTGCAGGGCGGATGCCCGAGTTGAACATGGCCGATTCCAGGAAGATCTGACCGTCGGTGATGGAAATCACGTTGGTCGGAACGAACGCGGAAACGTCGCCAGCCTGGGTTTCGATGATCGGCAGTGCGGTCAGGGAACCGGTTTTGCCGGTCACTGCGCCGTTGGTGAACTTCTCTACGTATTCTTCCGAAACGCGGGATGCGCGCTCCAGCAGACGGGAGTGGAGATAGAACACGTCGCCTGGGTAAGCTTCACGGCCTGGTGGACGGCGCAGCAGCAGGGAAATCTGGCGGTAAGCCACTGCTTGCTTGGACAGATCGTCATAAACGATCAGCGCGTCTTCACCGCGGTCGCGGAAGAATTCACCCATGGTGCAACCGGAGTACGGTGCCAGGAATTGCAGCGCAGGAGATTCCGAAGCACTGGCAGCCACGATGATCGTGTTGGCCAGGGCACCGTTTTCTTCCAGCTTGCGAACCACGTTGGCGATGGTCGATTGCTTCTGACCGATCGCTACGTAGACGCAGAAAATGCCGCTGTCTTTCTGGTTGATGATCGCGTCGATCGCTAGAGCGGTTTTACCGATCTGACGGTCACCGATGATCAGCTCACGCTGGCCACGGCCGACAGGGATCATGGCATCGACAGCCTTGTAGCCAGTCTGTACAGGCTGGTCTACCGACTTACGCCAGATCACGCCCGGTGCAACTTTCTCGACCGCGTCGGTCAAGGTGTTGCCCAGTGGACCTTTGCCGTCAACAGGGTTACCCAGTGCATCGACTACGCGACCCAGCAGTTCCTTACCAACCGGAACTTCGAGGATGCGGCCGGTGCACTTGGCGCTCATGCCTTCAGCCAGACTGGTGTATGCGCCCAGTACAACGGCACCTACGGAGTCTTGCTCCAGGTTGAGGGCCATACCGTAGACGCCGCCCGGAAACTCGATCATCTCGCCGTACATGACGTCGGCCAGACCGTGAATCCGCACGATGCCGTCAGATACGCTGACGACAGTGCCTTCGTTACGGGCTTGGGAGGTCACATCGAGCTTGTCGATGCGGCCCTTGATAATTTCACTTATTTCGGAAGGATTGAGTTGCTGCATTGCTCTGCTGCCCCTTCAAACTCAAGATTTCAATGCTTCGGCAAGTTTCGCGATTTTGCCGCGAATCGAGCCATCGATAACCAGGTCGCCGGCGCGGATAACGACACCACCTATAAGGGCAGCATCCTCCGCAACTTGCAGGCGCACTTCCCGGTTGAGTCGTGCACTGAGAACCTTGGCGAGTTTGTCTTGCTGTTCTTGGTTCAATGCGAAAGCACTGGTCACTTCAACGTCTACCGACTTCTCTTGTTCGGCCTTGTACAGGTCGAACAGAGCGGCGATCTCCGGCAGAAGCGGGAGACGGTCGTTTTCGGCAACGACATTGATGAAGTTCTGTGCCTTGGCATCAAACTTGTCGCCGCACACGTCAATGAACGTGGCGGCCTTTTCTGCGCTCGTCAGTCGCGGGGCCTTGAGCACGCGCTGCATGGTGTCGTCTTGCGACACCGCTGCAGCCAGGCCGAGCATGGCTGACCAATTGGCCAGTTGCTGGTGGGCCTGAGCGTGCTCGAAGGCCGCCTTAGCGTAAGGTCGGGCCAACGTGGTCAGTTCTGCCATGATCGCCCTCGCTTAGATTTCAGCAGCCAGTTGGTTAACCAGCTCTGCGTGCGCGTTTTGATCGATTGTGGCACCCAGGATCTTCTCGGCGCCGCCGACAGCCAGCAAGCCCACTTGGGCGCGCAGCTTGTCTTTGACACTGTTCAGTTCCTGTTCGATCTCGGCTTGAGCCTGAACCTTCACACGGTCAGCGTCGATACGGGCTTTTTCAACAGCCTCTTCAACGATCTGGTTACCGCGTTTCTTGGCTTGCTCGATGATTTCAGCTGCCTGAGCTTTCGCTTCGCGCAGTTGCTGACCCGCTTTCTCTTGGGCCAACTCCAGGTCGCGAGCTGCACGGCTGGCAGCGTCCAGACCATCAGCGATCTTCTTTTGACGTTCGTGCAGTGCCGCGATGACCGGAGGCCATACGAACTTCATGCAGAACAATACAAAAATCAGGAACGCAACGGACTGGCCAATCAGGGTCGCATTAATGTTCACGCCAACACCTCGCAGTTACGTTGTCCATCACACCAAATTACTCGGAAGAATCCGGGTAATTAGCCAGCGATCTGACCAACGAACGGGTTCGCAAAGGTGAAGAACAGAGCGATACCAACACCGATCATGGTTACGGCGTCGAGCAGACCGGCAACGATGAACATTTTAACTTGCAGCATTGGAACCATTTCTGGCTGACGCGCTGCGCCTTCCAGGAACTTGCCGCCCAGCAGGCCGAAACCAATTGCGGTACCCAGTGCGCCCAGGCCGATCAACAGTGCAACAGCGATAGCGGTTAGACCAACTACAGTTTCCATCTTTCCTCCCGACTTTTACGTCGTATGGTTTAGGTTTTTTAGATTAAAGCGGTAAAAAAAATCGTTTCAGAGGCCCGGTTAAGAGCCCCCTCCCGTTTGACCGGGAGGGACATCAGATCAGCCGAGGCTGCTCTTAATGGTTTTCTTCGTGCGCCATCGACAGGTAGACGATGGTCAGCATCATGAAGATGAACGCCTGCAGGGTGATGATCAGGATGTGGAACACAGCCCACGCCCACTGCAGAACAACGCCCAGGCCACTCAGCCAGAGCAGGCCGCTGCCGAACATCACAGCGATCAGAATGAACACCAGCTCGCCGGCATACATGTTGCCGAACAGACGCAGGGCCAGAGAGATCGGCTTGGCGATCAGGGTCACGAATTCCAGCAGGAAGTTCACCGGGATCAGCAGGGCCTGAACGAAGATGTTCTTGCTGCCGAACGGGTGCAGGGTCAGTTCGCCGATGAAGCCGCCGATGCCCTTGACCTTGATGCTATAGAAAATGATCAGTGCGAAAACCGAGAACGCCATGCCCAGGGTCGCGTTCGGGTCGGTGGTCGACACGGCACGGAACGGGATGTGGTGGTCGCCGGTGATCAGGATGGCCAGCTGAGGAATCCAGTCGACCGGTACCAGGTCGACGGCGTTCATCAGGAACACCCAGACGAAGATGGTCAGTGCCAGCGGTGCGATCACCGGGCTACGGCCATGGAAGCTGTCTTTCACGCTGCCATCGACGAATTCGACCAATACTTCAACGAAGTTCTGCAAAGCACCTGGCTGACCCGATGTTGCTTTCTTTGCCGCCATGCGGAAAAGGAAAACGAAGATCAGACCCAGCGCGACCGACCAGCCGAGGGTATCGACGTGGAAAGCCCAGAAGCCCATTTCCTTGGCTTCTGCTGCGGTATGGGCAAAGCCCCAGCCGCCGTTAGGTAGCTGACCGAAAGTCAGGTTCTGCAAGTGGTGCTGGATATAGCCCGAAGCGGTTGTTTCTGCCATGGTTGCCTCAAACGCCCTAAGGTCTCGAAAGTCTTGTTCTCATCAGCAGGGGAGCGAACCAGCTGACCGACTGAGTCAGCACGAAAGCGCCGAATACTGCGATCGGCGCCAATGGCTTCACACCTGCAAACACCAGTGCAAACAGCACTGCCGTCAAAATCAGTTTGCCTGCCTCGCCGGCATAAAATGACCGGACGATGGACTGGGCTGCTCGGGCGCCGGAAAACCGAAATGCCTTGTGAGCGAAATAAACATTGGGCAGCAAGGCTATCAGGCCTCCGCAAAGTCCCGAGTATCCGGCAACGACTCCATGCCATTGCCAGAGCGCCAAAGCGGCAATGAGCAAAATGACAAATTGAGCCATCAACACCGGAAAAACCGCCAGGCGATGGAACGGCAGGCGGTTTGGCTTGCGGGTTTCCATCACATTTGCTCTCCAATGGTCGGCTGCCAGAATTCAATAACTTGGCATAATTTGTGCCGACAAAATGCGCGCAGAGTATAGGGGCGGTTCTGCCCCTATTCAACTGTCAGGTAGTGATTTCCGACTGCGCGCTACATGAGGAAATGTTTCAGCGGATGTGTGCGAGCACACCTTGAAGCTCATCGAGTGAGTTGTAACCGATCACCAGCTGACCTTTTCCCTTCTTGCCGTGGCGAATCTGCACCGCAGAGCCTAGGCGCTCGGCCAGACGCTGTTCGAGCCGGGCGATATCCGGGTCGGGTTTGGCTGCTTCCACAGGCTCCGGTTTGCCACTCAACCACTGACGAACCAGTGCCTCGGTTTGGCGCACAGTCAGGCCGCGTGCGACAACATGTCGCGCCCCTTCCACCTGCTGATTGTCCGGCAGACCGAGCAAAGCACGGGCATGACCCATTTCCAGGTCACCGTGGGACAGCATGGTCTTGATGACTTCCGGCAGTGCAATAAGTCGCAACAGGTTAGCCACAGTCACGCGGGACTTACCCACAGCCTCGGCAACCTGTTGCTGAGTGAGCTGGAATTCCTGCTGCAGACGCTGCAAGGCGACGGCTTCTTCGATCGGGTTCAGGTCTTCACGCTGGATGTTCTCGATCAGCGCAATGGCGATCGCCGTCTCATCCGGCACATCCCGGACCATCGCCGGGATGGTTTCCTGGCCGGCCTGCTGGCTGGCGCGCCAGCGCCGTTCACCGGCGATGATTTCGAAGCGGCCACCGCCAATCGGGCGCACCACGATCGGCTGCATCACGCCTTGCGCCTTGATCGACTGCGCCAGCTCTTCCAGCGCCTGCGGATCCATGTCGCGGCGTGGCTGGTATTTGCCACGCTGCAGCAGGTCCAGTGGCAGGTGTTGCAGTTCACGGGTATCGGCCTGCGCCGCCTGTTCTTCCAGCGCGCTGACGGTCGGACCACTCAGCAGTGCATCCAGTCCACGTCCGAGACCTCGTTTCTTGACGGCCATGGGGATTCCTTAAGTTGGCTGGGCAGCGGCGATGCGTGAATTTTTGCGCTGACGGCGAACCATCTCGCCCGCCAGTGCCAAATAGGCCAGCGCGCCGCGCGATTGCTTGTCGTAGGCCAGTGCCGGCATACCGTAGCTCGGTGCTTCGGCCAGGCGGATGTTGCGCGGGATCACCGTGTCGTACAGCTGCTCGCCAAAGTGTTCCTTCAGCTGCGCCGAAACATCGTTCATCAGGCTCAGCCGCGGGTCGTACATGGTGCGCAGCAGACCTTCGACCTTGAGGTTGGGGTTCAGCAGTTCGGCGATGCGCTTGATGTTATCCACAAGGTCGCTCAAGCCTTCGAGCGCAAAGTATTCGCACTGCATGGGGATAATCACCCCGTCAGCGGCGACCAGTGCGTTCAATGTGAGCATCGACAGCGACGGCGGGCAGTCGATCAAAATGTAATCGTAGTTTTCACGGATCGGCGCCAGCGCGCTGCGCAGACGGCTTTCCTTCATCTGCATTTCCAGCAGAACCACTTCTGCCGCGGTCAGGTCGCGGTTGGCCGGCAGCAGTTGATAACCGCCGTGCTCGGAGTAGTGCATGGCCTGGGCCAGATCGCATTCGCCGATCAGCAGGTCGTAGACCGAGTTTTCCAGGCCATGTTTATCCACACCGCTACCCATGGTGGCGTTGCCCTGTGGATCGAGATCGATCAACAGCACCCGGCGCTTGGTCGCGACCAGGGATGCTGCGAGGTTGATGCAGGTGGTGGTCTTGCCCACACCACCCTTCTGGTTCGCTATCGCGAATACCTTAGCCATTCTTGCTTGTGTTCCCAATCATGCCGTGCGGCGCAGTATCAGCAGATGGCGTTGGCCTTGGCAACCGGGTACGGCCAGGGCGTGTTCGCTATCGAGTTTGAAGTCTGCCGGCAATGCTACCAGCTCATCGGCCGGATGAACGCCCTTCATTGCCAGCCAGCGCGTGTCGGCATCGCCGAGGTGGCGAGTCCAGTTGGTGAAGTTCTCCATGCTGCTGAACGCCCGGGAAATGATCCCGTTGAATGGCTGGGCAGGCTGGAACGCTTCAACGCGACTGTGGATAACTTGCAGGTTATCCAGTTTGAGTTCGAGTTTGACCTGAGTCAGGAAGCGGGTTTTCTTGCCGTTGCTGTCCAGACAGGTCACTTGCGAGTCCGGATACAGGATCGCCAGCGGAATGCCGGGCATGCCGCCGCCACTGCCAACATCGAGCCAACGGCCGTTTTCGATGAACGACATCACGCTCAAGCTATCGAGCAGATGCCGCGAAACCATTTCATCAGGATCGCGCACTGCAGTCAGGTTGTAGGCCTGGTTCCATTTGATCAACAGAGCCAAGTAGCCCAGCAGCAATTCGTGCTGGGCTGCGCTGAGATTGACACCGAGCTCGCGGGCTCCTGTGGATAACTCTTCGGCGTGTTGCGAAGTGACCTTAGAACTCAAGCGCTTTGCTCCAACTGACGGCCCGCGCCGCGTTTTTTCAAATGAATCATCAACAGCGAAATCGCTGCCGGGGTCACGCCCGGGATCCGCGAAGCCTGGCCGAGCGTCTCCGGACGCGTCGCACCGAGCTTGCTCTGAATCTCCTTGGAGAGACCGGAAATGTTGGTGTAATCGATATCCACAGGCAATTTCGTGTCTTCACTGGCGCGCAGACGGGCGATTTCGTCCTGTTGACGGTCGATGTAACCGGCGTATTTGGTCTTGATTTCAACTTGTTCGGCGACCTGTGGATCTTCGGCGCCCTGCCCGGTCACTTCGACCAGACCAGCGTAGTCGATTTCCGGACGGCTCAGGAGGTTGAGCAAGTTGTATTCGTGAGTCAGCGGCGTGCCGAATTTTTCCGCAATCGCATCGCCCTGCTGAGTGCCTGGGCGAACCCAAGTGCTTTTCAGACGCTGCTCTTCCAGTTCGATGCTTTCGCGTTTCTTGCAGAAGGCCGCCCAACGCGCGTCATCGACCAGACCCAGCTCGCGACCTTTTTCGGTCAGACGCAGGTCGGCGTTGTCCTCGCGCAGAATCAGGCGGTACTCGGCACGGGAAGTGAACATGCGGTACGGCTCTTGGGTACCGAGGGTGATCAGGTCGTCGACCAGCACGCCGATGTACGCTTCATCGCGACGCGGGCACCAGGCTTCTTTGCCCTTGGCACGCAGCGCGGCGTTGGCCCCGGCGAGCAAACCTTGCGCACCGGCTTCTTCGTAACCGGTGGTGCCGTTGATCTGACCAGCGAAGAACAGACCGCCGATGACTTTGGTTTCCAGGCTGTATTTCAGGTCACGCGGGTCGAAGTAGTCGTACTCGATCGCATAACCCGGACGCACGATGTGCGCGTTTTCCATACCGCGGATCGATTGCACGATCTGCAATTGCACGTCGAACGGCAAGCTTGTGGATATCCCGTTCGGGTACAGCTCATGGGTGGTCAGGCCTTCCGGCTCGATGAACACCTGATGGCTTTCCTTGTCGGCAAAGCGATGAATCTTGTCTTCGATCGACGGGCAGTAGCGCGGACCGATGCCCTCGATTTCGCCGGCAGCGGAATACATCGGCGAACGGTCGAGGTTCGCCGCGATGATTTCGTGAGTGCGGGCGTTGGTATGGGTAATCCAGCAACTGACCTGGCGCGGATGCTGTTCTTTTTTGCCCATGAACGACATGACCGGGATCGGCGTATCGCCCGGTTGCTCGGTCATGACCGAGAAATCCACAGATTTGCCATCGATGCGCGGTGGCGTACCGGTTTTCAGGCGACCGACACGCAGCGGCAGTTCACGCAGACGATGTGCCAGGGCAATCGACGGCGGGTCACCGGCACGACCGCCGGAGAAATTCTGCAAACCGATGTGGATAAGTCCACCGAGGAACGTACCAGTGGTCAGCACTACGGAATCGGCGAAGAACCGCAGACCCATTTGCGAGACAACACCACGTACCTGGTCCTGCTCGACGATCAGGTCGTCAGCGGCCTGTTGAAATATCCACAGGTTCGGTTGGTTTTCCAGAATTTCGCGGACAGCGGCCTTGTACAGAATACGGTCGGCTTGCGCACGAGTCGCTCGTACGGCCGGACCTTTGCGGCTGTTCAATACGCGAAACTGGATGCCGCCCAGATCGGTAGCCATGGCCATCGCGCCGCCGAGGGCGTCAATTTCCTTGACCAAATGGCTTTTGCCAATGCCACCGATGGCCGGGTTGCAGCTCATGGCACCGAGGGTTTCCACGTTATGCGTCAGCAACAGGGTTTTTGCCCCCATACGTGCTGAGGCCAGTGCTGCCTCGGTACCGGCATGACCGCCGCCGATGACGATCACTTCAAAACGGGAAGGGAAATCCACCACGCACCTCGTGCCTGCTTAAGTAGGTATTCAGGAATAGTTTGAGATCAGGTTTCTGAACCTGGTCGACAAGTATAGGGACTTCGCCCTTCCTAAAGAACCCTTTGCACAAAATTTAACCAGCTGTGGAGAACTCGAGGTTAAAAGAATAAAAAAGAGAGAAATTTATAAAACCTTTGTTTTAATGCTTATTCTTACTGACCGCCCTTTCTGTGGATAGATTGCTACAGGCCTTATTATTCAATGTGTACAGAGTTTCAAAACCCTGTTATCAGGTCGCCGGGAGGCCCTTGGATAACCGGTTTAAGCCTGTGGATGAATGGGGTGGTTATCCACAGAGGCAGTTATATCCAGTTTTCACGCCCTGTTATCAACTGACCTCATTGGCAGTTATTCACAGGGCTTAATCCACAGAAATTCAACCAGACGGTTTTTTCAGGACGCAGTAAAACGCCACCGAGAGATCGGAGACGAGCATGAAGTCGATAGTGGGATGTGACAGGGCTATTGTGAGAGAACGTAACAGAGGCTAATAATAGCCATTATCATTAACTCGTCAGTTTCTCCCATGTCCCTACCCGCCCATCATGCTGCGATCGAGCAAATCTACGAGCAACACCATTCGTGGCTGTATGGATGGCTCAAGGGCAAACTGCACGACGCCTGCGATGCTGCCGATGTCGCGCATGACACTTTCGTGCGGATCCTCGCGGCACGTAATGCGTCGCAGATTCGCGAACCGCGGGATTATCTGGCGACCATTGCACGCGGCCTCGTCATTGATCGCTATAGAAGACAGGCCATCGAAGTTGCCTACTTGCAGACCTTGGCTGCTCGACCAGAAGCCACCGCCATCAGCGAAGAAGACAAGGCGCTGATCATCGAAACCCTGATCGCTGTGGATAAAGCCTTGGCTGGTCTGGGCGCGCGAACCCAGAAGATCTTCATGCTTTCGCAGATCGACGGTTTGACTTATCAACAGATCGCTGTGCAGTTGCAGGTTTCCCTGACCACAGTAAAGAAGCACATGATCCGCGCCCTGACGGAATGTGCCCTGATCATGGCGCAGCGTTGATGCCCACTGCACCGAACCGCAAGGTTTTCGAAGCGGCTGCCAGTTGGTACGTGCAGTTTCAGGCCGATCCGCCGACCCTCGCCGATCAAAAAGCCTGGCAGCTGTGGATAGATAGCGATCCAGCGCATCTGGCGGCCTGGAACCAGATGGAACAACTGCAGCGTCAGCTCGGCACTTTGCCGCTGGATTTGAAACGTCGCGCACTGAATACCGGCCAACAAAGGCGCCAGATCCTGAAATTATTACTGCTCGCGACAGGGACGGGGATCCTTGGCTGGAACGCCCAACAACATACCTCCCTTGGAAATGCCTGGGCTGATTACAAAACCGGCGTTGGTCAGCGTCGCAACATCTCATTGGCGGATGGCAGCCAGATTCAGCTCAATACCGATACGGCCATCGATGTATCTTTCGACGCAACACAACGGCTGATTCGTTTGCGCTCGGGTGAAATCCTCATTCAGACCGGCAAGCTCGGCGATCAGCGGCCGTTTTTGGTCGAAACCGGGGATGGCCGAATTCAAGCGTTGGGTACCCGTTTTTCTGTGCATAAGTTGTCGGGCTCAACGCGGGTTGGCGTGCTGGAAGATCGGATCAGCGTGCAACCCGCTGATCAATCAACGCGCGCGATGATCTTGAAAGCAGGCGAAGGTGCCGATTTCGATAGTCGGCATATCGGGGTCCTTTACCCCTTTAAATCCTCGGCAGTGGCCTGGACCAACGGCCAGCTGATTGTGCTCGATGCGCGGCTGGGCGCGGTAATCGAAGAGCTGGGGCGTTATCACAGCGGTGTTATGCACTGCGATAGTCGTGCCCGGGATCTACGCGTATCCGGCACCTTTCGGCTCGATTCCACCGATGCCGTGCTGGCCAATCTTCAGGCCTCGTTACCGATCAACGTCCGCTACTTCACCCGTTACTGGGTCTCGATCAGCCATAGCGTCTGATTGAAAATCTCCTGGGGAAAAAAATCGAAAGCAGGGTTATCTTTTTTTGTGCTGACCCGGCCCTACAGGTAATCGCGATAAACGCGGCTCTTCGACACCTTCAGGGCTTATCCACACATGCGTCTTCCCACGTTCCGTCAGCGTTTTTCCCACCACTGCATTGCCTACAGCCTACTGATGACCAGTGCCGCGTCCTGCCTGGCAATGACCAATAACGCCTTCGCGGCAACGGTCGCGCAGCGCTACACCATTGCTGCCGGCCCGCTGGACAATGCTTTGAGCCAATTCGCCTCCACTGCAAACGTGATTCTGTCGTTCTCGCCGCAGCAGACCAACCGTTTACGCAGTACCGGACTGAACGGCAACTTCACCGTCGAACAGGGATTCGCCCAACTGCTGCAAGGCTCAGGTTTGCAAGCCGTACCCCAAGCGCCGGGTAGCTACATTCTGCAGGCGCTGCCCAATGGTGATTTGCTGGAGCTGGCCCCGACCAACATCAACGGGCAATTGGCCAATCCGATGGATCTGGATTACGCCGCCGACGTCGGCTATAGGGCGCAGAACAGCCGGATCGGTACGAAAACCAGCACGCCGTTGTCGGAAACGCCGCGTTCGGTATCGGTGGTGACCGCCCAGCGCATGAAAGATCAGAAATCTCAGACGCTCACCGAGGTACTCGGCTACGTTCCCGGCATCTTCGCCCCACCGTTTGCAGCGGGCGACAGCCTGGCCGGCGATCTGTTTTTCATTCGTGGTTTCAACGCCACCGATTACGGCTACGGCCTGTTGCGCGATGGACTTCGCGTGCAAGGCAACCGTTATGACACCAGCACCGAACCTTACGGTTTGGAGCGCGTGGAAATTTTCCGTGGACCATCGTCCTTGCTCTATGGGGAAAACGCCCCGGGCGGCCTGGTGAATCTGGTGAGCAAGCGGCCGACCGCAGCTCCACGAGGCGAAGTGCAACTGGGTTATGGCTCGAATAATCGCCGGCAGATTGGCATCGATGTGTCCGGGCCACTCAACGACAGCGGCAATGTGTTGGGACGAGTGGTGATGCTCGGACGCAAGTCCGACACCCAGACCGATCACGTACCGGATGACCGCATTTACATCGCCCCGTCGCTGACGCTGAATTTCGACGACTTCAACACCCTGACCCTGCTGGCCAACTACCAGAAAGATCACACCAATATGGAACTGGGTCTGCCGGCGGCCGGCACATTGCTGAGCAATCCCAACGGCAAGCTATCCAAAGGCACCATGCTTGGCGATCCGGACTGGAACACCTTCGAACGGGAAACCTGGAGCACCGGTTATGAGTTCAGCCATTCCTTCAACGATGACTGGCAGTTCCGCCAGAACTCGCGCTACATGCAGTCGCGGATCACCCGCCATGAAACGTGGCCGGGCAACCTCAATAACGCAGGCTTCGGCACGCGCCTGAACATGACCGCGTACGATCGCTTCAACAAATCCATGGTGTATTCGCTGGATAACCAGCTGGAAGGCAAATTCCAGGTCGGCGAGCTGGAAAACACCGTGCTGTTCGGCGCCAGCTACGACCGCACTTCGTTCAATCAGGACTGGAATGCCGGCATCGTCGGGCCGATCGATATCTACAACCCGGTTTACTTGCGCGATCCGACTACACCGATTGCGGTGCAGAACACCTTGCTTGAGCAGCGCATGAAAGGTGTTTATGCACAGCTCCAGAGCAAGTATGACCACTGGCTGTTCCTGCTTGGCGGTCGTCAGGACTGGGTCGACAGTGACTTCCGCGACAAGGTGGCCAAGGGCAGCAACATCAGTTCCGAGGACAAGAAGTTCACCTACCAGGGCGGCGTGATGTACCAGTTCGACAACGGCATGACGCCGTATGTCAGCTATTCCACATCGTTCGTGCCGGTGCAGCAGATATCCAATGCCGGCACGCCGCTCGATCCGATCACCAGCAGCCAATACGAAGTGGGCCTCAAGTACGAACCGATCGGCTGGGATACCGCGTTCACCGCGTCGGTATATGACCTGCGCAAAAAGGACGACACCTACTTCGACTCGACCACGTCGACCTATCGCCAGGTCGGCGAAAGCCGTTCCAAAGGTGTTGAGCTGGAACTCAACAGCAATCTGACCCAGAACCTAAATGTGACAGCGGCGTACACCTACACCGACGCGCGGATTACCAAGGACGCGGCGACCTCGTTGGTCAAAGGCCACCAGATGACCGGCGTGCCTCGTAATCAGGCGTCGGTCTGGGCCAAGTACCGTTTCCTCGATGGCGATTTGAAAGGTTTGTACGTGGGTGGTGGCGTGCGTTACTTCGACAGTGCCTTCGCCTACACCTCGCCTTCGCTGTACGGGAAGCTGGATGCCGGCGACGTCACGTTGGTGGATGCGGCCATCGGCTATCAGATCGACACGCACTGGAGCGTCGACCTGAATGCCAAGAACCTGTTCGACAAGGAATATGTGTCGGGATGCAACGATGCTGGGCGTTGCTACTGGGGCGAAGATCGCACTTTGCTCGGTACGGTGTCTTACAACTGGTGAAACGAAAAGGGGCTGTGGATAAATTGTCCACAGCCCCTTTGGTTATTTGCCGATGCAGAAGCTGGAGAAGATCCGGCCAAGCAGGTCATCGGAACTGAATGCCCCTGTGATTTCTCCCAGAGATTGCTGGGCCTGACGTAAATCCTCGGCAAGCAGTTCACCGGCACCGGCCAACGTCAGCTGTGCGCGACCATGTTCCAGCGCTGCACTGGCATGGCGCAGAGCCTCCAGATGACGGCGACGGGCACTGAAGCTGCTTTCCGAGGTTTGCTCATAGCCCATGCAGGCCTTGAGGTGTTCGCGCAGCAACTCCAGACCTTCGCCAGCGGATTTGGCGCTGAGGCTGATGGTTACGTGGCCGTCGTCGCTGACTTCCAGGGCAATCGCTTCACCTGTCAGGTCAGCCTTGTTGCGGATCAAGGTGACTTTGGCTGGATCCGGCCGGGTTTCGAGGAATTCCGGCCATAGGGCAAACGGATCTGCAGCTTCCGGCGCGGTGGCATCGACTACCAGCAGCACCCGATCCGCTTCAGTAATCGCTTTCAACGCACGCTCGACGCCGATCTTTTCCACCTGATCGTCGGTGTCGCGCAGACCTGCAGTGTCCACCACGTGCAACGGCATGCCGTCGATGTGGATATGTTCGCGCAGGATATCCCGGGTGGTACCGGCAATTTCGGTCACGATCGCGGCTTCGCGTCCAGCCAGGGCATTCAACAGGCTGGACTTTCCGGCATTCGGACGACCGGCGATCACCACCGTCATGCCATCACGCAACAAGGCACCCTGCCCGGCTTCACGCAGCACGGTGGATAACTCTTCACGTACCTTGTCGAGCATGCTCAGCACGTGACCGTCGGCCAGGAAGTCGATTTCCTCTTCCGGGAAGTCGATGGCGGCTTCGACGTAGATGCGCAGGCCGATCAGTTGTTCGGTGAGGTTATGCACACGCTGAGAAAACGCCCCCTGCAGGGAGCGCAAGGCATTGCGTGCAGCCTGTGCAGAACTGGCTTCGATCAGGTCAGCGATGGCCTCGGCCTGAGCCAGGTCGAGTTTGTCGTTGAGGAACGCGCGCTCACTGAATTCGCCCGGGCGAGCCAGACGGCAACCCAGTTCCAGACAACGCTTGAGCAACATGTCGAGAACGATCGGGCCACCGTGACCCTGCAACTCCAGCACGTCTTCGCCGGTGAACGAGTTCGGTCCCGGGAAATACAGCGCCAGACCTTCGTCCAGCACCTGCCGGTCATCACTGAAAAACGGCCCGTAATGCGCGTAACGCGGTTTCAGTTCGCGGCCGCTGATGGCTTTGGCCGCAACACTGGCCAACGGCCCGGAAATGCGGACGATGCCGACACCGCCGCGACCTTGAGCGGTGGCGACAGCAGCGATGGTTTCACGAGGTGCGCTCATAAACCGGAATCCAGACAAAGTGGCAGATAGCAAAACGCCCCACTAGGGGGCGTTTTGAGTGGTGTTATCCACAGAGTAAGTTACGCCTCGGCTTTTTTCGTCGCCGCTTCGATCTTACGCGTGATGTACCACTGTTGGGCAATCGACAGGCAGTTGTTCACAACCCAGTACAGCACCAGACCAGCAGGGAACCACAGGAAGAAGAAGGTGAAAATGATTGGCATCATTTTCATGACCTTCGCCTGCATCGGATCCGGCGGAGTCGGGTTCAGACGCTGCTGGATGAACATGGTCGCGCCCATTATGATCGGCAGGATGAAGAACGGATCCTTGATCGACAGGTCGGTGATCCACAGCATGAACGGCGCCTGGCGCATTTCCACGCTTTCCAGCAGAACCCAGTACAGCGAAAGGAAAACCGGCATCTGCACGAGGATCGGCAAGCAGCCGCCCAGCGGATTGATCTTCTCTTTCTTGTACAGCTCCATCATGGCTTGCGACATTTTCTGCCGGTCATCGCCATGTTGCTCTTTCAGTGCAGCCAGTTTCGGTGCTACGGCACGCATGCGCGCCATGGATTTGTAGCTGGCAGCCGACAGCGGGAAGAAGATCCCTTTGATCAGCATGGTCAGGAAGATGATCGACCAGCCCCAGTTACCCACGATGGCGTGGATGTGTTGCAGCAACCAGAAGATCGGCTGAGCGATGAACCACAGAATGCCGTAGTCGACTGTCAGTTCCAGACCTGGGGACAACTGTTTCAGCACGGCCTGGCTTTTCGGCCCGGCGTACAGAATGGCGCTGGTTTCAACTTTCGCACCCGGTGCAGCGGTCAACGAAGGACCGGTGTAACCGATGATGTAGTTGCCTTTGCTGTCTTTACGCGTCTGAACGATGTTGTTTTCGCCCTTCGTCGCAACCCATGCAGTCACGAAGTAGTGTTGCAGCCAGGCTACCCAGCCACCGGTGACGGTTTCCTTGAGCTGACCTTTGTCCATGTCTTTCATGGACACTTTCTTGTACGGCTCGGAACTTGTCCACAGGGCAGCGCCCAGGTAAGTCGCGGTGCCGGTGGCAGTGGTCGACGAGGGGTCGGCACTGGCGTCACGCTTCAGCTGGGCGAACATCGAACCCGACCAAGGCTGCGCGCTCTGGTTATCCACAAGGTAGGTCACGGTTACGTCATACAGGCCGCGTTTCAGGGTGAAACGCTTGATGTAGTTGACGCCATCCTTGCTGAACTTCAGGTCGACGACCAACGGGTCCTGACCGTCAGCCAGTTGATAACTTTTCTTCTCCGAGGCGTAAACCGGACGACCGGCCGGGCTTGCGTCCGGACCGTTGGTGCCGATCAGGCCGCTTTGTGCCAGATAAGTACGCTCGCCGCCGTTGTCGAACAGCTGAAACGGCACATCAGGACGATCCTGACGACGTGGATACAGTGGCAAAGTCAGTTGGGCAACGTCACCGCCCTGTGGATCGATCGCCAGATCGAGCACGTCGGTTTTGACCTGGATCAGATCCTTGCTGGCAGCGACCGGGGTTTCCACAGGTGCGCTGGTATCGCTTGCGGCGCGCGGAATATCGTCACTGGCGGAAGCGTTATTGCCAGGAACGGTGTCCGGCAAACCGGATGCAGTCGTACTGGAAGCAACATTCTGAGTCGGCAGGGCAGCCTGGCCATAGTCCTGGTTCCATTTAAGAACCATAACGTAGGACACGATTGCCAGGGCGACGATCAGGATCGTGCGTTTGATATCCATGATTACTCGGCCATCGAAGAAGAACGGGAGGTAGGGATAGGTGGAACCGGGTCATAACCACCGGGATTCCACGGATGACAGCGACCTAAACGACGAAAGGCCAGCCAGCCACCGCGCAGAAGGCCATGATTTTCGATGGCTTCATACGCGTAGCAAGAACAACTGGGGTAGAAACGACAGTGACTGGCCATCAAAGGACTAATGGCGTAGCGATAAAACTGGATCGGAACGAGTGCCAGTTTACGCATCTGGACTGTCTACCCCTACAGTTTCGGTTTTGACCGCTGGAACTGGCTTGTTACGGGCCAGACGCTTCCAGAGTTTGCCGAAATGCTGAATCAATTCGGGGTTTTCTACGTCGCCCAAACCTTTGCGCGCGACGATAACGATATCCCAGCCGACCAGACAATCCTGGTGCAGACGGAACGATTCGCGCATCAGACGTTTGAGGCGATTGCGCTCAACGGAGAGCTTTACGCTCTTTTTCCCGATAACCAGCCCGAGACGGGGGTGATCAAGATCGTTGTTGCGCGCAAGGAGCAGGAGATTTTTCCCCGGAACCTTGCCGGTAGGGGAGTCAAAGACTGCCTTGAAATGCCGGGGGGTAAGCAGACGCTTTTCCCGACTGAAGTCCTGACTCACCTCCAGTACCGGATTATCAAACTGCCAGACGCGCACGACCTTTGGCGCGACGACGCGACAGGACAGCGCGACCGTTCTTGGTAGCCATGCGAGCACGGAAACCGTGGGTACGAGCGCGTTTGATAGTGCTTGGTTGGAAAGTACGTTTCATGTCGTGTTACCTGGTTCGTCCACAACGGGCCGGAATGGCCCCCGTTTTAAGAGACCGGGGATTCTAGAGAAAGCAAGCCCTCAGGTCAATTTCCAACCAGCGTTTCCTTATAAATAGATCTCTGGACCTTCCGGAAGCGAAATCCTGTTTGCCAGACATAAAAATAAAGAAGGGAATTATTTAAAGCTTTTCTGTAAAGCTTGTAAAAGCTAGGGCAGCCGTCTTCTGTGGATAACCATCTTCAGCCCTTGTAGAGCGTGATGTACAGAGAATGACAACTACAGTGGAAAACCGTGTTCAGCCTGTGCTGCGCTGTCGGATAACCTGTGTGTGGAATGGCCTGTTATCCACAGGCTGGTTATCCACCGAGTTCCACCCCCAGTTGTCCAGTGCCCTCAGAGGCGGTTATCCACAGAGCTTATGCACACACCGTTGGTCGCCTTTTTACCGGTTAACGCATTGATTAATCATGGTCACCACACAACCTGCATGTGGATAAGTGGACGGCTCGCCGCTACAATGGCCGCTTGTTTTTGCCTCACCGGCTTTCAACTTAGGGGATATCCGTGTCAGTGGAACTTTGGCAGCAGTGCGTGGAGCTTTTGCGCGAGGAGCTGCCTGCCCAACAATTCAACACCTGGATCCGTCCACTACAGGTCGAAGCCGAAGGCGACGAGTTGCGCGTCTACGCACCGAACCGTTTTGTGCTGGACTGGGTCAATGAAAAGTACCTCGGTCGCGTCCTTGAACTGCTGGATGAGCACGGCAACGGCATGGCGCCAGCGCTTTCCTTATTAATAGGCAGCAAACGCAGCTCGGCACCGCGTGCCGCGCCGAACGCGCCGTTGGCCGCTGCGCAGGTGTCTCAGGCTCAGGCCAATACCGTGCCGGCCAGTGCGCCAGCACCCGCTCCAAGTGCAGCTCCGGCCAAGCGCTCGACGCAGAAAACCGAGGAAGTCAGTGAAGAGCCGTCCCGCGACAGCTTTGACCCGATGGCCGGTGCGGCCTCGCAACAGGCCCCGGTTCGCGCCGAACAGCGCACCGTTCAGGTCGAAGGCGCGCTCAAGCACACCAGTTACCTGAACCGCACCTTCACCTTCGAGAACTTCGTCGAAGGCAAGTCCAACCAGCTCGCCCGCGCGGCGGCCTGGCAGGTGGCGGACAATCCCAAACACGGTTACAACCCGCTGTTCCTTTATGGCGGCGTCGGCCTGGGTAAAACCCACTTGATGCACGCAGTGGGTAACCATCTATTAAAGAAGAACCCGAATGCCAAGGTCGTGTACCTGCATTCCGAGCGCTTCGTGGCCGACATGGTCAAGGCGCTGCAACTGAACGCGATCAACGAGTTCAAGCGTTTCTACCGTTCGGTGGACGCTCTGCTGATCGACGATATTCAGTTCTTCGCCCGTAAAGAGCGGTCCCAGGAAGAGTTTTTCCACACCTTCAACGCCCTGCTTGAAGGTGGCCAGCAGGTCATTCTCACCAGTGACCGCTACCCGAAAGAAATCGAAGGCCTTGAAGAGCGCCTCAAATCCCGCTTCGGTTGGGGCCTGACGGTTGCCGTCGAGCCGCCGGAGCTGGAAACCCGCGTGGCGATCTTGATGAAGAAGGCCGACCAGGCCAAAGTCGAGTTGCCTCACGATGCGGCTTTCTTCATCGCCCAACGAATTCGTTCCAACGTCCGTGAGCTGGAAGGCGCGCTGAAACGCGTGATCGCCCACTCGCACTTCATGGGCCGCGACATCACCATCGAGTTGATCCGCGAATCCCTGAAAGACTTGTTGGCACTGCAGGACAAACTGGTCTCTGTGGATAACATTCAGCGCACTGTCGCCGAGTACTACAAGATCAAGATTTCCGACCTGCTGTCCAAGCGCCGTTCGCGCTCGGTGGCACGTCCGCGTCAGGTGGCCATGGCGCTGTCCAAGGAGCTGACCAACCACAGCCTGCCGGAAATCGGCGATGTGTTTGGTGGTCGCGACCACACGACGGTGTTGCACGCCTGCCGCAAGATCAACGAACTTAAGGAATCCGACGCGGACATCCGCGAGGACTACAAGAACCTGCTGCGTACACTGACCACTTGATGAACTCCAGCGCAGCTTATTAAGGCAAGGGACTAGACCATGCATTTCACCATTCAACGCGAAGCCCTGTTGAAACCCCTGCAACTGGTCGCAGGCGTCGTCGAGCGCCGACAGACCTTGCCGGTACTGTCCAACGTGCTGTTGGTCGTCGATGGCCAGCAACTGTCGCTGACCGGTACCGATCTGGAGGTCGAGCTGGTCGGTCGCGTGCAACTCGAAGAGCCGGCTGAAACCGGCTCCATCACCGTGCCTGCGCGCAAGCTGATGGACATCTGCAAGAGCCTGCCCAACGACGCGCTGATCGACATCAAGGTCGACGAGCAGAAGCTGGTCGTGAAGGCCGGTCGTAGCCGTTTCACCCTGTCGACCCTGCCGGCCAACGATTTCCCGACGGTTGAAGAAGGCCCGGGTTCGCTGACCTGCAGTCTGGAGCAGAGCAAACTGCGTCGACTGATCGAACGCACCAGCTTCGCCATGGCCCAGCAAGACGTGCGCTACTACCTCAACGGCATGCTGCTGGAAGTCTCGGCCGGTGTGATCCGCGCCGTGGCCACCGACGGTCACCGTCTGGCGATGTGCTCGATGCAGGCCGATATCGGTCAGCCGGATCGCCACCAGGTGATCGTGCCGCGTAAAGGTATCCTCGAACTGGCGCGTCTGCTCACCGAGCCGGACGGCAACGTCAGCATCGTTCTGGGTCAGCACCACATCCGCGCCACCACCGGCGAATTCACCTTCACTTCGAAGTTGGTCGACGGCAAGTTCCCGGATTACGAGCGCGTTCTTCCGAAGGGCGGCGACAAGCTGGTACTGGGCGATCGTCAGGCCCTGCGTGAAGCGTTCAGCCGTACCGCAATTCTGTCCAACGAGAAGTACCGCGGCATCCGTCTGCAACTGGCCAATGGTCAGTTGAAGATCCAGGCCAACAACCCGGAGCAGGAAGAAGCGGAAGAAGAAGTGGGCGTTGAATACAACGGCGGTTCGCTGGAAATCGGCTTCAACGTGAGCTACCTGCTCGACGTGCTGGGCGTGATGACCACCGAACAGGTTCGCCTGATCCTGTCCGACTCCAACAGCAGTGCGCTGGTGCAAGAGTCCGACAATGACGACTCGGCTTATGTTGTCATGCCGATGCGTCTGTAATCAGCTGATCCTGGATGTCCTTAAGTCGTGTTTCGGTCACCGCGGTGCGCAATCTGCACCCGGTGACCTTCTCCCCCTCCCCCCGCATCAACATTCTTTACGGCGCCAACGGCAGCGGCAAAACCAGTGTTCTGGAAGCCATTCATCTGCTGGGGCTTGCCCGTTCGTTTCGTAGCACGCGGCTGTTACCGGTCATCCAGTACGAGCAACTCGCCTGCACGGTGTTCGGTCAGGTCGAACTGGCCGAGGGTGGCCACAGTGCGTTGGGGATATCTCGCGACCGTCAGGGCGAGTTCCAGATCCGCATCGACGGGCAGAACGCTCGCAGTGCCGCGCAACTGGCCGAGATCCTGCCATTGCAACTGATCAACCCTGACAGCTTCCGCCTGCTCGAAGGTGCGCCGAAGATTCGCCGGCAGTTTCTCGATTGGGGCGTGTTCCACGTCGAACCGCGTTTCATGGCGACCTGGCAGCGTTTGCAGAAGGCCTTGCGCCAGAGAAACTCCTGGCTGCGGCATGGTACACTTGACGCCGTTTCGCAAGCGGTTTGGGACAGGGAGCTGTGCCAGGCCAGCGCTGAAATCGATGAATACCGCCGCGCTTACATCAAAGCCTTGAAACCAGTCTTTGAACAAACCTTGAGCGAACTGGTTGAGCTTGAAGGTTTGACGCTCAGCTATTACCGAGGCTGGGACAAGGACCGGGAATTGAGTGCCGTACTGGCTGGCTCCGTGCAACGGGACCAGCAAATGGGTCATACCCAGGCCGGACCGCAACGCGCTGACTTGCGCCTTAGATTGGGCGCACACAACGCCGCGGACATCTTGTCCCGGGGTCAGCAGAAGCTGGTGGTTTGTGCCTTGCGAATTGCCCAGGGGCATCTGGTGAGCCAGGCCCGACGCGGCCAGTGTATTTATCTGGTGGATGACTTGCCGTCCGAACTGGACGAGAGCCACCGTCGCGCGCTGTGCCGCTTGCTGGAAGACTTACGCTGCCAGGTTTTCATCACCTGTGTAGATCACGAATTATTGAGGGAAGGCTGGCAGACGGAAACGCCAGTCGCTCTGTTCCACGTGGAACAGGGCCGTATCACCCAGACCCACGACCATCGGGAGTGAAGGCATTGAGCGAAGAAAATACGTACGACTCAACGAGCATTAAAGTGCTGAAAGGCCTGGATGCCGTACGCAAACGTCCCGGTATGTACATTGGTGACACCGACGATGGTAGCGGTCTGCACCACATGGTGTTCGAGGTGGTCGACAACTCGATCGACGAAGCCCTCGCCGGCCACTGCGACGACATCAGCATCATCATCCACCCGGATGAGTCCATCACCGTCAAAGACAACGGCCGTGGCATCCCGGTAGACGTGCACAAAGAGGAAGGCGTTTCCGCCGCCGAGGTCATCATGACCGTCCTCCACGCTGGCGGTAAGTTCGACGATAACTCCTACAAGGTATCCGGCGGTCTGCACGGTGTAGGTGTGTCGGTCGTGAACGCCCTGTCCGAAGAGCTGGTACTGACCGTACGCCGCAGCGGCAAGATCTGGGAACAGACCTACGTCCACGGTGTACCTCAGGCACCGATGGCGATCGTTGGCGACAGCGAAACCACTGGCACCCAGATCCATTTCAAGGCTTCCAGCGAAACCTTCAAGAACATTCACTTCAGCTGGGACATCCTGGCCAAACGCATTCGTGAACTGTCCTTCCTCAACTCCGGTGTCGGCATCGTCCTCAAGGATGAGCGCAGCGGCAAGGAAGAGCTGTTCAAGTACGAAGGCGGCCTGCGTGCGTTCGTTGAATATCTGAACACCAACAAGACTGCGGTCAACCAGGTGTTCCACTTCAACATCCAGCGTGAAGACGGCATCGGCGTGGAAATCGCCCTGCAATGGAACGACAGCTTCAACGAGAACCTGTTGTGCTTCACCAACAACATTCCGCAGCGCGACGGCGGTACCCACCTGGTGGGTTTCCGTTCCGCACTGACGCGTAACCTGAACAACTATATCGAGCAGGAAGGTCTGGCGAAGAAGCACAAAGTCGCGACCACCGGTGACGATGCCCGCGAAGGTCTGACCGCGATCATCTCGGTGAAAGTGCCGGATCCGAAGTTCAGCTCGCAGACCAAAGACAAGCTGGTGTCTTCCGAAGTGAAGACCGCGGTCGAGCAGGAGATGGGCAAGTACTTCTCCGACTTCCTGCTGGAAAACCCGAACGAAGCCAAGCTGGTCGTCGGCAAGATGATCGACGCGGCGCGTGCCCGTGAAGCGGCGCGCAAGGCCCGTGAGATGACCCGCCGCAAAGGCGCGCTGGACATCGCCGGCCTGCCGGGCAAGCTCGCTGACTGCCAGGAAAAAGACCCGGCGCTGTCCGAACTGTATCTCGTGGAAGGTGACTCCGCGGGCGGCTCTGCCAAGCAGGGACGTAACCGCAAGACCCAGGCGATCCTGCCGCTGAAGGGCAAGATCCTCAACGTCGAGAAAGCACGCTTCGACAAGATGATCTCGTCCCAGGAAGTGGGCACGCTGATCACTGCACTCGGCTGCGGTATCGGTCGCGAAGAGTACAACATCGACAAGCTGCGCTATCACAACATCATCATCATGACCGATGCTGACGTCGACGGTTCGCACATCCGTACCCTGCTGCTGACCTTCTTCTTCCGTCAGTTGCCGGAGCTGATCGAGCGCGGCTACATCTACATCGCCCAGCCGCCGCTGTACAAGGTCAAGAAAGGCAAGCAAGAGCAATACATCAAAGACGACGACGCCATGGAAGAGTACATGACGCAGTCGGCTCTGGAAGATGCGAGCCTGCACCTGAACGAAGAGGCCCCGGGCATTTCCGGTGAAGCACTCGAGCGTCTGGTGAACGACTTCCGCATGGTGATGAAGACCCTCAAGCGTCTGTCGCGCCTGTACCCGCAGGAGCTGACCGAACACTTCATCTACCTGCCGGCCGTGAGCCTGGAAATGCTCGGCGACCACGCCAAGATGCAGGACTGGCTGGCTCAGTACGAAGTGCGTCTGCGCACCGTCGAGAAGTCGGGCCTGGTCTACAAGGCCAGCCTGCGTGAAGATCGTGAACGTGGCGTTTGGTTGCCAGAGGTCGAGCTGATCTCCCACGGCCTGTCGAACTACGTCACCTTCAACCGCGACTTCTTCGGCAGCAACGACTACAAGACCGTCGTCACCCTCGGCGCTCAACTGAGCACTCTGCTCGACGAAGGCGCGTACATCCAGCGTGGCGAGCGCAAGAAAGCGGTCACCGAGTTCAAGGAAGCCCTCGACTGGCTGATGGCCGAAAGCACCAAGCGCCACACCATCCAGCGCTACAAAGGTCTGGGTGAAATGAACCCGGATCAGCTGTGGGAAACCACCATGGACCCAAGCGTGCGCCGCATGCTGAAAGTCACCATCGAAGACGCCATTGGCGCAGACCAGATCTTCAACACCCTGATGGGTGATGCGGTCGAACCTCGCCGTGACTTCATCGAGAGCAATGCGCTGGCGGTTTCGAACCTGGATTTCTGATCCATTTGTAGGTTCTCAAATTAAATGAGAATTCTCACAAATAGTTGAACCGTGCAATACAAAAAAGCCAACGCTATATAGCGTTGGCTTTTTTGTCTCTTATTTGATGAGTTTTACATAAGCGTTTCAGCTTATAAGTGATTAAGATTTTTATAAGAAAAATAGATAAGCAGCGTCATTGAAAATGTTATTCGTTAACTCGATATGAATGAAAATTTATAGAAGTTTTTCACATATAACACGTAACTATAAGATTTAACTTTATTTGCTCATGTAGCTATAAAGGAATTGTCAGTAGTCAAAGTGTGGCTTAATATCGTTAGTCCCAAATTAGCTATGAATGCATGATGTGAGGCTAATTCAGTGTTTGACGTAATGTGCGCCAGAGCTGGCGTATGAGAATTCTAAATGCAGAAAGAGGAAGCCAAAATGTAAAAACGCGATCAACCTTGGGAGGATGACCGCGCCGGGATGAAGCAGAAATTACTCGTGTGGTGCTTGTAATTTCTGCCTTTTTTCGGCGCATGTCAACTCTCCCCCAATTTTTCGATCTTATCGAGACGTCTCGAGGGCACAGCGTTGCCTGTTGAATCGCCTCCATGAGTCCGCTGACGTAAGCATTTTTCTGCGTCAAGGACTCGTTCGACCTGGAGAAATGTCATGACCGCAAGAAATGTTGTAACTCGCAGATCCAGCCACTTCCGGGGTTTTTTTCCCTCACTGAAAAATGGCAAATCCATTCCTTGGGAATCCCAGCTTGAGGGATATTTTCTGAGTTTTCTCGAGTTGTCGCCTCAGGTGCTTCGATACGACGTTCAGCCGAGCAAAGAAACCTTCGAAATGGATAGGCACACCACCATCTACTACCCTGACGTCCGTGCGGTGCTGCACGACGGAACAGAGCGATGGTTCGAAGTTAAGCCCGCTGCAAGGCTCCTAACCCGGCATACCAGTTCGCGCATGGAGGCTATTGAAGACCACTTCAGGCGGACCAATCGGGTGTTCACGGTTGTTAGCGACGAACACCTCTTGGCTGAGCCGTTCTCCAATAATCTCCGTGATTTGATGTATTACCGGCGGAGCATGATGCTCATTGATTGCGATCCGGAAACGTCTGTTGAGCTTTTAAAGACCTATCAACCCGACACGATTAAGGAACTCTGTGAGTTGTTAGGTTGTAAAAAAGCATGGCAACTGCTTGGACTAGGTTACGTAGGGGTGAACCTCGAAATGCCTATAGCACCTTGTGCTCCAATCTATCTCCAAGGAGGTCACCGTCATGGAAACTTTTTCGCTTAAGCTGAAATTAGTGGTGATATTTAACGGTGCCAAGTTAACACTTGTAAAACGACTCAAGAATCGTCAGTTGCTTTGGGTAGATGAGCTTGGCGAGCCCGTTAAAATGACGGAGGCAGAGTTTTATAGACTTTATGACACCAGAGAGTTGTTCGTAGATGAGGAGCAACCATATCTCGGCGTGATTCCTATAGTTCGAAACGCAGCACCTGACATCACGTGCTTCCCCGAGAAGCACTCTGCCGCGGCATACCGGCGGCGATCCTATCTAACACGTCTCATTGATTGCATTAGTCATAAGCTGCCTCCTAACAACGATCTGAAAGGACTGATTCAAAAAACAGCCATTGAGTTGGGTGATCCGATTACACCGCCGTCAGTGTCGACTGTTAGGCGATGGATCCTTCTATTCGGAACTGGCAGTGTCGTTAAATTGGTCCCCCGTCACAGAGATAAAGGCCGATCGCGAATCATTGTCGGGGAGTTAGAGGAGGTGGTGTCGGATCTAGTCGATACGGACTATCTGACTTTGGAGCGACCGCTGCTATCTACCGTGTATGCGGAGCTGAAGGCACGTATCGACAACATAAATGCGGGACGGCTGCCCTCTCAAATGCTTGTGGTCCCGTCTGAAATGACTTTTAGGCGATACGTTGACAGTCTGGACCCGTATGAGGTCGACAAAGGTCGTTTGGGCAAACATGCGGCAAACCAACTCCATCGGACTGCGATAGGCAAACTGGTTGTCAGGAAAATTCTCGATCGCTGGGAAATTGATCACACGCCGCTAGACATTTTGGTGGTGGACGATGAAACAGGGAAGCACATCGGCAGACCATTTCTGACGATAGTGCTTGATCGCCATTCTCGAATGGTCATGGCATACCTTATCCATTTTTCAGCTCCAAATACCGAAAGCGTGCTTCGGGTAATTGAGCGCGCGATTAGGCCGAAAGGGGATTGGTTGTCTCGATTTTCTGCAGTGCTTAACGAATGGAGAGCCCATGGGCTTCCTTCACGTATTGTTCCTGACAACGCGGCGGAATTTCACGCAGGTGACCTAGTTAGCGCATTTAACGAGCTAGGCATTGAAATTATGTATCCCGCCGCCCGTGCACCTCAAAAGAAAGGTGCAGTGGAACGTTTTTTTCGTACTTTAAACGACGGTCTGATTCATCGACTTCCAGGTACTACGTTCTCCAACACCAGAGAGCGCGGCAATTATCCGGCTGAAGAACTCGCATGCATAAACCTTGCTGAGCTGGAAACCAAACTGGTCAAGTGGATCGTGGATGTTTATCACCAACGGCCACACCGCGGCCTCCCTTCTCAGATGACTCCTGCACAGGCTTGGCTTGCTGGAGAGGCAGAGCGTCACATCTGCCTGCCAACTGATCTGGATGCGTTGGAGTCGGTACTGGCCAAACGTAAGGACAGCCCCGTTCATCATTATGGGGTTGAAGTCGGGACGCATGTCTATCACTCGCCAGAGCTTGCAGAGTTAAAAATGAAGCTCGCGGAGGGTGAGAAAATACAAGTCCGATACCGCGACGAGCTCGGACATGTATGGGTTCATGACCGTTTCAGGAACCTGTTTATCCTGGTTCCAGCTAAAGACAAACGGCTCATAGGTATGAGTCGGGAAACCTTTGATCTTGCACGTGCGCAGTTGCGTCACTCAGGAAAGTCGTCACCTACCTTTGACGCGATTCATCAAGCGTACCGAGCCATCATGGCTGATATTGCAGATCTGAAACGATCTCAGAAGGCTCGTAAACGCCGTGAAGCGGCAAAAGTGAAACTTGATCGCAGCGGTGTTCAACAGGCTCAACCCCCACTAGGCATGGGAGACTCTGTGGACTTTCTTGACGCCGAGGTAGTCCTGGAGTCCATCTCTGCATACCCAGTTGTCTTGCGCGCTCCTTACATGAGGGGGAAAAAATGAACGCCAATACACGACAAGAGAGTGCATTTTCGCTACGTCACCATTTCATTCGCAGCCCGCAAAGTGATCACGCGATCATGCGCTTGGAAGAGGTCCACCAGGACACTGTCAGAACTCAAAACAGCAAAGGCCTTGTTATCCAGGGGCCGAGTGGTGTCGGCAAGAGCTCGCTGGTTAGGGAGTACATACGCAATGAAACAGCTGGAAATTCGGATCGGATTCGGTCGGTTCTGGTTGTGGAAATGCCTTCCTCCCCATCAAAAAAGAACCTCGCGACGGCTGTGTTGGTCGCAATGAAGGACCCGTTTGCCACAGCTCGCGGCCATTCTGCCGAGCATAAATTCACTCGGATAATTACGTTGCTGAAGAATCAGGGGACCGCAATGATCATCCTGGATGAAGCACAACATCTTGTGGATTACAAAAAGGTTGGTGCTTACGAGGCAGCAGATTGGATCAAAAGTTTGATGAACGAAACCGACATCACTGTAGTGCTGGTCGGGCTGAAACGAACAGAGGGGCTGCTTTGGGCTAATGAACAGCTTCGCCGAAGGTTCTCAGCCAGCATCGATTATGGAAGGTATGAGCTCACTGAGGAAAAATGGAAGCAATTCGCATCTTTGTTGAAGGCCATTCAAGGCTTGTTGCCTGTTCAGAGCATTAACTTCCTTTCCAAAGACATGCTGCAGCGTTTCCATTTGGCGTCCTTTGGACTGATTGATTATTTGATTAAAGTTTTGGATCGCGCCGTGTGGCTGGTTCAGCACAACGGCACTGAAGGTATCGATCTTGATGTACTTTCCCAAGCGTTCAAGGATGAGGTGTGGAGTCAGGTCCCAAGTGAGAGGAATCCATTCAGTACGTCTTTCGATTTCCGGCCGCTAATAGGCGGTCGCGAGCCTTTCGAGAACTTTGACCATCCTTCTGCTTGAGAGGCTGCCGGGGGTAACCCCGGCATTGATAAAAATATGCAAAACGATATTTACGCCGATCTTTTAGCCTTGGAAGCATCTGTAATGGAGGCTCGTGCAGCTGAGTCGCGGATCAAAGCTAAGTCACGGATGCAGCGTGCGTTTGATCATCTGGCTGTGCCGCAGGTGGATTTACTATTGAAGAGCAATCTTCAGCCTTGGGAGGGGCTAGATAGCCTTTTGTTCCGCGTCGCGAAGCTCAATCACTTACTAGGTATATCGCAGCTTAAAATCGCATTGGATATGCCTAATGGTTCGTTCTATGGGCAGATAGAAAACAGAAATAGCCAGCTACAAAAGTGCACTGGCAGCACTGCCGAAGCTCTTCTTGAGTCGATGCCGGTTCAAGATGATGCTGGCATGGTGAGACTCGGAGGCCATGAATTCACAGCACGCACCGTATCGCTCAAAACTCAACGTATTTGCCCCTTGTGTATAAGGGCGTATGGATACGCACGTGTTTATTGGGCATTTGCTCCGCTAGCGGTGTGTGAAGAGCATGGCTGCTATTTGTGGGATCAGTGTCCAACATGCTATGCCTCGCTTGGCGACAACAGACCCGAGTTGGGCAGGTGTCGCTGTGGTACTCGATTTGACGATTTTCCATCTATGGCTGCGAGTGCCCTGGCTACCGCCCTTGCTTCCCTTATTGCCAGCTTGTATAAGCGCCACGAGACCCTTTCAGTGCGATCTGACGGTGGGCTTGATATTGATCGCTTAGCCTCTCTCGGGCTCAATGACCTGCTGAAGTTGATTATGTTTCTGGGGGCGATTTCCAGTGATCGAAAGGGCATGAGTCTGAGTTTGAATCGCCGTGTCGTTTCGATGGGACTGGTGCGTCAACAATTTGAGCGGGCAGCTACTGCATTATCTGACTGGCCAAACGGAATGTTCGCAATTCTGCGACGGGCCAGGGTTTTTACCTCATGGCAAGAGACGCATAATTCGGTCTACGGCAGTTTGGTTCACGTGCACGACCTAGCTATGGACAAGCTGGACCATTGCTCATTCAAACTGATCTCTGAGGGATTCAGCTCATTCCTCAGTACTCCCCAGGCATGGCGCGAAGATGAGTTTGAGGAGCCGCAGCGATAATGTTTGGACTGCTGGTCACCCCCAAGCCGTTAATGGATGAAAGTTTTTACGGTTATCTGTATCGCTTAGCTCATGCCAATGGTTTGGCCGGCCTGGAGGTAGTCGCCATGCATCGATCTTGCATGGCGGCGGACCAGAAAGAATGGGTAAAAATCCATTCTTCTTTGAGCTGGCTTTTATCCGTTGGGGAGCTTTTGCATCCAGCTACCGAAGCCATCAAAGCATGGTCCACGCAGCACAGGAAATGCTGCTCACAATGCTTGGAGGAGTCGCAGCATTGGCGTGATTTATGGGACCTCACCTTGGTGACGTGTTGCCCGGTCCATAAAAACAGCCTTCATGATCATTGCTCCGTGTGTGGAGCGCAATTCAAGCCCGGGGTCATGGCGACGTTCGAGTGTACCGAGTGCGGCACATCGCTTTCGTTTGGTGCCAGATCCATCAGAGCAGATCCCATGGCCTTGTGGGTAACTTGCGAATTTGAACGCCGCTTAAGACACGCGCCGACAAATTCAGATCCTCTGTCACATCTGACGATTACCGAATTTCACGAGCTTGCTAAGCGTTTTGGGGTTCGTGAATCTCATTCGGTATTAGATAAACCATTGAAACTGGCTGGAGCCGGCGCTTTGGCGGTTGCCATTCCCCTGGCGACCGCTGCCGGCCAGATTCTAAAAGACTGGCCACATGGTTTCTGGGCTTTTCTGGATAAGCTCGCTATCACCCGGCAAGCAGTGCCAGCCTGGAAGCTTGGAAGTGTATTTGGGCAAACGTATAAAGATATTCACGGCGGCTTGAAGGGGGCCGCTTTTCAATTCGTCCGAGATGCGTTTGGACGCTACGTCGAACGTCGGTGGGAGGGCCCGTTGGCGCGGCGAAATCGCTATCTTTGCTTGGACACCATCACGAGTCATCGCTGGGTTTCAAGTCAGGCGGCTGCCAAAAAGGTAAATGTCCCATCCGCTTTACTACATCGCATGGTTGCCAATGGTGAACTACCTCATCGTGAAATGAAGTATCCATCCGGTCGCACCGGCTTGGTGGTGGATTATTTAGAACTTACGGTGCGTGTGGAACAGCTCAAACATGCGGTAAGCCTAGAGGAAGCTGCTAGTTGTTTAAGTATCACCAAGCCACGTGTCCGTCAGTTGCTAGGTGCGGGCTTGCTGCGACCTTTAGGCGGAAAACCATCGCCGGGGGAGCGATGGTGGATAGACGGCTCGTCGCTGAGTCACTTGGGAACGGCCATTCCTTGCCCTCCCATAAAAGATGGGCTGATCTCAATCACGCAGCTTGCTAAGCTTGAACTGCCGACCAAAGGAAGTTTCGTCGAACTTATCGCTTCTATTCAGAGAGGTGAGATTCCTGCATACATAGTAAATCCTGATGACGATATTGCGCTTGGAAAATGGCTTGTTCCTCGGTGCCGCATTACCTCGATACATCGCAGTGGCCCGAACCTCAGCGTCGTGGAGGCTGCTTTTTTACTCGGGGTCAAACAGGAGGTCGCCTACGCCCTTATTCGCAGCGGGCTACTTACGAGTTGCCCGATTCGGACTGGTCGTAGAACAGCACATTGTGTTCCTCAAGAAGCGATTAAGGCGTTCAACCAATCGTTTGTTCTCAGTCCTGAGTTGGCGAAAATCAATAAGACATCCTTGAAATTGATCCCCTCCCTTATGCGTGAGCAAGGAGTTCTGCCCGTTGCTGGTCCGGGAGTTGTGGGAGGCAACTGCCGGCAATATGTTTGGCGTAGGTAAGCTGATGCAAATGGGCCAACGTCGTCCCAGCGGCCAGATTGTCAAGCAGCGCATTGCAGGGCTGGCATTTGGAAGCAAGATTTAGAAGGGAATGTAAACTGCTTTTTTGATCTGTAAGTTAACGAAGTTAACAGAGAGAAAAAGTGGCTTACAGCAAACCGGGAATCACGCGTACGGCGTTTGTCCGCAGTGGAAAAACGTTTTCACAGCCAGATATACGTCGTCAACCTGCTATCTCTTCCCTGCGTCGGGGAAGCGAACCAGTGCTGCGGCTGCTGAGCGTGGGATCTCCCTTCCCTTATCACCAATGCTTTTCGGGGGGCGGGAGACGCTGCCAATCTAGATAGTCCGGATAGCTTAATGATCCAGCTTCAATCGTCACCTCGCAAGCCAGTGATCTCGAAGGTCGCTTCACAGGCCCCCAATAAAAGGTCTTGCGATCTTTATTGTTTGCAGGGGTACCTTTTTTTTTGGAGATCTTGAGTTTTGTGACAATCTTTATTTTTTATGGAGCCAGCTTCGTAATGACTCACGGGGCCCGGACTACGCTGGGCACTGTGAAAATCTTTTTCTTAGATCACAAATTCCGCTGCTTGCACTAAATAACGGTTATCACGACGGCGACGTCCCTCCCAGCATGGCAGCCGCTGCACCGAAAATGTTTGAAAATGCATGCAGTTCGAGTGCATTCGTAAATGCGGCTCTGTATCGTAATTGGATCGCCCTCCACAACGGTAGGCGTGATCAATCAAATAGGGATATTGCAAATATGCAGAAGGCTTTTCGTTTCGCTGCGGTCTTGGCTTTCGCCGCAGTAGCTGGTTGTGCAAGTCAACACACTGCACCGAAGGACTCTGTGTTAGTGAGTGTGTCGGCATTTGGGCCTGATAATTCTGGCCAACATAAGCATGGGGTCGGGGCACGGTTCGATGTCCGTGAAGGCGGAGGTGAGACACCGCTGGCCTACCCTCCGATGGATCTCCGAGAGTGTAACTCTTCCAACACCGCGTGTGCACTCGGGTATGGGGCTATCAATGGCACTGCTGAGGTCGTCTCCACGAGCGAAACAGGCGCGGTTGTGGCGCTCAACCTCAAGTACCAAGTGGGGCGCAGCTACTCATTCAGCGCGAACGGCCAGCAGTTAAAGCATGAGCTCTCACCAGACGTTAAGGCATTGCAGGACAGCCAGGTCATCTCGAAGCATATCGAGTTGGCTTATGGAAAGGTTGTAGGTGTGCCGCTTCATTACGGTGTGGAAGTGGCTTTGTGCGCCCAAAAACTGGCTCCTGGTGAAATCCTCCCAGACCGGAGCGTCTGCCAACAGGATTAAGGCGATTTAGCCTTCTTCAAAGTTGCACCGGTAAAGCGTTCAAGACTGTCTCTGTCAGCCTCCTCGGGCATGAACGCTTTCCGTCGCAGCTCTTTGGCAGCTCAGGCTTTTGGGGTGTTGCCGCTGAGCGAAAACTGACCCAGTAAAGGCTGTTCTGCCGACTGAAAACTGACCCAGGTGTTCAACTGCTTCTGCTCACTTTTCGAGCAGGAGAACACAGGGTGATCAGCATGGAAATGTTGGGAAAAATCCGGCGGATGTACTTCCGCGACAAGCTCTCGCTGCATCAGATAGCCAAGCGTACCGGACTGTCGAGAAATACCATTCGAAAATGGGTCAGAGCACCCGAAGCCACCCAGCCAGCGTACCAACGGTGCGCAACCTTCAACAAACTCAGTCCATTTCACGAGACGCTGGAGCAGGCGCTCAAGGCCGATTCGTTTCGGGCAAAGCACAACCGCAGAAGTGCCAAAGCACTCTTCGAACAGATCAAGGCCGAGGGCTACGACGGCGGCTACAGTCAGCTCACCGCCTTCATACGCTCGTGGCGCGGCGAGCAAGGCAAGTCTTTACGGGCCTTTGTGCCGCTGACCTTTGCACTCGGGGAGGCCTTTCAATTCGACTGGAGCGAAGAAGGTCTGCTGATCGGCGGCCTATTCCGACGCATCCAGGTCTCCCATACGAAGCTGTGCGCCAGTCGCGCATTTTGGTTGGTTGCGTATCCCAGCCAAGGCCACGAGATGTTGTTCGATGCCCATACCCGCTCGTTTGGCGCGTTAGGTGGGGTGCCGCGTCGCGGCATCTACGACAACATGAAGACCGCTGTCGACAAGGTCAACAAGGGCAAAGGCCGCACGGTCAATGCCCGGTTTTCCGTGATGTGCGCGCACTATTTATTTGATCCGGACTTCTGCAACGTGGCCTCCGGCTGGGAAAAAGGCATCGTTGAAAAGAACGTCCAAGACAGCCGACGGCGCATCTGGCTCGATGCTCAAAACTGCATGTTCCATACCTTCGAGGAACTGAATGCCTGGCTCGGCCAACGCTGCCGTGCGCTCTGGGACGAACTGGTGCACCCGCAGTACAACGGGCTGACAGTGGCGGACGTCCTGGAGCTGGAACGCGCCGAATTGATGCCGATGCCCACCGCCTTTGATGGCTACGTTGAGCGCACCGTACGGGTCTCCAGCACCTGCCTGATCAGCGTGGCGCGAAATCGCTACTCGGTGCCGTGTGAGCGGGTCGGTCAGTGGGTCAGCAGCCGCTTGTATCCCACGCGGGTGGTGGTGATCGCCGAAGAAACGATGATTGCCTGTCACGAGCGCCTGTTTGATCGAGATCAGGTCGGTTTTGACTGGCAGCATTACATCCCGCTCATCGAACGCAAGCCCGGTGCGCTGCGCAATGGCGCTCCGTTTGCCGATCTGCCGAAGCCGTTGCAACTACTAAAACGCGGTCTAAGGCGTCACACCAATGGTGATCGAGTCATGACGCAGGTACTGGCGGCGGTTCCCATCGCCGGGCTCGACGCCGTATTGCTGGCGGTGGAGTTGGTACTTGAATCAGGCAGCTTGAGTGCTGATCACATCCTGAATGTCCTGGCTCGACTGACATCGACAGCAGCCCCTCCGTCCGCCGAAACCAGCCTGCAACTCAAGATAGCGCCTGTCGCCAATACGGCGCGCTACGACCGGCTTCGTACCACCGATGAGGAGACTCGCAATGCGTGATCTTATGGCGGAACTCAAAGAACTGCGTCTGCATGGCATGGCCAGCGCCTGGGAAGAATTGGCCTCGCAAGGCGAGTCCTCAACGACCTCGTCGAAATGGCTGCTTGAGCATCTGCTCCAACAAGAACATGCGGATCGCGCGGTGCGCTCAGTGAACCACCAGATGAACATGGCCAAACTGCCCATGCATCGTGATTTGGCCGGCTTCGACTTCAGCGCTTCCAGCGCAGACGCCCGCCTGATCAAGGATCTGTCCAACCTCGAGTTCACCGATACCGCACAAAATGTCGTGTTCATCAGCGGGCCTGGCACAGGAAAAACACATCTCGCCACCGCCTTGGCTGTGTCCGGGATCACGACGCATCACAAACGCGTGCGCTTCTACTCCACGGTGGATCTGGTCAATTTACTGGAGCGCGAAAAGTACGACGGCAAGACAGGCCGAATCGCTCAAGGTCTGCTACGAACAGACCTGGTGATACTCGATGAGCTGGGGTATTTGCCCTTCAGCCAGAGCGGTGGCGCCCTGTTATTTCACCTGCTATCCAAGCTGTACGAACACACCAGCGTGGTGATCACCACCAACCTCAGCTTCTCGGAATGGTCGAGTGTGTTTGGCGACGCCAAGATGACCACGGCGTTGCTGGATCGGCTGACACATCACTGCCACATCGTCGAAACGGGCAACGAGTCCTACCGTCTGCAACACAGCAGCCTGGTCGCCCAGACCAAGATCAAATCACGTGAACGAAAGCGCAAAGACGATGATGGTGCCGAGGACGATGAGCTGTTTTGAACTGCACCGAAAATACCCTGCCGCATGCCCACATGCGGTGGGGCTAAATGCCCCTTCCATCGGGACACGACTGCTAAGCTTATCCACAATTGCTGATGCCAAAATCAGCAATCCGCCCTGGGTCAATTTTCAATCGGCAGGGTGGGTCAGTTTTCAATCAGCGCCGACAACGAACAGCTTTTCGCCGACGCGGTGCCCTTGACGCATGACTACGTCGATCTTGGCCGCCCAGAGGCGGTAGTGCTCGCAGAACCAGCTGTATTGGAAGCCTTGCGGGTGAGCGAGCCGATATTCCTGCCAAAGCAAAGCCAGCGTTACGCCGGGGCGGCGCAACTCGGCGTGGACATGAACCCAGTCCGGTACCGGACGTTGATCACTGGGGACAGCGGGCGGCAGCGGAAAAAGATGCCGTTGCAACTCGGCGTCAGTCAACGTAGAGGGCCAGGTAAGACCGCTGGCAGCAAAGCGATTGAGGTACTCACCGACGCTAGCTCGACCTACTTGCAAGCTGATAGCGACCTGGCGGGCAGATAGACCTCGAATTTGAGACGTAGCACTTCTCGAATCTTACGCATGGATAACCGCTCCACGACGACCTCTCTGCTTCGATAAAAGAGGTCGATGGTAGTGAATTAATTCTGCGCTGCTGCATGCCTTAAGGGTGGCCGGATGGCTGTGGAATGGGTGGCCGGATCACCGTGGAATCAGTGGCCGGATGTTCATGGAGTAAGTGGCCGGATGGCCGTGGAATCCGCAGCGGAGTGAGATTTTTTAGGTTTTGTTGCAAGGCTTGCGTCGGCTTGTTGAGCCCCCTAACGACCTCGCACAGGGATCTATGTAGGAGCCCTTGCGATCTCAGCGGCATGAGATTGAAGTCGGGCTTCATCACTTTGAAAGACTGTAATCATGCGATAAATGGCCTGAGCATCAGAGTCATTACCGGCCGAGCTCAATCGTTCGGCAATTCGCGTCAGTTCTACTGCAGGCCATTTAAGGTCCGAGGCCATGCCCTGAAGGTCACGCTTCAGACCTTGCCTAGGTTTGCTGAGCTCCATAACGCATTCCTGCAAATCCAAGAACAATTCAACTCTCTGCTGGAGGGAGTGATGGTCGTATCCTTCAGCAAAGCCTCGGCGGTGCGCCGCCGGCCAAGGTTTCTATTTTCTCACTGTCACCCTGATGGGATGAGAACGTGCGCGAAATATAGCAGGTTGTGAAGTCGTGTTAGATTCGACCCAACGCACGCGCTACGAAATATCGAAATTATCGACGATGGCGACCAAGGATCGATCACTCTAGCGGCTTGCCAGGTCAATGGGTCGCGAATTGGTGCCGAAGCTGCTACAAAATCCCGCTCAATGCGGGATGAGATTTAACCGGAACGAAATCAGTGACGCCATAAGCGGCTATACCGTTCTGATGGAACGGATCTCTTGCAAGTATCGCGTCCAATTCTGAGCGGCTGACCCTGCCGCTTACAATGATCACTCCACCGCTGCGTGGATTTTTGGGGCCGGACGCTAGAAACAACCCTTGAGTGTATTGCTCGTCAAGAAACTGACGATGTGACTCAAGATAAACTTCAATTACATCAATGGTTTTCAGATATGTTAGGTCTACGATGTACATTGCTTATCACGGCCTCTAGGGCAATTAGAAAGTCACCTTTGATCGTACTCAGCTGTTGCACTAAGCACATTGAGTGCAGCCTTGCACAGTGGATAGACCAACGCCTGCGGCCGGGAACCGCAGATGCCGCCCCATTATGCCCATAACACCTTGCATCATAAAGCAGGCGTCCACTTATGCGGCAGTAACTCGGCAATTTCAATAACGCGCTGCGTCGGCAGACGCGTGAGTACGTCCTTCCAAAGTAGATTTCTATCCTATGACCGCATTGTGCGCATTTGATGGGACTCACTTCACGAGCAAATTTTGAGCGGCGTTTGTGAAGCATGGCGATAGCGCAATATTGGACAAAGCTCATCCTCTCGAGCTATGGGAGGGTACAACCCGATCAGATTGGAGGAGCTGGTAGCGATACCGTACTCTTGGATCAGGCTGTCTGCCTTTTTACCCATTAAATAATGAGTATAGAACTCTTCAATACCAACGTGCCAAGCTTTACCGATCACATTTTTTCGCGGATGGGCCTGCGGGGTTTCCATTTCGCGCCGCGCATCCGTGACCTAGTTGACACGAGAGTCTATATTCCTAAGAGCTATACCACCGATAACGCGCTCAAGCCAGGAGCGAACCCGGATCCTCTCCTCTAGCGAACTTCAAGAACTACACCAACGCTTTCAAAAAATGACTGCGAACTATGCAGCACTACCTGCTGGCGAAAAGTACGATGGGATTCGCCCACTCAAACCAGAGTTCCAACTTGCACTTTGGATCTGTTTGGGAACGTTATGCAGGATCAGTGAACTGCTTCAGGCCGAATGGAAAAACGTAGATCTGGAAAATGGCGTCTGGTTTATTCCCGTGGCAAACGTCAAAAGCAGCAGGGGAAAGAAGCAGGACCACCACGTGTTCCTATCAGCGTTTGCGATCCATTATTTCAGCAACCTTCGGCTGCTTACAGAACACTCTCAATGTTGCTTTCCCGCAAAGCATCATGATGGGCATGTCGATCTCAAGGTCGTCAGCAAACAGGTGAGAGACCGCCAATCACGCTTCAAAAATCGCAAGCCGCTTTCCCGTCGCCGACATGATGACACCCTGGTGCTGTCCGGCGGTGCGAATGGGGAATGGACACCCCATGACTTGAGACGAACAGGAGCAACCATGATGCAAGCCTGGGGCATAAGCCTTGACGTGATAGACCGGTGCCAGAACCACGTGCTGGCAGGTTCTCGGGTCCGTCGTCACTACTTACACCATGATTATGCCCGAAGAGAAAAAAGAAGCCTGGCGCCTGCTGAGCGAGAAGCTCACTGAGATCATGATCGACCAGGATGGTTTGTAGGGACTTGAGACACAATAGAAGATCATCGCCTCCGCCATCTTTATACGACAAAGCCCATTTTTCAGGGCTTTGTCGTTTCTGGCTTTTGGCAAAAACCTCACAGCCCACACTCCAGCCCACACCTTGTATGAAGTCTTGCTTTTCTACCGGTGGCTTGTTTTTTGAAGGCCTATTGCCCGTACCTACACTCCTGAGACACGGGCTCCGAAGTGGTTCTCGTAGAGAGCGCCGGAATGGATGTAGGGATCGCGAATTCCCATCGACGCAGCCCAACAAATTACACAAACAAAAACGCCGCTTAGTAAGCGGTTTTTTGTGTATTTGGAGAGGGAACCGAGACTCGTATCTAGCGTCCGACCCATTGAAATCTAAGGGGTTTCTTTTCTTGCCGGAGCAGGAAAAGACCTAATTCTGGACTTTTTTTTGGGGAAGTATCAAGGGCAAGAAGGCGTGATTCCGAGCCGAGCTATTCCATCAGCGAGCGTACCTTGCCCGAACCAAAGGATCATTGACTGTCGACCTGGGTCCTCAACAAGTTTTCAAACGCCACCTGCGGCATGGGCTTACCATATAACCAACCCTGTGCGCTCTGACATCCATAACGCCGCAGGAACGCTTGTTGAGAGGCTTCTTCGACACCTTCGGCAACCAGCGTCAACCGCAGGCTGTGCGCCATGGAGATGATGGCCTTGACCAGTTCGGCGCTATCGCGATTGTGTTCGATGTCGTTGATAAAAGAGCGGTCGATTTTAAGCGTTTCGATGGGTAGGCGACTCAGGTAGCTGAGCGCCGAATAGCCGGTACCGAAATCGTCGATGGCGATCGTCAGTCCCAACGCGTTGAGCTGCTCGAGTGTCTCGCGCACGGCGACATTGTTATCCAGCAATAAACCTTCGGTAATCTCCAACTCCAGCCAGCCCGGCTCGCAGCCGGTGTCCCGTAGGATTGCGCAAATAGAGGTAAGCAAGTCGTTCATCTGGAATTGTCGCGGCGATAGATTGACGGCGATTCTAAGCGGTGGACTACGATTATCACGGTTCCAGTCGACAGCACGGCGGCAGGCATTTTCCAATACCCATTCGCCGATGCCGACGATCAATCCGGTTTCCTCGGCAATAGGAATAAAGGTGTCCGGAGCAATCAGCCCGTGTTGCGGATGTTGCCAGCGCAGCAAGGCTTCGGCACCGATCACGCGGCCACTGATCAGATTGATCTGCGGCTGGTAATGCAATACCAACTCACCATTGCTCTGCGCATGGCGCAAACTGGTCGCCAGGGCCAGCCGCTCCGTGGTTTTTTGGGTCATGTTCGGCGAATACAGTTGCACGTTGTTACGCCCATGGGACTTGGCACTGTACATAGCCGAGTCGGCGAACTGCACCAGCTCATCGATATTGTCGGCGCCCGTCGTACCATAGGCAATGCCAAGGCTGCCGGATACAAAGATTTCCCTGCCCTGAATCTGATAAACACCTGTAATGGACTTAAGAATCCCCCGCCCAATGTTTTCAAGCTCGAAGGGGGTATTGAGCTGGGAAGACAGAATCAGGGCGAACTCGTCGCCGCCCAGACGTGCCACGCTGTCATGCCCGCACACCGAGCGCCGCAAACGCCTGGCGGCTTCACACAGCAGCTCATCGCCCGCGCCATGACCCAAGGTATCGTTGACAACCTTGAAATTGTCGAGGTCAAGAATCGCGACCGCGACCTGACGCCCGTTGCGTTCGGCTTTCAGCAAGGCCTCCTGCAGACACTCTTTGAATCGTTCGCGGTTGGGTAGCCCCGTCAGTGCGTCATAGAACGCGAGCATGTGCAGCCGTTGCTGATAGCTCTTCAGCTTGCTGATGTCCTGAGCAGTCCCGAACATCCGCAAGGGCACGCCATCGGAGCCATATTCGATTGTCAGGCAGGTCTGCAAGTGCAGCTCTCGATCACCCACCGCTATGCAATATTCCAGCGCCAGAAATGCGCTGCGCTTTGAGAAGGCGTGGTACACGCTCTCCAGAACACGGGCACGGTCCTTAAGTATGAGCATGTCCAGGAGTTCTTGTTGGGTCGGCGCCCAATGCCGCGGTTTATCGACCATGCGACAGAGCTCCGCTGACAGCTGCAAGCCACCTCGCCGGAAATCCTGGTGCCAATGACCAAAGCGGGCCAGGGCCTCGGCCTGTTCGAGTCGCTGCTCGGCGGCTTTTAGAATTGAGATGTCCCGGCCCACGGCCAGGACACTGACCACGGCGGCGCAAGCATCTTTCTCCGGCAAGATACGAATATGGCTGGCGATCTGTGCGCCGTCCGCGCCGAACCAGGTCAGCTCATACTCGTCTGGCTGGCCGCTGTGTAAAACCCCGAATAATTTAGCCTCATAGGCGAGCATTTCGGGCGTTTCCCTTCCATGGCTGGGGCTCTTGCCGAGCAGCTTCACGGCAGGTGCCCCGGCCATGCGTGCGAACGCCGGGTTGAGGTAGGTTCGTAGGCCATTGTGGTCGTACCGCGCAATGGTATCCGGGGTGTTTTCGACCAGAGTTCGCAGTGTCTGCTCGTCGCTTGGCAATTGCCATTCTGAATGGTCAGTCATCGGCGGACGGCTTGGAACGAGTGGAAGAAATCGTTTGTTGCATGGTTCATGACCTTCGGCATCCGGTGATCGACGATCATCACCTTGAACGGCTTCATGCCCGTCTGCCCGCGGGTGTGTCCGCTGGGATTATGTGTTTGAGCGAAACGTGACCACTGAACGGGACGAAAATCAGCTGCAGAGGGCTCCAAGCCCTCAACTCGATAGCTTCGGGGGCCGACATACAGCGGCAGATATTTCATTGCACTGGAGCGTTTACCGAGCAGTCCCATGACGCGATGTCCCTTCAAACGATGAAATTTTTGACCACGGCGTTGAGCTCGTCGGCGAGCATCGCGAGTTCCCGACTGGAAGCGTGGGTCTGGTTCGCCGCACTTGACGTCTGTGCCGAGACATTCCGAATGTCAAGCAGATTGCTGTCCACCTCGCGGGCTACATGGGACTGCTCCTGGGTCGAGCTGGCGATGCTCACATTGCGCTCGTTGATTTGAGCGATGGCGACTGCAATCGCGCCGAGTGCGGCGCCCGCCTGGCGAGTCACTCCCAGCGTGTCCCGGGTCCTGCCATTGCTTTCGTGCATGGCGCCGAGGGCGTCCTGGCTGCCCTTGCGCACCGCGCCGATGATGCTTTCAATCTGCTGCGTCGACTCCTGGGTCCGCTGTGCCAACGCCCGCACTTCATCCGCGACCACGGCGAAGCCGCGGCCGCTTTCACCGGCCCTCGCCGCTTCGATCGCCGCGTTCAGGGCTAACATGTTGGTTTGCTCGGCGATGCCTCGAATGACATCCAGTACAGAGGTGATGCCGCCTATCTGTCCGTCCAGCACCTGGAGGGCGTCGGTGGTGTGTTCAATGTCACCGGTCAGCGATGTCATGGCATCGACTGCCCGACCGACACTATCCTGGCCCTGGCGGGAACTTTGGTCAGCTGATTGGGCCACCTCGGAAGCCGAGACGGCATTGCGCGCTACTTCCTCAATCGCCACGGTCAGTTCAGTGACGGCCGTCACGGCTTGATCCAGCTCGTTGTTCTGTCGCGTCAGGCCCCGGCTGGCCTCATCGGATACCGAATTCAGTTCGCCGGCCGTCGAAGCAAGACGTCCGGCGCAACCCACGATGTGCTGGACGGTGCTGCGCAATCCTTGCTGCATCTGATTCAATGCAGCCAGCAAGCGTGCCGGCTCATCCGCACCGGGCGAATCGATCGGATGGCTCAGGTCTCCTGCGGTAATGCGCTCCGCGGCCGTCAAGGCGACGGTCAGCTGCCGCAGAAGCCGAAGTACCATGGATGTCGCCAGCGCAGCGCCGACCAACAACATCACCAACAAACCGCCGGACATCAGCATGATGTCGTTTCGGGCGCTGTCACTTCGGGCTTCAAGCGCCTGCGCGAGAGCGTCCAACGCCGGCCGGTTGAAGGCAAACAACGCGTCGATGGTCCGTGTGTAGGTCGCCAGGTAGTCGGCGACCGGATAGTTGGGTTCATTGGCCGAAATCAGTTGGGTGTCGGTCAGTTTGAGGGCCTGCTCGACCTGCGGCCCCAGTGCCGCCAAAGGCCCCCCGAGCAATGCGCTGAATGACGGGCTGGCGCCATTGACCTTGGTGAATGCCCTTGTCAGCTTGTCGAAGCTGTTCGCTGCCTGGGTCGTCAAGCTGCTGAGGGTGGCACGTTGCTCGGGCTGGATTTGCCCTTGCGAGAGAAGCCCCGCCCCTGTCGTGCTCAGTTGTCCGAGCAGTTCGCTGGTCTGTGGCAGTTCGACCAAAGCACCGGTGATCAGGTAATAGGTTTCGAAGATCGGATCCAGTGATAGCTCGAAGTGGTCGAGCAGCGAGTCCTCCAGTTGGAGGCAGGTCGCGACCAACTGGGCATGCAAGGTCTGGCTTTGAGCACCGTTGATCGCACCTTGGGATATCTGGCTGGCCAATTCACTCCATTGCCGGTGAGCCTTGCGCAGGGCATCCAGCAGGCCGGAAGGAACCTGAGATTCACTCAATTCACGTTCGGTCAATGCAAAAGCCTGCTCAACTTCGGCATGCTTTTTCTGCCTTGTTTCAACCAATGCCCGACTGCCGCCCAGCACCGCGGATGAAAGGCTGCTGTGTTGTTGCGTCAGTTGAATCAGGTGCAGCAGTTCCTGCACCGGTTGCATGCCGAGAGACTCTTGCACAGCTTGGCGACTCTGACCCATGGCGCCAAGGACGAATAGCGAGGTAGGCGCGGCGACCAGCGCCAGGCACAGCACTGCCAAGAATGAAAACTTGCCCGGCAAGGACAATCGATCAAGCATGTTCATGTACGGGCTCTCGGGGGTCAGGAAAAATCGGCAACCCAGTCCATGGGCGTAACATCATGTCGGCAAGCAGTCCTGTACTACGGATCAGCTCAGCTAACGTACGGCGTTGGATTGGCTCGTCGCGGCCCCAGGCCGTACGACCAGTAACATCGTCCTCTGGTCACTGACCGTGACGGGGGCGAAGGCGAAGTCAACGCCAACCCGGCTGTCGAAGCTTGTGGTCGGGTCGATCTGGATCGAAGGGATCTGCAGTATTGCGCCGACCCCATCGGCCAGTACCCCGACTCTTTGCAACTGATCGCCTACGGGCACTTCCAGGATGGCAATTTTCGTAAACTCCCCGATCATGGTGGGCTGTCCATGCACCTGGCTACCCAGGTCGACCACCGGCACCAGGGCACCGTCCATTACGATTGCCCTGCGAACCGGCCCCGACATGCCAGCCCCGCCAATGAGACGAGCGCCCTGGATCACGGAATGGACATTGCTCATGCACACCGCGAACGCTGCGCCGCCGAGCATGAAAGAGAGATAAAGCCTGTTGGGGGGAACCTGATCGGCAACCCGACGGGGCGCAACGGCCGATCGGCTGAGCGTTTCTCGCTTTTCAAGCATGTGTTCGGTCAAATCCGCCAGATAAAGCAATTTGTCCGCGAGTTGAGCAGCACTCATCCCTCTCGTCGCCAATGGCGGCGTCTGCTGCGTGACGGCGCGACTCGCTTGATCGCCGATCGGGTCCTTGCCCATCACCGTCAGCCTGGCATTGCCCCGCGTACTGAGGTCGCCCCGTAGTTCGGCGTTCCCCGGGAGCCGCGCCAGTTCATCGAGCCCACTTCCGGCAAACGGTTCGATCGGCGTATGAGTCTGCGGGGCGGGGCGCGGGTAGCCTCGGTAGTAAATAATCAGGGCGACAAGCATCAGCCCCACCGGGACCATGGCCAGGCACAGCCAGAGAATCAAGTCACGGCCAGTCATGTATTGACCGCTCGATCATCGTCCGTACCGTGGAGCACCGCGAGTTCTTCCACCGACAGCACTCGCCCAATGTCCAGGAGAATGACAAACCGCCCACCGACGTTGCCCATCCCCTGGATGAAGTCGGAGCGAATATGCGCGCCGAAGGCCGGCGGCGGTTCGATGTCCGCCGAGGCGATTTCCAGCACCTCATTCACCGCGTCGACCAGTACACCGATCACTTGGTGTTCACCGACATGGACCACTTCGAGAATGACGATGCAGGTACGTCGGCCAACCTCGGTTTGCTGCCCACCGAAGCGAGCGCCCAGGTCGATGACCGGCACCACCGCCCCTCGCAGATTGATGACCCCGCGGATACTGGGTGGCATCATCGGAACGCCGGTGAGCCGGCCATGCTCGATGATTTCCATGACGCTGAGGGTGCCAACGGCAAACTGCTCATCGCCGAGGGTGAACGTCAGGTACTGCCGGGCCTGCGGCGCGGCGTCAGGGTTTTGAATTTTTATCGACTGGCCCATGCCATCATTCCTCAAAACGCGCGAAGCCGGCGGGCACGGCCTGGCCATGAGGGCGAGTCTGCCCGTTGAACGCCAGTGGCATCACCATGTTGAAAAAATACCGATCATTGGATTTTTCTTCTTTCAGGTTGAGATGGATTTGGGCACGGAGGATGAGTCGCTATCATCTCTGCGCGGCCTGTGCGCGTTGTTTCGTCCCCGCGATTCGCTTGATCAACCCAGAAACGTCCAGAATCAACGCCACTTCGCCGTTGCCCAGGATGGTGAAGCCGCCCATGCCATCCAGTTGGCCAAAGAGCTTGCCCAGCGGTTTGATCACGGTCTGGAACTCGCCCAATAGACGATCCACCACGAACCCCGCACGCTGCCCGGCGAATTGCACCACCACCACGTTTTCCCTGCGCGGGGGCTTGCCCTCGACATCGAAAAGCTCGCGTAGACGGATGAAAGGCAACACCTCCCCGCGCAGATTGAGATAGTGGAGCCCGTCATTCGCCGGCAGCTCGATGCACTCCACAACCATGTCCTGTGGGATCACATAGCTGGCGCTGCCGACGCCGACCATGAAACCGTCGATGATCGCCAGCGTCAGTGGCAGGCGAATCCGCAGCGTGGTGCCCTGTCCCTCGACGCTGTCAAGCTCGAGGCTACCGCGCAACGCGGTGATGTTGCGCTTGACCACGTCCATGCCGACGCCGCGCCCGGAGAGGTTGCTGATCTGCTCGGCGGTGGAAAAGCCCGGCTCGAAAATCAGGTTGAAGATGTCGTTTTCCGCCAGATGTTGCCCTTCGCCTACCAGCCCGCGCTCGATGGCCTTGCGTAGGATTTTTTCCTTGTGCAAGCCACCACCGTCGTCGGCGACCTCAATGACGATACTTCCGGCATCGTGATAGGCGTTGAGGCGCAACGTGCCATGGGCCAGCTTGCCCTGGGCCAAGCGCACATCGGCAGGCTCGATGCCATGGTCCATGGCATTGCGCACCAGATGAGTGAGGGGATCGCCGATTCGCTCCACCAGGGTCTTGTCCAGTTCAGTCTCGCCGCCGCTGATTTCCAGGCGAATATCCTTGCCCATCTCTCTGGATACATCGCGGACCACCCGTTGGAAACGGTTGAAGGTCGAGCCGATCTGCACCATGCGCAGTGTCAGTGCCGAATCGCGTACTTCTTCCACCAGACGCGCCAGGATCGCCGTGGCTTCCATCAGCTCACTGGCGCCGGTGTTCCTGGCAGCGAGGTTGGCGCCCGCGCCGGCGATGATTAATTCGCCGATCAGGTTGATCAATTGATCGAGCTTGCTGGCATCGACGCGGATCAGACTGTTCTCGCTCCTGCGGCTGTCCTGGACCTGCTGCGGTGCATTCGATACAGGATCGCGGGGTATCGCAGCGGTGATCGGATGCTCGACCGGTACCGGATCGATCGCCAACGCCGGAGGCTGCCGTGGCGGCTGTTCGAGTAGCCCTGCGTCTGTAGCGGCAGTGAGCTCGCAACAACGGATGAAAATAATTTCAGCCAGGCGCTGACGCTCCTCCGGCAGTTCCCGAACCATCTGACGGTATTCATCGGTCTTGCAGTGCGGCGACAGAATATGCACCTGACTATCGTCGCGAATGAACTCGAATACATTCTCGAGGGTGGCTTGATCAACATCGCCGTGAAAGCCGATCTCGAAGCCCAGGTAGCAACTCTCCGGCTCCATTCGTGCCGCCTGGGGCAGATGATCGCTGAGGGTGACGATGTTACAGATTCGCCCCAGCGTGGCCAGGTAACGGATGAACGCCAGGGGGTCCATGCCGTTGCGCAGCAGGTCAAGACTAAAACGCAAGGAAATGTGCCAATGGTCGGCATTGCTGGGATCACTGACGCTTTCGATGCCGGGATCATGTTCGGTCGACGACGCACTGTCCCGCTGGGTGCCGAGGCCTGGCGTCGATTCAGATTCGTCGCCCAGAAATCCACGCAGCACACTGAGCAGGTTGGCGCCGTTGTCACGAACGGTCTGCGGCGCGGGCTCGTTGCCGTCCGCCGCCAGCCTTACCAATACGCCAATGTGATCGCAGGCCTGCAAGAACAGCGCGGTCAACTGCGCGTTGAATTGCAACTGCCGGTCACGAACACGGTCCAGCACACTCTCTGCCACATGGGTGAAGGAAACGATGTCATCCAGACCAAACAGGCCTGCCGAACCTTTGATGGTATGGGCGGCGCGAAAGATCGCGTTGATCGTGTCGGGGTCGTCCGCTGCCGACTCGATCCGCAACAAGGCTTCTTCCATCTCTTGCAGCAGCTCCAGGCTTTCGACGATGAAGGTCTGCTGTGCGTCGTCCAGGTTCATGAGCATTGCCTTTTCACCACCGATTGGATTACAACGGGACAGGGTCACCGAACATGACAGCCAGATCGCATAGCGCAAACACCTCCAATACCGCTGGGCTGTGATTGGCCAAGCGCAATTGTTGGTTGCGCAAGCTCGTTTCCTTCTTCGCCATGATCAGCAGTTGCAACCCGGCAGTATCCAGTTCCTGAACCCCGCCCAAGTCCAGTTCGAGGTCATCACCTTGGGCGATCAGATCGCCCAGGCGTTTTTTCCATTCAGCCGCGGTGTAGATGTTCAGCTCGCCCTCAATGCAGAGGCGCTGATGAGCGTTGGGATACATGGTTTGGACTCTCTTCAACCGATGGCGGCATATCGCGTGCGGTATGGATAGGATTGCGAAATTTCAGGGCAGAACGAGTTTGGACACCGCCGTGAGCATCTGTGCCGGATGAAAGGGTTTGACCACCCACGCCCTGGCCCCGGCCGCCTGGCCTTCCTGTTTCCTGGCATCGCTCACTTCGGTGGTGAGCATGATGACCGGGGTGAATTTGTAGGCCGGCAATTGCTTGGCCGCCCGAACGAATGAAAGGCCGTCCATGTTCGGCATGTTCACGTCACTGATGATCAGGTGCAGCTTTCGGCCGTCGAGCTTGCTCAGGGCATCTTTGCCGTCGCAGGCTTCAACGGTGTCGTAACCGGCGCTTTTCAAGGCGATGCTGACAACCTGGCGCAGGGACGCCGAGTCGTCGACGATCAAGATGGTCTTGGCCATTGAGGGCTCCTAGAAAAAGGTGATTTCGGATTCGTTGCCCGACGTACCGTTGGCATTGCCCCGGTGCACGTCATGCAGCTCGGGCATGGTGTAAGTACGAGCCAATTGCTCCAGCCAGGCTTGGGCGTCAATCGATGTTGGAAGCTGGCCTGCGGCGCTGTCCCGTTGCCCCTGGGCAAGATTCTCGTGGAGCTTTTCCAAGTCACTACGGACCAGACTCAGCACTTGGTTGACGCGATCCTGGAACTGCAGGCCGACCAGTACCTTGGCTATTTCCTGGCCGACGAACTGGCTTTCCCTGCGCAACTCATGGGAGGAATTGAAAAGCGTGGTGGTGGCGCTGCAAAAACTGTCGATTACTTGCTCGATGATTTGGCCGGATCGGTTTACGGTGGCTTCGTCCTGTTCGGCATATTGACGAGAGATTTCCAGGGTACTGGCGATGGCCGCACTCACCGTGTTTACCGTGTCGCCGATACGCTTGCCGGTTTCACCGGACAGACTCGAGAGTTTACGAATTTCATCCGCCACCACGGCAAAACCACGACCAACCTCACCAGCACGGGCAGCCTCGATGGCGGCATTGAGCGCGACCAGGTTGGTCTGCTTGGCGATATTGCCTACATCCTGGGCCATCGTTTGCAATTGTTCGGTGAGGCTGGAGAGTGCCATCACTTCATGCAAGAGCGTTTCCTTGGTGGTCAATGCGGCGCGCAGCGAAGCGATGATCGCATCGAGTTCCCGCTGACTGGTCCCGAACAGCTCGACCAGTCCCCCTTCCGCCGCTGCTCCATCCTGCGAGCCTGAAACAACTCGCTCGACACGCATGGATATATCGGCAAAGCGTGTCGCCAACGTGGTGATAGCCTCTTCGGTGTGGCTACGGGCGACTTCGATCTGGCCCGCCCAGATCGGCAGCACGCCTCGGCATACCGATTCCAGGCCACAACGACACAGCGACACAGGGGCTTGCAGCATTTGTGACTCATGGTCGATTGAATCGATAGCGACGCGTAGGGCATGGTTACGTGAGTGGTAATAAAAGGCCGTAGCCACGCCCAGCGAGAAAAGTAGAACCGCAAGCCCTACGACCTGCATATCCATTACCCCGCCCGCCAGTACAGAGGCGGCTCCCAAAATCGCCAGCACAAGAAATGCGATTGGGGCCCCCGACGAGCCGGGAACCTGGGTGTTGATTGTTGTGCTCAATGTGGACTCTCCATCCGACGGCCGGAACTCATAGCAGAGGCGAACGACGGCACTCTTGCGTCAAAAAATCTGGCAGCAAAATGCGACCCGCCCATCATGCCGAGCCTGGGTATGGCCCAACCATCGGACCAGGCTGGTTTTAGCGTAAGCACTACGGCTACCGAGGTAGGAATTGCCCTACTTTATTCAACGGTGTCGGGCCACTGCGGATGGCGGAGAAAAAAGACGAATAAAAGGGGCCCCGAGCGCCCTCGTCAAGCGATCCGATCAGGTGGGCAATGGATGCCCGGAAGGCCTTCAGAGATCGCTTTCTGAATGGGATAGAGTCAACATTATGGTTACATCAAAGCCCCCCATGCTTGATGGCATAGCGCACGATATCGGCCGTGCTGGTGAACCCCATCTTTTCCATCAGGCGCGCCTTATGGGTACTGACGGTCTTGTGACTGATCGCCAGTTCCGCCGCAATCCGCGAGACGCTCAACCCCTGAGCGAGTTGGCGCATGACTTGCAGCTCCCGGTCGGTGAGCCCATCGTGCTGGCTATGCGGGCCCAACCCACTGGCGGCAAACGCCATTTGCTCGGCCAGCCCGACGTCAATGTATCGTCCTCCAGCCGCCACCCGGCGAATCGCCGCGAGCAGGGTTTCGGGGTCACGGTCCTTGGTCAGGTAGCCTGAAGCCCCCGACCTGAACGCACGCTGGGCAATTTGCACTTCGTTGTGCATGCTCAGCACAAGGATCGGCAACTGAGGATAGTGAAAGCGAATGCGCGCCACCAGATCGTCCCCGCAGATGCCCGGCATGCTCATGTCGAGCAGCAGCAGGTCGATGTCGCTCACTCGCAGTTGCTCGAGCAGCATCGAACCGTTTTCCGCTTCGGCGACAACCCGCACATCGGCCGCCAGGGCAAACAGCTGCTTCAGGCCTTCACGCATGATGGCGTGATCGTCGGTAATCATCAGTCGTATCATAGGAATTCCAGGCCCGGCTGAAAGGGAATGTACACCCGGACACGGGCCCCCTGCCCGGGTGCACTGTCTATGATTACCGCTCCACCCACCATGTGTCCGCGTTCGCGCATGCCGAGCAACCCCAACGTGCCCTCGGGCAATTGTTGAGGATCGAAACCCCGACCGTCGTCACACACCTCGATTTGCAAGTGCTCGGCATCGTGCTCCAGGTGAATATTGACCCGTCTGGCACGGGAATGGCGACATACATTGGTCAATGACTCCTGGATTACCCGGAAAATCGCGGTGGCGCGCTCGTCATCGAGAGCCAGTCGAGTCGACGGCGCCCTGAGCCGACACTCGATACCCGTATTGCGAGTGAACTCGGACACCAGCCATTCGAGCGCGGAGGTCAGGCCCATGTTGAGCGCGGAGGGGCGCAGGCTGGTGGCGACGTTGCGCACGACCTGAAGTATTTCGTCAACCCGCAGCATCAACGCCTGGACCCGCTCCACCAACAGCGGCTGGTCATTGCCGAATTGCAGGCGCAGCAACGAAATGCCCATTCGCAACGCGGACAGCTGCTGCCCCAACTCGTCATGGATCTCCCGGGCGATGTGCTTGCGTTCTTCCTCGCGCGTACTTTCGCGACGACTGGACAGCAGACGCAATTGCGCGTGGGATTCCTTGAGTCGTCGTTCCGCCGCGCGCCAGGCACTGACGTCGCGACCGACGGTGAGAATACCGATCAAGGCGCCGCTCTGATCGCGCTCCGGCACCAGGCGGACCTGATAACAGACCGGCTCTGAGTCCTGCCCTGCCGGCACGTCCAGCGTCAGCTCCGCTTCGCCAGCTTGACCGCTGCGCAGGACCTGCTCGACCTTGCCCTGGAACGATCGCGCCAGACCCGAGTGGGGCGACACCTGCCTGAATGTTCTGCCGAGCAAAGCCCCCTGCAACTGACCGAGCATACCTTCCGCTGCCGGATTGACGTATAGGAAGCGACCCTTCGAATCGAAACGGGCAATGACATCAGGGGTGTTGTCGAAAATTTCCCGGTACCGTTTCTCGCTTTCGCGCAGCAGCGTCTCGGCGTAGTTGCGCTCAATGGCGATGGCAGCCAGATGGCTGGCCTGACAAATCAATTTGAGGTCGCTGTCGGTTGGCCGGCCCGGGCGGCGTAAAAAGATGCTGAACAGACCCAGGACCTTCCCGGAAGAGCCTTTGATCGGCTCCGACCAACAGGCCCCCAATCCGGCCTTGACAGCTGACTCTTTGATGGCCGCGCTGCCACGATACACACTCAGGTCTTCGACGATAATCGTAGTGCTGCGCCAGCCGGCTGTGTCGCCCTCCTCCGAGATGTCAATATCTCCTACCGCCTGTAGATAATCGCCCGGCACACTTGGCGCTGTAATGAGGCGCAAGTAGCGTGCATCCGCGCTCACCAACCTGATACAGGCGAGGAACTCCGGCCGGGCCTGCTCGATATAAGCCGTCACCCGCGATAAGACCTCAGCCAGCGGAGCGCCCCGCACCAACCGTTCGAAAATGCCCAGCCGCGCTTCCTCCAGACGTTCGTGACGCTTGAGTGCAGTGATGTCGTACCCCTTGGCCAGGACACTGGTCACCGATCCGTCCGCGCCTCGCTCGGCGTTTATCTGAAAGGCGTGCACCATCCTTTCTCCGCTTGCGGCGTTCAGCCATTCCAGGACGGTTTCCAGCGGTTCGCCGGTACGTATCACCTGACGCACCAGCGCCAGGTAGTCCGTCACCGCCATGTTGGCGGTCCAGCCATCCTCGACCGGCGTCTTTAGCGCTCGGGCAGCCGGTATACCCGTATACCGCTCGAAAGCAGGATTGACGTAAGTGCGCCGACAATCGAGGTCGTAACGGATGATCAGGTTCAACGAGTTCTCCGCCAGCGCACGGAACTGCTGCTCACTGGTCAGCAGGCGGGTCTCCATGCGTTTGCGTTCGCTGATATCGCGACTGATCCCGACGATGCGATAAATATGCCCCTGCTCGTCACGCACGGGAATGAACGTCGAGTGGGAGGATACGGACCCAGCCGGAAGATCGATCTCAGTGCTCCACTCGATAGCCTCTCCACGGGCCAGGCAGCTCATCAAACCTTCCATGACCTTACGTCCCGCCTGCGGCACGACCTCCCCCAGGCAGCGACCGATCAATTGTCGGCGATCGAGCCCCGACACACGTTCAAAGGCGGCATTGACCTCCATGTAGCGGAACTGTCGATCTTCGGTGATTTCCAGCAGATAGAGGCAGTCGGAGCTGTTGTCGAAGACTTCCCGATAGCGCTTCTCACTTTCCTGCCGCGCCGCGTGCAAGCGCCTGCGCTCAGTGATGTCACGGGCCAGTTCCAGGCTGTAGCTCTGGCCGTCCAGCTCAAGATAGGTGACGCTCAGTTCGACAGGAAAAATGCGCCCATCCCTGGCCCGATGACGACTCTCGATGATTTCAGGGGTGCCCTGCGTAGCGTAGCTCCAATCTTCCAATATCTGCTCGTTCGTCCAGTCCGGATCTATTTCGGCGACCGTCATGCCGAGCAGTTCCGTGCGGCTGTAGCCCAGGCTGCGACAAGCTTCGTCGTTGACATAGCGAAACCGGGCCTGACGGTCGATCAGGTAAGCGGCCTCGTGTACATGGCTGAGTGCCAGCTCCAGCAAGGACAGGTGCTCTTCGGCTTTGAGAAGACGGCTGAGGTCTTCGATCTGGACGACGAAATACAAGGGTGTGGCGTCGCCGCTACATATCGCACTGACGGTCAGTTGAACCCTCACATATTCGCCGTTGCGGTGCCGATATCGCTTGTCCATTCGCAAGTAGGAAATACCCTCCCTGGAAAGGAGCCGCCCCCAGTCCTGCTCCTCGGAAAAATCATCCGGATGAGTCAACGCCTGGCTGCTGGTTTGGAGCAGATCGTCTTCCTCGCGCCCCAGCAATTGACAGAAATAGCGATTGACGCGCAACCAGCGCCCGTCGAGTCCCAGCAAGGCCATGCCGATGGCAACGGACTCGAAGGCCAGGCGAAAACGCTCTTCGCTGTCCATCAACGCCTGTTCGATGCGTTTACGCTCACTGATATCGTGCAGGAAACCGAACCAGATAATCGAGCCATCCGCCTCCAGCGTTGGTGTAGAACACCCCTCGAGCCAGATCTCACCCTTTATCGGATGGCGAACCCGGTATTCGCACTGCCAGGGACACAACGTGCGTGCCGATTCAGCGATCGACGCCTGGACGCGAGCGAAATCCTCGGTATGAATACGCTCAAACAGGATATTGACGTCGCGTTTGAGCTCGTCAGTGGTCACCCCGTAATATTCTTCGTAACCCGGCGATGCCCAAGGCATGGATACCTTGCCATCGCGCCCCAGTCGAAAAGTGCCGATGATGCCCGGCGCCGTTTCCACGACCCGCTGCAGCCACTGGTCCTGCTCCAGGCATCTTCCCAGGCTTCGAGCCGCTGCACATGGGTCGATCTCACAAAGGAGCCATTCGTCGACCGCAGTCGACTTCGTGCGCCCTAGCAGCACGCTGCCGTCCTGGCGCCGATAGCGAAGTTCAACCGGTCCGCTGGCGAAGTGAGCCGGCAAGATTCGACCATCCACGGCGCGCGGGAACTGGCCGCCCGGGTCTTGGAGAAACGCCTGGAACTCGACGGCGAGCAATTGCGCCGGCGCGTAGCCCAACAGCTCGGCAAAAACGTCGTTGGCTTTCAATATCCGGCCCTGGCCATCCAATAGCACCAGCGCCGCTGAAACCAGGTCGAAGATGGCATCGAAGAGTTGGGCTTGCACCATCCGTAGGGGCGAAATATCCGTTTCCATAGAGAGCTTCATCGGCACTTCGCTCTAAAGTTGCTTATAGGAACGGTCGATTTTCGGTCGGTGACGGCGCCAGCTCATCAGGACTTGCCCCGAGTATGGTGGATCGTTCGCCTTCCTGTCATAAGACTAAACGCCAAAGTGATGAATGCCCGATATTCGATCGACCAATCGACAGACTCAGGCATTTTCTGAGGCGTGATCATATAAATGATAGCTGTTCTTACCGCCGCCCTTGGCTTGATACATGGCGATATCCGCCTTGCGCAAAAGGCTGGTGGTGTCCGTGGCATGATCGGGGCACAGGCTGATACCCAGGCTGGCGCCGACGCCGATCCGCCGACCGTCAACGTAGAAGGGGCTGGACAGCGCGGCGACGATATTGGACGCGACTAGCCTGGCCTGATCGGCATTGACCCCATTTTCCAGGATAACGGCGAATTCGTCGCCGCCAATCCGACACACCACATCGGTGTTGCGCAACGTTTCCCGCAGGCGCTCGGCGACCAGAATCAACAGGCTGTCACCGGTCTCATGACCCAACGTATCGTTGACGATCTTGAAGTCATCGAGATCGATGAACAGCACCGCACAGGACGTAGCGTAGCGCATCCCCTCCATGACGGCGGTCTCGAGTTTTTCCTTGAAATAATGACGGTTGTTCAGCCCCGTCACCGGATCTCGATAGGCCAGCTCGTTCAGTTGCTGCTGGGCCAGTCGACGCTGTTGCAGCTCGGCACTGATGCGTGCGTCATGACTTTCGAGCTGATCCATCATGTCATTGAAACTGCGGGCGAGTCGGCCGGTTTCATCGCTGCCATATACCGTCGCTCGCAGACTGAAATCCTGATAAGTGCGCACCCGCTCGGTCAGTTTTACCAGATTCTGCAACGGCCGCACGATGCTGGACGCCATTCGTCGGGAAAGGATGAAAGACAGAAACAACGCCACCGCGGCCGCCAGCCCACCGAACAGAGCCTGCACCGCCAGCCCCCGATAGAGCGAGGTAAAGCTCGCATTCACCGCGACATTGCCGATGACTTGACCATGGAGCTCTACCGGCCGACGCACCAAAAGGGAATACAAGCCGATTTCTTCAACCCCATAGTAATTCACAACCTCCCCGGCCGGATCGCGCCGATAGATCGCCAACTGACGCCCATCGTTGAGCACGAAAGCAGCCCAATTGATATCCGGAACATGCTGGAGAGAGGCCAGCGTTTCGTACGCCTCGTCGGCGTTTGCGAACATCATCGCCGCCGAGCCGTTTCTGCCCACCACCATGGCGTGAGCCGTGATGTCCTCCACTAGGGAGCGGCGCTGAACGACCAGTTGGTAGACCAGCAACATCACCAGCAGCACCGTCATGGCGGCCGCGGTCAACTTGAACCCCGTGTGAGTGACCTTATCGCGCAAAGGGAGATCCTCGAAACGTAAACGGGGCATGGCTCAGGATCTGTCCGCAACGAAGCTGGCGAGCTTGAGCAGCCGAGAGCTGAAGCCCAGATGGGCCTGCCGCGCCGCAAACAGATTGACGTCGAACACAATACGCTGGCCCTGGCGTCGCATCTCGATCATGACGCCCTGATCGGCGAATCCGGTGGCATCGGTGATGGTCAACACCGGCGTCGCGGCCAGTTGCCCGAGCAGAGAGCCAAGGGCACGACGGTTCTGTTCATCGATATAAAGGACCTGACAGCCCATAAGCGAATCACCAGACAGAACCCGGCGTATATCGATGGGCAGGCCGTTCTGCACACGCTTGCCTTGCAAATGGGCGAGTTCATCGTCCAATTGCGTGATGCCGAGCACACACAATCGAAAATTGACGTCAGGCAACGATGGCCATTCGGCGAACAGGGCAAAATTGTATAGATAGGCCGCTTTCATGGCACGTTCCTCCACTACCGAGTCGGCCATCGCCCCCTGGGTGGACAGGTACAGGACAACCAGGACCAGCACATGGCGGACGGCGATTTTCATGGGAATGCATACCCCACGCTCAACCACAGGCTACGCTCGCCGCGCTCAGGCAAATCGGCGCTGCTCTCGATGTCGAAAAAAGACGCATCGAGGTAGCGTCGGTCGAAGAGATTGCGTACCGCGGCGGTGACACTCACCCCAGGCACGACATCCCGACTGGTGAACGTCAGGTCTGTGATCGTATAACCGCTAGCACTTACTCCCGGCGCGACCAGCCTGCGCCCCACGTATCGGGCAGCAAGACTGGCTCGCAAGCGCTCCTCCGCCAGAGGCACTGACACCTGCAGCTTGCTCAAGTGCCGGGGTGAATTCACCCGATCACGGCCAAGGTTGTCCTCCGAGCGCTGCAACGTGTGACTGCCCCTCAGTTGAACCTCACGCCATTGCCACTGAGCTTCGAGTTCGGCACCTTGGGTGTCGATCCGCTCCAGCGAAGGCTCCGAGAAACGACCGATGGGATCGGTAATGCGATAACGATAGAGGGTGCCCAACAAACGGAAGTCGCCACGGCGATGATCGGCCACAAATTCAGTGGTGGTGACGCGCTCCGACTGGACGCCGGGAAGATCATTGGAGGTCGCTTCGTACCGACTCGCGAAGCGGGTCGCGCTGCCGTGGGACAACGACAGACTGGTGTTCGTCAGGCCGGTATAGAGCAAGGCCACCCGAGGGTTGCTGCGCGCCACCGAATCCTTGCCACTGCGCTGGTCCATGCGTACGCCCAGATTCAGGCTCAAGTCATGGCGCAGGGCAATTTCATCCTGGGCGTAAAGGCTGAACGTTTGAGTCGACACCTCACTATGATACGTTTCGTGTTCGTCGCGGCGAGGAAAATATCGATCTAATTGCTGGTTTTGCCGGTAGTCGTTGCGATATTCACTGCCCAGCACCAGTCGATGCCCGGACAGGGTCACGCTACTGACCGTGCCCTCCAGATCCCACCACCGGCCGTCCGCGCGAACGTCCTCGATATAATGGCGTCCATCATCGATGGGCTCACGATAGGCGCTGCGGTAAAGATAACGGCCGTGTGAGAGCCGCACGGATGAGCGAAAACTGCCGAAGTCGGCATCGTGGCCAAGCTTCAAGAAGTCATTGCGGTCGGAAAAATCCCAATGGGCATCAAGGGGAATCGTCAGTTCCTGCTGCTTGCGTTCGACGAATGCGCCCTCGATGCTCCAGGCATTCTGAGAACCCTTGATGAACAACCGCTGCCCGTCCTGGTCATCGTGCAGGGCCTCGTTGACGAGCGGCGTATCAGGAAGTTCGGCTTGGGACGCCGAGGTCGAGACCAGCCACTCCCCGCCGCTGTCCAGACGCGTACCCCAACTGGCGCGGACCTTGCGATCCTGGTTCGAGCCGGCGGTCATGGCGACCTGGCCGCCGTCCAGATCACGCCCCCTGAGCGTCACGACGTTGATCACACCGAGGAAGGCACCGTTGCCGTACAGCGCCGAGCCTGGGCCTGGTGCGTACTCAACCCGGTCGATCAGCTCGGTGTCGAGTAGCCCATCCTCGCCGAGGTAGATCTGGTTGAAAATATTGTCGGCAACCGGCTGGCCATCGATGCGCAACATGACCCGTCCCGCGTATTCACCAGGCGCACCGTAGCCACGCCCGCCCAGAAAATAGTAAGCCCCGTCGAAGCCAATGCTGAGACCGCGCATGTTATTCAGGATCTCGCCCAGCGTCCTGTAGCCGAAACGGTGTATTTCCTCCGCTGTGATCACCGAGACGGCCGAGGGTGCATCAGTGAGCTGCTGCGAGAATTGAGCCGCGCCCACGACCTTGGTCTCGAGCAGTTGCTCGAAGGGAATGACCGTCAAATCCTGGGCCGACGCCACCCGCGCCAACAGCCAAATGCCCGACGTGCAGAGGCCCTGCAGAGCGTATCGGGTCAGCAGCGTAATGTTGAGGTGCGACATGATCTGGATAGAGGTCTCTGGGACTGAAAGCTCAATCTCGTCGATCGACTTGCCGCTTCAGGGAAGCCGGCTTCGACACTACGCAGGAAGGCTTAGAGGACGAATCACGCTGAACCGTACGACTGCCTACTCATAATGAGTCGCGCATCGAATAGATGCTGGTAGAATGCCCCACCGCGACAGACCACACCATCGGCCAAAGCCCATATTAAGCTAGGGGGGGGCGGATCAAGAGTAGGACTTCCCCTACCATCGTGCTGCGCAAAGAAAAAACCTCGCCTCACCGTATCCAAGCCTCACCGAGGGATTAATCGGGTAGGGATTCATTTACCTGGCTCGGGGAAGCTCCAAGTCCGTTCGAAAGGGAATCGCGACCTGCACCCGCACACCCTGCCCCGGGGCGCTGTCCACGCTGACCGTTCCGCCGAGCATGCTTCCTCGCTCGCGCATGCCAAGCATGCCAAGGGTGCGCTTGGACAGTTGCTTGGGATCGAAGCCCTTGCCGTCGTCACGCACTTCGATGAAAACGTGGTCGGCACTGCGTTGCAGGTGTATTTCCACGTGACTTGCCTGGGCATGACGAGCGACGTTGGTCAACGACTCCTGGATAAGGCGGAAAATGGCGGTGACCCGTTCATCATCGAGTTCCAATCGATCGGAACATGCCCTCAGTGAACACGCGACGCCGGCATTGTGCGAAAACTCCGAGACCAGCCATTCGAGCGCCGGGATCAACCCCATGTCCAGCGCAGCCGGACGCAGGCTGGTAGCGACGTTACGAACCACCTGAATGATTGCGTCGATCCGCCCCATAAGCACCTGTACCCGCTCCACCAGCAATGGCTGGTCACTGCCGAATTGCAGGCGCAACAGGGAAACCCCCATGCGCAACGCCGTGAGTTGCTGCCCCAATTCGTCATGAATTTCCCGGGCAATCCGTTTGCGCTCCTCTTCACGCGTGCTTTCGCGGTGGCTGTGGAGTACACGCTCCTCGTGTTTACGCTCAGTGATGTCGCGAGCGATACACACGACTCTCTGCACGCGTCCAAACGCGTCACGTATCGGTATCAGTGTGGTGTGGAACGTGCGCAGGCCGGCAGGCAAATCGAACTCCTCCTCTTCGTCAAGCGGCGCATCGCTGTCCACGCAGCGTTGGTATTTTGCCATCGCGGTAGCGAGTGCCTGCGGCGCCAGGGTTTGCTCGATCGTCTTGCCGATCAGTTCGCTCCGCCCCACGCCTACGGCCGACTCAAAGGCCGGGTTGACCTCAATGAAACGCAACCCCTCGTCGGTCACCTCGAGTAAGAACAGAGGGTCCAGGGAGTGATCGAAAATGTCCCGGTAACGCTGCTCGCTTTCCAACAGCAATTTTTCGGCACGCTTGCGTTCTTCGGCGATGGCCTCCAGATGTCGAGCTTCGCGCACACGGTCCCGTACTTCGTGTTCAAGATGATCGTGGGTGCCCTGAACCCGCTCGACCATGTTGCCAAATGCCCGGGCCAGTTCACCCACCTCGTCGACGGACTGGGTTGGCAATTGCTCCAGACACAGGCGCTCCTTGCCTGCCCCGAACTGTCGTGTTGCCGCGATCAACCGGAACAGCGGAATGGCCACCTGTTTCTGCAGAATGGAACGCAAAATGAGGATCTCCACCAGCAACGTCAGCAACCCGAGCGCCACCACGATCATCAGGTTACCGACAATAGCCGGGGTCATCAGCGCTCGAGGATAGTGGACCGCGAGCACCCAGGGTGTATCGGGAATGCGGCCCATCGCGACGATCTCGTCACGGGTCTGGACGACCTGTGCATGACCCGGCATCAGCGCGGATGTGACATCGAGCAATGGCAAGCTCCGAGTCATGTCGAGCGAGCGGATGGACGCCTTGCCCGCCGTGCTTTTGACCTGTTCCATGACGTCAGGATGGTAAATCAGCGTGCCCTCATCATCGGCGATGAACAAGCTGCTGTATGCGCCCTGCATCGCGGGTTTGCCGGTGCGCGTCATCAACTGATCCAGTAGTACATCGACGCTGGCCAGGATCTGGTGCCTGCCGGATGCATCGGCCACATCGGGCGTGGCGATGGTGGTCATCCAGGCATTGTTGGAGAAATCCCAGTACATCCGCGTGAACAGCGTGTCGTTGCCGGGGGTACCGAAACCGCGTGCATAGAACTCGTAGGTTTCAAGCGCCAGGGCATCCGGCCCCGAGTAGCTGAACACCTTGGCGATATCGGCATCCTGGTAGATGGGAAAACCTTTCTCAGGCACCACGCCGTAGAAATTGAAAAGCCGGCCGTGGCTGCTTGATCCGTACTTGTAGGACAGCAGATACGACAGGGCAAACCGCGCCCGGGTATCTTCGCTGGGCGGGGTATCAGGCGCGTAGGTGGCCGACATTCTGGCAAAGCGCCGTCCATCGGCCAACGGTTCTCCTTCGAACAAACCGGGACGCTGCGTATAAGAACCATCGTCGTGGCGATAGAAAATCTGCTCGAAGTCCTCAATCAACTTGGCCCGCATGCCGGGAAAGGCCAGGGTCTGCTTGAACTCCTCGAGAAAGTTGCGCTGCAGGTCCTTGATTTCCTGAAACGGCAAGGATTCGCGTTGCAGGGTTTGCTCGGCGGACAGCAGCAATTGCCCGGTCACGTCCTTCTCGATCAAGGTGGAATTGACATAGTAGGAAATCGCCCCCGCGCCCAACGACACCAGGCCGATGCGCAATGTGGCCAGCCGCAGGGCACGCGTCGTCAGCGAATGCCTATGGGGGACAACTTCGGGGATTTCTTGCGTCATCATCGATTCCTTTGCCGCCATCTCCCGATGGCAGCGATTGACCCGCCCAAGACCTGACGATCAGCGCATCTGTGCATAAGGCGTTATAGGTTCCACCGGCAAAGGTAAGTTGCCCTGCCAAGGATCGAAGGTGTAGCGCAAGTAAACCAGCGCTCGACTCGGCGCGTAATCCTCACTGTGTTGCCATGCCAGGCCGCCGCCCAGCACAAGGTGGTCGGACAGACGACGCTCCACCCACCCTTGCAGACGAACGTTGGCGCCGCTGGTGCTGCTCCCGGCTTTCACCTGACTGATAGCGTCGGCAATCAAGCCCGCCTGTTCGACACCATTCAGCCATTTGGCCCCCGCACCTTCGAGCGGATATAGCGCGCTGGCTTCGGTCCGCGCGTACGACCAGCCGAACGAACTGTCCAGGCGCACCGACCAATCGGCGCTGCGCCAGGCGTAGTTCAACGGCACACCCACCGAGTAGTATCGCTGAGGGCTGTAGTAACCGCCCTGGCCCAAGGTGAATTCGCTCAGGTCCTTGTCATACCCCCAATACATCAGGGTCAGACCGGAGGTCAGACGTTCGTCGGCGCGATCGATCACATGGTAATAGTAGCCGCCCATGGCGGAGCGTCGTTGGTTATCGGCCACATTTTCGCCGCGCAACCAATGCGCGCCGAGGCTGCCCCAGAAACCATCCACGGCACTGGTTGCATGACTGACGTCGAGACTCAGGCCATTGCTGGTAACACCGCCCCAACGCACGCCGCTGACAGGGTCAACGGCACCGGCATGAGACAGCAGCGAATCGCTCACCGGGCGGCGAGACGCCGTCAGTTTCCAGTTCAGGGTGTGCCAGTCACTGGCAAAGCTGACGCCACCCAACCAGTTCGAGACGGGAAAGCCTTCGGCGGAATGGCCGACATCCAAGGCCCAGTGCTCATCGTGCCAGCCGACGGCCAACGTATTGCCACGGGCGCGTTGGGTGTCGCTCCGGCAGCCGTCGGACACCACGGCCCCGCTTGCCCGGTCGCGCAGTCGGATCGCGCAAGTGCCGAACCGCGCCCGTTGCAGGCCATCAGCCTCGGTGTCGAAACGACCGGCATCGAGATCGATGTTTTCGACCTGGACAAAACCCTGCCCTGCGGTGGCGGGGGCGTCGATGCGCAAGATGGAGGTCTGGGCCAGCAGGTCGGGCGTGCCCGGCGTGGTGTTGTCGGAACGCCAGGCGATGTCGTGGTAGAGGTGTACGGTCGGATTCTGCTGCTGATACAGCGCATCGACTTCCTCGCGCAAGCGGCGGGGCAACCCATCATCGCCGTCCTTTTTCCGACTGGCCAGGGTCAGCGCACGATCATTGCGTGGGTTGGCTTCGGCGGCGGTCAGCAAGCCCACTGCCGCCATCGACCGGGCGTATTGTTCCAATGCCCGTTGCGGTTGATGCCCGGCATTGAGCCGCGCGTCGTCGTGCAATGCATTGGCCTGCGCCAACGATCGGCGACGTTGCAACTGTTCGTTCAACTCATGCATGGGCGGGCTCCAGGCCTTCGGCGCAATGCGCGCCAATGCCTGCAAAGCCTCGCTGTCTAGGCCATCGGCGCTCAGGTACAGGGCCTGGGCATAGCGTGCCTCGGGATTATTCCCTTGGCGCTGGAGCAACCGGCGCAGGCTGTCATCGGCCGCCCCCGTTTGCCCCAGCGCTCGTTGTGCCTTGGCCAGCCGCAAAGCCAACCAGGGATTGTCCTCGTCGAGCGGCCGAGCCTCCAGCAAGAGGCGACTGACCTCGGCCCAATCGGACCGTTGCGTGGCGGCATCGGCCAAGACGTTCAAGCGCGCAAGCCGCAGGCTTTGGCGTAACGCGAGCAGATCCCGCGGCTGCCCAGGGGGCAAGCTGTCAAGAAACGCCTCAAGCTTTTGCGGCGACTGCTGCTGGTACAGATGCACCAGCGGCCAGGTGACCGCCAGATTGTCCGGTTGCAACCGGTGCGCCTGCAACAGCAAGGCTTCGGCGCCGATGTCATCGGCGTTGGCCTGGGCGACGGCGGCCAGTCCGATCAACGCCCTGGCGTCATTCGGTTTCACCTTACGCGCCTGCCGATAGGCCGTCCCTGCTGCGGCCAGGTTCTTGCGCTGCAAGGCCTGGTCGCCCTGGCGCAGCCATACCGAATAATGATCGACGGCTTTCAGCACGCGTCGGCGTTTGGCCACCGCCTGCCGGACAGGATCAGCCAACTGTTGTTGCTGGCGCAGCAGTTGACCGGCGGCGGCGTCCTTGAGTGGCGAATCGGGATAATGAGCCAGGAAGCCCTGCCAGCCCTCCACACTCGCGGGACTGACCGGCAGGCGGCCCAGATAGTTGTATTCCTGTTCGGCCGCAGCGCTGCTTGCCAGGGGATTGCTCGCCAGGCGATGCAGGATCGCCAGGCCCTGTGCGTCTCTTTTCTGGGCGATCAACAGATTGGCCAGCACCAGTTGCAACCCGACATTTCCCGGGTACTGGCGATCCAACGATTGCAAGTGCTCCAGGGCGATTGCTTGCTGCCCGGCCACGGCGCTGCAGGCCCGCCAATATTCAAGCGCGCTGGAAAGATCCGGCGGGGCATCGCCGAACAATTGCCGATACGCCCCGACGGCTTCTTGCGCTTTCCCCGCCTGGGCCAACTTGCGCGCCTGGCTCAGGCCTTTTTGTCCATCCACGCTTTGCAGCGTCAACAGGCTTCGGGCCTGGAGCAGTTCGTGAGAATCCGGCGCCTGGCGCTGTAACCGCTCCAGCAGTCGCTCAGCCTGCGCCTGGTCCTGTTGCAGCAGCGCCTGGCGGATCCCGGCGACCAACACTTGGGGCAGATCGGGGGCCATCAGATTCAGGCGCGCCAAGGCGTCACGGACCAGGTCTTCGCGATAAAGCGCCTCGCCGACACGCATCTGCTCCAGGAACCGTTGTTGCTGGTCAACGGGACCGGTCGACTGGGCCATGACAGGCGCAGACAACCCTGCCAACAACAGCGCCCACCTCGTTATTTTTTGCATGCGCCCGCCCAGTTCGGCAGCAGCCGCCCTTGCTTGTCGAAACGATAGCGCCGTTCGTCCCAGCCTTGTCCGAACAAGACCAGGGACTGGTTGTAATAGGCGTCGGGCGCGGGCGGCTCCTGACGCAGCCGTTCACGTTGGATCTTCAAGGTTTCGCCGCCATCAGGTGTGTCGGCGAGCATCGGCAGCATGGCCGCGGAGAAACCCACGGGGCCCTTGCCGGTATCGGTGCCGGCGCGGGTATCGAGTATTTCCGGCACAGCCCCCAAACGCTTGATCATCGTCGGCATGGGTTGAAAATGCTCAAACAACTCACGCCTGCCCGGTGCTTGTTCGGCCAGCATGCCGAGCCACAGGTAGACTCGGATGGCGTCGTAGCTGCCCTTGGGGCCCGTCACGCTATCGACCCCCCCCCCCTGCTCCGCTTTCCACGACAGCCAGTCGGGGGCCAGACCCAGGGGGGAACCTTCGATCAGCAACCGTTGCGAATTTTCGGCGAGCTCGGCCCAGATCGGTGCCACTTGGGCAAAGCGCGCCAGCAGTTGCGGCGGCAGGTAACCAGGGTTCAGGCGCCAACTGTCGGCACTCTCGAAGCCCTGTCCACCCGGCAGCAACATCAGCCCCAGCCCTGGCACTTTGCGCATGCTCTGCGCCGCGCTGAGCCAGAGCATATTGAGCCCCAGCTTTTCATAGTCAGGCCGGCGCCACAGCCGACCGGCTTCCAACAAGCTATAGGCGATCCACAAGTCGGCATCGCTGGCATTGTTGGCGTCCAGCACCTTCCACTGCCCCTGCTTGTCACGGCCCCATTGCCAGGCCGGCAATCGCCGGGACAAATCGCCGCCGGCCAGATTGTCCCGGGTCCAGCGCAACAACCGCTCGAAATTCACCCGATCATTGGCCACCAAAGCGAAGAACAGGCCATAGCTCTGCCCTTCCGAAGTGGTGATCCGCTGATCGGTGGCCCCGTCGATCACCCGTCCCTCCGGGCTCATCAACGCCTGCCGGTAACCGTCCCAGGCTGGCCAACCGCACTGCGCCGCCTTTACCGGGGCCATCACGCTCAAGGTCAACATCAACACCAGGAGTCCTCTCACGCCCATCACTCCCGGCCCGCCAGGCGCCGCCGGGCGATCCAACTGAGCGAGCGCCACAACATGAATGCAATGAGCAGCACGATCAGCACCACCGTCATCGCCAACAGCACCGGGTGTTCGGCGAGCTGGAACCAGAGCAACAGCCACCACGGCAGATGCCCGACGAAGTACTGCTCGCCGACCTGGCTGCTCTCCACGCCACTGCTGCGTAGCAGCGCTACCGACCCCGCCACGGCGTCCATCTTCGCGCCGTCGGCGAGCGTATCGCGCAGCAATTGGTAATCAGCATCGTCGTGGGCAAGCAGCGCAACGATGCTGCGCTGTTCATGGAACGGCGACTTGAGGCCGACGAACGCGGCAATCGGCGCCTGGGCCGACACCTCGACCCGATGGGCCGCCTGCTCCCGGATGTCATTGAGCTGCCCGACGCGCGCCGACGAGCCGCCCGGTATCTGGCTGGAAGGTTCCAGCAGCCAATCGTTGAGTTGATTGAGCATCAGGTTCGCATTCGCGCTGTCGCCAACGCCCGCGCCCAACCCTCCCAACACCAGCAGATCGGCGTCCGTGCGGGCCGCCACGCCCCAATCATCGGACAATTGCAGGCCCAGCGCCGGCGCACCGGAGCGCGCGCTGATGGTTGCCAGGGTTTCAAGCAAAGTGCTGATCTGTACGGCGCTGCCCTGGGTCGGCACCATGACCAGGGTTTGCGACAGGTCGGCCATGCGGCTGAACGGAAAACCGCTGCGAGCAAAAGCCTTGAGGTCCGGCATCGCGATAAAATGGTGATAGCCGGACAAATCCAGCGTCGAGGCTTCGTCGATTGCCGACTTATTACTGGACGGCAAGCTCGTCTGGCAATGACCTCGTTGGGCACCGCCGATCGTGCTGGCGAAATTGAAGTCAAAACGCAGCGTGTTGCGCTCACCGACTTTCAAGGCAGGCACGAACACCTTCTCGGTGGGGTTGGCCGGATCACTGGACAGCACCGCCAGCCTCAGCCCTTGCAGCTTCGAACTGTCATTGGCGGGCAACGGAAAACTGCTGATGAATTGATCGTTAAGACTGATGTTCAGCCGCGACTCATCCGTGACGACGCTGGGGGTGTAGCGATAACTGAGCTGCAGCGGAATGCCCTGGCTACGCCAGACAAAAAGGTCCGGGGGCAGGTTCAGATCAACACTGATCGGCGCCGGCCGCAGACCGCTCGCCTGCAGTTGCCCGGGGTAACTGATCAGCTCGGCGAATCGGACCGGACGGTCGGTGCGAATCCAATTGGGTGCGTCGTAGGGTTGCCTCGGTTGCAGTTGCTGCACCTTGTCCACCGTCACCCGCGAACCGCGCAACAAGTCCCCGCCAAGGGCCAGCGCCCGCGTTGCAACGAACAGATCCTCATCATTGCGACCGAACACCAGCAACACTTTGCTGTGCGGCGCGCGAGGGTTCTCGATGATCTGCAGCACCGGGGCTTGCACCTTTGGAAAGCGCTCCAGGTCAGCCAGGAATGACGGACGGTGGTCGTTGGTCGCAAAGACGATGGCCGGCGTGGTCGCGCTACCGTCGTCGGCCTTTTGCAACTGGTCGAACAGCACCGGCAAACGCATGCCTCGCCAGCCGGCTCGACTGCCGAAATAGGACGCCAGAACGCCCGCCGCGCGCTGCTCGCCCAATGTCGGCGCCGCTGCGAACACCATGCTCAACGTCGGTTTTTCCTGGCCCCGCGCGTCGAAAAACGGCAGGGGGAAATACGCCAGGTCATTTTTCAGCGACAACGCCTGCTCATGCAGTTCGATCTCGCTGCGGCGCCCGATATTGACCCATAACGCATTGTTGGCCGGGTCTTCGCAAATGTCTGTGTAATGGCCGATGAACTCCAGGCGCACCCGGTTGAAATCGGTGATCAGCAGCGGGTCAAGGGCGACATTTCGGAAGGTCTTGCGCCCGAGTTGGTCTTTCTCGATGGGCAGTGTGCTGACCAGCACGTCATTGAGATAGACCCGCAGATGAGACAGCACCGGCAGCAATGCCGGCGACGGGGTGTATTCCAGCCGCAGGCTTGCATCGCTGGCGATACGGTCGCGGCGCAACGAGAACTCGATCTGCTCACTGTCATGGATGCCCAGCAGCAGATTGTCGCCGGGCTGGCCCAGCTGACTGAAGCTATAGGTATTACTCCAGTTGGGGACCGGTTCAAGCGATGGCGCGCCCACGGAAGGCGTTACCAGGCCTTGGGCCTGGACACCAGCAGAGGCCAGGAGCGCCAGGCCGACGAACAGGGATCTACGCGAATAGCGACTCATGATGGGCTCACAGAACGAGAGGTAGACGAGAGAAATGAAGCCGGCATCCGCGGCAGGTAACTCAACAACCATCCCACCAGCCGCAACGGCGGACCGGCCACACGGCGGATCCATAACGGCAGGAATTGATAAAGCTGGAAATAACCCTTGGTACCGAGCTTGAAGATATCGATCAGGCTGTGCAGGGGCCTGTCCGGCACATAGTTATCGCCCCAATTCAACCAGGCATCGGCGCGAGCGAAGGTGCACTGCACGAAATCAATTTTCTGCCGGGTGGACAGATGGGCGAAGCTGATACCGACAAATTGCTTATGGCTACGGCTGACCAGGCCGGGGAACATGAATTCCCGCTTGTCACGCTGCATCAACAACGAAATGCGACCACCGACCGGCAGCGCCAGCGGCACATCGATTTCCACGCCGACACCGCCATCGGAATAGTCCACTAGCATGCCAGGGTACGAGTGGCCACTGTCCAGGCGCACTGCGACAGGCAACCGCGTCTGCACTCGATGCGTCTGGCGCACCTGACGCACCTCGGCGGCCACTGCCACCGCGGCGCCGAGGATCAGCAGGTTGTAGATGACCCACAGCGAACTCACCAGCACCGTACCGATTTCATTGGCTGGGCCAGTGGACAAACGCCAGCAGGCAAAACCCAATCCGATGATGTTCAGCCCCGCCAGGACCAGGTAGGGCCGGGCGACTTTCCAGTCGAACCGGTTGTGCTCCATCAGCCCGCCCTTGGAGGTGACATTGAAGGAGCCCTTGTTCGGGCTGAACAACGCCACCGTGGTCGGGCGGGCGATGTACCAGGCCAGTACGGTCTCGTAGACCTCCCCCCAGAACGTCTGTCGAAAGCGACCCTGCATGCGCGAGTTGGTCAGGCTGGCGTGAATCATCGGCGGCAACACGTACAACAGGATCATCATCGCCGGGGCATAGATGATGTAGGCATGCAACAGCAGGAAAGCCAGGGGCGCGCTCAGGAATATCAGCCGCGGCAAGCCGGCGAGAAAGTGCATCATCGCGTTCGCGTAGCAGATCCGCTGGAAAAACGTCAGCCCCTTGCCCAACAGCGGATTGTCGGTACGGAAAATCTGCGCCATGCCCCGAGCCCAGCGAATGCGCTGGCCGATGTGGGCCGATAGGCTTTCCGTCGCAAGCCCAGCGGCCTGGGGGATACGCACGTAGGCCGAATTCCACCCCCGGCGGTGCAGGCGCAACGCGGTATGGGCATCTTCGGTGACGGTTTCCACCGCGAACCCACCGATCTCATCCAGCGCCGAACGCCGCAGGACGGCGCAGGAACCGCAGAAGAACGCAGCGTTCCACATGTCGTTGCCGTCCTGGATCAAACCATAGAACAGCTCGCCTTCGTTCGGCCGGTTGCGGAACACCGCGAGGTTGCGTTCGAAGGGATCGGCCGACAAAAAGTGGTGAGGCGTCTGCACCAGTGCCAATTTTGGATCGCGCAGGAACCAGCCCACCGTCAGTTGCAGGAAGGAGCGCACCGGCATGTGGTCGCAATCGAATATCGCAACCAGTTCGCCGTCGATGCGGCCCAAGGCGTGGTTGAGATTGCCAGCCTTGGCGTGACGATTGTCCGGACGAATGATGTAGCCGACGCCTACCTCGGCGGCGAACTGACGGAAGGTTTCGCGCTTGCCGTCATCCAGCAGGTAAATGCGCAGCTTGTCTTCCGGCCAGTCAATGCCCAGGGCGGCGTTGACCGTCCCCCGCACCACCGAAAGGTCCTCGTTGTAGGTCGGGATCAGCAGATCGACTGTCGGCCAATGACGGGTGTCGCCCGGCAACTGCGCCGGCTCGCGATTCAGCGGCCAGCAGGTCTGGATGTAGCCAAAGATCAGAACGATCCACGAGTAGGTTTCCGCTGCCAATAGACCCAGGCCGCAAGCCAGGTCCAAGGGGTGATCCCAATTCAACGTCGAGGTGTAGCGCCACCACAGGTAACGGCAGGAAACGATGACGGACAGCACCACCATCAGCAACGTAGCGAACCGTCCGGGAATGCCCCGCACCAGCAGGGCCAAGCCCCAGAGCAAAAGCGCGAAGACCAGTTGCTCTGCGTAACCGAACGGTTCGGTGATGCATAACAGCGTCAGCAGCACCAACTGGGTGAATAGAAACCCACCGAGCAGCCATTGGCGGTGCTGTTCCAGGCCTTTCCACCAATGAACGCCTTGGGTGATGCGTGAGTGGTCACGAATACGCCGGATTTGTTGCTCAAGCGTTTGGGTCAGCCGCTCCCACCACGCTCGATGGAACGCCGAGGCTCGCGACCACCACGGGTAAGCGCTTGAACGCCGCTCTGGCGCAACGGGATGTACCAACAGTAACCAGAGGCTCTGCAGGGCATAACGCAACGGATCGCCGATGCTCGGAGTTTTGCCGGCTAACTGCGGATACCAGCGTTTGCGATGCTCCAGCAACTGTCGCCAGGCGGGTGATTCCAGACGCAGTACCGTCCAGGCCAAGAGACTCCACAGAGCCAGCAACAGCGCGACCGACGGCGGGCAATCATGCTGGCCGCGCAACTGTCCATAAGGAAACCAACGAGCAATCACCTCAGTTCACCTTGGTGGGCCAGACACCAGATCGCCAGGCTCAGCACGTCCTGGGCCACCAGGCTGTCCGGCGCATAGCGACCCACCGGCTGCTTGCAGGCCAGCGCTTCGCGCATCGCTTCATCGCTGTGTACCGTCACCGGCAGCAGCCGCGCGTCGTAGTGCTGACGCCAGATCAACGCGAGATCACGTTGAATCTGGCTGGCAGGATCGAAACGATTGAGCAACAGGCTGTCCGCCCTCTCCTCCTGCTGTTGCAGCAACACATGACACGCGGCATCGGCTTCGATGACCTGAATCTGCAATTGGCACGGCACAGCGTCATCCCGCCAAGGCGAGCGCCGAGGCAAATCGAACAGGATCCAATCGAAATGTTCTGCTAAGACGCTCATACGCCGGGCCCAGAGTCCGGGCCGGTGGTTCAACGCTTGCTCCAGATGCGCGCGGTCGGCGCCGATGAGACGGCCATGGGGCAGCACACTCAAATTCGGCACAAGACTCCAGATCTGGTCGGTCCAGTCCTGGCCATCGAGCAAGGCCCGGGCCCATCCATCGGTTTGCGTGAGGGCGAGATTGAAGTGCAGGCGCAGCAGATTCTCCGGACACATGTCCACCAGCAGTACGCGCCGCTCCAGGGTGTGCAGGGCATAACCGAGCGCCGCCAGCAATGAACTGCTGCCGGCGCCACCCCGTAGTCCGTACAGCCCCAGCGAAGTCATGCACTCACCGGCTGTTCATCGCGACGCGTCAACGACACGCGCGCGTCCGGCGCACGCTGTGCCTGCTCGAGTTCGGCGAACAACGGCCAGCGCTCCACGGCGCGGCGCAGCTCCCTCTGGAGCGACACGTCGACGTATTTCAGGGCGGGCAATTGCAGCTCCTCCTTCAATCGCGCGATGTCATCGGCCCGTTCGGTGCGCGACATCAGCCTGGCGCTCATTGGGACACCGGACGGTAAGGCAGCCATGGGTCGTTCTCCGTAATCCGTACATAGGGAGTTGCGGCGTAATCGAGGACGATGCTGCCTTCGCTTTCGGAAACCAGCCGGACCTGAGCCAGGCCTGTCAGCAGCGGTTGCCAGTCAGGCTGCTCGCCCCCCGCTGGCGATGGCGTGCCATACAATCGGTTAGTAAGCTGCGCCACGGCCAGATAGCTACTCGGTTCGCTGACGTGCAACGGCATGGACCGAGGATTACGGCCCATGCCGATCAACTTGATGCCAACCGGTACTTGAGTGATGGACGGGCTGGGTATCTTGTACATGCCGGGGAGTTGCATGCGATCGCCGCGCAGGGCCGCGCCGTGACCAGGCACCATCACCACGACCACGCGACGGCCACTGTGCTCCAGTTGCTCGATAAACCCGCTCAGGTCATCCAGCAGGGCCTGGGCTCGTGCCTTGTAGTCGGCACGCCGGATGTTGCCATCGGCTGCCACGACATGATTACCCTCGTGCAAAGTCTGGGTGTTGTAGAACAACGCCACCCGCGCCTCAGGCTGCGCTTGACGCTGTTTCCACCAGTCGCCCAGCACTTCGCGATCACGCCACACCGGCGAACCGTCCGGCCCTGAGAGCATTGACTGCCAATGGCCGGCATCCACTTCCGGCTCCGGCAGCGAACCCAAGGTTTGCACGGCATTCAGAAAACCCGCGAAACGCCCCGTGTGGTTGAGCAGCGTCTGGCCGACGAAACCCTGCTTGCCCAGCGCATCGAACAACAGGCAAGACTCTGGCGCCGGAACGAACAAGTCACGGCGAGGTGGCTGCCCACACCCGGCACGCAACAGCCGAAGCGCCGCGGGAACCTGCTCGGAGGCGGCCGAGTTGAAGTGGTCAAAGAGCACATCCATCTGCCGCAGCAGCGGGTGGTCGCGCAAACCGACGGCATCCAGATCATCCCAGGACATGGAATCGATGTTGATCAGCAACAAGTCAAAAGGCTGAGCGGCAGCCGTCGCAGGCAAGAACGAGACTCGCCGATCGGCCTCCGAGTCGTAAAACTGCTTCAAATAAACGTCGATAGCCTCACTAGAGGGAGCGGCCTTGTCTGCCGGCGCCAGGGCGCGGGTCAAACTTGCTCCGTGGGTGAGCGGCAACACCGACGGATGGGTAACACTCAACCACGCCAGGCCGGCCAGGCTCAGCGTAGTCATGCGCAGCCAGGGCTGGACGAACTGGTACGCCATCACCAACACCAGCAGCCAACCACAAAGGCTCCAGTCGACCAGGCTCCCGGCCAATGTCAAAAGATGGCCGGAGGAAAGATTCATCACCGAAGACAACTTGACCCATTCATCCAGAGGTGGCAGCCAGGTGTCTCGATAGAACAGCGCCATGGCCACCGGCACAGCGAGCAATCGACGGATGACAGCAGTGGAGTGCTTTCGCAAGGGAATCAGCAAAAAAGCCACGAACAACAGGTTGGGCAATACCTGGATGTTCAGATAACCGCCCCACTGCAGCGCTAACTTGAGGATGAAATACAGGTTCCAGTGCCCCAGGCCGGACCAGACCCGCGCCGTGCTCGCGCCAGTCACCGGTTCGAACTTACTCATGGGGCGCCTCCGGGACCACTGGCGGGCAAGCGCGCCGAGGCAAGCGGCGGGGTTTCAGATAGCGCGGCGGCAACAAGGACTGGAGCAATGCTTGCCCCTGACGCCAAACGCTGCGCAACAGCCACACACACACCAGCGTCAACAGACTGCTCACGGCAATCAATTGGAACAACTCAAAAAGATTCATTCACAGGCATCCGCGATGGCCAGCGTGATCCGCTGTGGTGTGTAGGCACCCAACTGTGCTTGCGTGCGCAGCGGTGTGTCGGTGCGATCCGGGGCCAGACGCAACGTCTGCGACAGACTGACGGTATTGCTGAACGCCTCATGCGGCAAGTCATCGAATTCGGAGAGTGCCTGGCAATCGCTGAACAGGTTGCGCCATGACAGGCGACAGATATTGCCCAGCGCCGCTTCCAGACCATCGCTACGACAAGCGAATAGAAACAGATAGAAAACCCCATTCACCACAGTGGCGACGTCGCCGAACCGACGCAGGCTTAGCTGGTACAGACAATGCTCCATCGTCAATGCCGGGCGCGGGTGCAGCCGCAACAATTGGTGCTCGACTTCACCGGCGGCACCGCGATAAATCTGCTCCAGCGCCGACAAAAACTCCCGGGGCACCAACAGGCCTCGCATCTTCGGCGCGCGCAGACGTTCGATGAGCGACTCCAGATCACCGCTCAGGCGACCGCGCCTCCAGACCTGCCCCTGCACACTGTCCAACAGGCTGAAGAATCGGGATAACGCGATGCCGAAAGGCACGATGATATTCGCCCCACACGACATCAACAAACGCTCGTCGCGATAGCGCAGGCAGGGCTCCATTTCCCGGATAACGATTTTCAACGCCGTACCGCAGCGCTCGCGCAGTTCGTACAATTCTCGCGCCAGTACTTCCACCTGCTGATCGCTGTCGACCGCCACGATAACGCTCGCGGCGCGGGCCAGGGCCGCCTGCCCCAGCAGGTCGACGCGCCGTTCGAATAGGCGCCAGTGTTCCGACAGTGCCGTGGCACCTCCCAGCGCGACGCGCTGGGCAAGATAGATGCGCTGGTCATCGGTGCGTGTCGGCAGCGCAACGGCCGGTTCGGCCGGGGCCAGGCTGAAACCCGAGGCTTGCAGATCGAGCTCGAACGCCTGGGCACCGCAGACGCCTCGCTCGTTGTGCCAAAAGTGCGACTGATAGTGGATAACGCCGTCTCGTCGATACAACTGCGCCAGACCGGACAAATGCTCATTGAGACGAATCAGCTCGGCATGCAGATCGGGGGCCTCGCCATGGCACAGCACCAGGAGCGTGCAGCGCTGTTCACGCAACCAGCGCTTTACCCTGCTGCTCCATTGACGCAACTGCACCGCGTCGAATGCCTGCCAGCCACTGGTCGGCAGCATCAACAATACGAGGCTGCCCGGCACCGTTCCAGCACGCTTCAACTCACTGGGCAGCGATTTGAGCGCCGCGCGAATGGCGGCCTTGGACACTTCGAAAACCCGCAACTCGTCGGGCCCGGACCGTTCGCCCAAGGCGCTTATCATTTGCTCGGGGTGATGACCACACCACACCAGACTCGCCCGGTGCCGCTCGGGCAAGGCGGCTAGGCTCTGGAGCGCCAACGCTTCGACATCACGGGTACGGTCGACAGCCACCCAATACAGTCCTCCTTGACGCATCAACAACTGCTCATCCGGAACTTCCCGGATAGCCAAGGAAACATGACTCAAGCGTACGCCCCTCCCCTTATATGTGATGAACGCGTGACGGGGCAGTTCGTAAAGCCAGGGATCGACATCCAGGCAATCGGACAGAGCAACGCAGCGACAACACGATCACCGTTCAACTTTCGGAAGCGGCGATATCAAAACAGTGGCGATAATGCAAGGGATCAGGCGCAGAGACCATCAGGTTCGCCTGATTTTTACCTGGAAAAAGGATTACGCCTGTAGGGCCAACCCTACCCCATACTTCCTCCACTTCAAACTTTGAAATGGCCGACCATCATCTGCAACTGATTTCCCAACCGTGCCAACTCGACGCTTGAGGCAGCCGTCTCGTCGCTGGCGGCGGCGGTTTGCTCGGACACGTCGCGCACACTGACGATGCTGCGGCTGATCTCGTCGGCCACGACGCTTTGTTGTTCGGCTGCGGCCGTTATCCGCTGGTTCATCGATTGAATGTCCGACGCCGTGCGAGTAATGCTTGCCAGCGATAAACCGGCCTTGCGTGCCAGCTCGACACTGCTCTCGGCCAGGCTGCGACTATTGCTCATGACGTGAGTCACCCGCTCGGTACCGCTCTGCAGGCCGGACAGCATTCCTTCAATTTCTTCGGCGGAATTCTGAGTCCGCAGGGCCAGGCCACGGACTTCGTCGGCCACCACAGCAAAACCGCGCCCCGCGTCACCGGCGCGAGCGGCCTCGATGGCGGCATTGAGTGCCAGCAGATTGGTCTGCTCGGCCACGGATTTGATGACATCCATGACGCTGCCGATTTGTTTGCTCTCTTGCTGCAACACTGTCACAGCTTCGCTGGAACGGGCGACATCCCTGGCCAGATGTTCGATCCGCTCTATCACCTCAGCGACGACCTTATCGCCTTCGCGAGCCTTGTCATCGGCGGCCGTGGCGGCTTGCGAAGCCTGCCGGGCGTTACGCACGACTTCCTGCCCAGAGGCGGTCATCTCATGCATGGCGGTGACGATCTGATCAGTTTCGATTTTCTGATGGTTGACCCCAACACTGGTTTGCTCGGTCACGGCCGACAGCTCTTCGGCCGCGCTGGCGATCTGCGTGACACCCTCGCGAACACCGCCGATCAGGTCGCACAGTGTTTCGCCCATGTGCAGGATGCCTTGTTGCAACACTCCCAGCTCATCGCGGCGGGTGACCACTAGATTATGCGTGAGGTCGCCGGCGGCAATGCGTTCGACAATATCCACCGCCTCACGGACAGGACGGGTGACTTGGCTACTGATGATGATGGCGGCCAAGATACCCAGCAACAAAGCGGCACTCGCGATACCGATGAGCAGCATTTTGGATTGTCTGGACACCTGATCGCGCTTCACGACTTGTTCGGACGACATCTGCTCGGACAATTCAAACAGCCGAGCCACTTCATCATCCAGAATATTTTGCGCCTTTTGCGCGGCAAGTTGCGCATCGCGAAACTGATCGACGGCGGCGCGAAAACCTGTGAGCGTCCGACCGACACCTTGCACGCCATCGACCAGCTCAGGGGGCATGCTGCCGACCAGTCGATCGATACCGTCTTGAGCCTGGTCGATGGCATCTAGCGCAGATCGCTCCAACTGCACCTTACCGCTAGCGGCGTATTCAACCCATTTGAATCGTGCCTCTTGTATCAGCATGCCTTGCGCGACAACGGCATCCTGCAGCTTTTCCTGTTTATCCAATCCCCCATGATGAGTCGCTCGTTCATGCAGTACATCGAAAATCTTGCTGAGTGCACTCGAAGAGGCATCGGCATACTGGTGGGATTGATCAAGGATAGCCCCACCCGCTTCGACGGCGCGGCTGAACTGGCTGAACGCGGCGCGATAGTTGCTGGCGCTCCTTATGCATTCTTCTATCGCTTGAATATCCCGGGGTGCCTTATGAAATACCCGAGCCTGCTGCAGATTTTGATCGAGACGGTCCAATTGCCCGACGACGGCCGCAGCATTCACAGCACCATGATTGGCGGCGTAGAACAGACGTGCGATACGTAAATCCTTGCTGATTTTTTCAATTTCCGAAATCGACATCTGCTTGTCGCTACGCACGCTCATGGCGTTCAACCCGAACCAACCGACAAAGGTGATGATCAACGTCGGCAGCAAGACCAGAGAGAAACCCAGTGCAAGCTTCAGGTTTACGCTCAGATTACCCAGCAGTTTATTCATTGGAATTTTTTCTCGCGGAGCCTTTCGCTCTTCAGTTTCAAGCGACACCTACCGGTCATGCCGTAGAGTCGGTCGCTCGGTTATCGATGAGCACAGCCCCCCCCAGAAAACCTTGGAGTTCAATTATCATCCTCCTCGTATCCTGATGCCCCGCTCACTTTCTCCAGCGTGGCAAGCTCATCCACCGAGAGCACCTGGCCGATGTCCAGAAGAATAACGAAACGGTCACCGACCTTGCCCATGCCCTGGATAAAGTCGGTGCGCACATGCGCACCGAAGGCCGGTGGCGGCTCGATGGCCGCCGGGTTGATTTCCAACACCTCGTTCACAGCGTCGACCAATACGCCGATCACTTGGCGCTCGTCGACCTGGCGCACCTCGATAATGACGATGCAAGCACGCCGTCCGACCCCTGTCTGCCGACCGCCGAACCGCACTCCCAGGTCGATCACCGGCACTACCGCGCCGCGCAGGTTAATGACCCCGCGAATGCTTGGCGGCATCATCGGTACGCCGGTCAGTTGGCCGTACTCAATGATCTCCTTGACGCTGAGTGTACCCACGGCGAACTGTTCACCTGCGAGGGTGAAGGTCAGGTATTGCCGGGGTTGCGGCGCGCTGTCGGGACTATGCCCCTTGATCAACTGTCCCATGACATCACTCCAGGAAGCGCACGAAGCCGGCGGGTACGGCCGAATCGCGACTGCTTACCAGCAGCTTGCTCGGGGCGGGCACGGATGGGGTCGACTTAGCTCCAACGGCGACTGTGTTGCGTTCGCCTTCACCATGGCGGGCGAGGGTGAAGAAGCCCATCACTTGCTGCAACTGTTCAGCCTGACTGCTCATTTGCTCGGCGGTGGCGGCCAACTCCTCGGAGGCCGAGGCGTTCTGCTGGGTGATCTGGTTGAGTTGATTCATCGCCGTGTTGATCTGGCCGACGCCGGAGGATTGCTCTTCGGAAGCTGCGGCGATTTCCTGGACCAGGTCGCTGGTCCTGGCGATACCAGGGACGATCTCGTCGAGCAGGCTGCCCGCGCGCTCGGCCAGGGCCACCGAGTTCTTGGCTACCTCGCCGATTTCCTGGGCAGCGACCTGACTGCGCTCGGCCAGCTTGCGCACCTCGGCGGCGACCACCGCAAAGCCTTTACCATGCTCACCGGCACGGGCGGCCTCGATGGCAGCGTTGAGGGCCAACAGGTTGGTCTGGTAAGCGATGTCGTCGATGATACCGATCTTATCGGCGATGCTCTTCATCGCGCTGACGGTGTCCTTGACCGCCTCGCCACCCTCGCGGGCCTGTTTGGTGGCCTTGCCGGCCATGACATCGGTGAGCCGGGCGTTCTCGGTATTCTGCTCGATGGAGGCGGACATCTGCTCGACCGAGGCAGATGTCTGCTCGACGCTGGCGGCCTGTTCGCTTGAGGCCTGGCTCATCGATTGGGCGGTGGCGGAGACTTCCTCCGAGGCACTGCTCAGGGCGTTGGCCGAACCGCGCACCTCACCAATGACTTGCGAGAGTTTTCCCACCATGGCTTTGATGGCGAACAACATGCTGGCGCTATCACCGGCCCGGGTCTGCACCTCCACGGTCATGTCGCCGCCGGCAATCTTCGATACCACCTCCACCACATAGGCCGGCTCGCCGCCAAGCTGCTTGAGCAAGTTGCGCAGAAACAGCAGCCCGAATCCGATCGAGAATAGCGCAACCAAAATAGCCGTTATGATCGAAATGGTGCGGATGAACGATGCAGCCACCTCCTGTGCCTCGATCTTGCTCTTGGCCTTCAAGTCCTGTGCGCTCTTGAGTTCGGACAGCGTACTGAAGGCCTTCACTGCGTTGTCCTTGACCTCACTCAGGTTGATCTCGCCGCCACGCTTGATGTCACCGGCCTCGATAGCTTCAACCTGGTGTTCCATACCCTTGCGCATACGCGCATAGGCCTCACCCAAGGTATTGACCGACGTCGCCGTGGTCGAATCGTCCAATGCGTTCAACTCCCCCAGCAACTGGTCGACCTTGTTGAAGTGCTCGGTGTTCTGGGCTTTCCACTCGGCGATGGCGCTCGGACTCCCAATGGCAATCATTCGCAGGATATTGATGTCCACGCGCGTTAGTAGCCCATCAATCTGACCGATGGTCGATGCCACATGGTAGTCGTTGTCATACAGACTATGGATGTCGGCAGTAGCGGCTGCCTGACGACCTAGCAGAAACCCTGTCAACCCCCCAAAGGCCAGAATGACCGAGGCGAGCAAGATGCTAATTTTTTGTCTGATGGTCCAATTGTTCACGAAGTGAATTCCAAATAATGGTTTGTGGTGAGAAAGGTTCGGGAAAAGCGTTGTCCACACACCGAGCTTTAGGATCATCGATTGCCGTGCAACCCTCAGGTCGCGGGTAATTGGTGAAACGCCGGCCAATACCGAGCATGCCTCCATTACAAGTCAGGTCAAGCAGGAGCAACGGGCACACCCGGATGTTTAGCTGCGAGCCAGGCATGCTTTTGAGCGAGTTTCAAGCACCCATGATTCAGACTCGAAGCGTTTGCCGGCAATCAGTAGCCGCTGATTTTTTGGTAGGGCAAGTCCGCACCATCCAGGGGGACGCCGACCAACTCGCTGAGCGTGCCTTTGGTTGAAACGACAACGACTTTCTGCGTTATCCACAAAGGCCTGCCACACCGCGGCTTCACGCAACTGAAACCCGCCCTCTGAAGTTTTCCAAACTGCAAAAACTTGCTGTGCGGATTTACGGTTCAAACCCGAAACTGGCCCAGCAGACGATTCAGTTGACCGGCCAATTGCCGCAGATTCTGGCTGGCGGCACTGGTTCGTTCGCCGGCCTGAGCGTTTTCCTGTGCGAGGCCGGTGGCCTGGGTGACGTTGCGGTTGATGTCTTCGACCGCCTGAGATTGTTGAGAGGTCGCACTGGCAATGGAAGCATTGAGCCCGGTCAGGTTACGCAGGGAATGGCCTATTTGATCCAGGCTGCGGCTGGCCAGGTTGGCTTGTTCGATGGTGAGTTGCGAACCCTGGAGGCTTTCGTCGATCACCTTGACCACGGCATCGGAGTTACGCTGCAGGGTTTCGATCATGCCCTGGATCTCGGTGGTCGATAGCTGAGTGCGCTGAGCCAGCATGCGGACTTCGTCCGCCACCACGGCAAAGCCGCGACCCTGCTCCCCCGCCCTCGCCGCTTCGATGGCGGCATTGAGGGCAAGCAGGTTGGTTTGTTCCGCAATGGCGCGAATCACTTCAAGAACCCTTCCGATCTGGGTACTTTCCTGCGAGAGGGTCTGAATAACCGCCACCGCTTGCTCGATGGTCCCTGACAGCTGCTCGATCTGCCGTGAACAATTGTCAATACTGCTTTGCCCCAACCGGGCTCGCTCATCGGCGTCACGCACTTCCCCGGCGGCCTGTTCGGCATTATTCGCCACATCCTGGACGCCGTACGTCACCTCATCGATCGCCGCAGCCACCCGCTCCATCTGTTGTGATTGCTGCACGCTGTGGCCCTGGCTTTCGGTGGCGATGGCATTCAGTGAAGCCGATGCCTGATTCAGTGCATTGGCCGCTTGCAACGACTGCTCGATCACGCCGCGCAGTTTTCCAGTGAAACCGTTGAAGTGATCGGCCAGTGCGGTCAGCTCATCTTGACCGCGAGCGTCCAGTTGACGCGTAAGGTCGCCGTCTCCGCCGGCGATATCGGCCATCGCGCGCACCGCGTCGCTCAATGGCCGGGTGATGCTCTTGCTGATCAGTATGATCAGGCCGCCCAGCAGCAGGCCGATGCCCAGGAACACAGCGGCAGCTTTCCACATCTGAGCACGAAACGCGGCTTGCACGTCATCGGTGTACGCGCCTGAGCCCAACACCCAGGCCCATGGCTGGAACAGCTGGACATAAGAGACTTTCCCCACTGGCTCGCTGGCGCCCGGTTTGGGCCAGCGGTAGTCCACAAAACCACCGCCCTTGCCCTTGCTCTTGGCGACCGCGACCATGTCCATGAACAGGGCCTTGCCGTCCGGATCCTTGAATCCAGAGAGGTCCTGACCGTCGAGCTTGGCATTGGTCGGATGCATCAACATCTTCGGCCCGAGATCATTGATCCACAAATAGTTATCACCGTCATAACGCAGCTTGCGCACCATAACGATGGCTTGTTTCTGTGCCTCTTCGCGGCTCAGTGCACCGGTCTTTTCCAAACCGTGGTAGTGCTCAAGTATGTTCATGGTGACTTCAACCACTTGCCGGGTCTTTTGTTCCTTGGCGGCATAGTCCTCGATGTAGATCTGGCGCAACATCGTCAAACCGAGCAAAAGAAGCATGGTCATGGCAAGCAGGAGTACGATCCATAGCCGACGGCTGATGGGCATGTTGCGAAGAATTTTCATTTGAATGTTCGATCCTCATGAGGCGAAGGTGATTTTTCAGGCTCCGGGCTCGGGCCTCTTTTCAGCTGCACAGCCCATCCCCCTTACAGACCCGTCAGTGCCCATCGATATAAGTGGGTTCTCTGGGAAAGCTTGTATTCATCGCCTGCCGGTCATGCCCGCGAGGATCGCCGCGGGGATCTCACCGAGGGGGAGCATCCGCTCTACCGCGCCCAACTTGAACGCCTCCTTCGGCATGCCGAAAACGACGCAGCTGTCCTCGTCCTGGGCAAGGGTTCGTGCACCCGCCTCGCGCATTTCCTTCAAGCCGCGCGCACCGTCGTCGCCCATACCGGTCATGATGATCCCCAGCGCGTTGCCGCCGGCCGCACGGGCAGTGGAGCGAAACAGCACGTCGACCGAAGGGCGGTGCCGACTGACCGGCGGGCCGTCGCGAACCTCCACGTGATATTGGGCACCACTTCGTGTTAGTAGCATGTGCAGCCCACCGGGGGCGATCAACGCGCGCCCTGGGGTTACCCGGTCACCATTGCGCGCCTCCAGCACCTCGATCCGACACAGCCTATTCAGCCGCTCGGCGAAGGCCGCGGTGAAGCGTTCCGGCATGTGCTGAACGATGACCAGGCCGGGACAGGCCCGCGGCAAGCGTGTAAGTATCGCTTCCAACGCCTGGGTGCCGCCGGTGGAGGTGCCGATGGCCACCAGCGTCTCGGTGGTCTGTGCCATCGCCAGACTTACGGCTGGCAGGATCGCGTCGGCGGACAATTTGACAGCAGCCTGGGGGACCAGACGGCGCAGGTTGGCCCGCGCCGCGCTCTGGATGGCCTGGACCAGTTCGTCAACGGCTTCGTGGAGGAATTGCTTGAGCCCCAGCCTGGGTTTGCTGACGATACCGACCGCGCCTTCCGCCAGCGCTTGCAGGGTGGTCTGCGCCCCAGCCTCGGTCAGCGTAGAACAGATCACCACCGGAGTCGGTCGCTCAGCCATCAGTTTCCTCAGGAACGTGATGCCGTCCATGCGTGGCATTTCCACGTCCAGCACCAACACATCGGGCCATTGCCGCTGCATTTTCTCCAGGGCGAACAACGGATCGGCGGCCACGCCGATCACCTCGATCCCCGGCTGTGCGGCGAGCACGGCCGACAGCACCTGGCGCACCACGGCGGAGTCGTCGACGATCATGACCTTGATGGGCGTCATGCGCGCGTCCCCTGGCGTGGGTCCAGTGCCGGCGAAACATGCTTGAGCGAGACATGGCCGCTCCACAGGTCGAAGATAAGGTTGCGGTGGCCCACCCCCTCCACATGGGTACCCCTGCACGTCAGACCGTGAACCTGTAGCAACTGCCTGGCGGCGTCGACGTTCTTTTTGCCCACGTGCCTGTCCTTTTGCCTAGCGATAGAGGGAAACATGTTGCCGCCGCCGAATAACTGGATGCGGAACTCCATGGGCGAGACGCAGTGAACGCGAGCTTCACGCAGCATCAGCTCGATGGCTTCATCGCCATAACGGCCATCCAGCTCCCCGGTTGGCGGGTGCGGCCGGGTCGGCAGCATGAAGTGGCACATGCCGCCGATCAGCAGCCTGGGATGCCAACACACCAGAGATACACAGGAGCCCAGCAGAGTCCGGATGCGGGTGTAGCGGTCGCCGAAATACAACTCGCCCGGCTGCAAAAAGATCTCGATGATGCCGTCGGGTCTACGCATGAGGCTTGCGGTAGATGGAAGGGGCCACGACTTTAAGCTCGTCGCAGACACCGTTCAGGCTCTCCGAGTGGCTGACGATGAAATAGCCACCCGGCTTGAGCAACGGCAGCATGCGCCGCACCACTTGACGCTTGGTCTCGAGGTCGAAATAGATCATTACGTTACGCAGGAATATCACCTCGAACTCACCCAGTTCCGGCAGCGCTGAATTCAAATTTATCTGCTGGAAACGCAGACGGTTGCACAACGCCGGGTCTATCAGCAGCTTACCGGCGTGCTCGCCGACTCCCTTGAGACAATATCGGTTCAACAGCGGCCGTGGAATGTTTTCGGCGTCGGCAATGTCGTACAAGCCCGCGCGGGCCTTTTCCAGCATGCGTGTACTGAGGTCCGAGGCGAGCAATTCCCAGGGTCGACTGCCGAGGGCATCGGCCAAGGTCATGGCGATGCTGTAGGGCTCCTCGCCGGAGGAGCAAGCGCCACTCCAGACGCGCAAGCTGGAACGGTCGAGCAACTCCGGCAGGATCCGCTCACGGAGGAAGTCGAAATGCTTCGGCTCGCGAAAAAAGTAGGTTTCGTTGGTGGTCAACAGGTCCACCGCGACCTGCAGTTCCGCGCGCTCGCTCATCAGCAGGCGAAAGTATTCGCCATAGCCGGACAGCCCATGCTGGCGGACGCGCTTGGCCAGGCGACCGCTGATCAGGGGCTTCTTGGCATCGGACATGCTGATCCCGGCGATCTCGAAGATCATGCCGCGAAACTGCTGAAACTCTTTATCGGAAAGCACCGGATTATTCATTCTGTAGGGCTCCTTGGGCCGAGCGCGACGAACTCATTCACTGAAAAACCTCGCCCGATATCCAGCAAGGTGACGTCCTGGTTGTCGATCGTGACTGTACCGAGGATGAAATCGCTGGAAATCCTGTTGTCCGATGTTGTCGGCGACTGGATGTCCAGCAAAGGGATTGGCAGCACTTTGACGACCGCATCGACCAGAACACCGACCAACTGCTTGCTGTCGTCGCGAATCACTTCGAAGATGACGATGCTGGTGCTTGTACCGATTTCTATCGGCGGCCCACCGAAATGGGCACCCAAGTCAATCACCGGCACCAGCGCATCGCGCAACCTGATCGCCCGACGCATCCGCGTCGATAGACCGGATCCGGTCACGATTGGAGTGACCTCGACGATCGTATCGACACTCGACGCGCTCACCGCGAACGGCGCGCCACCGAGTGTGAAAAAGAGGTAGCGACTGTTTGGCGCCGCGGTGTCGGCGGCCGGCGATGTACCAACGCCCGTACCGACAAGAGCCCGCTCGATATCAAGCAACTGAGCGGCGAGCCTGTTCAGCAGGCACACTTTGTCCTCAAGCTCATTGAGCTCGTTGCCAAAGGAAATATCGGGTTGCTCACCGATGACCAAGCGGCGCTCATGGCGTTTGGAGTCGCTGTCCTCTCCCCTGTCGTCAGGCTTGTTGAGATGCTTTTCCGCAAGAATCTCAGAGACGGCACTGAGTTGTTCGATCGCGTATCGATTGAAGCGCTCGAGGCTGTCCGGTTCGACTTCGGCAAGCGACTCAAGGGGAGCACTTATCTGAATATCGGTGCGTGGATCTTCCCGGTAGCGAGTGCTCAAGACGACGAGTATCACGATGCCGAGAGCCGAGACTGCCAGCAGCCAGAACATCAGGTTGCCGGTGTCGATCAGTGAGTTCATTGCATTACTCCTGCAAAGCCAGACGACTGCCAGTCTTGACGCGCTGCGCCGGCGAGCGTGAAAAACTCCATTAATCGCTGCAACCGCTCGGCCTGGCCGCTCATTTCCTCGGCCATGGCAGCCAGCACTCCAGAGGCCGAAGCATTCTGACGGGTAATCTGGTTGAGCTGGTTCATCGCCACGCTGATCTGACCAACGCCGCAGGACTGCTCCTCGGAAGCGGCAGCGATCTTCTGGACCAGAACACCGGTCTTCGCGATGCCGGGAACGATCTTGTCAAGTAGACTGACGGCCCGCTCGGCCAGCTTGCGCACCTCGCCGCTCACCACGGCGAAGCCCTTGTCGTGGACGCCGGCGCGTGCCGCCTCGATGGCGGCGTTGAGCGCGAGCAGATTGGTCTGATAGGCGATGTCATCGATGATGCCGATTCTTTCCGCGATGCTTTTCATCGCGCTGACCGTGTCCTTGACCGCCACGCCGCCTTCAACGGCCTGCTTGGCGGCGTTGCCCGCCATACTGTCGGTGACCCGGGCGTTCGCGGTGTTCTGCTCGATGGAAGCGGACATCTGTTCGATCGAGGCCGACGCTTCCTCGACGCTGGCCGCCTGCTCGCTGGAGGCCTGACTCAAGGACTGTGCGGTAGCGGAAACTTCCTCGGAGGCGCTGGTCAGGGCATTGGCCGACCCACGCACCTCGCCGATGATTTGTGAAAGTTTCTCTACCATGCCCTTCAACGCGGCTAGCATGCTGCCGGTGTGGTTATTGCGCAGTGGTATCGTTACGCCGAGATCACCCGCTGCAACCCTGGACAGCACCTGCGCCGCAAACGCCGGTTCGCCTCCCAACTGCCTGAGCAACCCACGGGTAATGAAAAAGGCGATAAAGACAGAAACCAATACCGCAGCAATTAGCATGCCGATGAGAATCTGCTGCGCCCTGTTTGCAGCCGCATCACTTTCGTCGTAAGCCTCTTTAGCCAACTGGTCGTTAAAATCGACGATGTCCGACAATACATCATCCACTGCCTGAAACAACTGAGTGGTCTCATTATTCATGAGATCCGTGGCTTTCAGCTTATCGATTTGCGCAAGAGCCAAAACTCTTTTGGCCGATACTTCATAAGGCCCCCATGCAGTATCCAGTTTTTTCAATAAATCCCTTTCGCGATCAGTGAGATAGGTCTTTGCGTACTTGTCGAGCAACTCAGTCATCTTCGCTTTGTTTCGGTCCATACCCTCGACAATTTTGTCCAGCTCGACCTTGTCGGAAATCAAATAGTCATAAAGCCCACGGTTATGGTAAATGGCCTGCATGTTGGCATTCGCCACGTCTTTGATAGGGACTAGGTTGTTGGCGTACATTTCGTTGAGCATGGTGTTGATGTTATTGCCACCCACCAAACCGACCAACGCGCTAATCAATGTAATGAATGTAACGGACGCAAAGCCCAAGCCCAGCTTCATCGCAACGGAAACACACTTCATTACTTCACGGCCCTTTAATTGACTAACTTTTTACGAGCTAACGTAGCCGCGCCTGCCAGAGACGCCCTGCTCCCCTGCCGTCAGGATGCAGGCGACATGTGGGATCGCCAGGCGACGAGGAAAGATGCGTGGGCCACGGCATGATCGATTGCCGTGCTCGATACGGATCCGCCACATATCGGCCGGGCCGCTAGTGGGGACCGGTACCGCTCGCTATGCGTCGAAAGATTGACGGCAGAATGCAAGCAGCCATGATGTACGCCGTGGCCACTGATCAACCATCAGACCCCGCTGGTTTTGAAGTGAGCATTTTAGAGATGTAAGTAAGCATTGCCCTACAGCGAGAGACCCCTGCAAGCAGACTCCGGGAGTGTTGCCGCTGACCGAAAACTGACCCAGTGGGGATGCGGCGGAAATCTTGGACTACCTGGAGGTAGTTCATGTATTCATACGAAGACCGTATCCGAGCGGTCAAGCTCTACATCAAACTGGGCAAGCGAACCGGGGCAACTATTCGTCAGTTGGGCTACCCGACGAAGAACTCTTTGAAGAGCTGGCACGCAGAGTATGAGCGATGCCTCGACCTACCGCGTGGCTACGAGAACTCGAAGTCGAAGTACTGAAGGCCCAAAGGGAAAAGGCTGTCGGGCACTATCTCCAATACGGTCGCAACATCGCCGCTACCATCAAGGCGTTGGGCTACCCCGCGCGAGATTCGTTGCGTGCCTGGATTTACGAAATGCACCCCGAGTTGCATACGCGTATTGTCGGTCGATCAGACGGGTTAGCCCGGCCGGCCGCGGTGAAGGAGGCAGCGGTCATCGCGCTGTGCACGCGAAAAGAAAGTGCGAAAGCCCTGGCTCAAAAGCTGGGCGTGTGCAGGCCGACCTTGTACAACTGGAAAAACCAGCTACTCGGCCCAGAGGTATCCCCATCCATGAAGTGTCGGCTTGAACCCTCATCGTCACTGGAACGAGAGGAGTTGCAGCGGCAACTCGAATCTCTCCAGCTCGATGTTCGCCGTTTGCAGCTTGAACATGACCTGTTGATGAGGGCGAATGAACTCATAAAAAAAGAGACGGGCATCAACCGGCAAGTCCTGACCAATCGGGAGAAGACATTGCTGGCTGATGCCCTAAGGCAGAGGTACTCCTTGCTAGAGCTGCTTGACGCGTTGGGATTGGCCCGAAGCTCCTATTTCTATCATCGAGCCCGAATGCAGGTCGCGGAAAAGTACACCGAAGTGCGTCGTGCCATGGCGGACATATTCGAACGCAATCATCGTTGCTATGGCGACCGTCGGATGGGAGCTTCGTTGAGCAGGCAGCGTGTGCGCCTTTCAGAGAAGGTGGTGCAGCGCTTGATGAAGCAGGAATGCCTAGTCGTCGCCAAGCCGAAACGGCGTCGATACGGTTCCTACCTCGGGGAGATCAGTCCGGCGCCGGAAACCTCCTCAACCGCGACTTCACGGCCCTAGCTCCGAATGAGAAATGGCTGACCGACATCTCGGAGTTCCAGATCCCGGCCGGCAAGGTGTACCTGTCCCCCATGATCGACTGCTTCGATGGGAAGGTAATCAGTTGGTCGATCGGCACGCGTCCCGACGCCGAGCTTGTGAACACGATGCTGGATGCAGTTGTCGAAACGGTGGCCAGAAACGATAAACGGCCTGTTGTTCACTCCGATCGTGGCGCTCACTACCGCTAGCCCGGCTGGCTATCGCGCATCGCTGATGCGAAGCTGATTCGTTCGATGTCGCGCAAAGGCTGCTCACCTGATAACGCGGCTTGTGAAGGTTTCTTCGGCCGACTGAAAACGGAGCTGTTCTATCCTCGCAACTGGCAGTCAACGAGCATCGAGCAGTTCATTCAGGCCTTGGATTCATACATTCGCTGGTACAACGAAAAACGTATAAAGATTTCCCTCGGCGCGCTCAGTCCCATTGAGTATCGTGAAAGCCTGGGCTTCGCGGCATAACCAGTCCAAGTTTTTGTCCGCATCCCCATTGGGTCAATTCTGCGTCGGCGCCAACAAGCGAGGGTAACTACGAGTATCTGGAGGTTGACCCAGCGATTGCGCACAACCCTGCTTGACAGAACCAGCCTAGCAGGCGCCACGCTCTTCTCGCAGCATTACTTGCCGCGCCCTGTTCCACGTGGAACCAACTATTGTGTGAAACATGTAGGCTTTTCTCATTTATTCAGTGAATCCCGGCCAGTGGACTAACCAAATAAATGATTCTCTACTAGCGTTTGCTGGAGGTCTTGAAGCAATTATTTTGTGACCCTACACCATTGTAGGATCCCAGAAAAGCTGCTGTATTTCCCAATATGCTGCTTTCGCTGCACCAGGAAAAAGGCCAACCCACTCGGGTTGGCCTTTTTTATTGCCGCGCTGGTGCAATCGTCACGGATGCACTCTTCACCCCGTCACGCTCACCAGCTTGCGCTCAGCACTTGATGCCGGCATGCGTGAAGCCGGAGTTCTTTAATGAGGACCGGTTGACTGGAGGTTTGTGCGAACTGCTCGAATGAGCTTGTTATTTAATTCCTTACACGTACAACTAATACTATCCGTCTTAGTTTTTAATCAGATCGAGTAAGTTAGTGTGTTCTATTGAGGAGAACTTTAAATGTAAATTTGGAGCGGAAAGTTTGCGCCGCTTAATCTACTGGATTAAAATCGGGCGGTTAAAAATAAAGCGAGCCCCGTTTCCGGAAGCTCGCTTTATTCAAGCAGTTAAACGATTTTGTTCGAGCAAAATCTTAGGCTGCTTACACCAGTAACTTTTCGTTTTTTAACTACAAAAGGAGCAAGCCAAATGTAGATACCTCTACTGAGGGAAGACAGGGCAACAAAAACAAAAAATACCAGCGCGTCGTTGCTTAACCCACAACACGCGCAATTTCTTCTTTTTTTGTTGCTCTGTCAATCCCCTCCCAGCATTTCGACCGTAGCGAGATCACTCGAGGGGGAAGTGTTCCCTTTAGAAATCCTCCTACGTCCCGACGAGCGCACGCTTTCGTGCCGCTCGGAAATTCGATCGTTTAGAGGAAAGTGACATGGCAGTTCGAAAGGTCGTGACCCGAAGATCCTGGCACTTCAGAGGGTACTTTCCATCCCTCAAGAATGGGCAATCCGTAGCTTTTGAATCAATCCTAGAAAGTGGATTTTTTAGGTTGTTGGAGCTATCTCCACAGGTGCGCCGCTACAAAGCCTAGCCCGTCCGTGAGTCCTTCGTAATAGGAAATCAACTGGCGCAGTACGTGCCTGATGTAGAGGTGGAACTAGTGGACGGCTCAAGAGTATGGGTCGAAATCAAACCAGCTCAACACTGTAAAAATCACGCCACAGCCGCTCGTTTGAGTGCAGCCAAAGCGCATTTTGCCGCCGATGGCCGCCGCTTCGAAGTGGTTACCGATGAAGTGATCTGGGCGGAGCCGCGTTGCAAGTCGGTATTGGAGATTCTTTACCATCGTCGCGGCACATTCGTGGGCACGCCTCCTTTGCCTGATCTTCTGTCCCGCATAAAGGCCGACAAGCCCCAAACCATTGCAGATCTATGTTTGGTGGCGGGGGAAGCCCAAGCCTGGAGGCTTTTAGGGCTTGGACTGATTGGCGTGGATCTCGAAAAAAGTCTCAGCTCCCAATCGTCCATCTACCTTGAGGGAGGGCATCGTCATGCAGATTTTTTCGCTTAGTCCCGGCTTGGCTGTAACGATGAATGAACGGTACCTCGTATTCCGCTCGCGCCTTGTTGATCGACGGCTTCATTTTACTGATGAACTGGGCGAACCCGTTTTGATGAAGGAGAAAGACTTTTATGCAGGGTATGCGCAACGTTCCATATGCGTGATTCCTGATCAACCCAAGCTCGGTTACACCCCTCAACAGAAAAACGCACCACGGGATCTCTCAACCTTTCTGCCCGAGCATGCGGAGGAAGCATTGAGAAGACGACCATACGTAGAGGCTTTGCTTGAGTACCCAGGAAAACTTCCCAGAAAAGAAGAACTCAAGAAAGTTATAACTTCTGTCTGGAAAAAGGATAAAACGAGTGCGAAGGCCCCGTCGGTCTCGACAGTTAAGCGCTGGCTGAGTAGATACAAGTGGCGCTCTGTAACAGCTCTAGTTCCCCAACATGAGCATAAGGGTCGCCATAGGTTAATACATGGCGATCTCGAAGAGGTGCTTCTCGGCGTAATTGATGAACATTTTTTAACAGATCAAAGGAAACCGGTATCAAAAGTATATTCAGAGTTCGAAGGTCGCATCAAAGAATATAACCAGCACAAGCTAAAAGCTGAGCATTTAACCTGTCCGTCGCGGATGACAGTTTATCGATATATAGAGGGCCTAGATCCATACCTGGTTGACGCTGCAAGAAAGGGCAAATATGCGGCCAATCAAAAGCACCGGCGTGCTATTGGCCAGCTTCAATTGGATAGCATCTGTCACCGATGGGAAATCGATCACACACTTCTTGATGTCATGCTCATCGATCCGGATACCGGTTTGGTGATTGGTCGACCTTATTTGACCATCGTACTCGATCGGTACTCGCGGATGGTGATGGCGCATCTTTTGCACTTTGCCGCGCCCAATACTGAAAGCGTGCTGCGCGTGATTGAGAAAGCGATATGTCCCAAGGATTCGTTGCTTCAGCGCTACCCGAATCTGGTCAACGGCTGGCCGGCACGAGGCTTACCTCGTCAGTTGGTGCCTGATAATGCGGCGGAGTTTCACGCCGGAATGTTGTTACTTGCATTCAGTGATCTGGGTATCGAGGTTCTATACCCGAAATCGCGTGGTCCGCAAATGAAGGGAGCCGTAGAACGTTTTTTTGGTACTACTGCTCGTGGTTTCGTTCATCAACTGCCAGGCACAACTTTCGCGAATATTAACGAAAAGGGGGAATACGACTCCCTGGAAAAAGCGTGCCTCACATTCGATGGCCTCGATGCGCTTATCACAAAATGGATTGTGGATATCTACCATCAAACTCCACACAGAGGCCTGCGCAGAAGAACGCCTGACCAGGTTTGGCGCATGGCAGAAGCTAAATCCGTAATTCAGATGCCGGTCGATCTAGATGCGCTGGAAGCCATCCTGGCCTGCCGCAAAAAGCCCAAGATTCACCATTACGGGATCGAAGTAGACGGCCAGTATTACCATTCTGATCTGCTGGCCGATTTGAAGCTGCAGCGTCCCGACGGATTTACCGTAGACGCACGTTACAGAGACGATCTAGGTCACGTTTGGGTATATGACGACCAACGCAAATATTTTTTCCAGGTGCCTTGCAAGGACAAACGCTTGGCAGGTGTAAGCCGGGACTTGTACAACGAGGCTAAAAAGCAGCTGCGCTTATCAGGAGCGTTGAATCCGGATGTTGATGCCCTCCTCCGTGCTTCGCATGAAATACAGCAGGACATCCAGCGAGCGAGAGATACCAAACGGGTAAATGATCGGCGGCGTAAAGCTGCATTGGCGCGTGATCGAGGCGGTGCGCCCGTTGCTCCTATCGAACCTGCCAGATTGCTGGAAAATGTCGCTATGCCAATAGCTACAAAGACTTTTGAGATCCCTGACCTAGCGGTAGATACGTCTTACGCTCAGTCCTGGTTCGATAGGGGGATGAGATGAACACTCTGGATGCGGTTGATGATACTTCGCTGCGAAAGATCTTCATCAATACCTCAATTGCCAAAGCAGCGCTCTCAAGGTTAGTGGATATCCACACGGAGAATCGTCGAACTGGAACCAATCAGGGTTTTCTCATCATGGGGCCCAGCGGTGTTGGGAAAAGCGCGCTTGTGAAAAAGTACGTCAGTGCAGTTAACGCAGAACGTGCTATTGAAATGGAGCGATTGCCCATTCTGTATTTGGACATGCCATCTGCACCCACGAAGAAAAATCTTGGTGCTGCATTGCTCAGAGCCTTGAAAGATCCGTATGCGAACATGAACAGCGAGTCCGCTGAGGCAAAATTCTCACGGGTGGTAACTTTGCTGGAAAATTTAAGAGTTGAGCTCGTTATTTTGGACGAGGCACAGCACTTGGTCGACTACAAACGCAGCGACGCATATGAAGCGGGTGATTGGATAAAAAGCCTGCTGAATACCTCAAAGGTTTCAGTCGTGTTGATCGGTATGACTCGCCTGGAAGGCTTGAAAAGAGCAAATGACCAATTTCGTAGGAGGTTTTCTGCGTCATACACACTTGTGCCCTTCAGGCCCGACGAAGAATTTTGGCCGGAGTTTGCTGGCGTTATAAAGGCCATGCAAAAAATGCTGTCCGTCGAATCGGTAAACCTCGTGTCCGACGAAATGATACAGCGTCTCTATTTCGCTTCTTTTGGAATATTGGACTATCTGGTCAAAGTGCTTGAGAGAGCTGTTCGCTTGGTGCAAAGCGGCCAATTTGAGGGGGTAAACCTCGCGGCCTTAGATGCAGCATTCAAGGACGAAGTCTGGCAATCAGCTCCTCGAAATCGCAGTCCGTTCAACGCCGAGTTCGATTTTCGGCCTCTGATCGACGTGGGCGAGCCTTATGAAGTAATTGTGTGATTTAAGGGGGAGTTCTCTCCATCTGAGCCCGACGAGGAAAATATGTTAAATCTGCCAGTTAAAGTAAGCCCTTTTCACGATGAGAGCCTTGTCGGGTTCTTAGGACGTCTGGCCACTGCAAACGGCTATGCTCATACATTCTTAATAAAACAATGTAGAAAGTTAACCGATGAAGCGGTGAGGACTTTTTACAAGGAAAATAATGCACCTTTAGTCTGGGTATCTGCTGTTAAATCCTTGAGCCGTTCCCGAACGAGCTTTGACCCAATGTCCATGTATTGCCCAAAACACTGTCCAAAATGTATTGGAGAATATGGATACTGGAAATACGTGTGGGGGTTAAAACTATACAATTTTTGCGTTGAGCACTCCGTGGAGCTAATCGACACCTGTCATCGATGCGGAATGAGGCTATGTTTTGGGGCGTTCACCACGTTCCGGTGCAGCTTATGCCACCAGGACATCCGCACGAATCGTTCATCTGTTAGCGCAACGACGTCGGATATCTGGTTCTCTCGATTGTTGGAAAATCGGGCAGCGTCAAAGCCCGCATTGAATGATTCCGTTCTTTGCAATCTTCCAATTTCGACCCTGCATGAGCTATTTCTTAATTTAGGTTTTATTGCGCAATATCCCGATGGTAGATACTGCCGCTCGGTGTTCCTGACATCTGACCTTTCGAAAATCAGCCACAGTGCGGGTAAAATAGCTTTTGGTTGGCCAGATTCTTTTCATGAATATTTAGATCGGTGTCGAAATATTGGAGATAAGTGGCACCCTAAGGTTTGTTACCAAAAAATTTACTATGTTGCGTTTCGTAAGCTGAAGAGCGATGCATATGACTTTCTGCGTGAAGAATTTGAACAATATTTGCTCAATCGCTGGCGGGGGCCAATCCCCACGACCTCGACTACGCTTTCACGGGAAACCATCCAGTTGCATCGTTGGAAACCTCTGAAGACGGTGGCCAAGTCCTTGGGTGTACCCCTATCGAAACTAAAGCTTTTCTTGGAAAAGGGTTTCATCTCATCTAATTCGATCCAGCATGACTGTGGAAAAATATCCACTGTTGTGGATCTCCAGGAAGCACAGGCTTTTGTTGAGAAATTTAACAATTCACGAAGTTTAAAGGAGGCTGCGCGTCGCTTAGGGATAAGTGAGCGCAGGGTACGATCACTTATTATTGGCGGGTATCTGGTTGGCTATAACTCAAAAAACAGTAACCCTACCCCTTGGATTGTTGACTCTGAAAGTTTTATACAGAAATTTTCTCCGTCCGACGCAGTGCATGGTGCTGATCAATACTTGTCGCTCCGAAAATTATTTACTTATTATCTGAAAGACGAGAGTCAGTTTTTGGATTTCGTGGGTGCGTTGACAAAATGCGAAGTTGAATTGTATCGATGCGAAACCGGAATGGCATTTGCGGATTATCAATTACTGATTGATGATTTTTACTATTGGAAACAGCGTTGGTTAGCGGAACATCAGACGACAACCAATCTTAGTGCTCAGGAGGTCGCCAGTGTATTAAACGTAAAAGATCAGGTTGTGTATGGATTGATAAATAATGGCTTGCTCCCACACTTAGTTGAGAACAATCAGCGTAAAATCGCGCCATCTACGTTGAAGGATTTTCAGCAGCGGTATGTATTCAACAGGGAAATTGCTCACCAATTTCTTAATTCTCCAAAACGGATTTCTTCGCGTCTAATCGATAGTGGATTTCAGCCTGTTGCCGGGCCGCATGAAGAAGGTAGCGTTTGCCGGCACTATCTTTGGAGGCGCGATGAGGAATTGTACGATTTCTTGAAAACGGAATTTAGAAATCGCTTTGTTGGTGTCTAATACGTGTACGCGGCTGGCACCCGTGGAGCGGTAGGCTGCTACTGCCACTCAGATTATGTTGGGCTGGTTTGTTGGGCCTGGCCTTTTTTTTCGTCGGGGTCTCGCCAATTGCCACCAGTATCTCGGTGCAAGTCTCGAAGGTAGCTCGATATCGCCTCCAACACGGAGTTTTGAATTGCTGGTTGTGATACGCCAAACGCGATACTTAGTGCTTTGTCGACATCACTACGCGCTCGAACTTTTGCACACACCTGATCGAAACTATCGCTACGCAGGATCAGCAGGATAGCTTCTTCGAGGCAGAGTAAGCGAATCCACATTTCATGGGTGACCTCTACATCATCAAGCTTGGACAGCGCAACGAAGGCTCTCTTGTCGCCACTTATCATTGTGTCTTGGGCATTTTGGAGCAGAGCGGCGAACAAGACTGCCTCACCGGATTCGATATCCGGGCGCTCGAAGTTCAGAACGTAATTCGAGGTTTCGACCCTGACTTCTACGATGCTGGCATGAGCGATCAGCTCTGCGGCTAGAGCCACCGATTCAATAGAGCCCAGCTTTTTTAATGCGGCCTGATGATTATGCAGCCGCAGCTGAAAGGCCAACTGGGGCAGCACCGCAAAGTCCGTGAGGGCGCAATCCAGAGCACGTGTCAGCTCATGAATGAGTTGGTACTGGCAAAGTTTGCGAGCGGCATCGCTATCTAGAAGATACAAAGCGTTTTACTCACCAAATCCTTGGATCGACAAAAGATATTCCTGATTCTCGGAGCTAAGCGCTTCGAGCGATACGCCCTCGCGAAAGTACCGACCGACCACTTCAATTGCGCTTGGCTGAGGTGGGCTGTATTCGAGTGCTTGGTTTGCACGGGCCCAATCATTGTGTTGCTTTGCATACGAAAGAATCAGGTGGCCGGGATCGATCCCCATTTCTCGTCCAAGCACAGCCGCTTTAGCCGCAATGGCCGTGGCGGAGCTGAGGCGACCCATTGATGCCAATGGGGCTGTGTAACCGTTCCGGATGAGCGCCAATGCAAATGAATCGGCCTCCCGCTCCTCGGCATCCTTGCGTTTGTTATTTGTCTCGATGAGTGTGTCTGTGACCTCGGCGAGATCCTCGTCGATCAAAACGCCGCCTTCATCGAGGTGGCCGCTCACAATATGGCCCAACTCGTGCGCAAGAACGAACAACTGGCGGGCATGTTGGGTGTTGTTGAAACCCAAGATAATGGCCGGTCGACCGTCGATGCTGACGGCCATACCCGTCATGCGCTTGCTCGCTCTTGGCAGATCTTTCAAGTAGAGCACGGGTATTCCGTGAGCCCAACAGAGCTTCAACAAGCCTTCGAAATCGACATGAGGGTTGCCACTCATCGCAAGAATCTTCTCTCGCAATAGCTTGGGATCGGAAGTCAGCGGCGTATACGGCGTGTTGGCACAGAACAGGGCCAATTTGGTGATGGCCAGGCCAAGACCCGCCGCAATATTCAGCTCCGACTCCTTGGTATCCGCACGTCGCTTGAACCTGGCGCTACGAGGATAGGTCTGGATGAGTAGTTGGCCTTCTTGGCCAAAGCTGGTTTCGAGGCCCAGTCGTTGTTTGAGAATCAGGGCGAATTGAAGTACGCCGGCGCTGGTTTTGAACAGACTATTGTCCCACCAGTCAGGGAGAAGCTTCTCAATGTATGAGCGTGGGTATCCCGCGGCTTTAAGGCTACTGAATGCTGATTTGACTGTTACGGGTGTCGAAGCCTCATCCATGGACCCCTCCTGTGTACTGCTGCATCGTCAATCATTTTTACAGGCACGCCTTGCGATGAGCAAATAGCAATTCAGCCAGCCTCTTTGCGTGCTGGTCTGTGCCGTCCCATACCAGGCCCAGAGCGTCCATCAAAATGGGAGAATTACGCGGATCCGCCTTTTCAGCAAAAATCGAGATATTTGCATAATCGCATAGGGCTTTGAGGGTACTGGTTACGCGCTTTGGTCGACCGTAAAGATTACGATAGATCTGGGACTGTGAGATTCCGGTCATCCTTGCTATTGCGCTGCTAGATGTAATTTTACCTCGCTCGAAGAACTGGCGAAGTTCAAGCTGAAGCAGTTGGGGTGGTTTTATGCAATTCATGTTAAAATATTAGCATATTTGCATAGACGCTAACCCTACGTTTCACGAGGCGTTTGCGCTCTGATGGGTTAGACTTTGCGGCTGTCCACAGTATTTTTTCATTTCAAGGCAACCGTAATGCGTGAGGCAGAAATCAAACGAGCATTGGCGCATCATCTGGACTGCGTACGCGGCAGTATGTCCGGCATGCTCCTTGAGGAGTTGCAGCTCAGTGGCGGAGAGATCCGAGCCGACGTCGTGGATGCTTACGACATGCATTGCTACGAGATCAAGAGCGAGGGTGATTCGCTCAAGCGTTTGCTGGGCCAAGGGTCCCGATACGCCAGAGTGTTCGATCACGTCACCCTGGTAACTACCGAACGTCACCTCAAGAAAGCGATGCCCATGCTGCCGCAATGGTGGGGCATCCTATTGGTTCCCGAGCATGAGCATGCTGAGTTTAAGCAAGTACGACGTGCCAAACCTAACAAAGGTCAGGAACCTGAAGTTCTCGCGACTCTTCTCAATCGTGAGGAATGCCTTAGCGTTCTGGAAAGCCGTGGTGCTGTGAGAGGCTGGCGGGGCAGAAGTCTATACATGCTGCAAGATCGGGTTGCGCAAGTGCTTACACTCGATGAGCTGCGCCAGACGGTGCGTAGTTACCTGCTCAAAAGAGGTGAGGCTTCGTCAGAAGAAGTGCCTCACGATCTCTTCAGTATTGGTCTTTGACGACGTAAGCAATGTGATGAATCCATGCTTCGGTTAGGTGGGACGACGCTCCACCTTTCTTCTCCCGATCGGGGACCTTTGAATCCGCCCGGGTGGCCATCAATCGATCGCCAAGGGAATAAGCCCCGCCTTTAAAGTCCTTTGCATAGGTCGTGATCAAAATGACCGAAAGGTCGATCGAGTCCTGTTTGGTCTTGCCGGCGGCTTTCAGGATGAGCCAGTTGTCATCGCGGGTGTACCGCAGTGCGACTTTCTTGGCGATTTTCTTGAGGACTTCTTCCGTCCATTTGGGCGAGAGGATCCCGTAGTCGGAATATCCCACTTGTAAATCTGAAGCGAGCGTCTTCAGCTCCCGCCAGAGCCGCCAGTCATCCCGATCATAAGTGGCCATTGCCGACACGTCAGTGAGGCTCGCTGGGTAAGCTCCTGACGTCAAGTGCACCGTGCTGTAGCCGCAACCCTTCATATCTCGTAGCACAGCGGAAAAGGACTTCAGATCAGGAGCGGTCCATTGCGCAGGGCATTCACCCATGTCGATCATCAACCGCGGCGAGATATTCAGTCCGTTCAGGATCCTGCAGGCATCCTGGGCCTGTTTGAAGTGGTCGGTGGAGAGGAAAACGCCCTCGATTCGCAGGCGAACAACGACCGAGTCGAAGGTCGATAGCAGCTGTTTCATTCTGTCGCCGATTTCGACAGCGTCGCGAGAGTCCAGCACCGGAATGATGGGGTAATTTTTGGCCCCGGCGACCGAAAGAAATGACTCAAACACCTCCATCCGACGGCCACCCAACCGGCCGCTCGGATCCGCATAGTCCACAAGCGCTGTACCTTTCCAGTAGTGATACACCTCGGACATCAATAATTGATGATGCGTGACGCCTCTGACTTCAATGCACGGCCAGACGTGATCTACGAGATGTTCATCAATGGCTGCCAATGCCTTTTGCTCAGCTTTCTGCCATTTGATGACCGGAATGTAAGGCGGATACTCGGGGTGTTGAAACGGCATTTCCTCTCCTTGGATGGTTTTTTGATTCTATGATGCCATCATCGTACGTGTTACTGCGCAAGTCACCGTCTTTGTCGCGCATGCGTTGCACGGCATACGCACATTCGCGGATTAAGCGTCGGATCGGTCCCGTTCTCGCTCTCACACGTTGTTCTCCGAGCTTGGGTTTTTTGCGCTTCCCAAAAACTGTAAACCGGTTTTTGTAGGCGTTAACCGGCGCGGTTAACTGATAAAAAAATCGGTTAACACGCAATCCAGTGAGTTGTGATGCTTCGACGTTTAGAGTTGGCAACGGCCCACTCGTCACCGGCGTTGAACCGTAAACAGGAAGACCTTTCTACCGTCCATATCTGGAGGCCATGTCATGTATGAAGACAGAAAAGCACAGGCGCTGGAAACGTGGCAGCGACTATTCACTCATCCTGAAATACGAATGAGCGCTCCTGAGCAGTACGACGAATTACTGCGTCTTGCCGAGGAGTATTGCGAAGAAGGGTTCATTACCAGGGAAGAGCGCAGGTCGATGATTGAGAAAGCGACGGCGAATTATCGGCGGGCGGTTGAAGGTATGGGTCAAGGAACCTGAAGGTGTTGCCGTTTATGAGGACGGTAACCAGTCTCGCATGCGATGCCTGCCACCCATTGGGGGTGACAGGCAGCGCATCAGCCGTCACAGTCCCAGTTCTGCCAGATCAGCGGCCGGCAGAACCAGGCTCACCGTTCAAGCGACTGGGACCATTGGCGGAGTCTCATTGACGTCGGCCAGTGGTACGTCGTTGCTGCCTGGTGTCAGGATAACCTTGCGACAGTTCTCCTGTTTCTTGTCGAAGATCCGGTAACCTTCTGCCGCCTGTTCCAGCGACATTCTGTGGGTGATGATGGCTTCCGGTTGCAGGCGCCCCGTCTCAATGTGTTCCAGCAGTTCAGGCAAGAACCGCTGCACGTGGGTCTGACCCATTTTGAATGTCAGGCCCTTGTCGAACGCATCGCCGAATAGAAAACCGTGTATGAACCCTGAATACACACCGGGCACACTCACCACTCCGCCGCGCCGTACCGCGGCGATGCACTGGCGCAGTGCTTTGCCACTACTGCCCTCCAGCTTGAGAGTAGCGAGTACCGTTTCGGTGGTGCTGCCCTTGGCCTCGAACCCCACCGCGTCGATCACCCCGTCTACGCCCCTGCTCCGTAAGCGTCTGCCCAACTCACGTTGCGTAAGTCAGACAGATACCCACTGATGCGGCAGCAGTTGGTCGATCTCACTCGCCCGTTGCGTCGGCAAC